>NZ_BAUT01000015.1 GCF_000513095.1 Halalkalibacter wakoensis JCM 9140
TTTAATAAAGTTAAAACTAAATCTAACGCCATACAAAATGAAATATATAAACTAGCATTATTATGTTCTAAGTTAGGGGGAGGAGAAGTATTAGATGGCGAACAAATCAGCTGGTCGTAAACCGAAACTTTCTGAAACAGAAGTAAAGAAAGTAATAAAAATGTTTAAAGAAAATGTACAACCAATGGGCAATATTAATTTCTCAGAAATTCATCGTTATTCAAATCAATTGTATGCTGAAGGTGAAATATCGGCTTCAACATCGGATTCCTTCTGGAGAAAAAGTGGTCGTCCAGGCAGGGTTGAAGTTGAAAAGGCTAATGAGATTTTTAGTGAAACAGTAGCAATTTCAAAGGGGAAAGAGATTAGAGTACCCAATGTAGTTGATTTGGTTAATAAAAAATACAAGAACAAAGATGATTTATTAAAACATCTAATGTTTATGGAAAAGCAATTTCATAAATCTATAGCTAGAGAAGAAAAATTAGAAAAAGAACTTTTAGTTCTTAAAGAAACTCTTCAAAAGACTAAGACTAATTTAGAAGAAGCCAGTGAAAAAAATGATAAGTTACAAGGGCTAGTATATAGACTGTCTAGAGTCTTATCAGATGTATCTAGCGAAGAGATAAAGAAACAAACTGAGTATGCAATGAAAACGGTGTTTAGCACGCCTGCCGCATTTCTTAAGTTTGAAGATAAGAATAAAAAACGAGAAGAACCAAAAATCCTACCTTTTTCCAAGGATGAACAAAAATCTAAGTTATCAAACCGCTTCCGAAAATAATAAAAATTATTATTGAATGTTATGAATTTTAATTGGGTACCTTATCTGATTTTAAGAAGTAATTTAAGGACTAAAGGACTCAAGGAAAAAGGAGTTAGAGAATTTGTGCTCGGATAAGAATCCGAGCATTTTTTTATTCTAAAGGTAGTTCCTATAGCCTATAAAACAGTGCTATAATTTAGCTAATACCAAATTTTGGGGGTGTATTATGGATTTCATTACAAATCTTTCATGGTATGGTTTTGCAATTTTATTAATCATTTGCAGTGCATTGAATTTTTTTGGTCATCACGCAAAGGGTACTAATAGCAAGACTTTATCGTTGATTGGTGGGATTTTCTCTTGGGTATTTCTTATTGTTAATTTTATTTTTACAGGTTGGATAGGAGGTATTTCGTTAATTGTACTCTTTTATTTATTTTTGAATCACTTAGGGAATAGGTTGGCTTTTTTATTGTTTAAAATGTTTCATCCTGAAGCTGTTTATTTAACTTATGGTTTGTTTAAATTAAGAAGTCAAGAAATAGATAAAAATAGAAACCAGTCTTATGATGATATGGTGAAGACCCTGGCTGATAATATTAGGAGTGGAACTGTAGATAAAGAGAAAGAAAATTTTATTTCGGGGGTTAAAAGTAACGGAGTTATCTTGCAAACTTTGAAACAGTTTGGTGAAAATGAAAGCAAGATTGATGACATGCATAATGTGCTTTCTAGGCAAGGCGTTGGAGATTTTATAGTGAAATGTAGTATTTCCAATCCTACTTTAATCAGAGATTTCATGTTGTTAGAGAGTAAAGGGGTATCAGAAGAAGAGATTGCATTTTACTTTATAGATAGATTAGGTGGGGCAGTTTAACGTGGTTAGGAGGTGTTTCTTTGGACAAAAAAGTGTTGGAACGTAAATTGAACATATCGAAGAATGGCGGGAAGCTAAGAAAGTATATTAAAGAAAAAGATGTTATTTGCATGAAGAATTCAGCGCAATTAGCAAACATTATGTCATGGTATCAAAAGTTTAATATCTTTGAAATGGATAGAAATGCAGGGATGCCTGTGATAAGTGGTTCCGTAGTATTAGAGGGTGATACTCAAACGGTAATTTCGTTTGAACATGAGAAGTATGACGGAATAAAGGTAGAGAAATACAGGAAAAAAGGTGATGAATATAGCCTGTTTTATTCTGCTACCGTCCACTCTACAACAGATAAAAAGGGCTTCGAGATATCATTCTCAATGGAAGAAGATGAAGAAGCAACCGTCAAGCATGTGGCGTTTGATTATTTAGGAGTCCTTTCGTTAATGGTGTTCATGGTCTATTTTGAAGACAAACAATACGTTAAACAAAAGAATGTGGTAACTCTTAAATCAAAGACAAAGAAAAAGACTGGTAATACATCAACAAGAAAATTAACAAGAACAATTCTTGAGATAAGTGACTCTCCAAATTTAAATGAAGACTTGGATAAAGGTTTTGATATTAAGACCTATGAGCGTCATGTTGCGTCCTGGACAAGGCGAGGGCATTTCCGTACTATTAAAACAAAAGACGGAAAAAAGAAGGTTTGGATAAAACCTCAGATATGTTTTGCTAGTGACCATGTGGTTGGAGCAACGAAACAGGGTGTTTACAAAAAGAAAGAATAAGTATTCTTGCAGTTTGCAAATAAATTGAAAATAGAGCGAAAAAAGACCAGTTTTTGTTGGTCGTTTTTCGCTCTATTTTTTTATTTTAAAGTTATTTTTTATTGTTTTCCAAGTTCCTGATTTAGAAACGAGTAATGATTCTATGACTGTAGTGGTAATAGGGTCAATTTCTTTGATGTTGCTGTTAACCCTGCCTTTGATTTTTATATAAAGGGCTTGAGCAACAGCAGATACTGGATTTTCGCCTTTTTTAGAGTAAGAATAATAAATATTAATATAGCTTCTTATATAATCATTAACTTCTGTTCCAGCATTTTTTAGTATGTAATCTTTTAAGCAGTTTATTACGTTTTTGTCCTGTGGAGATAGATTTATTATTGCTTGTGTTTCTAAAGCCAAGGCGGCAATGAATATATCGTATCTAATTAAATCTTCTTCATTACTTGAAAGGTTTTGTGGAAGTGAAAAATATTCGTGAAGTAATTCTAGGTCTGAAGTAATGTTTTTACGAATTCCATCATGCAAAGTTTGAAATAAAAGAATCGCAGCATCCTGTTGAGAAATCTTCTTTTTAAATAAATTTATAGGCATAAAACACCTCCAAAGAAAAGAATGTAATTATCTTAATTTTACCACATTTGAAAATGGCATTGGACAGTTATTCAGGTGACATTTATTTGCTATAGGATTTGGTTTTGTATTATTTGAATCAAGTTAAGAAAAATAGAAAAAGTCGGTAGGGGTAAAAAATTAAATTTAGCTTTATTTCAATTCAGGAGTGCAAAATTTTCATTAATTAGTTCAATAATTTTGCGAGTTTATTTTTCATTTATAGTAATACATAGATAATTTTGACCAAATCAAATGGGCGAAATATAAAATAATATTTAAAGCACAGACTTTTTAAGTTTTGACCAATTGGTTTTGTACCTATAAGGTTCCTGATAATTCCTCTTGAAGCATGTTAAAATTCTTGCTCGCTTTTAAATCGGGGTAAGCTTCTCTAAGAGCAAACAGTTGGCGTAGGGCACCAGACAGTTCGTTGTTTGCTTCAATTTGTTCTTGTCTGCTACTACCAGGAGCTGTAATTTGGTTTCGTAATTCCACCACTTTTGCCAGTGTTTCTTGCTCGTGCTTGGCATAACCTTTTACAGTTTCAACGAGGTTTGGAATTAAATCAAAACGTCTTTTTAATTGCACATCAATTTGTGCCCAAGATTCTTCTACCCAATTTCGATATTTCACAAGACTGTTGTAACTAGAAACCCAAAATAATACGAGGATGATCACTAAACCAATTGCAATAAGAAATCCCATTTATGTCACTCCTTTCTTTTGTAACTGTTACATACGAAAAAGACAACGTTCGGTTTCATGTTCTCTTAGTATATTCTCAATACGTTTAAAATATCGTTAATGATTAGTAAGTTCGTTTATGGCATCCTCTAAGTAAGAAAGAAAATGGGGAGTTCGTTCATCATCCATCTTATTTTTTATTGTTTGTTTGATTCGGATAAAATTATCGAGAAGATGCTCTGTCTTCATTCCTCTGCTTACTAACACGTTATTTAACCAAATCGCATATTCAGTAAAGATTTTTGATTGTTTCATTAAATAGGCAGTTTCTAAATGGTTAAAGTGGTGTTCGTTGTCTTCTCTGCACTTAATCTTTCCACGTTCGCCAAATCTCTCTTCAAGCTCAGGGTAAGTGGTGTAAATACCATCAATGATTTCATCTATGAGACCGGGATATTGCTCAAATGGAAAAGTAGTCATTCTGCCACCACCTCGTACTGATGAACTTCTGGAATAATAGAGGCAAGCTCTTGATCAGGATACTTTTTTTCTAATTCGTGAATGTCTTTAAACTCCTTGCTTCTTACCCAGTTTAAATAATTTTCCTTATTATCCCACTCAAGATGAACGGTTATTTCACCTTTTCGTTTAGAATTTTGCAGCAAGCGGAAGGCAACAAACCCAACTGCTTTGTCTACCTTTCTTGAACGGTTTTTGTATATTTGAATGACTTCTTCCGCTTTTTCTTCTGGTACTTTAAATGTAGAATGAACAATGTACATATTTCTCTTCCTTTCTCTTTGTATCAACTAATCGTAACATGTTTATAAATTAGGATGAAATTATATTTCATACCCGAAGTACTTTGAAAGGTTTTTTATGATTTAGATTTCTTATCAAGTCCGTTCCATTGCGCTTTAAGCTATAATCTTTGTGAAAACAGTCTTACTGAAAAAATGAATGTGAAATTGAAAAAGGAGTTATGGTAAATGTTGATGTTAATCAAAAAAGGTGAAGTGTATACACCAAGCTTTATAGGGAAAAAGGATTTATTGATTGCAGGAGGCAAAATCATCGCGATTGAAGATCAGATTGATTTGAACAGTTTGTCGATTGATGTTCAAGTGATCGATGGAGAGGGATTTTTGGTTATGCCTGGGTTTGTTGATGGGCATGTTCATATTATTGGGGGTGGAGGAGAAGGCGGTTTTAAAACACGCACACCAGAATTAATGATAAGTCAGGCGACGATAGCTGGTGTGACAACAATGGTTGGAGTCATCGGAACAGATGGTACGAGCAGGACAATGCCAGATTTAATTGCGAAAGCTAAAGGGCTAACTGAGGAAGGAATTACTTGTTATGTACATATAGGTTCATATCAAGTCCCGATTCAACCATTAACTGATTCCTTACAAAGTGACCTGTTGTTAATTGATCAAATTATTGGGATTGGGGAAGTGGCGATATCAGACCATCGTTCTTCACAGCCAACAGTAGAAGAGATAAGTAGGCTGGCCGCTTATGCAAGGGTCGGGGGAATGCTTTCTGGAAAAGGAGGCATTGTGAATGTCCATGTAGGCGACAGCAAACAAACACTTTCCATTTTAAATGAAGTAATTGACTCAACAGATATTCCTATTACTCAATTTTTACCAACTCATATTAATCGGAATGCGTATTTGTTTGATGCTGGTATACAGTATGCCAAAAAAGGTGGATACATTGATTTTACAACGAGCACGATTCCAAAATTTTTGGGGGACGGAGAGGTGAAATGCAGTCAAGCTCTAAAAAGGGCATTACTAGCAGGGGTTTCCATTGAACAAATAACCTTTACGTCTGATGCACAGGGAAGTTTGCCAGATTTTGATGAAAGTGGCAACTTGATTGGGATGCAAATCGGACAGGTTTCATCGTTATTTCAAGAAGTAAGAGATGCGGTATTAACTGAAGGAGTGGAGTTAGAAACAGCCTTAAAAGTAATTACGAAAAATCCTGCTTCAATTTTAAACATTCCTGGAAAAGGAGAACTTGCTGTTGGAAATGATGGCGATGTTGTTTTAGCAACAAAAGATTTACACATTCATTCCGTTATTGCTAAGGGACAGCTTATGGTTGAAGGCGGGAAGCCTGTTGTGAAAGGAACGTTTGAGTAACTGAAATCTTAAATAGCTGTTTAATTTCTTAGCTCGTAGTGAAATGGAGCGAAAGTCACTCACTCCTGCGGGAAAAAGAGGTAAGGGCGAGACCCCACAGGCGCAGCCGAGGAGGCTCGGCACCTCTTTGCGGGTGCGAGTGGCTGCAGCGCAATGGAACGGAACATGGTAAGAACACGTCCATAAAATAAACAGATAGTGGAAAACCAGTCCTCTATCTGTTTATTTTTATGAGTTTATTTGATAACGCTTACAATGTTGTCATGACTGGGATAGAACAAACGTATAGTGGAGATATAGATATTCGTAATGAGCGATCGCTCAACACATCTAAGGGGGAACGTACATGGAATTTGAGCTAACGAGAGAACAACAGATTGTTCAAGATATGGTTCGTGATTTTGCTCGAAGGGAGATTGCCCCACATGCTGAAAAGTGGGATCAAGAAGCGATTTTTCCAAAAGACGTATTTAAAAAGATGGGAGAGCTAGGATTGTTAGGTTTGCCTTTCCCAGAGCAATACGGGGGCTCAGGTGCAGATACGATTACGTATGCTATTGCTGTGGAAGAGATAGGCCGGGCTTGCGGAGGGACGGGACTGAGTTATGCAGCAGCTGTATCCCTTGGAGCGAGCCCGCTTTATTATTTTGGAACAGAAGAGCAAAAACAGGAGTTTCTTGTCCCATTAGCCAAAGGGGAAGCGCTCGGTGCATTCGGATTAACAGAACCGAATGCTGGTTCAGACGCAAAAGGAACGAGAACAACAGCAGTACTTGATGGAGATGAATATGTCCTAAATGGGGAAAAATGTTGGATCACCAATGCAGCTATGCCAAATGCGTCATTGTGACTGCTGTAACAGGGGAAAGTGAAAATGGCAAAAAACAAATATCTGCCTTTATTGTTCCTACCGGGACAAAAGGGTTTGAAATAAGGTGCAATTACGACAAGATGGGTGTTCGTGCATCGAATACGTGTGAATTGGTTCTAAAAGATGTGAGGGTTCCAAAGAGTCATTTATTAGGAGACCCCTCAAAGGGATTTAAACAATTTCTCTTTACGTTAGATGGAGGAAGGATTTCCATTGCGGCGTTAGCTCTAGGAATTGCACAAGCAGCTTTTGACAAGGCGCTAGCGTATGCAAAAGAACGCAAACAATTTGGTCAAACGATCTCTAGCTTTCAAGCGATTCAATTTAAGCTTGCAGATATGGCGATGGAAATAGAGTTAGCAAGAAACATGGTGTTAAAAGCGGCTTGGCTTAAGGATCAAAAGAAACCATTTTCAAAAGAAGCTGCTTTTGCAAAGCTATTTGCTTCTGAAACAGCTACAAAAGTTTGCAACCAAGCACTGCAAATCCATGGAGGGTATGGTTATATGCGCGAATATGGAATTGAGAGAATGCTGCGCGACGCAAAGCTAATGGAAATTGGGGAAGGGACTTCGGAAATTCAGCGTCTCGTTATTGCTAGGCATTTAGGGTGCTTATAACAAAGGAGGGGGTGCCATGTTTAGACGTGTGTTAATTGCAAACCGGGGTGAGATAGCCGTACGAATTATACGAACGTGCAAGAAATTAGGCTTAAAAACAGTAGCAATATATTCCGAAGCAGACCGCAATGCTCTTCATGTCCAGATGGCAGATGAAGCTTATGAAATCGGACCTCCCAAAGTCCAAGATAGTTATTTGAACGTGGATAAAATTATCGAAGTAGCAAGGCAAAGTCAAGCAGACGCCATTCATCCAGGTTACGGTTTACTCTCTGAGAATGCTCGTTTTGTAAGAAGATGTGTGAGTGAAAACATCGATTTTATTGGACCTTCAGCTGACGTCATTGAATTGATGGGAGAAAAGGCAAAAGCACGACTGGCAATGAAACATGCGGGGTTTCCGATCATTCCGGGAACAAATGTAGCAACAGAGGATGAAAACGAACTCGTAAAAGAAGCCTATGAAATTGGCTATCCTCTAATGGTCAAAGCATCTGCTGGCGGTGGGGAATTGGCATGCAAGTCGTGAACAGTGAAGAAGAGCTTAGAAAGGCGTTTCAGTCGAACCAAAAGAGAGCTAGTATGTTCTTTGGAAATGGCGAGATGTATGCGGAAAAAGCGATTGAAAAAGCAAGACATATTGAGTTTCAGTTATTAGCTGATCAACATGGAAACGTTCTTCACCTTTATGAAAGAGATTGTTCTGTTCAAAGAAGACATCAAAAAGTGATTGAAGAATCACCATCGCCTTTTTTAGATGAACAAGTCATAGAAGAGATTGGAGCTTTAGCAACCAATGCACTAAAAAAGATTGGCTATGTTAATGCGGGTACCATTGAATGCTTAGTTGATGACAAAAAGAACGTATACTTTCTTGAAATGAATACGCGTTTACAAGTCGAACATCCCGTAACCGAAGAGATCACAGGGCTTGATCTTGTAGAATGGCAAATACGAATCGCAGCAGGAGAAGCCTTGCCTTTTACACAGAATGAAGTGACTCGTCATGGGCACGCGATAGAGGCAAGGATTTATGCAGAAGATCCTAAACGTTTTTTTCCGTCACCAGGAACGATCACAGAACTGTTCCTTCCAATGGCTCCAAACATTCGTCATGAGTGTGGAGTTGAAATAGGAAGCGTCGTAACGCCATATTACGACCCGATGATAGCAAAAGTTATTGTAAAAGGCGAGACAAGAATGGATGCAATTCAAAAACTCAAGATAGCATTAGAGCAATACAAGGTGACAGGTATTAAAACAAATATCCCGATGGTTTTAGACGTGTTATCACATCGTGTTTTTGAACAAGGGCAAGCCAATACCGCTTTTGTAAGGGATTATATCCAAAAAAGGTGAGTGAAAAAAATGAAAAAAGTGCGAACTTCAATGGCAGGAAATGTTTGGAAGGTACTTGTATCAATTGGAGACAAAGTTGAAGAGGGGCAAGAAATTGCGATTTTAGAATCGATGAAAATGGAAATTCCGGTCGAGGCAACAGAAAGTGGGACGGTTACAGCCATTGTAAAAGCAGAAGGAATGTTTGTTGATGAAGGAGATATTCTTTTAGAGCTAGATGAATAAGAAAGAAGAGGCTGTCACTTGGTGAGTAAGCACAATAAGAAATATCGAAAGAGTTTTGAAAATGAATAAAGGAGGTTGTCAAATGAAGTCGCTCTTAATAGAAGAACATGATCAAGGCATTATTTTGGCAACTCTTAATCGACCGAAAAAAGCGAATGCTCTTTCCATACAACTATTAAGAGAATTGAATGATTTTTTAACAAGTATGGAAACGGCCTCTGCTACGAGAGCAATCATATTTACGAGTAACCAGACCAATGTTTTTTGTGCTGGAGCCGATTTAAAAGAGCGAAGCGAAATGAACGAAAGAGAAGTCCGGTTTGCTGTCCAAAAAATTGGTATGACAATAAATCGGATTGCTTCGTTAAAGCAACCGACGATTGCAGCAATGAATGGTAGTGCATTTGGTGGGGGATTGGAACTGGCCCTTGCCTGTGATTTCAGAGTTGGAATGGAAGAAGCATCATATGGTCTCACAGAAACGTCCCTTGCGATTATTCCTGGTGCAGGGGGAACGCAGAGACTAGCTAGACTTGTTGGTATTGGAAAAGCAAAGGAGCTTATTTTTACTGCATCAAGAATAGATGGGTTAGAAGCCAAACAAATAGGGTTAATTGAACATGTTGAGAAACAAAAAGATGTCGTAGAAAGAGCATTTCAATTGGCGAGACAAATAGCGAGCAACGGGCCAATCGCTGTTAGGCAGGCTAAGTTTGCCATTGACTCAGGTATAGAGGTTGACTTACAAACTGGTTTGACGATCGAACGTAACGCCTATGAAAACGTCATTTCTACCGAAGACCGAAAAGAGGGCTTGTTGGCGTTTCAAGAAAAGAGGAAACCACTTTATAAAGGAGAGTAGGAGGGGATTGTGTGTCAGGTATTGAAAAGTGGCAAAAAGAAGCCAATAGGATTAAAGAAGGTGGAGCAAAAAAGTACCATGAAGCAAATAAGTCTAAAGAAAAAATGTTTGCTAGAGATCGCCTCACACTTCTTTTTGATTCATGCATTGAGCTTGAAGATGGTCTTTTTGCTAATTGTCAGGTAGAATCATTGCCGGCTGACGGGGTGATTACAGGAATGGGGAAAATTCACGGGCAAACCGTTTGTGTCATGGCGAATGATTCAACCGTAAAAGCAGGATCTTGGGGTCCAAGGACCGTTGAAAAGATTATTCGTATTCAAGAGACGGCTGAAAAACTTCATGTTCCTATGATTTATTTAGTCGATTCGGCAGGTGCTCGAATTACAGATCAAGTAGAAATGTTTCCAGGACGACGAGGGGCCGGGAGAATTTTCTACAATCAAATTAAACTTTCGGGGAAAGTTCCACAGATATGTTTATTGTTTGGACCTTCAGCGGCTGGAGGTGCCTACATTCCTGCTTTTTGTGATACTGTTATTATGGTAGAAGGAAATGCATCAATGTACCTTGGTTCTCCGAGGATGGCAGAAATGGTCATTGGAGAACGTGTTTCCCTAGAAGAAATGGGAGGAGCGAGAATGCACTGTTCTGTTTCCGGTTGTGGTGACATTCTCGCTTCATCTGAACAGGAAGCGATTGCATTAGCAAGAAAGTATCTTACTTATTTTCCAGCTAGTTATAAACAGAAAGTAGCAGCAACGCAAGTAAAACAAGCAAAATCATTTGAAAAAAGCATAGATGAATTAATTCCAGTAAATCAAAATGCTCCATTCAACATGTACGAACTGATTGACCGAATTATTGATGAGGATTCATTTTTTGAAATAAAAAAATTGTTTGCACCTGAACTAATTACCGGTCTTTCTAGGATTGATGGTCAAGTTATTGGCATCCTAGCTAATCAACCTAAAGTAAAAGGTGGAGTTTTGTTTCATGATTCTGCAGATAAAGCAGCCAAGTTTATATCTCTTTGTGATGCCTATCATATCCCGCTCTTATTTTTAGCTGATATTCCTGGTTTTATGATTGGCACAAAAGTAGAGAGAGCCGGGATCATCCGACATGGTGCCAAAATGATCGCCGCAATGGCGGAAGCGACCGTCCCTAAAATTTCGGTCATTGTGAGAAAGGCATATGGAGCGGGGTTATATGCAATGGCAGGTCCTGCCTTTGAACCGGATTGTTGCTTGGCACTTCCACAAGCACAAATAGCTGTTATGGGGCCAGAAGCAGCGGTTAACGCGGTTTATGCTAATAAAATAAAAGAATTATCTAAAGAAGAAAGGGAAGAATTCATTAAGAAAAAGCGTGAAGAATACAAAGCAGATATTGATGTGTATCGGTTAGCTTCAGAAATGGTCATCGATGGAATTGTAAAAGGAAATGACTTACGTGAGGAGCTAATGAAAAGATTCAGCACGTATTCATCCAAAGAATTACAATTTACGGAACGAAAACACCCTGTCTATCCAGTTTAGTAAGAAAATAATTGATGGCTTCGCACGTTGCGCGCATGGTATGAGAAACCCACTCATACCATTATTTTTGGAAAAACTTGCAACGGCTTCGCACATTCCTTCGAGGACACTGAAAAAGGTGAGAGTCGACCTTTTTCAGTGTCCTTTTATATGATGTCACTGGGATTTTTAACGGGGAAGTCAGGCTTCTCTTGAGTGAAATGGAGCGAAAGTCACTCGACTCTTGCGGTAAGCAGAGGAAAGGCCAAGACCACGACCCCACAGACGGAACGTCGAGGAGGCTTGGGTCCTCCCCGTGGAAAGCGAGGGCTGCAGCGTAATAGAACGGCCACGTTATTCCACTTAACCACAAATCCGCGAAAAAACTTTTATAACCTATTATAACGTTTCCATAAATTATCAACGATTTTTTTACATATCAAGCCCCAAAAAAACCACACTATAAGTACACAAGGAGGTGAGACACATGGCAAGTAACAACAGCGGTAACTCAAACCAATTGCTTGTACCTGGTGTACAACAAGCACTTGACCAAATGAAGTATGAAATTGCTTCAGAATTCGGTGTTAACCTTGGAGCTGATGCTACATCTCGTGCAAACGGGTCTGTAGGTGGCGAAATTACAAAGCGCCTAGTTCAAATGGCTGAACAACAAATGGGCGGAACACAACAATAATAAGATTATGGATTAAAGGGGTGAGTTCGCTCACCCCTTTTTGTGTACAGGGAGATTGTGAAAAATGGGTATGTGTCCAGTATGTAATGGAATGGAGTCTCTAGAAATTCAATGTGATCAGTGTCGGCAAGAGCAGATTGATTATGGCAGAATCATGGACTATTACGAGAAATATGATGCCTATTTGCCGATCGATCTTACGAAAATGAACAACGGTATTGAGAATGATTTAAAAGAAGAAAAATGTCCTCATTATTTACAATGTAGTAAATGTGGGAGGGAATCGGTTCATCTCGTGCAAGAACAATGATGAATAGTAAAAAGTCGGAGTCACTCTTAAAAAGGACCTCCGACTTTTTTGGTTCAAGTTAAGATTTGGAAGGCGGGTCTTCTTGTTCAAGGTCACCACGCGACTCTTCGATAATTCCAGATTGATGCCCATGAGTTGTACCGCCACCAAGACCTTCATTAATCATGCGGTCTACATCAACAAACTTTTTATCACGGCCTTCGTAATTCGAACCTTTTTGGCTTGACATACTACCACCCCTTCTAATTTTTAGAGTGGCTAGGTATGGCTTTTTTATGCGTTAATGTTTTTCATACACGTGATATAACATGAGATCATGTACAAGAGGTTCTAGTTTTTCTTTTGTTTTGACGTCTACGTCCATCGTTCCCCAATCAATGGAACCATCCTTATGATAAATACCTGTGTAGTAGGAGCCTCCATAATAAAAAGAGAAAGCCCATTCACTTCGAACGACATTCTTTTGAATTTCTTTCCATTGAAAATGATGAATCATTTAAGCTCCACTCCTCATTTAAAAGCGCTTTCTTATACTATAACATGTGAAGTGGGAATTAAGGGAGAACAGATCCTCTTGAAACTTTATTAGAGTGGCAAAGGCATTATTATTGGACAATTTCAACAAGAAACTGATTCATAGTAATAATTTAAACGGAGAAGACTCTGCTCTCACTTATGCTTCTTTTTCGGTTATATCATCTATATGCCAATGTCCTCCACCGAACCAAAGGTATATCAAGTCATTCTCTCCTTTTAAGTAAGCAAAGCAGACAAGGCCAGCTTGTAAGGCATATTTAATTCTTTGCTTGTCATCGTAACGAATTTTTGTATAACAAACTCCAAGCTCATCAATCAAAGATGTAAATAAGTTCATTTGAATTTGCGTTTGTACATATTTAGGTGAAACTAAAAAAGCAGAATGGGTTGTTCCATAGTCAGACACTGCAGCAACGGCTATAATTTTTCCTTCCCAAAGAGCTAACTTAATGCAAGTTCCTGGTTGATGCAAATGATGTTTCTTTAATTTAAATAACCATGAATAACATGAATCAACTTTATCTTTGTCGTATCTCTTAACGAAATTTAGAATTGGCCTTCGATATTGCTCCCATTGCCGACTTTTTATAGAAATGATTTTCATTTGTTTGACCTCCTTTGGGTTGTGAGGAAAGTGAACTCAAAAAAGGGGGTGCGGTAATTAACTGGCGGGGACGTATTGTCGTATCGTATACTATGTGATAGATGCCCAATTGGTGAATAGAAAAAGGAGTGTTCGTAGATTGCAAACGATGTTACTTATCGGGTTTATGGTGATAATTGGTGCGATTATTGGTGGATTAACCAATTCACTTGCAATAAAAATGCTATTTAGGCCATATAAAGAAGTAAGAATTGGATCGTGGCGTGTTCCCTTTACCCCTGGCTTAATCCCGAAAAGACACGATGAATTAGCCAACCAGCTAGGGAAAATGGTTGTAGATTATTTATTAACAGCTGAAGGTCTAGGAAAAAAGCTTAAAAGCCAAGCGTTTTCTTCAGGAGTGGTTGAGTGGCTTCAGACCGAAACAAGAAAAATGATGAGAAGCAATGAAAGTGTATCTTCCATACTGGAGCAACGAATCGGAATTTTGAACCCGAGAGAGCAATTGTTGATTCAGACGCAATCGTTTGTGAAAAAGGGATATCAACAATTTATCAAAACAAACCGTTCTGAAAAAATTGAAAATGTCATTCCGGTTAGCTTGCAGCAAAAAGTTGAGGAACATATTCCATCAATAACAAATTATATTCTCAAGCGCGGACAATCATTCGTACAAAGTCCAGAAGGAAAAGAAAAACTCAGCATCATGATTGATCGTTTTCTCTTACAGAAAGGGACATTAGGAAATATGATTTCTATGTTTCTTGGCAATGAACGACTAGTTGATAAAATTCAGCCGGAACTAGTCAAGTTATTTAAAGATGATGGAACCAATCATTTGGTGCATCAGTTACTTTTGCAAGAATGGACAAAGGCCAAACAAAAAAAAATTGAAGATGTTGAACATTTATGGAACGAAGAAGAGGTTGTTTCCTTTATTGTAAGGGTGGCTGAATCGCAAATTCCGGTTTATTCTGTTATGGAAAAGCCACTAAGTGAATGGTCTGGAAAGTACGAGGATCTTGTTGAAAATAAATTGATTCCTAAAAGTGTTAATGTTTTTGTGGACATGCTAAGCACACATTTAGAAACATTGCTTGAACGTTTTCATCTTGACGACATTGTTCGTGAACAAGTTCAAACATTTTCTGTTGAACGGTTAGAAGAACTTGTTTTATCGATCTACAAAAAAGAATTTAAGATGATCACGTATTTAGGTGCTGCTCTTGGAGGAGGAATTGGTTTGATCCAAGGTTTCATCATTACGGTGATTGGGTAGATAAAAGGTAGATAGAATGAAATTTTTGAGAAATTTCCTTGTAAGGGTGAAATGAGGAAGAGGACATGTTATAGTGGTAGGACAAAACTTTTTAGGAGGACATACATAATGTCAAATGTTTACGATAAGGCCCATGAATTAAAGCAAACACTAGCGGAAAGTGAAGAGTTTACAGCTCTTAAGTCACTGCATGAACAAATTGCTGCAGATGATATTGCAAAAAGAATGCTAGATAATTTCCGCCAGTTGCAACTTGATCTACAACAAAAGCAAATGCAAGGTGTTCAAATTACAGAAGAAGAAGCACAACAAGCTCAACAACAATTTGAACTTGTTCAGCAACATGAATTAATTTCTAAATTAATGGAAGCGGAGCAACGTCTAAGTGTCATTATTGGTGATGTGAATAAAATTATTACAGAGCCATTAGAAGAAATTTACGGACAAGCTTAAACAATAAAGGGTGTGGCAAAAGGTCATATAGACCAATGCCACATCTTTTTTATTTGGTTTTCCCATACTTTATTGTTATTAAGGGTTAGTTGAGTTGACGAAAAACGTTTATTTCGATAAATTCTTTTTAATGATCATAGCCAAATGAACGACAAATCCAACTAGCAAACCCATTAAGATTGTTCCAACTGTTGTCATTAAAATCGTTTGCATATCTTGTCCGTAAAATTGACTAGCAGATAATAGCCAAAAGAAACCGATTGGGAGTAAATAATAGGAGGCAACTTTTTTCATAGAAATCCCTTCTTACTTGTATCTATTTGAACAAAGCTCTCGTTGTTCTGGTTAAAGTATAGAAAAGATTTGAGTCTTCGTCTAGGTTCTAATGTCCGAGCTCTACTCATAGTCTAGGTTATAAAGAGCAAGCCGAGTGAATTTGTGAGGTAGCTCAAGCAATGGACAACAAGAAGAAAGGGGATTTCGATTATGACTTACAAATTGCTAGCCCTTAACATCGACGGAACCATCTTAAAATCAAATTCTAGAATAAGTAAACAAACGAAGGATGCCATTGAGTATGTTAAGGGAAAAGGAGTTTATGTTACTCTTGCAACTTCAAGACCTTTTCCATCAGCGAAAAAAATTGCGAAAGCCTTAAAGGTAGATAGTTGTTTAATAACGAATGACGGAGCTTTTATTGCAGAAAATGCAGATGAGCCAATTTTTGTTAGAAAAATGAAAGAAGAAAAGGCATTACAAGTAGTAGATATTTTAGAGAGATATGATTGTCACATTCGTGTATTAGATGAGGAATATTCAATTGGAAATAAAGTAAGACAACGAAATCATCTAATAGCTAAAATGACCATTGGTGTTGGAGATCCTTTATTTTATCCGATTCGCTTTGTCGATTCCGTTTGTGAACAATTAATGCAAGAGCCAATTGCTCCGCCAAAGATTCAAGTTCAATTTTTTGATAAAGAAGATCAGAAAAAGGCTAATAAACAAATGGAAGAGAACGTGATGGGAATCAGGATGCTTGAATCCGCTCCAGGTCGTTTTGAAATTGTAAGTGCAGGTGTATCAAAAGCAAGAGGCTTACAAACATTAGGGCAATATTTAGGGATTCGTGCCGATGAAATGGTCGCAATTGGTTCACAAAATACCGATGTAGAAATGATTAATCAAGTAGGATTAGGTGTTGCGATGGGCAATGCTACTGAATCCGTAAAGGAAGTTGCCGATTGGCTTACAAGGTCAAATGAGCAAAATGGTGTTTCTTATATGGTTAAGGAAGTCTTTCGCAAGCAATTAAGATTGCCATTATAATTTATATTCAGTTTTAGGGGTTGCCTTCTTAGGAGCTGGCGTAGGGTCAGTTCATTAAGAGGCAACCTCTTTTGTGGTAAGAACTAAGACATATGTAAACAATAGTTTTTTCTTTCCTTTTTATTATGATAAACTAAACAAAAAGGTAAAGGAGGTGGGTAGATGATCGAAATTCTTTCTGATCTGACGATGGTCTGGGTCACGTTGTTTATTACGGTGTCCGCACTAGCTGCGTTTACGGTCGCGAATGTGTTAGCTATTGAGTGGGAGTTACGTACGAATTGGAGAAAGCAACAGACTCATGTTCAGGATCAGTCGATCTTGACAATCTCGTATGACCCTCCTTCTATGAAACGATATCTTCCTAAAATTCCTTCACGGACGGATCATAAAAGTCTCGATGATGAAGATCCTAAACTTGTTGTCTTCTAACGAAAACAGAAACAACAAGGAGGAATCATAGTGAAAAGGATTGTTTTTTTATTAGTATTCATTGGAATAATAGTAACATTGACAGGCTGTGGAAGTGTGGAACAAGCGCCGATTACAGCCGAAACAGAAGGGGTGTGGAATCACTTCTTTGTTTATCCAATGTCGTGGGTGCTCATTTATGTAGCGGAGGCATTTAATGGTAGTTATGGTTTAGCTATTGTTTTAGTAACGATCGGTGTTCGCCTGCTGTTACTTCCTTTAGTTATGAAACAACAAAAAAGCACGAGAGCTTTGCAGACTCTTCGTCCTGAGATGGAGAAGTTGCAAATGAAATATAAAGAAGCAACAAAGAAAGACCCTAGCAAACAGCAAGAAATGCAAAAGGAGCTTTTTGCTCTATACCGCGATCAAGGTGTGAACCCAATGGCAGGATGTTTTCCGATGTTGATTCAACTTCCGGTCATGATGGCGTTTTATTTTGCTATTATGAGAACAGAAGAGATTGCCTTTCACACGTTCTTATGGTTTGACTTAGGAAATCCAGACTTTATCTTGCCTTTTATCGCTGGATTGACGACATTTTTACAAGTTAAAATGACTTCCCAACAGCTAGAAGGTCAAATGAAGATGATTATGTATATAATGCCAGTTATGATTATTGTAGCGGGAATGTCCTTGCCTTCAGCTCTTTCGTTATATTGGGTGGTAGGAAATATATTTATGATTGTTCAAACGTATTTTACGGTAACTCGTTTTGATCAACAAGCAGCACAAGTTAGTAAATGAGGATTTTGTCGGGGGTGTTCCAGCAGGCTAAAGAGCCTGTTGGAACACCTTTTTTAATGGCATTCACCTAATTTCTTCTTTTGAATAGGCTATAGCATAGCGAAAAAAAGGAGGAGTTAAGAATGAGTCATTCTCACAATATGAAGGTGAATTGTCAGCAATACTTACATCAGCCTGTTCAAGTACAATTAGGTCAACAGCAAAGTTATTCAGGTGTAATTGAACATGTAGATGATCACAATGTCTATCTTATGGTTCCGATTGATGAAATGGGGCAGTATATGGATTTGGCTACATTGATGCAAGGGGCAAATGCACAGAGCATGTATCATTATGGTCAAGGAGATCAGGCTTTTGATTATATTCCGCAAGATCCTATGGCTAGACAACAGGCAGAACAGGAACGATATTTCGCAGGTGGAGGATATTTCCCACCATATCCTCCGTTTCCAGTAAGACCACCGTTTCCTTATTATCCATATCCTTATGGACCATTTCCACGCCCATTAGGCTGGGGGCGAATCATATTACCATTAGCAGCTTTAACAGCAATTGCTGCGCTTGTTTAGGGAACATTCGGGAGTCACTCGACTCCTGCGGGAAATAGAGGTTGGAGCGAGCGCCCACAGGCAGAGCCGAGGAGGCTCGCCACCTCCTTGCGGGTGCGAGTGGCTGTAGCGCAATGAAACGGATATTGAAAGAACGCAACTGATAAAAATAATATGTATGCGAAAACAAATTTACAGAAAGAAAGTACTTCTAAAGTATAGCTAGAAGCACTTTCTTTCTTTGTCGTATTATCATTTTATCCGTCACTTTTACCCGGGAAATATCGAATGGAAATTAAGTCCCCCGAATTACATCAAAAAACGTTTTATTGTGAAAAATGTTGTAAATCTACTTGATACTAGTGGTTTCGCTACCTGAAACTCGTTTCATCGATTAAAATAAGATACAATATAGTGCATGAATAGATTTTTCCGTATTCGGACAAAGGAGGAGACTGACATGAGTGATTATCTCGTTTATCTTGTAGAAGATGAGGAAAACTTGTCGGAAGTGTTAAAAGCTTATTTAGAGAAAGAAGGTTGGAACGTTAAAGCATTTCATGATGGCGATGTTGCGCGGGAAGCGATCGTGGACAAGCCTCATTTATGGATTTTAGATATTATGTTACCAGGTACAGACGGGTATCAATTATTAAAAGCAATTAAAGAAGATGCCGATACTCCGGTTATCTTCATTTCAGCTAGAGATCAAGATTTGGATCGCGTATTAGGGTTGGAGATGGGAAGTGACGACTACCTCGCTAAGCCATTTCTCCCACAAGAGTTGATCATTCGTGCAAAGAAATTATTAAATCGAGTATACGGTGTTTCGACACAAGAACAAAAGAAAATTGAACTGAATCAATATACCATTGATCCAATCGGTCGAAAGGTTGTGGATGAAGAAGCTACAGGAGAGACATTAGTTGATCTAACAACGAAGGAAATGGACTTAATTTTATTGTTAACAGGTGAAATCGGAAAGGCTTTTTCGCGCGAAAAATCATCGAACATGTTTGGGGGGAGAACTACTTTGGTTCAGAGCGTGCTGTTGATGATGTTGTAAGGCGTGTTCGAAAAAAAATGCCTCGTGTTCATCTTGAAACATTGTATGGCTACGGCTATCGTGTTCTATCTTCATGATAAAAGTCAATTTAACGCAGCGAATTTGGCTAGCGTTCATTTCCATTATCGTTATCGTTGTTTTATCAGTGACGATTATTTATCCTATATCGATAAAAGGTACGCTAACAGAAGAAACCTATCGAATCATCCAATACGAACAACTTAGAACAGCGTATCCATTGCTAGATTTAATTAATCCAAGAAATGAGCAGGAATTCACAAATCGTGAAGCTGGACGAGTGGGGCATTTCCTGATTTACGACACGTTAGGACGTGCAACAGAGGGAGCACCTCCACCAAAAGAGGTGTTACAGGAAATGGCTCAAAATGCATATAGACAAGAAGCAGATCGTGGTCGATACGAAATTCAGTATGGAGGAGCGACTGTCTTCTATGTCATAACCAAAGCAGAAATTGATGATCGCCCGGCCTTTCATATTTCCTATATGTGGGATACGTATCGTGATCAAATGGTTAATCGCTTATGGGAGAGATTGCTCTATATTCTTTTGTTAACAAGCTGTTTGAGCTTGATTCCAGCCATTTGGTTAAAGCACTATTTGCGACAACCTCTTATAATTCTTGGAAATCATTTAGAACAGATAGCCAACCGTGATTGGAAAGAACCATTGAAGTGGCAAGGAGATGAAGATTTTCAAAGGTTATCAGATCAATTTGAAAAGATGCGTGAAAATTTGAATTTATATGACCGGGCACAGAAAACGTTTATTCAACATGCTTCTCACGAGTTGAAGACGCCAATCATGGTTATAAAAAGCTATGCCCATTCAGTGAAAGATGGCATTCTGCCAAAAAACAATATGGAACAAACGATGGATGTAATTATTGAAGAAGCAAATCGAATGGAACGAAGAGTCATTGATATGCTTTATTATACGAAGTTAGATTCGTTAAAAGAAGAAAGTCCAAAACATGAGGAAATCGTATTTGGGCAAATTGCCTTTCAAATTGAGGAGCGTTTCAGAGTCCAACGAGAAGATGTAAAAATATTGGTGGAAGGTGCTGATACGCGTTTATTGGGGGATTTGGAACAACTAGAAGTCCTTTTGGAGAATTTAGTTGAAAATGCATTACGCTATGCTAACGATACGATTTGGATGAGGGCTGTTGCAACAGAGAAGCAAGTTGTCATAACAGTTGAAAATAATGGCGATTCGATCCCAACACATGATTTGTCCCAGTTGTTTAATCCATTTTACAAAGGCAATAAGGGAAAATTTGGATTAGGTCTTGCCATTGTGAAACGAATTGCTGAATTACATGGTGGGAGTCCAAAAGCTGAAAATACGGAAATTGGTGTCAAATTTTCAGTTGTATTTCCAAATGAATTACAAAAAGAGGGGAAGAAAGGGAAGAAGGTGTAACTGTTCACCGTCTTCTTTTTTCTTGCTAGTAGAATGGATTTGCTTTAAAAGTCTGTAAGTAAGATATGGTATACTAAAGAAAGTTGAAAATGATAGCTGAGGTGACTGATGATGAGTAAGGGGATACGATTTCAACAAGTTGGAGAAAAAGTTGAGACATACTTTCTAATTAAATCAGCGGTAAAAGGAGTAGCATCCAATGGCAAGCCTTTTTTAACGCTCATTTTAAGTGATCACACTGGGGATATTGAGGCAAAGTTATGGGGCTGCTCTCCGGAAGATGAAGCTACTTTTTGTAGCCAAGTAATCGTTCATCTCCATGGTGAGGTAGCTGAATATCGTGGTCGATTACAAATGAAGATTAGTAGTATTCGTCCTACTTCAGCAATGGACCAAGTAAACATCGCTGACTTTGTAAGATCTGCTCCTCTTGCGCCAGCTGATATGCTTGATGAAATCACTCAAGCGATTTTTGAAATGAAAAATCCAAATATCCAAAGAATTACAAGACATTTGCTAAAAAAACACCAACAGGCTTTTCTAGAAGTGCCGGCTGCTACAAAAAATCATCATGAATTTGTGTCAGGTTTAGCTTATCATGTTGTTAGTATGTTGAAAATAGCAAAAAGCTTAGCTGACTTATATCCAACTCTTGATACCGATTTATTGTACGCAGGAATTATATTACATGATCTAGGGAAGGTCAGAGAATTATCAGGTCCAATTGATACTTCCTATACATTAGAGGGGAAACTGATTGGCCATATCTCAATCATGGTTAGTGAAATTGCTGAAGCTGCAAAGGAACTTGCTATTGAAGGAGAAGAAGTACTGGTTCTTCAACATTTGATTTTATCCCATCATGGGAAAGGAGAATGGGGGAGTCCGAAAGTTCCTGTTATTCGTGAAGCGGAAGTATTACATATGATTGATAACATTGATGCCAAAATGAACATGATGGACCGTGCTCTAGAACGCGTACAACCTGGTGATTTTTCTGAACGAGTCATGGCAATGGACAACCGTAGTTTTTATAAGCCAGCCTTTCATGAACCTCCATTAGATTTTTAGTTCTATTCTTACATGCTTGTACATAAGATAAAGTAAATGGTACAAAGCATGGAGGGGTTCTAATGAAAAATAATCCAAGAAAACGTTTCGCATTCATTTTACTAACCATTCTAGTCGCAGGGGCTCTTGTTACCCAAACAGCTTTTGGAGCCTTTTTGTTATCAAGTCCTTGGTGGGTTTACTTTGTTTTGGCAGGGATCGTATTAAGTGGATATTTATCAGTGAAATATTCATTAGAAGACAAGCGTACAGAACAAGAGTGGATTGAAAATGAAGGAAATATCTACATGAAGCGCTTAGAAGAAGAACGTGAGCGTCGCAAAATGGGTTAAGAATATCAAAAAGCCAGAAAACGTGGAAACACATCCACTTCTCTGGCTTTTTCTTTTTAGTACAAGTATGCTGCACCTACAATAATGAGCAGAACGAACAACACGACTAACAATGTGAAGCCAATATCGTATGTTGGTTTTACAGTTCCTGACATGGTGAAACATCCTTTCTTTTTTATTCTCAATTTTAGCCTATGCATAGGCATATGTTTTGTTCTAGGCAGGAGCGGAAGAATGCGAAAAAAGGTTGTCTTACTTGAAGCAAATGCTTAGTAAGACAACCCTTTAAAACATCCATTATTCTGCTGTTTCGGAGTTGAAGAGATGAGAGAATCTTGGATCTTGAATGTTAATATCGGCATTTTCAATAAGTTCTGCCATCACTTCATCTGTTGATTTTGACTGCTGCTGAATCAGTAGCTGTTCAATTTCTTCTTCATAATCTTCAAACTGATCTCGTTTGTCCGTTACTTTGATGATATGAAAACCAAAGTCAGACTCTACGGGTTCACTAATTTCACCAATCTCTAAAGCAAACGCTGCTTCTTCAAATGGACCAACCATAACCCCGCTTCCAAAAAAGTCAAGATCACCACCACGAGCTCCAGATCCTGGATCTGTTGAATATTCTCGTGCAAGATCAGCAAAGTCTTCTCCCGCTTCAATTCGCTCTAGTAGTTCATTGGCTGTGTCTTCATCTTCGACTAAAATATGACTTGCTCGAATTTGCTCACCAAATTGTTCTTCATTTTCATCGTAGTAAGCTCGAATGTCTTCGGCTGTCACATTAATTCCTTCTGTTGTAAGCTTTTGTAGGGCAAGAGGTGGAAGGAGAAATTCTTCTACGAATTCATCGAGTGATTCCACATCTAAGTTAAATTGATTTTGAAGAGCGTCAACGATCCCTTCATCATCCTCAATTTCGTAAGCTACCTTAAATTCATTACGTAGCATATTTAATTCTTCTTCTATCTCTTCTTCAGAAATTTCAACGGTCTCAACAGCTTGATCAAGAACGTGGTTTCGGATCATCTCTTGTAATACAGATTCGCCATGCTTTGTCTTTAACTCATCAACAAAGGCAACTTCGGTTATTTCTGTTCCATCAATAATCACAACTGGTGTATCATCTCCAGGTGAACTTTCGTTGTTACAAGCAGCTAAAGTTGCAAAACATGCTAACCCTAGAGCCATCATCATACTCTTTTTCATTTGTCTACTCACTCCTCAACGTGATGCTCGGTCAAAGCTTGTCTTTTTTCACTTTACTATACCACATATTCATTTAGGAGAGAAAGGTTTTCAAGTTTTCATCAAAAATATACGGATCCCTAGGATAGTAGCCTAGTACGTTTGGCTTTTTGCTGCATAGGATATCGTAACTAAGCAATGAGGAGGTGTTATTATGGCTCACGCATACCACGGAGGATTTGCGTTGATCGTAGTGTTGTTCATCTTATTAGTAATTGTAGGTGCAGCTTGGTTGTAATACCAACAACAACATCTCTAGCGGAATTAAAACCTTTGTACTAAGGAGGGATAGAAATGTCTCACACTTATTCTGGAGGATTTGCGTTACTAGTAGTATTGTTTATTTTGCTAGTTATTATTGGTGCAACTTGGATGTACTAATCAAATCTAGCCTTGGCTAAAAGGAAGAAGAGTGAGGACTTCTAAAGTCACTCACTCTTCTTATGTGAATAAAATTTTTACATATGTGGAAGTCAATAAAATGGTCATAAGAATATTGATCGTTCGAAATAACTTAGGATGCTTTTCCGAAGGGATTTCTCGCTTTATACACAAAGCATCTGTCATAGAATTTATAACGAACAAAATAAACAAAGCAAAAAATATAATAAAGAAGAGCATAGATGTGCCTCCTGACGAGCAATGATATATAAACTTTATCAAAAAATAAGCAAAAAAGATAGAAGAATGATCAATTTTCATTAAAAAGCAGTTTAAAAGTTTGTCTGTTTGGTGTAGTGTATGTACAATTATTACGAAGAGAGGGGGGCGGATTCACATGAGACGAGTTAATCAAGGATGGAAAATCGCTTTTTTTGCATTGTTAGGATTCATTGCTGTGTGTAGTATAATCGCTCTGATATTATTTCAACGTTATTTTCCAGAAGTGGATGAACGCCATTTTGAACCTACACAACCTACCGGAGAAGAAGCTACGTTCCTCATTCAAACAGATAAGAGTAAAATTAATGCGTTGATTGCTACAAGGATACAAGAGCAAGAAACGGATATGCCATACATGGTCGAGCTGATGAATGATAGCGTACAGTTTAGGTCAGCTATACGTATTGTGGGCCAAGAAATACCAGTGACCATTAATTTTATCCCTTTGGTCTCACCAAATGGGGATTTGTTATTAGAAGTTCAAACGTTCTCAGTAGGCATCTTACAGTTGCCTGTTGAACAAATTTTACAATTGCTACCTACTTGGGTTGAGTTAGCAGAGTGGATTGTACCATATCCAAGTGAGAGGGCGGTCGAAGTGAAAATTACAGAGATCCAAGTTGATGAAAGTGATACCATGCAATTTCGCTTCTTAACATTTGATTTAGAGCAAGACAATATTGAATTGGAATTGATTTTTAAATGAGAATGGTTTTCCCATGTTCGTTCCATTGTGCTACAGGCACTTGCTTTTTGTGGGGTGTTGCCAAGCCACCACGACGTACCATCTATGTGGCTACCTTTAAATTGAAAAAACATTGTAGTTTATTGGTTTACTCAAACAAAAAATCCGAATGTTAAATCATTCGGATTTTTTGTTTGTCTAATTTTGGAATATTATTGACAGCCCATGCAGCCCAACCTTCTATTGTTATCCTTATAAACTATCGTAGGACATGTCGTCGAAGGCAGGGGTAAAACCTTACAATATGTCTGCACAAGGAGACTCACCAGGCTGCCCACGGCGAAGTGTATGTCTACAGCAATGCTGCGAGCAAGTTAGTGAGAGACCGTTTCTTAATATCATTCGTCCAGAATTGTATGTTCTTTTAAAAAGCTTGTTTCACTAGAATATGAAATCCTTCTTCATGGTTTTCCACATAACTTTGTTTTGGTGCTTTAATTAAATAAGAAGCAAAAAGAATGTCATAAAAGGCTACTCCAAAATGAATAGAGCTTAAAATAGAAATATAGGCCAAATAGGTTGGAAACATGGCTGATGCTAAAGCACCTGTTGTGGTAATAACTAGTACAGGTGTTAGCAAAGAAATTAAGTAGACATTTCGCGCTAACGGTTTTGAAAACCGTACTGAATAAACAGGTATAGCAGAGAGCCAGTTTGTTTTTACATTGGCCTTTTTCCCGCATATCCAAAGCGGCAATAGATGTAGAACTTTATGAAAGAATAAAAGCGCTATAATACTAATTACAAATAATGGCAAACTAATGTTTGGTGATTCTGTTGTTGAAATTAGACTACTAACAACTAAATAATAAAATAAAAACGAAAAAAGCATCGTGCATCCAGAATACATCATTAGGCGCAACGTACCGTAGTCACGGTTTAATCGTATAGTTTTCCAGCAGTTCATTGAAGTGCTGCACCTCCTCAATCCACTGAATAATTTACTCTCATTTTTTGAAGAAATCAATAGAATCGACAAAAATAAAATGATTTCGACAAATCGGTTTTGGAGTGAAGTGATGTCAAAGACGCTGAAACAAAAAAAAAGAGTCTAGTAGTCTAGGCTCCTTCACTCGAAAAACTTGGCTTTGTTTCTGTTTCAACTTTTTTTAGGCGACCATTTACTTCATGGAAATCGTCATCAAACTTTGTTAAAGATTCTTCAAACGTATCAATAAATTCAGGACCATAAATGTGACGCAATATACTAGTGAGCTCAGATAATTCCGGAAATTTACCGTACAAATCCTTTATTGGGATAGCGCCTTCGAATACACCGTATGTGTCTGGTTTATAAACTTCTAATGTTTGAAGAAACAAATCATGACCTGCATTTGTTAAGCATACATACGTGTTTCGTTTATCGTTTTCCTTTTTTGAGAAATGCAAAAGACCACGTTCTTCTAATTTTTTTGAAAAATTAAAAGCAGTGGATACGTGCATCACTCCAAACTTAGCGATATCTGATATGGAAGCACCATCTAGATGATACGCAATCCAAAGAATATGGTGCTCATTAATATTAAGGTCAAAAGGCTTAATCCACGTTTGCCAATCTTTTTCAACTGATTTCCATAATGCTTTGCTTAATTGTGCTACCTTATGGCTAAAAAGCACCGATTGTTTTAAGGAGCTAGGTAATTGGTGATCCATCATTCTCCTCCTACTACGTTTAATAAACTCTCATTCTACTCCCATTACTATTTTCAAATATTTTGTTCTTTACATTATGCCAATAAATCGGCCAAAAAGAAAGAGAAAAGTTTGTGAATTTTAAGTTTTTTGAAAATTACCGATATTTATTTAATAGCATCAATCAAGTGCCTTCCTTGATTGTTCTACATTTTTTTGTAATGCCTCAATATCTTCTTTTAATTTAGTTAAAGTGGGTTCTACATCACTTCGCCAGTGATCAACAGACTTTTTTACTTCTTCCCCAACCGAGTCAAACGCATCTTTGCTAAGCTTTGCCGTCGTTTTAAGCTGGACCGAAGCCGCTTTGCTGTCCGTAGCAATTTGTGCAAGATCTTTCTGCCATCTTGAAGTGGTTACCTTGCAATTTTGCCGTAGTTTCTTTCCTGAAGCTGGTGTCGTTAAAAGTGCTGCTGCACTTGCAATTAAGGACCCAGCAATTATGCCAGATAATAAAGATTTTCCATTCATAAAGCTTATTCTCACCTTTCTTCTAGGTTCTGCCTGCCTCTTTCTAAGCATATATATCAAGGATAAGGAGGCGGTAAGATGGAGGCACTTATCTTATTGTTAATATCAGTCTGTTTACTCTCATTGTACGGTCTTGTCTATGTGTCAATTAGGTTAGTTGGAGACGTCAAAAGCAATGAGAAAAATGAGTTTAAGCAATCTCTTTTTTATATGATTACCTTTTTGCTTATTAGTGGATTAAGTGTTGCTTTCTTACTCCTATATTAAAGCAGTGGTTAGGTAGCAAACCTAACCACCAAGAACAATTAGTTTTGTAAACGAAATGAATCCATATACTCTCGTAATGCTTCGCAAGCTTCAAGAGGTACAGCATTATACGTTGATGCACGACATCCTCCAACAGAACGATGTCCGTTTAACCCAACAAATCCAAGTTCTTTTGCTTTCGCTAGGAATTTTTTGTTGTCATCTTCTGTTGGCAAATTGAATGTAATGTTCATGAGGGAGCGAGCATTCTGTTCGGCATGCCCTTTATAAAAACCATTGCTTTCATCAATGCCATCATAAATAAGTTTTGCTTTTTCTTCATTGCGCTTTTCAATGGCTTGAACCCCGCCTTGTTCTTTTACCCATGTTAATACTTGATTCAACATATAAATAGAGAAAGTTGGAGGTGTATGATACAAAGAATTGCTGTCAGCATGTGTCTGGTAGCGTAATATTGTCGGCACATGGTCAACGTTTTCTTCAAGAAGATCTTCACGAATAATCGCTACTGTAACACCTGATGGACCGAGATTCTTTTGAGCACCTGCATAAATGAGTCCAAACTGTTCTATATTGATCGGACGGGAAAGGATATCGCTCGACATGTCAGCAATAAGAGGTGCATGACTTATTGTAGGGAAGTCTTTCCATTGTGTCCCATAAATCGTATTATTTGAAGTTAAGTGCACATAAGCATCTTGATCGTTGAATTGTAGGTCTGCTACATTCGGGATGGATGTATAGTTGCCCTCTTTTGTAGACCCTCCAATAGCAGTCTCTCCAATTAATTTTGCTTCTTTTAGTGCTTTTTCTGACCAAGAGCCGGTTAAGATGTAATTTCCTATTTTTCCTTCTTTTAAATATTGAAGAGGAAGCATAGAAAATTGCAAGCTTGCTCCACCTTGAAGAAAAAGAACTTTGTATTGATCTGGAATGTTATAAAGTTCTTTTAATAAGTCAATCGCGTTTTGGTGGACGGCTTCGTATTCTTTACTGCGATGGCTTAATTCCATCACTGACATACCCGTACCATTAAAATTTGTTAATTCGGTTTGTGCTCTCTCTAATACTTCTTTAGGTAACGCAGATGGCCCAGCATTAAAGTTATAAACTGCTGTCATGTTCTCTCCACTCCTTTATCTCTTCACCACGTTAATAACATAGATTGTCATTATCGTACCATAACTACACGAAGAATGAACGAATTTTTTTAGTGTTTTCAGAAAGTTGCATTTTCACTATGTATTTAGAGAAAAGGCTGTCTCATTGAAATCCCTAGTCTAATGAAGACAGGTTCAAATGAGACAACCTTTTTGTTAAATAAATATGAATTAATGTTTTGGAAAGAAAACAGAAATTTCTTTCGCTATTTGCTGCAGATCTTCACTTTTGTATTCTGCACTATGGTCTTTCCAAACGGCTCCAAATCCGTCACCTTTCCCATAACGTGGGATCAGATGTACATGAAAATGGTAAACGGTTTGTCCAGCAATTTCACCATTGTTGTTAACAATGTTTAACCCCTCAGCCTCGTACGTATGTTTTACAGCTTTTGCCACCTTAGGAACAGCTTCAAAAACATGTTTTGCACTCTCTTCCGAAAGGTCGAACAAATCACGATGGTGAGCTTTCGGAATGACTAACGTATGCCCTTTTGTGACTTGACTAATATCTATAAAAGCTAGTACGTGTTCATTTTCATATACTTTTGAAGCTGGAATCTCTCCATTTACAATTTTACAAAAGATACAATTTGAATCGCTTGTCATCAAATCACCTTCCCAATATTTGTCTAGATTTACTATACATGAGTCGTTGTCCATCATGCAAGTTAGCGGTAATTAAAGTAACTAATTTAGGAAGGGTGTTTGCATGCTTGGTTGTTTCAGTGGTTGCTGTCGTTCTATTACGTAAAAAGCGAGAAGGAGTCCGAAGAGTGGTCAAGTTCGGACAGGGTACTAGAAAAAAGCGAGAAAGAGTCCGAAGAGTGGTCAAGTTCGGACAGGATACTTAGAAAAAAGCGAGATAGTGTCCGAACAGTGTTCTAATAAAATCAGAAAAAAAAGTGTGTCGAAGAAAGCAAGCCTTTGTCAGGAGACTAGAGAATCTCTGATAACTTTTGGTAAGATAAGGAGTGAAGGAGTTGTTGCAAAAATGTCAGAGGTTTTGAAAATAGATGGAATAACGGGTGGATACCATCCGAAAAAACCGGTCTTACATGACGTGAATTTTCACGTGAATGAATCTGAGATTGTTGGGTTGATTGGTTTAAATGGTGCCGGAAAAAGTACAACGATTAAACATATATTAGGACTATTACAACCGGAAAAAGGACAAGTCATGATAGAAGGGAGAACGTTTCAGGATGATGTAAACGAGTATCGTAGATCGTTTGCGTATATTCCAGAGACTCCGATTTTATATGATGAATTAACTTTGTGGGAACATTTAGAACTGACCGCTTTGGCTTACGGGTTGAGAAAGGATCTTTTTGAAGAGAGAGCGGAAAAACTACTTGAGGAATTCAGAATGGTTAAAATGAAGAAGTGGTACCCAAGTCACTTCTCAAAAGGTATGCGTCAAAAAGTCATGATCATGAGTGCTTTTTTAATAGAACCGCCTGTTTATATTGTGGATGAACCAATTGTGGGACTTGATCCAATTGGAATTCAGTCCTTTTTAACGTTTTTGAATGATATGAGAAATAAAGGCGCGGCGGTGTTAATGTCGACTCATATACTAGCAACGGCAGAACGTTATTGTGATCGCTTTGTGATTCTTCATCAAGGCAAGGTTGTATTAGAAGGGACATTGGCTGAAATGCGCAAAAGTTTGCAACTTCCACAAGCAACGTTAGATGACATTTATATTGAAATGACAAAGGAAGAACGAGTATGAAAAACGGTATGACACTTTGGAAGGAACGGGTAAGCGCCTATTGGAATATGGCGATACGCTATTTGCGATTGATCGGAAATAGCGGATTTTTATTTACGCTTTATGTTCTCATTATTATTGGAAGTTACTATTATAGTGTGTTTCTTGATTGGCTTCCAGAAACGTTCCCGGCTGTCTGGGTATTTGTCGCTGTATTTGCTCACTTTTTAACGAGAAGTGGTGTTAGAACCTTTGTGAAACCGGCTGATGTTGTGTTTTTACTACCATACGAATCGAAATTAGGATCTTATTTTCAAGCTTCAAAATGGTATAGCATCGGTTTGCAAAGTGGAGTGATTTTGCTTGTATTGGTCGTGTTATCTCCTTTGTTTGCAAAGTATTTAGCAAATGATGCAGGGAGTTTGCTTATTGTTCTTATTTTATTAGTAATAGCAAAAGCGTGGAATGTTTTTGCTAGCTTTGAGGAACAGCGTTTTCAAAGTGAAGTTAGTAGACAATCTCACTTTTTACTAAGAGGAATGGTGAATATTGTTTTCACGTATCTTTTGTTTTCTGGAGCAGGCTTATTGTATCTTCTTACTCTTTATGTCATTATGGCCGCTCTTTATTGGTTTTATTATCAATCAATCGCGAAGCAACTATCGATTAAGTGGGACCATCTGATTGAAGTGGAGCAAGGAATGCTTTTATTCTTTTATCGGATTGCCAATGCGTTTACCGACGTTCCGCAATTACGAAATAAGGTGAAGCCAAGAAACCATCTATCCTGGTTATTGCACGTTCTCTCAGATTCGAGTAAATCAGTTTATCATTATTTGTTTGTTAGGTCATTTATAAGAGCCAATGACTATCTTGGGATTTTCATTCGTCTTGTTGTCATTGCAGCCATTATACTAGTGGCATTGCCAACTGGGTGGCTTCAAATAGTTGTTCTTCTATTGTTTATGCATATGGTTACCAATCAACTTTCTACGATTTGGTTTCATTATGATACAAATATGTGGGTCGATTTATACCCAGTCGAGGCTCAAGAAAAAACAGATGCGTTAACGCAAGTAACGTTTCGATTATTGCTTTTGATGACGGCTATTCTCACAGGGGTATTGCTCGTTTCTTCATCTGTTTTTATGGCTGGATTGGCAATCATTGTTGGTGGGCTTTACAGTTACATTGGTAGTCATCAATTGATTCATAAACGAAAAAAATAGTCATGATCTTCTACATTCGTGCATCAATAAGGACAAAGGGAAATTTGCAGGAGGAGTGGAAGAAATGTACGAAAAAGAAATTGAGGAAGAGTTATCACGATGGAAAAGGAAACTATCGAAACGACCATCTGTCCTTGGACGTTATACAAAAGGGTTGCAGTCCAAAATGAACCGCTATGTTCCAGAAAAAATTCATTCCATCGTGACAACGAGTATAAAAAATATGGTTCATGCGACGCTGGTTGGTTCTGAATATACGACGAAAAAGCAGCCAGAACGCGCTTTAAGCTTACAGCAAAGAGAAGAAAAAGTAGAAAAGTTAGTAACATCCTATAAACGTACGGCTGCGTTAGAAGGAGCAGGAACCGGTGCAGGGGGGATTTTGCTTGGGATGGCCGACTTTCCATTGTTGCTTAGTATTAAAATGAAATTTTTGTTTGATGTGGCGTCAGCGTATGGATATGATGTTCGCGATTATCGTGAACGTTTGTATGTCCTTTATCTTTTTCAACTCACCTATGCAAGGGAAGAGAAGCGGATGGATTTATTAAGACAGCTAGAAGAATGGGAAGAGAAAAAAGAGCTTCTACCGGAGAAAGAAGAGTATTTAGCAACATTTGATTGGAAGACGTTTCAGCTTGATTACCGTGATTATATTGATTTACCGAAAATGCTTCAAATGATACCAGGATTTGGAGCAGTCGTTGGAGCTGCTGCGAATTATCGGTTTCTAGATGCATTGGGGGAAACAGCTATGAACGGGTACCGCATTAGGTGGCTCGCTTCCTTACCAAACAAAGAAAGAGGATAACTCAATGTTGAGTGATCCTCTTTCTCTTTTTTATTGGCGGTTCTCTTAAATCGTAAAAGGAAGAGATTGAGCGAGTCTAGCTAAGTAAGCCGAGATTACCGCAAATTGTCCTGTGAAAAGCAAAATTCCTAAGACGACCATGATTCCGCCACTTACTTTTTGAATCGTTGGAAGCCAGCGGTTTAAGGCACGTACTTTGTTTAAAGATCTTGACCATAATAGAGCAACTAAAAGAAAAGGAATGCCTAACCCAATAGAGTAAATGAATAGCATAAACATTCCGGACCACATCGTTTCTGCTTGACTGGCCAGAACGAGAATGGAGGACAAAACGAGACCAATACAAGGTGACCATCCTGTACCAAATAAGAAACCGAGAAGAACTGAATTGGCAAAGCTTGCGGTTTTCTTTGGTTTTACTGCCAATTTCTTCTCACTTAGCAGCATACGTATAGAAATAACACCCATCATTTGCAAACCAAATACCGCAATAACAATGCCTCCAATTTGTTCAAACAATTGTCTGTTTCCTAAGAAGGCTTGACCAATAAAAGTTGAAGACAATCCGAGAAGGAGAAAAATGATGGTGAAGCCTAAAATGAAACCCGCACTTCTCGAAAGGATGATTTTTCGATCGGCGTTTATTTGATTGTCAGAGATATTTGTTCCTGTTAGCTGAGCCAAATAGGCTGGCACTAAAGGAAAAACACAAGGAGATAAAAACGAAACGACACCAGCTAAAAAAGCAAGCCATATAGTAACTTCTGTCATCCTTAACACTTCCTTATTATGAATTCCTTAACGAAAAAATGAGATCATATTTTAGTCTATTCTAGTCCATTTAGAGAATATGATTCAATCTTAACCCTTCAACATTATACATGATTTTGGTGACTGAAATGAATGATTGCTTAAACGTTCACTGAAAGGTCAGATTCAGATTCGTTGGAATCAGCCTAAGGCGGAGTGAAAACCATTCTACAGATTGGCTTCTTTTCTTTTGGTCTTTCCTATAATAAGTACATAGAAGAAAAGGAGGAAATAGCAATGAACAAAGGAGCTAAAGTGTTCGGAGGAATTTTACTTATCTTTATTGGAGTAAATATTCTTCTCGGAATGATCGGGATAAATGTTGGAGGTTTGTTAGGACTACTTATTGGAGGTGGACTACTTTACTGGGGTTATTCAAAATGGCAGGAAACGGGAAAATGGTCTTTCTCAAGTATTTTGTTAGTTGGGTTTGGGGCTTTGCTTCTATTAGGAGGTCTTGGAGGGATCATAGGTTTAATTATAGGAGCTTTATTAGTATATGGAGGCTATAAACTTATAAAGTCAAAGGAACAGGTTGAAGAGAAGATGGAAAAGAAAAAAACAACGTACGATACGATTGACGAAGAATTTACAAAGTTAATGAAGGAAGGGAGTTAATAATATGTTAGCAACTAGACTAAATCAAATCATGAAGGCGTATATAAATGAAGGGTTAGAAAGAATAGAAGATCCAGCAATCATGGTTAAGCAATACATGAGAGATGTAGGAGAGCAAGTAGAGAAAGCGGAAAGAGATCTTCTGAAACTCATGAAAAAAGAGACTCAATTACAAGAGGAGTTGAACATGGCTCAACAGTTGATTAAAAAACGGGAAGAGCAAGCGGAGCTAGCTATTAAAGCTGACAATGAAGAGTTAGCAAGAAGGATCCTTTTTAATAAAAAAGAAGTTTGGAACGAGATGAAACAGATCGAGCAACATAGTGCTGAGACGAAAAAAAAGATTCCAGACAAAGAGGCAGAGCTAGAGCAACTTCAATTAAAATATGATCAATTGCAGGAGAGGCAAATGGAATTGATTGTTCGCGTGAAAGGTGTAAAAGAAAATGAAAGGATCACTGCGAAACATGAAGAAACAACACTGAACAGTAAGGCTACTGTTCAAAAATGGGAGAAAGTACAGGATATTGATCTTGAAATAGAGAAGTTAAAAGCGAAAATGCAGGCCGATGGATAACCGATTTGAGAGGGAGTTTATTTAGAAATTAACTAAACAACTCCCTTCCTTTTCATGTACAATAATATATACTTTTTGTTTGTACTAAACGGATAACCATACAATTATCGAAGGAGGAGGATGATGAGGATTCTATTAGGAGTCATCTTAATTGGTGTCGGTTTGTTTCTTCTTTTTGTTACCGTTTCCCCCATTACCAGCCTAAAAGCAGTGAAGATCGGGGAGACTTTAACGACTGAGGTAGTTCCGTATGACTCACTGGTTTTCTCTAGTAAATCAGTAGATTGGGAATTTGAGAGTGGAGATTATGAGTCAATGTCAATTGAACTCGTCCATCACCGAAAAAATGTAAAGATAAGGTCGAAAGAAAGAAATGGAACGCTGGAGATAGAAGTGGACGAACCAAGATTTCATTTTTTTCGCTTCGGACATAGAACAAAAGCCCTCGTCACTCTTCCTAACACCTATTCAGGAGATATAGATATAGGAAGTGTCTCAGGATCGATTGGATTAAAAGGTCAATACACACTTGGAGACGTCAATGTAAAGTCCGTATCTGGTGATATATTTAGTGATACAGTAACGAGTGAGTCTATTATGGTGAAAACAACATCGGGTGATATCGACTATAAAAAACTGGTGGCTAGTGAGAAAATTATGCTTGAGAGTGTATCTGGTGATATAGTAGCTGACTCAGTCATTGGTCCAGTTGATGGCAAAACTGTTTCTGGTGATATTGATCTTCGTTTTGATGAAGAAAATAAACGAATACAGCTTAATACGGTATCAGGAGATGTTGATATACATGTAAGGAATGGTAATGCTGACTTAGACTTACAAACCGTTTCTGGAGATATTCATATGGGCCACTTGCCCCAAGCAAGGCTAAAAGCGAAGAAATTTACAGGACTATTAGGAGAAGGGCAATACCCATTAATTATAAAAACAACATCTGGAGATATACGAATTCATGAAAGATAAAAAGAAAGGAGTGGGAGCTTGAAAAAGCAAACGTTCATAGGTCTTATTCTCGTTATCATAGGTTTTAACATTTTATTAAATACGATCAACCTCTCTTTAGGCTCTTTTCTTGCTCCACTCATTTTCTTAATGATTGGTTTATTTTTATACAAGCGTCGCCATCATTTTATCAGTGCCATTTTCTTTTTTATTAGTGCAAGCATCATCTTTGACCAATTTTTAGGTATGAATTTTATGGGTCTTCTTCTAGCTTTTGTGGCTTTGTATTTTGGAATTAAGCTTGTTCGTTCGCCTAAGGAAAGAAAGAGGACGAGAAAAGAGAAGAAAGGCAAGATAGAAGAGCTTGATGAAAAAATAGAAAAGAACGTGAAAAAGAAGGAAGAAAAAGAGTTTGGCTCAGTCATTGAAAATCGAGAGACAAAACAGTTCTCAGATGACCACGTTGTGTATACTCCTTCAATTAGAAAAAGTTTGATAGGAGAAGTTCATTATCTTGGAGAACCGTTTGAATTACATGATTTAACAATATGGAACGGTATTGGTGAAGTACGAATTGACTTATCAAAAGCGATTATCCCTGAAGGAGAAACGGTTATTTTTGCTCAAACCCTTATTGGACGATTGATATATATGTTCCAGACGACATAGCGATCGTTATTCAAGCAACGTCAACAATTGGGGAAGTCTCAATTTTCCACGAAAGCCATGGAGGAATCAATCAACAAATTAGTATGGCAACGAAAGAATATAAACAAGCTCCAAGGCGTGTCAAGCTCATCCTCTCTACGTTTATAGGTGAAGTGAAGGTGAGAGCGGTATGAAAAAGCGATTGGCGAGTATTAGGTGGCAGTTTATCCGTTATAGCATAATCGTTGCTTTTATTTTAGCGTTTTTGTTGCTTTTTTTGTTAACGTATCATGAACCGCGTGGATTGATTACCATTTTCGATCGGAAGTTAATGGGAATTCCACTTTTCTTCTGGTTTATTGCCATTATTTTTGTAACTGGATTTGTTGGTGGATACGTACAAGCAGACCCGATTCGAAAACGTGTCGATCAGCTAGTTCACGGAGCTCTTAGGTTTGAAAGAGGTACGTTTACACACCGTGTAGAAATTGAAGGAGAGGACGAAATTGCGGAGCTTGGCAAACGACTAAATGTCATGGCTCAAAATTTTGAAGAACAAGTGGCTTCCCTCCAACGTCTTTCTGGTGAAAGAGCCGAAATGAAAGAGACAATCAAAAAAGCAGCTGTATCTGAGGAGCGGCAACGACTAGCAAGAGATTTGCATGATGCCGTTAGTCAACAGTTATTTGCGATATCGATGATGACAGCTGCCATTAAACAAACGATGATGCAAACGTCAGAGCAAGCGGTTGACCAAGTCGAAATGGTGGAAAAGATGGCTAATACCGCACAGGCTGAGATGCGTGCTTTGCTGTTGCATTTAAGACCAGCGCATCTAGAAGGGAAAAGTTTAAACACGGGAATTCACCAACTGTTTCAAGAAATGAAAGACAAGTATGAAATGGATGTTGCTATCACCATTCAAGAAGACATGAATATACCAAAAGGGATAGAAGATCAAATCTTTCGCATGGTTCAAGAGGCGATTTCTAATGTTCTTAGACATGCAAAGGCGACACAATTAGAGTTACAAATTAAGCAAACAACACAAGAACTTAAAATCAAGTTAATTGATAATGGAATTGGCTTTGATGCAAAACATGTTCAACAAAACTCTTACGGGCTACATACGATGCGAGAGCGAATGACAGAGATTGGTGGAACGTTGCAAATAGTCTCTGTACCTAAAAAAGGAACACAAATTGAAGCGATTATTCCGATTGCATGGAAGGGTGAATAAAATATGATTCACGTTTTGTTAGTCGATGATCATGAAATGGTACGAATGGGCTTATCTGCCTATTTATCCACGTTAGCTGATATTCAAGTCGTTGGACAAGCGAGTAATGGGGTAGAAGGAGTTCAGGCTGCCATTCAATTAAAGCCTGATGTTGTGTTGATGGATTTAGTTATGGAAAAAATGGATGGAATTGCAGCTACAGCTGAAATTGTTAAAAAGCTTCCAACATGCAAGGTGATTGTTCTTACAAGTTTTATTGATGATGACAAAGTGTACCCCGTTATTGAAGCTGGGGCATTTAGTTATTTGCTTAAAACATCATCTGCATTAGAAATTGCAGATGCGATTCGAAGAGCCGTAGACGGGAAACCAGTTGTAGAAGAAAAGGTAACAAATAAAATGATGAATCGAATGAGAGGAAATAGGGAAAAGCCACTGCATGATTCGTTAACGCCAAGAGAAAGAGAAGTCCTTGAATTAGTTGGCGTAGGAAAAAGCAATCAAGAGATTGCTGATACGTTATTTATTGGAATAAAGACTGTCAAAACGCATGTTAGTCACATCTTGCAGAAGTTAGAATTAGAAGATCGAACACAGATGGCCGTATATGCCCATCGTGCTGGACTAGTGAAGTAAAAAACTTAGTGAAATGGAGAGAGATTACTCGAATCCTTCAGGAAATAGAGGGAGGCCACTGAAAAAGTGCCTAACTGCCGCATGGGAATGACACTCCGCTTTCCGCGGGTGCCCGGTGAGCCTCCTCGGCTGTGTACTGCCTGCGGGGTCTCACACGTGGGTCACTGCTCCCGCAGGAGTCTCCGTGTCATTCCCATACTAGGGTTAATTGTACTTATCTTAAACTTGTTACTCTTTTTCATTTAAAAGCTTTTTTATTCTCTTGAGGTTCACCGCAAATATTGTGTTAGTTGCTTGAATTTGCATACCAAATAACCCGAAGATCATGCAAATTTTAACTAGTTTCGATGTTTTAACTCATTATTTATCGATCTTAAACGTCGTTACAAATGAAGGGCGAGGAAAGACTGTTTTTGGTAAAGCGGAAGCTGTTCCTCTGTTTTTATGAGCATTCTCATATGATTTAGATGTTTGCCAATTGTTAAACGACTCTTCATCATCCCAAATGGTCATAATGGCATATGTATCATCACTAAGTGGACGTAAAATTCGAATCGCTTGAAACCCTGGCTCTCCTTCTACTAATCCTGCTCTATTTTGAAAGCGTTCTTCAAAACCTTGACGTCCTTCCTCACTTACAGGAATGTTATTTATGACAACAAATCCACTATTGTGAATGGTTCCCGTCTCACTTAGAATTTCATAGTTTTTTGCCTGGTCATTATCTGTTTCTTCTTCTACATACACATACATTTCTGATTCCCCATGCATCTTTACCCCGTTTGGTACATCTGTTTCATTCGTTAGTGGTCGCATACTTGCTTTTTTCATCTCGCCGTCCTCCTTGTTTGGTGTTGAAACGTAATACAGAGAATTTCGTATATAAGTGTAGCCGATAGGAGATTTCGAATGCAAATGTTACGAATGAAACAGAACGGGTATAGTAGTTAATAGAGGGGAGGTCGTAACACTGAAAAAGAAAATAGGCATTGGAATTATCGCCGTATTAGGCACGACATTATTTGCTCTTATTCTTTATCTAAGTATCTTGTTAGTAGGAAATTATATGATTGATGATCAGAAGCTCGTCATGAAGACGACATCTTCTCTAGTAAATGAAAATGGCGATGTACTCACACAACTTTTTGTAGAAAACCGGGAGCTCGTTTCTATACAAGACATTCCTATACATGTTCAGCAAGCATTTGTGTCAGTCGAAGATACAAGGTTTCATAATCATCAAGGAATTGACTTCCGTTCGATTGGAAGAGCACTGTACCGCGATATACTTGCAGGAGCTAGAGTTGAAGGCGGGAGTACCATTACTCAACAACTCGCCAAAAATGTATTTTTAACAAATGAAAAAACGCTACTTAGAAAAACGAATGAAGTAGTCATTGCTATGAATCTAGAGCGGAGATATAGTAAGGATGAAATTTTGGGAATGTATTTAAACCGTATTTATTTTGGCCATGGTGCATACGGAATACAAGCAGCTTCTAAGTTATATTTTAACAAAGATGTAGAACAACTAACGATTGAAGAAGGGGCTTTACTTGCTGGATTGCCTAAAGCACCTAATTCCTACTCACCAATTACGAATCCGGAGCGAAGCAAACAGAGAAGAGATCTTGTTTTGACGATTATGGAAAGGCAAGGATACTTAACTGCTGAAGAAGGAAAATACTTACGTGGAAGGACTTTGGGGATTAACTCGTATCAGCTTGAAGAAAATGCAGCTTATTTAACTTATATTGATATGGTGTTAGATGAGGCGAGTGAAAGATTTCATTTAACAAATGAAGAGGTACTAACAGGTGGGTATGAAATTATTGTACCAATGAATAAAGACATTCAAGAAGCTTCCTTTCAGAGGATTACAGATAGTGCTTATTTTCCTAAGGGAAATGAGAATGCTGAGGCCGCATTTGTTCTCATCGATTCCGAAACGGGTGGAGTCTTGGCTGTTCAAGGAGGGAGAGAATATGTTCGAATGGGCTTGAACCGAGTTAATGTCAAAAGGCAGCCTGGTTCGACCATTAAGCCACTGGCGGTATATTCTCCGGCCATGGAGCAGCATGAATTTGCTCCATATTCGATGTTAGTGGATGAATTGATTGATTATAATGGCTATAGTCCTAGAAATTATAATCAACAGTACACTGGGCAGATGACCATGTATGATGCAATTACTTCTTCTGCTAATGCTCCAGCCGTTTGGTTAATGAATGAGATTGGTATTGAAAATTCGGTTCACATGTTAGAGAAATTCGGGATTCAAACAAGCGACCAAGGACTAGCCATTGCTTTAGGGGGCTTATCTGAAGGGGTAACACCACTTGAACTCACTTCAGCCTATTCAGTATTTGCAACCAATGGCAATCGAATCGATCCGTATTTTATTAAAGCGATTTATAACAGAGATGGAGAAGAACTAGTTGGGGAAGAGAAGAAGTCAGAAAAAGTCGTTTCCACGCAAACGGCTTGGTATATGACGCGGATGCTTGAGTCGGTTGTAAATCAAGGTACGGCTCAAAAAGGGATGGTTACTACGCCTCTTGCTGGGAAAACCGGAACCACTTCTTATCCAGCAGTGGAAGGGGCTGCAATGGATGCTTGGTTTGTTGGATACACCCCAACAGTAGTAGGTTCTGTTTGGATGGGGTATGATGTTACAACAAATGATCGGTACTTGAAAGGGGGAAGTGAATATCCTACTGTTTTATTTAAGGATATTATCAATGACATACCGAGCTCGATGCGCCATGTTGTTTTCAATAAGCCGGCTGATGTAAAGGAGCTAGAGCCTCCGGTAGAGTTACCAATGATAACAGACTTAGCAGCAACTTTTTCAATGGGAGGCAGAGGGTTTTCGAGTATTCTCTTGCAGTGGAATGGGAACACTGATCAAAGAATTCATTATCGTATTTACGAGATTACGAATGATGACAGGAAACTGGTCGCAACCGTTGTAGGACAAACGGAATTTTACATTGCTAGTTCCAATCCCTTTACTTCAAAAAAATATGAAGTAGTCCCATTTGATTCCATTTCAGAACAAACTGGCTTTGCCTCCAATATCGCAGAAGTGAAATTTCGATTTGGCATTCATTAAGTACTGTGTAAGAGGGAAGCGATGAATGCCAGTTTTTCACCTAACCTCTATCAGGGACTGTTATATCGATAAATAAATATGTGTTCATTCGAATAGGGAAGGCAAATGTGTAAATTAATTTTCTTGTTTCTATATCAGTGTAGAGATCAGATAGAACCCCTTTTTGATTTCTCTCCATATTAACAATATTCTGAAGAAAATAAGGACGCCAACTCCAATTTTTATGTCGATGCTCGTTCTCGATAAACCACCTATCTTGATGGTACTTAATGTGATTCCCTGATAATTGATATCCAAGGCGGTTGCATATATAAAGTCGAAAACAACTGGAAGGAAGCTCTTTATAGATTTCTTTAAGTAGATCGTCGAAATCATGTATGTTGTTAGTGGAAGTGAAACTTACTTTAAGTTGTGTATTTAGACTTTCTTCTAAGGAGTATTTTTCATGGAGTTGAAGGATTGATTGTTCGATCAACTTCTCTAGTCGATCATGAAAAGTATGTAAACAATCTAGTTCCGTTTTCGGTTTGGGCATTGGTTTAGAAAAGAAATACCCTTGATAATATTGCGCTCCATGTTTCCATGCATTTTCAAGTAGTTGAACGCTCTCAATTCCTTCAAAAAGAAGCTCAGCACCAATTCGACGAGAAAGAATGGAAAGAGAATGCAAGACATCACGATGGGACTGGCTATTCTTGCTTTTTTGGACAATATCTAAATCAATTTTTAAGATGTGAGGCTGTAAAGAAGCGACTCTTTCTAAGTTACTAAATCCTTTACCAAAATCATCGACGGCAATTTTGCAACCTAGTTCACGATACTTATTTAATTTATCTAAAAAGAGTGAGTCGTTTTTAGAAAAATTAGCTTCGGTAATTTCTAAAATGAAATTCGCTGCTTTTACATTCGGATTCATACGAGTAACGTTACATAGTTGCTCATAAAAGATAAGATCTTCGTCATCAGAAAAAAATTCAGGGTTAATATTGAAGAAGAAACTTTTAGTTGAATCCGGATATGATTCAATCAGTTGAAGTGCTTTAGTACGAACACAGCGATCAGCTACTTTTTTATAAGAAAGTTTCACATCATCACGATAAAAATAACTGCCAAGACTATGGATGTTACCATCGAATTGATAACGGCCCAAAATTTCATAGCCAATAATCGTTTGCTTTTCAGCACCGACAATGGGCTGAAAGTACGATAAAATTTGTTCCGCACTTAATGTGGTAGGGATGGTGTTATTCATCATGTTCCTCCTGTGACTAATTCTGTTCTTTATTCTATCAAAAGATAAAAGTAGTAGCCTTTGTTTGTCTAATTATATTACATGGTTTGATAAAAGCCTATACATTCATCTATTTTATGACAGTTTCTCGAATTCACTATACGTGGGTACTTTTGCTCATTATAGTAGAGACATATAATATGCTTTTTTTTTATTATTCAAGTAGAATAACAAGTAAAGATGATAAAAGGAGTGGCACAATGGATCAGAAGGTTTTCAATGATACATTTTTAAAAGCTTGTAGAGGAGAAGCTCATGATCATGTCCCGGTTTGGTACATGCGTCAAGCTGGAAGATCTCAACCTGAATATAGAAAGATCAAAGAGGAATATTCTCTTTTTGAAATTACGCACCAACCAGAATTATGTGCGTATGTGACCAAGTTGCCTGTTGACCAGTATAACAATGATGCAGCAATCCTTTATAAGGACATCATGACACCGCTCCCAGCGATTGGTGTTGATGTGGAAATTAAATCAGGAATTGGACCGGTTATTGATAACCCAATTCGAACAAGAGCGGATGTCGAAAGGCTTGGTACGATTAATCCTGAAGAAGATGTTGCTTATGTATTAGATACGATCAAACTACTTCGTGAACAATTAACTGTTCCGTTAATTAGTTTTGGTGGTGCGCCATTTACCCTTGCAAGCTATATGATTGAGGGAGGACCATCGAAAAATTACAATAAAACAAAAGCTTTCATGTATGCTGAGCCACAAGCATGGCAGTTGTTAATGGATAAGCTAGGAGACATGACGATTACATACGTAAAGTCGCAAATAGCTGCGGGTGCTCAAGCGATTCAAATTTTTGATTCATGGGTAGGAGCTTTGAATGTGGCTGATTATCGTACATTCGTAAAACCGATCATGAATCGTATATTCGCAGAATTGAAACAAGAAAATGTACCTCTCATTATGTTTGGTGTGGGAGCAAGTCATTTAGCTAATGAATGGAATGACCTTCCATTAGATGTTGTCGGACTAGATTGGCGTTTATCGGTTCAAGAAGCAAGAGATTTAGGGATTAAAAAGACCGTTCAAGGAAACCTTGATCCTGCTATCCTGTTAGCTCCATGGGATGTAATTGAGGAACGTGCAAAGGCCATTCTCGATCAAGGAATGCAAAATCCAAACTTTATCTTCAACTTAGGTCATGGCGTTTTTCCAGAAGTTAGTCCAGCTACATTAAAAAAACTAACTGCATTTGTACATGATTATTCAATGAACAAGATGTAAAAAAGGTGTGAAAACAATGACAAAGAAAAAAATTGGTTTACTTGTAATGGCATATGGAACTCCAAGAAAAAAAGAAGAAATCGAGCCATATTATACACACATTCGTCGTGGAAGAAAGCCTTCTGATGAAGCTTTAGCAGATTTGACTGAACGATATGAGGCAATTGGAGGAATTAGCCCACTTGCAAAAATAACAGAAGACCAAGCGTATGGCCTTGAAGCGCAACTGAATAAGGATTTTGACGATGTTGAATTTAAAGCATACCTAGGACTCAAGCATATTGATCCATTCATTGAAGATGCCGTCAAACAGATGAAGGAAGATGGAATTGAAGAGGCTATCAGCATTGTCCTAGCTCCTCACTTTTCAACATTCAGTGTGAAATCTTATAATGGTCGTGCCCATGAAGAATCAGAAAACGTGGACGGACCAAAGATATATAGTGTTGAGAGTTGGTACAAAGAGCCATTGTTTATTGAGTATTGGGTCAAGCAAGTAAAGAAGACGATGGAGAAAATACAGAATCCCGAGACGGCATGTGTGATCTTTTCAGCGCATAGCTTACCTGAAAAAATTAAGGATTTGGGAGATCCTTATCCAGATCAATTACAAGAAACAGCTGATTTAATTGCTAAGGAAGCTGGAATTAAAAATTATACGATCGGATGGCAAAGTGAAGGAAATACTCCTGACCCGTGGCTAGGTCCAGACGTTCAAGATTTAACAAGAGATTTGTATAAACAGTACGGATATACATCAATGGTGTACTGTCCAGTTGGGTTTGTTGCGGATCACTTAGAAGTTCTTTATGACAATGATGTGGAATGTAAAGTAGTGACAGATGAGCTTGGAATCGATTATTATCGTCCAGAAATGCCAAATGCTAAACCTGAATTTCTTGAATGCTTAGCAGCAATTGTGAAAAAAAAGCTAGCAGAGAAAGAGTGATTCTGTGGAACAGAAGGAAAAGAGGGTTGCCATTATCGGAGGAGGAATAACCGGTTTGGCAGCTGCGCATAAACTTGAAAAAGCTAAAGAAGCAGGCGAGCTAATTTCATACGATTTGTTCGAAAAAGATGAATCCCTTGGAGGGAAAATCAAAACAAAACGTGAAAATGGGTTTTTAATTGAGCTAGGACCTGACTCATATTTAGCTAGAAAAGAAAGTATGACTACGTTAGCAAAACAAGTGGGGATAGATGACATTCTTTTCAATAATACGGGGCAATCTTATGTCTTAAAAGGAAACAGTCTTTTGCCGATTCCAGGTGGAGCGATCATGGGAGTTCCAACAGAGCTGCAACCATTTATCACGACAAGATTGTTATCTCCTATCGGAAAACTAAGAGCAGCAGCCGATTTTGTTTACCCTCGTTTCACGTCAAAAGATGAGGACATCTCATTAGGGCATTTCTTTCGAAGAAGACTTGGAAATGAAGTGGTAGATCGAATGATTGAACCATTGTTGTCAGGAATTTATGCCGGTAATTTAGATAAACTGAGTTTAAAAGCAACTTTTCCAGAGTTCCAAAAAATAGAGCGGCGGTATGGTAGCCTCATTCGTGGTATTAAATCTTCACGCCCTAAGAAGAAGACCAATCAAACGGTTGATGGTCAGACTAGAGGAATGTTTGCCACATTTCGTGGAGGACTAGGTTCTCTTGTCGAAGCCATTGAAGAACAACTAGATCCGAATGCGATTCATAAGAATAGTAAACTGATAAGTATTGACAAAGAAAAGAGTACTTTTCAACTCCATTTCTCAGATGGGGAGGTAAGAGGCTATGACAGTGTCATTGTAACAACACCACCTAATGTTACATCGCAGTTGTTGCATACTTATCCCTACTTTGATTATTTACAAGAAATGGAGTCAACAACGGTTGCAACAGTAGCGATGGCTTTAAAAAAAGAGAATATTATTGAACGCCATGAGGGGACCGGTTTTGTTGTTCCTAAGAATAGCAATTATACCATTACAGCCTGTACGTGGACGCATAAAAAATGGGAGCATTCCACGCCAAGTGGGTATGCATTGCTTCGCGCTTATGTGGGAAGAGCTGGAGACTCAGCGATCGTTTCTCGGTCAGATGAGGAAATTGTAAGTGCTGTGATGCATGACTTGAAGCAATTGATGTCTATTAAAGGAAAACCTGAATTTTTCTATATTCAACGTTGGCAGAAGTCGATGCCACAATACAATGTTGGACATACGTATCGCTTAGCGAAAATAAAGGAAGACATCGCACGAAACCTTCCTGGGCTTTATCTCGCTGGTGCCGGCTATGGTGGAATTGGCTTGCCGGATTGTATTGATCAAGGTGAAAAAGCGGTGGAGCAAATAGTGAATAGTTGAGAAAAAGGATAGACCCACCCCATACGCATAAATATGGGATTGAAATTACATACAAAGCTATTTGATTGAGTGGGTTTATTGACGATGCTGTTGTTTATTTGGGATGATGAAGAACGAATGAATGTAGGTAGGGAGAGAAAGGTCCTTCATAGAACCGATGAAGGACAAAACGAACTCGAGCTACTTCACCAAATATTCCAGGGCTCAAAAAAGCACCGCAAATGCGGTGCTTTTGTTGTGTAAGGTTTAGTAATAGAAATAATATCTTCAGGTAAGGCCCTTCACCTGCTCATACCAACCTTGTAAAATCAATCCTTTAAGAAAAATCATCGTTATACCCCCTTATTTTTAGTTATGCGATTTTCTAGTAATAGAACTTGTGACTTTGTTCATTATGATACTCGTCTAATTTTTGCTGTCTTACTAATTTTTCAAGATCTTTGCCTGTATACTGGCGTTTTTTTATTGTGATAGTAAAAATTAAGAATGTAAATGTCATGTGATCACCTCCCTTATAAAGTAATAAATGATTCTATTAATTCCATTTTTTGGTTATATTTTCAGGCGCAAAAAAACCACAGGACAAACACTCCTGCGGTTTCAATAAATAAAAAAACCACAGGGGTGCGTTCACCTGTGGTTTATAAATCAGCTTAAAATAACTAAACAGAATTAATAAACTTCTAGCTTGAGACTAGTAGGTATTGAACGCAATGCATATGAAGTTAGTTGTGTCTTAGGATGAAATGTTCGGATCATTGTGTTCAACCTCCTTTTCTCAATTTGCTTTCATAAGGAATTATAGCCAATCTTTGGTAATATGTAAACAAGAAAATGAATTTTTTTAGAACTTTTTCTAAAAAAGTTGACAAACGACAAAACCGCCTAAATTAGAATAGGCGGGTTTTGAATACAATTATTGATTTAAAATAGCATCAAGACGAGTGGTATCCACAAATCCAGTTAGGTCAGGATCTTTATCCATAAACTTTAATTCATAAGATGCATCTGCCCAAGCTTGTAATGCATCTGGATGTGTCTCTGTTGTGACAGCCATACGAGTCCAAGCTTTTTCAAGTACAGTTTCCGGTAAACGATTTTGTGTTAAATCAAATAAGTGATCGTTAATGGTTGTTAGTGTATCTTCTGTGTTTTCTTGCGTGTAATCAACGGCCTGTTTATGAGCACGTAAAACAGCGTCGACTGCTTCAGGATTTTCTTCTAGGAACTTGCTAGATGTTACAACGACAACACTTGCTAATTCTTCTCCTAAAAATACATTGTTCCATTCTGTTACAACATTTGCATTAAGCTCTTCTACAAGGAAGGTTCCCCAAGGCTCAGGTGCAGCAGCAGCATCAATTTGTCCTTGCTCAAACATAGCAACCATGTTTGCTGGAGCGATGCGTGATTGGTGTTCTACCGTTCCACCTACACGGTTTGATTCAAGACCAATTTCTTTTAACATCATTTCAAGTTGAACATTGTGAGTGCATCCGTTACCTGGAGTACAGAACGATTTACCACCAAAATCTTCAAGAGTTTCAATGCCAGAATCTTCACGAGAAACGATTAAAGTAGCTCCATTGGCAGCAGCTCCAAGAACAACAATATCTCCACCAGTTAGGAAGTAATTAATTGCAGGACCTGGCCCAACGTACCCAATGTCAAGATTACCGGTTTCAAGTGCTTCAATAAAATCATTTCCATTTGGAAAATGAGTGTATTCAGCACCTCTTTCTCCTAATTCAGCATCAAAATACCCTTTTTCTTTTCCGATAATTGCAGCAGCATGATCAAGATTCGGAAAATATCCAATACGAACATCACTATCTGAATCTGAACCACTTGTGCTACCAGCACCACAAGCTGTTAATGCACCAAGTGCTAACGCAATACTAGTTGCTTTTAACCATTTTTTCATATTTCTCTCTCCTTTTACCTATTTCTCTATTTATTTCGCATATCCCCAACGGCTAAGAACTTTCCGTTCAATTGGATTGAAAATACAATATTCTACAATAAGACCAATGACCGCAATGATAATCATTATGGCAATAACAAGCTCCATGTTAAAGAAATCACGAGCATCAAGAAGTGTCCGTCCTAGACCGCCTCTACCTAAAAGTTCTGCTGCCATTAACGCACGCCAACCAAATGCCCAAGATAAGCGAATCCCTGTTAAAGCGGATGGGATGGAAGCTGGAATCATGACTTTCCAGATCAACTCGTAGCCTTTATATCCCATTGTACGAGCAGCGCGAATTAAGAGTGGCTGTACATTTTTAATCCCCATTCTCACATTCATTGTCATCGGCCACGTTCCGCCAAGAACAATGACAAAAAGGATGGCAGTTGTTCCACCTTGAAACATGACTAATGCTAATGGGAGCCAGACAATGCTTGGTACGGATTGCAAAGCAACAACAAGAGAGCCAAGTGTTTCATCAGCAAGTTTTGAAGTAGCTAATACGATGCCAAGAATAGATCCAATGATAACGGCTAAAGCAAAACCGAGTCCAATTCGACCCAAACTTGTCGTTAGTGCTGCCGTTAAAATCCCTGTTTCAAAGAATCCTTTATACAGTTCAACGAACGAAAGAAGGGGAGAGGGGAACATTCTTGTACCAAAGGCATCAAGTCTATATACGATCTCCCATATCGCGATGAGAGCTGTAAAGAAGAGTAGCCTTCTGACTATGGTAATCATCACCCATTTCCTCCTTCATTACTTTTTCAATTTCACCAGCTAATTGTGTGCTGATTTCTTCTTCTAATTTTGTAAAAGCTTCATCAGATGGCTTTCTTGGGCGCGCTAAAGGAACATCAAACACATTAATAATTCCACCAGGACGAACACCCATTAAAACAATGCGATCGGAAAGTAGAATCGATTCACGAATGTTATGTGTAACAAAAATAATCGTTTTTTTCGTTTGCTCCCAAATATATTGAACTTCTTTATGAAGCATCGAGCGTGTTTGCTCATCTAATGCACCAAATGGCTCATCCATGAGAAGAACTTCAGGGTCCATAGCAAGGGCGCGAGCAATCGAAACGCGCTGTTTCATCCCACCAGATAATTCATGTGGATAGGAATCAATAAATTTGCTAAGGTGAACGAGTTTTAAATAATCAATCGCTCGTTCTCTGGCTTCTTTTTTACTTGTAACGTTTTTTTATCCCAAACATGACGTTCTCTAAAACTGTCATCCAGGGCATAAGGGCAGCTTCTTGGAAAACAACCCCTCTATCGACTCCAGGGCTAGTAACCTTTCGTTCTCCTACAAGTACTGAACCAGCTGTTGCTTGATCAAGACCTGCAATAATGTTTAATAAAGTTGATTTACCACAGCCGGAAGGGCCCAATAATGAAACAAATTCACCTGATTTTACTTGCAAATTAATTTGATCAAACACGGTATACGATGTTTGATCTTCTTTATTTTCAAACGTCTTTCCGACATTGTTTATGTTTACATCAGACATTGAAATCCCTCCTTCTACAAGGAAATTCTTAACAATTCATATCATTTTAGTAGGTTTTAAGTATCATTTTATAAGTATATGAACATCATTTTCATCTGTCAATTGTTTTTTATCATTTCCGAGTATGATACTAAGAATTTGGCATGATAGTGAATAATAAGATTACAATGAAGGAACATGGCTAGTTCTTATAAGTTTGTGGTAAGATAATCCATGTACTAATTGGACGTTTATTAATTTATTATATGGAAAGACAAGGGAGAGACTAAGATGGATAGCCAATTAGATGTATTAAAGGCGCTTAGGCAAACACGTCATGATTGGTTGAACGTTATGCAGTTAATAAAAGGGAATTTGGCACTGAAACGCTATGACAGAATTGATGAAATAATTGATCAAGTAACACAACAGTCGGTATGTGAGAGCAAAATTACCGAAATAAAAGCAGATAGTGTTGTGTATTTTCTTTTAACGTATAATTGGTTCAGCAATAAAGTGAAGCTGGAAATGGATGTTGCAGGTGATGTTTTTTCATTAGAAAAAGATGAAGTTCAATTGCTGCGACTATGTAAGCAAATTACGGAGAAACTAACAGAAGGAAGTTCATCTGAGTCCGAAAATCATTTATTGCTTACTTTTTTATTTACAGATGATGAATGCAAGATTACATTTGATTTTCAGGGGCATTTACATATTGAAGATCAAGAGTGGGATGAAATGTTGGCAGATTCAAATGTAAAGCTAGTTGAACTGGTCGAAAACGAGTGTGTCATTGTTGCTAGTTTTTTGAGAAGTTGAGGTGGAGAGAATGTTTGTAGATAAAGTAAAAGTATATGTAAAAGGTGGAGATGGTGGGAATGGACAAGTTTCCTACCGTAGAGAAAAATATGTTCCAGATGGTGGTCCAGCCGGAGGAGATGGTGGCCGTGGTGCTAGTGTCGTGTTTGAGGTGGAAGAAGGTTTAAGAACGTTAATGGATTTCCGCTATAAAAGGCACTTTAAGGCATCAAGAGGAGAACATGGCCGTCCAAAAAATCAACACGGTAAAAATGCAGAAGACATGATTGTAAAAGTTCCACCAGGTACAACCGTGGTTGATGATGCGACAGGTCAAATTATTGCTGATTTAACAGAGCATGGTCAAAAGGCTGTTATTGCAAAAGGTGGACGAGGTGGAAGAGGAAATACACGTTTTGCCACCCCTGTAAATCCTGCGCCAGATATTGCTGAAAATGGTGAACCTGGGCAAGAGCGCGATGTCGTGCTTGAATTAAAAGTATTGGCTGATGTTGGGTTGGTAGGTTTCCCTAGTGTTGGAAAATCCACTTTGCTTTCAGTTGTTTCTGCAGCAAGACCGAAAATAGCGGATTATCACTTTACAACGATTACCCCAAATTTAGGTGTTGTCGAAACGGAAGATAATCGCAGTTTTGTAATGGCTGATTTACCTGGCTTAATCGAAGGGGCTCACGAAGGAGTAGGCCTTGGCCATCAGTTTTTGAGACATATTGAAAGAACGAGGGTTATTGTTCATGTTATTGATATGTCTGCGTTAGAAGGACGCGATCCTTATGAAGATCTCCTTATGATCAATGAAGAATTAAAACAATATAACCTGCGTTTAATGGAACGACCACAAATTATAGTGGCAAATAAAATGGACATGCCTGAATCGGAAGAGAATTTAAAAGTGTTTAAAGAAAAAGTGAAAGATGAATATCCTATTTTTCCGATTTCAGCGATAACTAAAAAAGGTCTTCGTGATTTGCTCATTACGGTTGCGGATAAAATTGAAGAGACACCTGAATTTCCTCTTTATGAAGAGACGGAAGAGTCAACTCGGGTTATCTATCGCCATGAAAAAGCTCAAGTACCATTTGTGATTACAAGGGATGATGATGGTACGTTCGTCTTATCGGGTGCAGAGCTTGAACGTTTGTTTAAAATGACGGACTTTTCACGTGATGAGTCAGTGAGACGTTTCGCAAGACAAATGCGTGGTATGGGTATTGATGATGCACTCCGTGAACGAGGAGCAAAAGACGGTGACTTAGTCCGAATTATGAAATTCGAATTTGAGTTTATCGACTAACAACATACATTTTTTAGAAAACTGTCTCTTCTAAAGGGACAGTTTTTCGCTGTTAATGGACATTTTTGTGTTGTCAAAAAGTTTTGTCAATTTTATAATGAAACATAGCTCTTCGTTGAAAGAAGGTGAATAAACTATATGACATCAAGAAAACCGTTTTATCTTGTACGGGAAGATATGCTAACAGAAGCAATGGAAAAAACGTTAGCAGCTAAAGAGCTATTGCGATCAGGTAAAGTAAAAAAAATAAATGAGGCTGTTCATCATGTTGGGTTAAGTCGGAGTGCCTTTTATAAATATAAGGATGGAATCTTCCCTTTTCATACAATGGTTAAAGAAAAAATCATCACCCTTTCAATTATATTGGTTGATCGTTCGGGTTCGCTATCACAGTTATTAGGAAAGGTAGCAGAGACAGGAGCCAATGTACTAACGATTAACCAAACAATTCCTCTCCAAGGAAGAGCTCATATGACGCTTACAATAGATATGTCTCCCATGAAACTCGATTTAAATGAGTTGATGGAAGTTCTTGAAAAATTAGAGGCGGTAGAAAAGGTCGAACTAGTTGGAACTGGTTCATAGGAAGGAGCTTGACGAATGAAGATAGGATTTTTAGGACCTAAAGGAACGTTCACAGAAATGGCAGCGCGAGGTCTGTTTGAGAAAGGGGAGTTTCTCCCTTTTCGGACAATCCCTTCCTGTATGGATGCGGTTGCCAATGAGGAAGTCACAGTAGCAGTTGTCCCGATTGAAAACGCAATTGAAGGTTCTGTTAATATGACATTAGATTACCTCATCCATAAACAAAGGCTACCGATTATTGGTGGTATTACAGTACCGATTGAGCAACATTTGCTTGTCCATCCAAATAAAAAAAGTGAGCGTATTGAGAAAGTGGTCTCGCACCCACATGCGATTGCCCAATGTCATGAATTTTTGCAAAAGTATTATCCAAAAGCTGAATGGGAATATATGAATTCGACGGGAGCAGCGGCTGAATATGTAAAGAACAATCCAGATTTATCGATTGCTGCCATTGCGAATGAAATTGCGGCAAAAGAATACGAGCTAGCGCTAGCGCATACAAACATTCATGATTTTGAGAACAATGGAACGAGTTTTGTTGTTTTAAGCAAAGCTACATCACCAGTTGAATTTAAAGGAACCAACTTCATTGAAGAGAAAACAACTTTAATGGTGACACTGCCATCAGACTATTCAGGTGCGTTGCATCAGGTGTTGTCTGCATTTGCTTGGAGGAAGTTAAACTTAAAGAAAATTGAATCACGACCAACGAAAACAGGGTTAGGAAATTACTTTTTCATCATTGATGTTGAAGGAGCAATGGATGAAGTCCTCATTCCAGGTGTTGTTTCGGAAATTGAAGCACTAGGGTGTGGGGTAGAGATTCTAGGGAGTTATCCTTGTTATATGCTAAGTAGGAAAAAAGCGAATGTATAAGCCAAACAACCCTGCCCGAACTTGGCAGGGTTGTTTGGCGAAGGAACCAGAAAGAACTTCTCTGGTTCCGAATCTTTTCACCTGCCCGAACTTGGCAGGGATTATTTTATGAACAGTTTTACTTTTAATGGGGAAGGTGTTCTTCTCATGTTCGTTCCATTGCGCTGTAGCCACTCGCACCCGCAAGGAGGTGCCGAGCCAGAGGTGTCTCGGCCCGACCTCTATTTGAGGCCACTGAAAAAGTGCTCGTTTACTTCGGACTTGAAAGGGAGCTTAGCCCTCGCTCCCGGGATGGGGGACACGCTTTCCGCAGGCGGGCGTTGAACTAACCGGCGGTGCCGGTGGATTTCAACCTGCCCTTCCCTCCTGCAGGAGTCGGCCCCCCATCCCGGGAGCTTTGTTGAGAGGAAATTCCCAGAGAAAACAAAGTCTAATGACGTTTGCAGATGAATTAGAGAGCATAGGAAAAAGCATCAGACTTATCATCACCTGGTTGTATTTCTGTTTGAACATAATACTGCCGTTTATTCTTGGCGGTATTTCAAACTAGTGATCTCTGATGTGGAAGTTAACCCACAAATTGCTAAATCCAATCGTTAAAGAGAAAATGAAAGTGTTAAAAGAAATCGTAGAAGATTAAAAGTAACAAGTTAAAGATAAGTAAAAGTAACAAAAGTAACCCTAGCAGGGGAATGACACGGAGGCTCCTGCGGGACCAGTGACCCACGTGTGAGACCCTGGAGGCTCACCGGGCACCCGCGGAAAGCGGAGTGTCATTCCCCTGCGGCTGATTACTCGTTAACTCGTGTATGAAAATTGCTATTCTGCAAGTTTAGTGTCTATATGAACGTTCCATTACGCTGCAGCACTTGCGCTTTAGGAAAGCAGTCATTATAAAGCCCTGGGTGATCAATCTTGTAAGATAAACCCGCTGTCGGTTAATGCTTGTACGGCTGCTTCTAGTTTCGATGGATGGTCCGCTTCGATGACATGAAGGTGAACGCCGTCGGTTAGTTCTGATAATAAAGAAGAATTGGTTTGTTCTACTTTTTGACAAAAAGCTTCTACATCGAGCCTAGTTGAAAGCATTAAGGATGCGGTTATTTCTCCGTAAATAGCATGTTCTACGATGACTTGTTGGATCGTTACTCCATGATCGACAAGGATGAATAATTCTTGCTTAGTTTCAGCAGGAGCGTGCTTGCATGCAATAATTTTTGTTACTTTCGGTGCGGGTGTCTGGTTCACATACATATACCCTTGGGCAGTGGCAATGATCGGGTGTTTTTTTGCTTTTAGAATTGAAATGTCTTGGACAATAACTTGTCTGCTAACGTTGGATCGTTTTGCCAACTCTCCTCCAGTAATAGGCTCATCGCTTCTTAAAAGCCAATCGATGATCAATTCTCTTCTTTGGTCTCCTAATAATTTCTTACCTTCAATCACAAATATCAGACTCCTTTAAGATCCTTCAAAATTTGCTTGAACGTGTTGATAAACATTCGAACTTCCTCCTCTGTCGTCCAACGTCCGAGTGTGATCCGGATAAGTTCATGCGCCTCGTGTTGTTTGCGACCAATACTTATTAATGTCCGGGGGGGTTCACTTTCTCCGACTCGACATGCAGATCCAGTAGAAATCGCAAATCCTTTTCGATTAAGCTCAAGCATGACCAGTTGTCCTTCTATTCCTTTGACACGAATCGCTAAATGAAAGGGAAGACGCTTTTTGGGGTGTCCTTCAAAGAAAAGGTTATCGTGTTCTTTGAACTCCTCTTCAATCATTTCTCTAAGAGTGCCTAAACGTTTCATTTCTGCTCCCGCAAGTGGGGTATATTCTTCAACCCCAGCCGCAAACGCTGCGATTCCTGGTACATCTACGGTTCCAGGTCTAAACCCAAATTCATGAGTCGTACCATGAAAAAAAGATGTCCAAGGAATTTTTTTTGATAAGTAGGTAGCTCCTACACCTTTTGGTCCGTAACATTTATGGGCTGTCACACTAGCACTTGCTAGCAAATGGATGGGGATTTCCATCTTTCCAAAAGTCTGAACACAATCACTATGAAACAAAATATCAAGCTCAGCCAACAACGTCCCTAGTGCTGTTAAGTCTTGAATGGTACCAATCTCACTATTAGCGTGTGCAATCGAAACGAGAATGGTGTCGGGTGTAATCGTTGCTTTTAAGTTATCTATTGTTACTTGGCCATACTCATTAACAGGTACATATAAAATGGTGAACCCAAATTGTTTTAAATAATTTAGAGCTTGTATAACAGAATGATGTTCCCCTTCAGTTGTAATAATCGTTGTTCCTTTCTGTTTCATGGAAAAAGCTAGGCCTGTTAGTGCTAAAAACGTTGCCTCTGATCCGGAACCTGTAAAGTAAACCTCATTCGTATGAGCGTTTAAGATATTTGCAATCGTTTGACGACTCAATGTAAGAATGTCGTCACTTTGTAATCCGAGATTATGGAGACTACGACTATTCGCGAAAAAATCCTTTGCGACTCGGTTATACGTTTCAAGAGCAACAGGTGACATGGGGGTTGTTGCACTATAATCAAAATAGATCATGAGGATGGCCTCCTTTCTACCCAATATTTCCCTATTAAATCAAAAAAAAGCGCTTGTCACAACTCTTATTTTATGTAAAGATAGGTGACAAGACAACTGTAAATTATATGGGGGAATGGAGATGGCTATGAAGACGGTTGATGTTATTATCGTCGGTAGTGGAATAGCGGGCCTCATGACAGCACATTTATTAGCTGATCATATGAATGTGATGCTTATCACAAAGTCAGGTCTTCGTACAAGTAACTCTAGCTGTGCTCAAGGAGGCATGGCAGCAGCTCTTAGTTCGGATGATGATTGGAAAATTCATTTAGCTGATACATTAAACGCAGGACAACATCACCATAATGAAAGCCATGCAGAAATGTTAGTGAAGAGAGCACCTGCTATCGTTCATTTATTAGCGCATCTCGGAGTACCTTTTGATAAAAATGAGGACGGCTCACTTATATTAGGAATGGAAGGGGCACATCAAAAAAGGCGGATTGTTCATGTTAATGGAGATAAGACCGGGCAAGCTTTTACCGAAGCATTAATAAATGTTGTGAAGGAACGTATAGCCATACTTGAACACACACTCGTAACGACACTTTTAGAAAAAAATAACCAAGTAATCGGTGTGCAGACAAATACCGGTCGTTTTTATGCTAAATCTATCGTTCTAGCAACAGGAGGACTAGGGCAATTGTATGAACATACGTCTAACGTTGAGGAATCAACTGGCGATGGTTATGCTCTTGCTTATCGCGTAGGAGCAGTCCTAAAGGATATGGAATTCATCCAATTTCATCCTACATTACTAAAAAGGGATACGAAAACATTTGGGTTAATCAGTGAAGCTGTTCGTGGAGAAGGGGCAAAGTTAGTAACAAACTCTGGTGAAAGACTAATGGATCACTATCCATTGAAGGAGCTAGAAGCGAGGGATGTTGTAAGCAGAGAAATTCATAGAGTTTTACAAGAGGGGAATGAAATTTATCTAGACTGTCGTAACATTGATGAATTTACTAAGCGTTTTCCAGGTTTGGCGGAGCGGTGTGTACAGGCTGGGATCAATCCAGAAATCACTCCTCTGTCTGTTGTTCCAGGAGCCCACTTTGCTAGTGGAGGAATTGAGACAGATAAAAACGGCTGTACTTCTGTATTGGGTTTGTATGCAATTGGAGAGGTCGCTTGTACTGGAGTTCATGGTGCAAATCGGTTGGCCAGTAATTCTTTATTAGAAGGCTTCGTTTTCGCTGAAAAGGTTGCTGCGCATATTCTGAATGACGATAAGGTATGGCAAGCACTTCCACCAAAGAGGGATATAGAGGATATCGAATGGAAGGTTCCTGAGACGTTTCCTTCAAAAAAAGAAATCCAAATAAATATGACGAAGTATGTTGGAATCGAGCGTGACCAAAAAGGTCTGAATGAAATGAAAAAATGGTTAGAACCATATAGGCTAATGTCATCACAGATCTGTCAAACGGATTCGCAGTCAATCATCGAACGTAAAAATATGATACTCGTCGCGTGCCTCATTACGGAAGCTGCTTTTCAAAGAATGGAAAGTAGAGGGGGACATTATCGTAAAGATTTTCCTGAAAGGGACGATCATTATTGGTTGGGCAAACAAATTACGTTGTCGTTAGAAACGGGTCCAACTGTCACTGAAATTGAAAAAAATTCCTTATTGCTAGAGAAGATTTAGGGGGAGAAGGAATGAATACATTACTCGTAAAAAAGCATTTAGAACATTTTTTGATTGAAGACCTTGGAGAGCTTGATGCTTCAAGTGAATCAGCCATTTCAAAAGAAGCTTATGGGAAGGCTCGAATTATCGCTAAGGCAAATGGAATAATGGCTGGCGGGGAATTGTGGTCCATTGGTTATGAGCTCTTAGACCCGACAATCTCCGTTAACGTACTTGTACAGGAAGGTGAAGCCTTTCAAAAGGGAGATACGATCGCTTTGCTAGAAGGGAAAATTATTGCGTTATTAGCTGGAGAACGTGTACTGCTCAATTTAGTGCAAAGGATGTCAGGGATTGCAACGATGACACATACTGCAATCAACGTGCTTGGGGATGAGCAAATTCGCATTTGTGATACAAGAAAAACGACGCCAGGTTTAAGAATGTTTGAAAAATACGCCGTACGCTGTGGCGGTGGGTTTAATCACCGACGTGGCTTGAGTGATGCTGTTATGTTGAAAGAAAATCATTTACTTGCATGTGGAGGAATCAAATCAGCAGTTGCAACTGTTCGAAGCAATGTTGGTCATATGGTGAAAATTGAAGTAGAAACAACGAATGAAGAAGAAGTGATCGAAGCCGTAGAAGCAAATGCAGATGTCATCATGTTTGATAATGCAACTCCAGAAGAGGTAAAACGTTATAGGGCGATTGTGCCAGAATCCATCATTACTGAGGCATCTGGTGGAATTACACTTGATAACTTGGCTTCCTATAGAAATACCGGTGTTCATTATATTTCACTTGGTTGTTTAACTCATTCAGTAAAGGCAACAGATTTGAGCTTTTTATTAGAGGAGGAACGTTCATGAGTTTTTTAGAAAAAATCGCCACTTTGGATCGCTTACCAGAGCATTATCAAAACATGAGTATAGAAGAAAAGAAAGAGAGAATCCGTCAGATAAAGCAACAATTGGGGAATCGTTTGTTTATCACAGGTCATCATTATCAACGTGATGAAGTAATTGAGTTCGCTGATGCCACTGGTGATTCATTACAACTAGCTCAATTATCAAAAGCGAATCGAGAAGCTGAATATATTGTGTTTTGTGGAGTTCACTTTATGGCTGAAACAGCTGATATGCTCACAGAAGATCATCAGCATGTCATATTGCCAGACTTAAAAGCGGGCTGTTCTATGGCTGATATGGCCGACATTGACCAAACAGAGCATGCATGGATTGAGCTTCAGAAGGTATATGGAGATACAATTTTGCCTTTAACATACGTAAATAGTACGGCAGCCATAAAAGCTTTTTGTGGAAGAAATGGAGGGGCAACAGTTACTTCATCAAATGCGAAAGCGATGGTTCAATGGGCATTTACTCAAAAACAACGCTTGTTGTTTTTGCCAGATCAACATTTGGGACGGAATACGGCTTATGAATTAGGCATTCCGTTAAAGGAGATGGCCATCTGGGATCCAATTGCAAGAGAACTTATTTGTGAGGGACCTATCGAAGATGTAAAAGTGATCCTATGGAAAGGTCATTGCTCAGTACATGAAAAATTCACAGTTGCGCAAATTGATCAACTTAGAAACACTTCTCCCAAAACAAACATTATTGTTCATCCAGAATGTACATTTGATGTCGTACAAGCAGCAGATTTAAATGGATCAACACACTATATTATCGAGACGATTAAAAACGCACCAGCAGGAACGTCTTGGGCCGTTGGTACAGAAATGAATCTCGTTAATCGATTGGCTCAGCAATTTCCTGATAAAGACGTATTCTCATTAAATTCAACCATGTGTCCTTGTTTAACGATGAATCGAATTGATTTAGATCATTTATTATGGTCGTTAGAAGAAATTGTTGAAGGCAGGCTTCACTATCCAATAACAGTTGATAAACAGACAACAGATGAAGGGAATTTGGCTCTGAAGCGAATGCTTGAACGAGTATAAAATAAGAGGGGTGTGAAAAAGGGAGAGTATTCTTACCTTTTTTCACACCCCTCATGTTTTTCTATAATGGATAGGCATAAACCTATTTTTTCCGACATAAGCTGTGCTGAGATCATTGAAATATTAGGGTTTCTTCCATTTTTTATTCTGTTCCATAGGTGAAGTTTCGTGTCATTTCGCCTACAACGACATACGATGTAATGAACGGTAAGAGGAGGGAATGAAAACGTGAAAATTCATATTGTCCAGAAAGGTGACACACTTTGGAAGTTAGCTGAAAAGTACGGGGTTGATTTTGAACAATTAAAAGCTGCCAATACTCAATTATCCAATCCTGATATGATTATGCCAGGTATGAAAATAAAGGTGCCTACGGGCAGTGTACCTGTCAAAAAGGAAGCGCAGGTACAACAAGTACAAATGAAAGAGCAGCCGAAAAAAGAAGCTCCTAAACCTGTTCAAAAGAAAGAAGTACAAAAGCCAGCACCAATGCCGATGCCACAAATGCCAGCTATGCCACAACAAATGGTGCAGCCTAAACAGAAAACAAAAGTGGACTATAATACGTATGAAACAAATATTAACTTTTATCAACCACAGGTAAAAGCTAAAAAGGAAATGCCAGCCGTTCAAAAGCCACCTGTGAAGAAAAAAGTTGAACCGAAAAAAGAAATGGTTAAACCAAAAGAGCAACCGGTTAAAGCAAAACATGACATGAAACCGAAGCATTATGCTCCAAAACAACATCAAGCTCCTAAACCACCAATGCAACAACCAGTCGTGCAACCACAAATGTACCAGCCAAAACAAATGCCATGCCCGCCGATGCAACCGGTAAGTCCATTAATGCCAGGATGTGGGCCGTCTTTCCCACAAACAGGACCATATGCGCAACCGTCTATGCAACCTTATCATCATCAACACATGCCAATGGCGCCTGTTCAAGAACCAATGCCTTATTATCCTGAACAGTCTTATCAGCAACCTAGCTCGGGACCAATGCCATTTTATCCTAATCAACAACCGATGCAACAACCGATGCAACAACCGATGCAACAACCAATGCAACAACCAATGCAACAACCAATGCAACACAACCAGATGCACCAACCTTTTGCAGGTCCATCAAAGGATTGTTGTGGCCCAACTCAACCAATTATGTATGGTCCAAATGGTCAAATGATGCCTTTTCAAGATAACCTGCAGCAACCATTTATGCAAGGGTATCATGAGACAGACGATTATGACGATTAATGCATGTAAGCCTCACTGTGAGAAAATCACTGTGGGGCTTTTTAATGTTCATCCTAATTTAGGTTGGAACACTAACCAAGATGTAACAGTGTAAAGCTTGCTCTGATTAGCCAAGATAATTGGTGAAAGGGGGAATTAAAAAATGAAAAAAATCGCAATGTCAGTCGCAACAGCAACAATGCTATTAGGTGGACTAGCTGGTTGTGGAGTTGATAACCAAGCTACAGACATGGGTGCAAATCAACAAACAGGCATCCAAGCGCAAGATATGCGTGGTGGAGGAGCTATTGATGGACGTCATCGTGGAGAAGGTCCAATTACAGATATGATGACGCCAGATCATCATCGTGGCGGTACAATTGGTCAAAGGACAACACGTGGTCAGAGTCCAGAAGGAACAATGACAGGTCGCGGGGCAACTGGCCAAACACAACTTATGAATAGAGATGCAGGTCATCGTGGTGGATTGTTTGGAACGCAAGGAGCTGGACAGACAGGAACTGGTGGTGGATTGTTCGGAACGCAAGGAGCTGGACAGACAGGAACTGGTGGTGGATTGTTTGGAACGCAAGGAACTGGACAAACAGGAACTGGTGGTGGATTGTTCGGTACACAAGGAGCTGGACAAGCTGGAACCCAAGGTGCAGGTCGAAATGCAACACCAAATGGATTACTTGATGGCTCTGCTCAACGTGGAGGCCGCACGTATTTAAATAATTTCCAAACAAACGGTACAGGTAATGATCGTGGAGTACATTATACAAATACAGGCCGCGATACAGTGGGCACAAATACAGGTTTATTTGGAACACAAGGTGCTCAAGGCATTACAGGACGTCAAGGTACTCAGGGTCATGGACAAACGGGATTGACTCGTGGAACGGCTCGTGACAGAGTACATGGAACACAAGGCAATGCTGGAATGGGTCGAGCAGGTTTAACAGGTGGCAACCGTCCAGGAATGGTTGACGAAGATGGTATTTTACGTGGGAGAGCACGTCAAGGTACAGGTGCACTTGGAACAACTCATGGTCACCGTCGTCAAGGGCAAGGAGCTATGAATTTAGAAGCACGTGATCGTGGCAATGTTAATCATGGAACAGCTACACCTAATCGTCAAAATACAGCTGGGCGCGAGAACCGTACGGGAGTTCAACAAGGCGGCCAACGTTCTCAAGGAACAGTGAATTACCATAAAGATTATGATGGTCAAACGGTTCAACGTATTTCACAACGTGTAGATCGTGTAGATGGTGTAGATGACGCTCGTGTTATCGTCCATGATAATGATGTGGTTGTCGGTATTACAGCTGATGATGATGTAACACAGTTAGAAAAGAAGTTGAACGTACAGTAAATGGTTTAGCAGATGGGAAAACAGTTCGTGTCGTTACAGATTCTGATGCGGTTGGACGGATTCGTACAATGGATGACCGTTTAAGAACAGGAGCTGCTTTTGAAGAAGTTGGAGCAACCTTTACGGATATGCTTCAAGACTTAGGAAGAGCTGCTCAAAGACCTTTTGAACGTTCACGTTAATAATTTAGAAAAAGACAGTGGTTCTCCACTGTCTTTTTTATTAGCGAAATTACATAGTGCTTATAGCTGAATGTGATGTGACGATCTTACGTAATTTTTCCATAAAACGAATGATTCATAAATAAGTGGGCAACATTAGCTTAAGAAGCTAATACAATGATATTTTTGTCATGGTGGTGAAGTGCTGATGAAAGAAGTACAACGATCTCAGCGAAAACATGTTTTTTCTTTACTCTTAAGTGTAGGACTAATTTTCTTAGGCTTCCTAATATGGAATTCGGCTGTCATAGAAGGTAGTCAAAAAAATCATTCTGTTACAGAAAGCGTTGATGAATCATTTGAAGTAATGGCTCCTCAAACTGTTAATGTTATTTTAGAACGTGTTTATCTGGATGGAGAAACTAGCCAGGAAGTCATTCAAGAAACAATTTTATCAATGGAAGATTTTTGGGCATTTTATGAAGATTGGGTGTTAGTTGATCAAAATGAAAATGAGTTGATTTTTCGCCAGGAAGTAAATGATATATCGCCGTTATTAAAAGTAAATGGATACTTTGGCATTACAGAAGATGGCATACTTTCCATTTATGAAGGTCAACCGAATGAAGAGAAAGTCATACAATCGTTTTTTCAACTGGATACTGCTAAGTTGAAAAGTCAGCAACACATTCAATTGAGAAAAGGAATTCCTGTTGAAGACTTGAAAAATTACGAAGAAGTTTTGCAAGTGTTTGGACAGTATAAAGCAGTGCGAATGTAGGGGAAAAGGTGGTTTCTATTGAAATCACCTTTTTGTGCTTTAGTCAATCTAATTAGAATAATGTTACATCCAAAAACAGACCTTTTGAGGCGTTCTGTGCTAAAATAGAAATAAATGTTCGCATTGGAGAGGGAGATTTATCATTGATTGAATATGTTTTTGGGAAATTAGTTGATATAGAAACGCAATACATCGTAATGGATGTAAATGGGATGGGCTACCAAATTTATTGTCCAAATCCTTATCGTTTCCAAAGTCAGGTAGAACAGACGATTCGTGTTTATACCTATCAATATGTCAGGGAAGACATATTACGTTTGTACGGTTTTGAGTCAAAAAAGGAGCGTGCTTTGTTTGAGAAGTTGTTAAACGTTTCTGGTATTGGACCAAAGGGTGCCTTAGCGATTTTGGCCACCGGCGAACCTGAGCATGTTGTTCATGCAATTGAAGAAGAAGATGAAGCGTTTTTAGTGAAATTTCCTGGAGTAGGAAAGAAAACGGCAAGACAAATTATCTTAGATCTAAAAGGGAAACTTGATGATTTTGCTCCAAATTTATTTAATCAAGGCAAGGAAGTCTTACAAGTTAAAAAAGGCAAGATTGAAAATCAAGCCCTAGAAGAGGCGTTCGAAGCATTACAAGCTCTAGGTTATGTAGAGAGAGAATTAAAGAAGGTGCGTCCGGTTTTAGAAAAGGACGATATGACAACAGATGCTTACATTAAAAAAGCTTTACAGTTATTATTAAAGGTGTAAAAAGGAGGGATGAAGATGGATGAACGAATGGTTTCCGCTGAAGAACAAGGATTGGAAGATTCTCTCGATCAGCAAGTCCGTCCCATTACACTCCACCAATACATAGGTCAAGAAAAAGTAAAGAAGAACCTTGAAGTGTTTATGGAAGCGGCGAAAATGCGTGAAGAATGCCTAGATCATGTTCTGTTATACGGACCACCTGGGCTAGGGAAGACGACATTATCGGGGATTATCGCCACTGAGATGGGTGTTCAAATGAGGACTACCTCTGGTCCGGCCATAGAAAGGCCTGGAGATTTGGCAGCTATCTTAACAGCTCTTGAACCTGGAGATGTGTTATTTATAGATGAGATTCACCGTTTAAATAGGATGGTTGAAGAAGTTCTCTATCCTGCGATGGAAGATTTTTGCTTAGATATTGTCATTGGGAAAGGACCAACTGCCAGATCAGTACGATTAGATTTACCACCTTTTACTCTTGTTGGTGCAACAACAAGAGCAGGGATGTTATCAGCTCCATTGCGTGATCGTTTTGGAGTACTGGCAAGGTTAGAATATTACACAGAAGATGAGCTAGCCATTATCGTTAAAAGAACGGCTGAAATTTTTAATACGGAAATTGATGAGGAAGCGGCTGATGAAATAGCTAGGCGCTCTCGGGGGACGCCACGAATTGCGAACAGATTGCTAAGGCGTGTTCGTGATTTTGCTCAAGTCAAAGGAGACGGGATCATCACCCTGCTATCGCTCAAACTTCTTTAGAACAATTACAAGTCGACCGGTTAGGACTTGATCATATTGACCATAAATTATTATATGGGATGATTGAAAAATTTCGGGGAGGTCCCGTTGGTCTTGATACCATTTCCGCAACAATCGGAGAAGAGCCTGATACAATTGAAGATGTGTATGAACCTTACTTATTGCAAATTGGATTTATTCAACGAACACCACGTGGGCGAGTTGTAAGTCCAGCCTGCTATGAACACTTTAAACTGGAGGTTCCAAATCAATGAATTTTCCGAAAGTATTAATTACGGTCGGTATTCTTTGTATCGTTATTGGCGTATTATGGTTACTAATTGGTCGGTTTATCCCCTTGGGGAAACTGCCGGGTGATATTTTAATTAAACGAGAAAACTCAACCTTTTATTTTCCGATTGTCACAAGCATTGTGATCAGCATTTTATTATCGTTGTTCTTTTTTATTTTTGGCAGGTTCCGTTAATATTTGCGTCAGAGACCGAGTTTAGGTATGATAACAAAGATATAAAAATGTTTTCATTAGGTTATTTCGCAATGATTGTTGCAAACATTATTCTCATAGTGCAGGAGTCGGCCCCCCATCCCGTCCGCTTTGTTGAGAGGATAGAAATTCCCAGAGAAAACAAAGTCTAACGACGTTTCAGATGAATTAGAGTATTTCCAACAGTGATCTCTGTTGTTAACAAGTTAAAGATAAGTAAAAGTAACCCTAGCAGGGGAATGAAACGTAGACTCCTGCGGGACCAGTGACCCACGTGTGAGACCCCGCAGGCGACAGCCGAGGAGGCTCACCGGGCACCCGCGGAAAGCGGAGTGTTATTCCCCTGCGGCAGTTAGGCACTTTTCAGTGGCCCAAATAGTGGTAGGGCCGCTACCCTACAGGCGCAGTGCTTAGGCGAGGAGGCTCGGCCCCTCCTTGCGGGTGCGAGTGGTTGGAGCGCAATGGAGCCAATAAAGAATTTAGAAATATTTGGATAAATCGAACGGATATTTATTTGAAAAAGGTGACTAAAGCATGAATGTAGAAGAATTTGATTTTGACTTACCTGAAGAACTAATTGCTCAGACGCCGCTCCCGGATAGGACGGCGTCTCGTTTGCTTGTGCTAGATCGCAAAACGGGCGAAACGAAAGACCGTAATTTCCTCTCCATTATTGATGAGCTTCATGAAGGAGACTGCTTGGTTTTAAATGACACCCGTGTTTTACCAGCAAGGTTATATGGTCTGAAAAAAGAAACCGGAGCAAGCATAGAAGTTCTTCTGTTAAAACAGTTGGAGAACGATCAGTGGGAGACACTGGTTAAGCCGGCTAAACGGATTAAAGAAGGTTCTGTCATTGAATTTGGTGATGGACGGTTAACGGCTACATGTATAGGTGAAGAAGAACATGGTGGACGCATATTACAAATGAGTTATAAAGGAATTTTTCATGAAATTTTAGATGAATTAGGGGAAATGCCTTTGCCTCCATATATTAAGGAGACTCTTCCTGATCAAGAGCGGTATCAAACGGTCTTTGCCAAAAACCGTGGATCAGCTGCAGCACCTACTGCAGGACTACATTTTACGAAGGATTTGCTGCAAGCTATCGAGGAAAAAGGTGTTCATGTTGTTTACATTACTCTACATGTCGGATTAGGAACGTTTAGACCGGTTAATGTTGAAAACATTGAAGAGCATGAGATGCATGCAGAGTTTTATCAAATGAGTGAAGAGACAGCCGAGATACTTCGGACAGCCCGGAAAAAAGGTGGAAAAATTGTTGCGGTCGGAACAACTTCTGCTCGTACATTAGAAACAATTGTCAAGGAACATGGAACCTTCCAAGAGGCATCAGGATGGACATCGATTTTTATTTATCCGGGGTATGAAGTTCGTGGATTTGACGGTTTACTAACGAATTTTCATTTGCCGAAATCAACGTTAGTGATGCTTGTTAGTGCTTTTGCTACGAAAGATTATATTTTGCATGCATATCGGCATGCTGTAGAAGAAAAGTATCGTTTCTTTAGTTTTGGCGATGCGATGTTCATTCGATAGAGCTAGGAGGAATAATGATGGCAGCAATAACATATGAACATATTAAGACATGTAAACAATCAGGTGCGCGTTTAGGACGAGTTCATACACCACATGGTTCGTTTGAGACTCCTATTTTTATGCCAGTTGGAACATTGGCGACGGTGAAAACAATGAGCCCTGAAGACCTATATGATATGAATGCGCAAATTATATTGAGCAATACATACCATTTATGGCTAAGACCAGGGCATGACATTGTGAAAGAGGCAGGTGGCCTTCATAAATTTATGAATTGGGAAAGGCCCATCTTAACAGATTCCGGTGGATTTCAGGTCTTTAGTTTAAGTGATCTGCGTAGGATAGAAGAAGAGGGTGTTCATTTCCGAAATCACTTAAATGGAGACAAGTTGTTTCTTAGTCCTGAAGGGGCTATGGAGATCCAAAATGCTCTTGGTTCTGATATTATGATGGCGTTTGATGAATGTCCTCCGTATCCAGCCGAGTATGACTATATGAAGAAGTCTGTAGAACGGACAAGTCGTTGGCAGAACGTTGTTTGACAGCACACGCACGTCCAAAAGATCAGGGATTATTCGGGATTGTTCAAGGTGGAGAATACGAGGAATTACGAAAACAGAGTGCAAAAGATTTAGTGTCCCTCGATTTTCCTGGTTACGCAATTGGTGGCTTATCTGTAGGAGAACCAAAAGATGTCATGAATCGTGTACTTGAATTTACGACGCCTCATTTACCGGAAAATAAACCGCGTTACTTGATGGGTGTTGGATCAGCTGATTCATTAATTGATGGAGCCATAAGAGGAATTGACATGTTTGATTGCGTTTTGCCAACACGAATTGCTCGTAACGGGACACTGATGACAAGTACAGGTAGGCTCGTTGTGCGGAATGCGAAATATGCCCGTGACTTTAGGCCGTTAGATGAAAATTGTGATTGTCATGTTTGTCAGAATTATTCACGAGCTTATATTCGTCATCTGATTAAATGTGAAGAAACGTTCGGATTTAGATTGACCTCTTATCATAATCTTTATTTCCTGTTAAACTTAATGGAGCAGGTGAGACAAGCGATAAGGGAAGATCGTTTACTTGATTTTAGAGAAGAGTTTTTTGAGCAATATGGTTTTAATAAACCAAATGCCAAAAATTTCTAATGAATAAAATCTTCAATCTTCAGATGTGTCTCGAGGCAAGAGTGTAGCGCTTCCAAACAAAGAAAGTGTTGGAGTAAATGAGCTTTTCTTTTTATTAATGAAAGGGGGGAAAATAAATGGAAATGGTTGGAACATTATTACCACTAATTTTAATGTTTGCGATTTTTTACTTCTTACTAATTCGTCCACAACAAAAGAAACAGAAGGCGATTCGCGAAATGCATAATGCACTTCAACGTGGCGATAAAATTATCACAATTGGTGGCCTACATGGAACAATTGATGCAGTTGACGAAGACACGATTGTTCTTCTAGTAAATGATAACCGCAAACTTACATTTGATCGTGCAGCGATCCGTGAAGTGGTTAATCCTGATTGATACATAAGAAAGCGCAGCGAACATCGCTGCGCTTTCTTTATTTATTACTACTTACATTCACTCCAATGATTCCTCCAATTGCTGCGGCGAGAAGGTAGCCTGCATGATAGAGATACTGTTCATTTGTGAAGGTTGTATTATACCCTAAATATTGAATGAAAAAAGTGAGCAGTGAGAATAAAATGGCGGTGCAAGCACCCGCAATCCATCCTTTTTCTTTTGCTTTTGCACCTGAAATGATTCCCCCTAAAAACATTGAAACAAAAGCCACAGCTGTAATCACCCATTTAACAGAATGCTCCGTTAAAGAAGTAAAAGACAGGATCATAGATACAACCAGGCTAAATGATAAAGCAATGACTAAAATGGTTGTTAACCCAAACAAAACGGCAGGAAAAAATCCTCGATAAGCCAATTTTCCTCTCTCCTTTCAAAATGAAAAATAAAAAGCTATTTACTACAGCTTATTCAGGCTTGTATTAAATAGACGCAAAATTTGCTTGTCTTAGAAAACGGACATGTTTTCTTTAAGCTTGTCATAGGATGTTAGAAATGCGAGGAGAGGAGAACGGTTATGGGGGTAACCTTAGCTTTAGTTATTTTTATTTTTAGTTACTTTTTTATTATTACAGAGAAGCTAAATCGAGCGGTCATTGCCTGTTTTGGTGGTGTCCTTATGCTTGTTTTTGGTGTATATGAGATAGATGTTGCTTTTTTGCACCATATTGATTGGCACACCATTACACTATTGCTAGCGATGATGATTTTGGTTTCTATTACGAGCCAAAGTGGTTTTTTTGAGTATGTTGCGGTCTCACTAGCTAAATGGGTGGGCGGGAGACCAATCCCTTTACTTGTTGTAATTTCATCCTTAACGGCATTTGGGTCAGCTTTTTTAAACAATGTAACAACCGTTTTGTTAATTGTCCCCATTATTTTTACGTTAACGGCATTATTAAAGCTCCCAGCTGTCCCATTTTTAATCTCACTTGTTATGGCTTCAAACATTGGAGGTACCGCGACGTTAATTGGTGATCCGCCAAATTTAATGATTGGGCAAGCTGTCGAGCATTTAACGTTTAATGATTTTCTTATTCATTTAAGTCCGGTTGTCGTAATTATTTTCGCTGTTGTCATGGCAGGACTCGTTGGATTGTATCGTAAACAATTAGTGGTGACAAAGGAGGATCAAGCGAAATTATATGCTATTAACCCAACTACATATATTAAAGATCGAAAGCTGCTAATCAAATCGGTGTCTGTCTTAACGTTAACAACCATTGGTTTTGTTCTTCAGCCTTTCCTTCATGTAGATTTGACAAGTATCGCGATGGTAGGTGCGCTGCTTCTCATGCTTATGACACATGAAGAGCAAGATATGGAGGAAGTGTTTCGTTCAGTAGAGTGGGTTACCCTCTTTTTCTTTATTGGTTTATTTTTACTCGTTGGTGGACTAAAAGAAGTAGGAATCATTGATGAAATAGCCAAAGCCATTATTTATTATACAGAAGGCGATTTACCGAAAACGGCGTTGTTTATACTTTGGGGATCAGGAATTTTATCTGGATTTGTTGATAACATTCCATTTGTCGCTGCGATGATTCCTGTTATTTTAGAGTTTCAGGAATATGGAATGAGTAATTTAGATCCACTGTGGTGGGCTTTAGCGCTAGGGGCTTGCTTAGGTGGGAATGCAACCATTATTGGAGCAACAGCGAACGTTATTGTGGCGGGGATGGCTGTAAAAGCAAAACATCCATTTAGTTATTGGGAGTTTTTAAAGGTAGGCTTTCCAATTGCGATTGTCTCTTTTATTATTTCAACGGTTTATTTATATATCCGCTATTTGGCTGACTTTATGTAGAGACTTCCAAAAGCTTCAAATCATGTTGATTTCCTTCCTGGTCATACTAACCTATAGATAGAGGGCTCTGAAAAAGGTCGATTTTTACCTTATTCAGATCCCTCCTATAGATATGGTTAGAGACACAAGGAAGGAGAATTCGATGGATTACATGACGATCATGCTACGGACGATATTCATCTATTTTATCATCCTCTTTGTGCTTCGCTTTATGGGCAAACGTGAGATCGGACAACTATCAGTACTTGATTTTGTTGTCTCCATTATGATTGCTGAACTCGCAGTGGTGTCGATTGAAAATATCGAAGTCCCAATGATGTATTCCATCATTCCGATTGTTATTCTTTCCACCATACAAATTATGTTGGCCCTCATTTCTTTAAAAAACAATCATTTACGAAAACTAATTGATGGCAAACCTTCTGTGTTAATTAATGAAGGGAAAATAGATGAAGGAGAAATGAGAAAGCAACGATATAATTTTGATGATTTGCTTGTGCAATTACGTCAAAATAAAATAAGTAAATTGTCGGATGTGGAATTTGCCATATTGGAGCCATCTGGAAAGTTATCTGTCATTGAAAAAAGAGAAGATGAAGGTGATGACTATACCCCTCGGCTTCCACTTCCACTTATCTTAGACGGGAAGATTCAATATGAGCATCTTGAGCAAATTAACCAAACTCAACTATGGCTTCGTCAACAAATGAGGAAGCTTGGATATAAAGAAATTAAGAAGATTTCCTATTGCGCACTAAAAGACCGTGATACTTTTTTTGTTGATTTAAAAGATGAAAGATGAAGTCGGTACCTGTTTTTTTTATGTGGGCTGGCTTCATTTTTTGTTAGCTGTTTTACCAAATTCGTTCCATTGCGCTGAAGCCACTCGCTTTCCGCGGGGAGGTGTCGAGCCTCCTCGGCTGCGCCTGTGGGGTCTCGACCTTACCTCTATTTCCCGCAGGAGTCGAGTGGCTTCCGCTCCATTTCACTATGAGAATCAACGTTTACAATCACTTTATATAAAAAGCTGTTGATCAACGTTTTGATTGATCAACAGCATTTATTATGTTCTTGGAAGTAACGAGCTTAACCATTTTCCAATAAAGGGGATACGGATCGCTTCTTCTTGTTTGACAAGACCTAGCAAGAACATAAGTACACAGTAAAACAGTCCAGTCATACTAATGGCTAGCAATGTATGCCATAGCTTGGGCAGTGTTGTAAAGGCATAATTCGCACATAAAAACCCAACAGCAGTAGAACCCACAATAAGGACAACTGATTTTACGACCATTTTTGTATCAATGGTAAAACTAATGGTCTTTGCAATCGATGCGAAATGGAGTAACGTTACTAAGACAAATCCAATAACGACAGCCAATGCGGCCCCCATAATGCCGAGCTCTGGTCTTGAAGCTAAAACAAAGATAGCGGCCATTTTAACGACGGCTCCAAATAAACTATTCATCATCGCAGCTTTTGCAAGGTCGAGAGCTTGTAAGGCTGCTTGTAAAGGACCCTGGAAATATAAAAAGATGCTAAATGGTGCCATAAGTGTTAAATAGGTTGCAACGGTTGGGGCACCGTACATTAAGTCCATTATCGGTTCAGCAAACACATAAAGCACAACGGCTGAAATTCCCCCCGACAAAAGAGCGAGTCGCAATGCTTGATTGAGTCTGTGATGAATCGTCTTATAATGATTTCTCGCTAAAGCTTCACTAATGGCAGGGACGAGTGAAACGGACAGGGAATACGTAATAAAAGTTGGAAGCAATAAGACTGGAATAACGAATCCTGCTAGTTCGCCGTACTGCCTTGTTGCCATTACAGTCGCAACTCCTGCTAGAGCTAAGCTTTGGGCAACAATGATCGGTTCAAAAAACAATGAAATTGATCCAATTAAGCGGCTTCCTGTGGCTGGTAATGAGATAGCCATAATATCTTTTAACGTTTGTTTTCCCTCTTTCGCGTACGAGAAAAAATCACGGCGAACACGGAAACGTTTATTCCGTTTAAACATAAAAATCATATACACCAAAGAGGCAAGTTCACCAATGACGACCGAAGCCATCGCTCCTGCCGCAGCGTATTCAACTCCCATTGGCAGAAACGCACTTGTCATCACAGCAACGAGAGTGATTCGGACAACTTGCTCAATGACTTGAGAGTAGGCAGTAGGCTTCATATTTTGGCGGCCTTGAAAGTATCCCCTCATGATTGAGGACAGGGCAACAATTGGTACAATTGGGGCAATGGCTATTAAAGGATAGAGAGCCCTTGAATCTGTTAAAAGAGTATTTGCTACAAACGGAGCAAACGCAATCATCGCTATCGTGAAGATCACACTAAGAATGCTTGTAATCGTAAGTGAAACGACTAAGATCTTTTTGATTCGTTTTCGATCTTGTTGAGCTTCAGCTTCAGCAACAAGCTTTGAAATAGCAACAGGTAACCCTAATTGGGTCAAGGTAATAACAAGAAGAAGGGTAGGGACGGCCATTTGATAAAGACCAACACCTTCAGCCCCCATAATTCTTGCTACCACAATTTTATTCACAAAGCCTAGCAGTCTTGTAATTAGGCCTGCAATAATTAAAATAAGTGCTCCTTTTAGAAATGTTTGCTTCGTCATGTATAGCCCCTACCTTCATAAAAAAATGATGGATATTTTGCGTTATTATTTATATGCTTAGTAGTGGGTCAAGCATGACAAGTAGTTTCTGCATTCAATTCAACTTTAGAGAGGGCGGATTATGTGAAAGAAGCAATTAAACAGTTTGTTTTTGATCATTTTGGTTTTTTGCCACCGGAATTAATGGTTGTGTTGATATCTGCTTTGCCAATTTTGGAGTTGCGCGGCGGAATCCCCGTTGCTCATCAACTCGGTTTATCTTACTGGGAAGCTTTAATTTATGGAATTGGGGGGAATTTGCTACCGATTCTACCAATCTTGCTCCTTTTTCAACCAATTAGTAGGTGGTTTTTAAGGTTTGCAGTCTATAAAAGGTTTTATGAATGGTTATATAATAGAACGATGAAAAAAAGTGACAAAGTCGAGAAGTTTGGGGCGATTGGGTTGATTTTATTTACAGCGATCCCTTTGCCGACAACAGGAGCTTACTCTGCTAGTCTTGCAGCTATTTTGTTTTTCATTCCGATTCGCTTTGCGTTTCTTGCCATTACAACAGGAGTAGTGATTGCAGGTTTTGCGATTGCAAGTATCATGTATTCTGTATTTTAATTAGGGCAGTAAAAAAGTCATTTTCTCTCTTTTTTAGTGTCTTCATTTTATTTAGGAGGAGTTTTGATGGAGAAACAACAATTTGAAGTATGGCGGAGTGATGTACAGCCCGCCTTAGCAAGTAAAGTTGATGAATTTCACTTTCTTGGATATGACCGGGCAACGGATAATCAAATTTGGGAGTGTGTGCTTTATCAATTAAGAAAACAGAAGGAATTTATTCATATTAATCAATTTGTAAATGAACTTTTGACGTTGAAGCCACAAACGTATATGACTTGGTTAACGATTCATGCCTACAAAGACCCAACGGATTGGTTTAGCGAGATGGAAAAAACGTCTGAAGGGTAACCAATCCCTTTACATACCTTTGCCTTCTGAGAAAAGGTATTCCCAGAAGGCAAAGGTAAAAAATATTGATTTTATAATAAATTGACAGAGATTTTCAAGGAAAGCTATAATAGGACTATTGTGTCTATGAAAGGTGAAATGGACAAGCAGTCTGTTTCAAAAAGGAGGCCGAAAAGGAATATGGTGAAAAAAGGTAGGATTTTCGCTTTTTTCCTTATAGTTGCCATTCTCGCAGGATTAATTAGTACAACTGTGATGGGAATTGCAAAGGAAATTAAGCTAGGTCTGGACCTCCAAGGTGGGTTTGAGATTCTATATGAAGTAAAACCAGCTCACGAGGGTGATGTGATTGATAACGAAGCATTACGAGCAACGGTAAGTGCTCTTAATCAAAGGGTCAATGTATTAGGAGTTTCTGAACCAAATATACGCATTGAAGGAGATGACCGGATTCGAGTTCAACTTGCGGGTGTGGCAGACCAGGCAACAGCACGTGAGTTACTCGCAACGGAAGCGAGTTTAACGATACGAGATGTGTATGATGAAGTATTAGTAGATGGAGCAGATTTACGTCAAAACGGGGCAAGTGCGTCGTTTCATCCAGATACAAATGAGCCTATTGTAACGTTAACACTAGATGACGCACGTCAAATGGAGCAAATCTCAAGAGAGATGCTTTCAAGGCCACCTAGAC
>NZ_BAUT01000014.1 GCF_000513095.1 Halalkalibacter wakoensis JCM 9140
GGTCCCGCAGGAGTCTGCGTGTCATTCCTCTGCTAGTATCAGCTTTTCATACTCTTAACCCAAGATCCAACTATAACGAGCTTTTGTACGTGAGATATCAATGATGATGCCTTTACTCGTTATAAGATCGTTGAAGAGTGGGGAATTTCTATCGTGCCCCCATCCCGGGAGCGAGGTCGAAGCTGCTTTTTAAGTCCGAAATAAGCAAGCACTTTTTCAGGAGCCACCTCCTTGCGGGTGCAAGTGGCTGGAGCGGAATGGAACGATCCTGTGAAGAGCACATTAACCTGTAAAAGCAACAAAGTATACGAAAACAAAACAATGGGTTATCTAGAAACGTTGAATGGTATCTAGCTAACCTCATGTTTTTCTAACATTTTCGACATTCTTTGGCAAGGAAAGCCTCTTTTGCATGTGAAGGTCGTTTGATATAATAAGAGATGTTCAATATGTCTGTTAATAACAGGCATATTTTACCTGTGTTCTTTTTTGAAAGCTGGTAGATTTCATGGTTGCCTGCTTAAAATGAATAGTTGCTAGGGGGGCGCGATGAAATATTCTTTAAAGAAAGATAATGATTGGTTGTTAATCATCACGACGTTCCTTTTAGCTGGATTTGGTTTGGTGATGGTGTTTAGTGCCAGCTATCCTTTAGGCATTGGACAAACAGTTCCGAATCCATATGCGTTTATTCAACGTCAGTTGTTGTGGTTTATGCTAGCAGTCGTTGCCTTTTTCGTTGTGATGCATTTTCCGTATCGTTTGTATAAAAAAATGTCGCCAATTATCATCATCATCTCGATTATTTCTTTGGTTCTAGTATTGCTTCCTTGGTTTGGAGTAACAATTGGTGGTGCTCAGCGCTGGATTCAGTTAGGTCCATTACGTGTTCAACCATCTGAATTTGTGAAGATTGGGATGATTATTTATTTAGCACAAGTGTATTCACAAAAACAAGCTTATATTGATCAATTTGTTAAAGGGGTAATGCCCCCGTTAGTTGTCGTTGGCTTTGTATTTGGTTTAATAATGATGCAACCAGATCTTGGAACAGCTACATCAATTTTATTGGTTACGTTTTTTCTTGTATTTTTTTCTGGTGCTAAATGGCGTCATCTAATTGGACTTGGAGTCGTAGGCGTTACTCTTTTTATTGTGTTTGCGATGTCAGCTCCTTACCGAGTAAGACGCCTAACGTCATACCAAGACCCATTTGCAGATCCGATGGGAGATGGGCATCAGGTAATCCAATCGTATATTGCCATGGCACATGGTGGATTGAGCGGGACTGGCTTAGGACAAAGTGTTCAGAAACTTTATTATTTACCGGAGGCACATACTGATTTTATTTTAGCTATTGTTGCCGAGGAATTAGGATTATTAGGTGTGTTAATTGTGCTAGGATTGCATACACTTATTTTAATTCGAGGTGTAATGATTGGTGCCCGCTGTAAAAGCCCTTTTGGAAGCTTGCTTGCATTTGGGATTGTGTTTCAGATAGCGGTGCAAATTGTCTTTAATATAGGAGCTGTAACAGGAATGCTTCCTATTACCGGAATTCCATTGCCGCTCATTAGCAATGGAGGTTCATCACTGTTTTTTACCCTCTTATCATTAGCAATACTGGCAAATATCTCGCGTAATAATATACGCCAAAAAAGAATGAAAGACTATAAGGAAGAACCACAGCTTTCTGCTTCTTAAGGAAGGAAGAGAGCTGTTCTTTCATCAATATTCTGCAAAAAAAGTCGATTTTTGAAGCATGGATGGATGTTCCTACTCAAAAAGAAACGAGTATGTGCAACTCTTTGCATCCTTTATTAGATGGAGGCTACAATGGAAGAAAGGAAAACGGGCTTTCAACAGCTAGATTATACTTTGCTCTTTCTGTTGTTTCTGCTCATGTGTATTAGCTTACTAGCTATCTATAGTGGCTCTGGCCAATACAGTGTTGATCCAACATACTATGTAAAACGACAAATTCTTTGGTTTATCGTTGGTATTGTTGTGATGGTTGGAGTCATGTTAATTGATTATGATATGTTTAAAAACTTTTCAATTCCTCTATATGGAATTGGGATTACGCTTTTATTATTAGTAGCTTTTTCTCCTCTAGGTGTGTTTCGTAACGGATCGCAGCGTTGGCTTAATTTAGGGCCGGCGGAAATACAGCCTTCAGAGTTTATGAAAATTTTCTTAATTATTGCGCTCGCGCATTTATTGTATCGAATCACGGCCAATAGAGCACATAAAGACTTGCGGTCGGATTTAATCGTTGTCGCGAAAGTAATTGCCGTAGGGCTTCCTCCGTTCTTTCTCATCTTAAGACAGCCGGATTTAGGTACAGCTCTAGTCATTGCTAGTATTATGGCAACGATGTTATTAATGTCTGGAGTAGCTTGGCGCATTCTTGCGTTTCTTGCATTCGGGGCTGTTGGTGGCATCATGTCACTTGTTTGGCTTCACAATCATAACTTTGAGTTATTCTCAAAGATTATTGCTTCCCATCAGCTTGATCGCATTTACGGTTGGTTAGACCCTTATGAACATCAAGGTTCGTTTGGTTATCAGCTTGTTAATGCAATGAGAGGAATTGGGGCAGGCCAACTGCAAGGTAGTGGATTTATGCAAGGGGTTCAAACTCAAAGTGACCGTATTCCTGAAATTCATACGGATTTTATTTTTACGGTTATTGGTGAAGAGTTTGGATTTATTGGCGCTACGATCTTGATCGTGACGTATTTCTTGTTGTTTTACCGAATGATTATAATCGCCTTAACTTGTAACAATCTTTTTGGAACGTATTTAGTATCTGGAGTAATTGGGTTACTTGTTTTTCAAGTGTTCCAAAACATCGCTATGACGATTGGGCTAATGCCGATCACGGGTCTTGCTCTTCCTTTTATAAGCTATGGGGGTAGTGCCTTGCTGACGAATATGCTAGCGATGGGGATCATACTAAATGTAAACATAAGGACGCGGCATTATATGTTTGAAACCGAGGAAACAGCTATGTAGAGTTGATAATCAATTTGATTACCAGCTCTTTCTTTTTCTAATTTTCCTGAACAGAATGGAGGTAGGACCATGAAAGTTTTGATTGGCTCTGGACGTTTAGCTAGTATGCTTTTATCCGTTTTAGAAAAAGATGAGTCTACGTATGTGTTTGGAAGGAATGAGCAAACTGTGGATAGTTTGCTTCGGCAAGTAGACTTTGCGAAAAAAGCAACTGTTCAAAATTTATCGGAGGCAAAAGTACTGTTTCTCTGTTTACCAAAGGAAGGATATAACGATTTCTTTTCTCATTACCTGAAACTGCTTCGTAAAGATGTAACGATCTATCATATGGCAACAGCTGTGATGAAAAAAGAAGTGGAACAGTTTGCTGGAGGACTTCGCATCGTTCCATTAAAACTAGTAGGACACGCGAAAGTGACAAAAGCAAATAAGGCAGGGTTATTTGTTTTGCCGCCTTCATGTGAAAAAGAAATGACTCACTTGAAGCGATGGTTTCCATCGATGAAAATAGAATTAACAGGTGAAGAAATGGCCTTGCTTGCGAATCAGCTTGGAACAGAAGCTGCGATTAAAATGAGTATGAACTTGACGGAAAAGATGAAAGCTCATAAGATTCCAGATAGCTTAATTAAACAAACGTTTGATCAAACTGTTCACGGTGTGATTGATGCTTACCAAGCAAATGATTTGGGTGGCTTTGCAAAACGAATTGTAGAACAGCAAAAGAAAGGAGAGGATCTAGATGAGGATGGATAAACTGCTTGCCAATATGGGGTTTGGGACGAGAAAAGATGTCAAAAAACTAATGAAATCGGGAAGCGTTCACGTAAATGGAGAAGTGGTAAAAGAAGGGAAAACACATGTTGATCCTGATGCGGATATGGTTACGGTTTTTGGGGAAGAAGTGAAATACAAACCTTTTGTGTATTTAATGATGAACAAACCCCAAGGAGTGATTTCGGCAACGGAGGATGATGAGCATGAGACAGTCATCGACTTGTTGCTATTTGAGCATGCAATGTATGATCCGTTTCCGGTTGGACGATTGGATAAAGATACAGAAGGCATGCTGCTCATTACGAACGATGGCCAATTCTCTCATCAACTCATGTCACCGAAAAAGCATGTGACGAAAACGTATGTAGCAGACGTTCGTGGAGAAGTAACGGAAGAGGACGTTGCCCTTTTCAAAGAGGGAGTGACGCTTGAGGATGGTTATGTGACGAAACCAGCACATCTTGTCATTATCGAGCAAGGGCCTGTTTCAAAAATTGAATTAACCATTACAGAAGGAAAGTATCACCAAGTAAAACGAATGTTTGAAGCGGTAGAGAAAAAAGTACTCACGTTAAAAAGGACGAAGATAGGGAAACTTGACTTAGATCAACGGTTAGAGTTAGGTACATATAGAGAATTAACAGATGATGAAATCACCTTATTGCTAACAAAATAACCAAAAAGATGTCTCTAGGTTGATCCGTAACCTAGAGACATCTTTTTAGCTTTCTTATTAAATAGGTTGTTATCCATCACGAAACGCGCGTTTTCTTTTTCGTAACACTCCATTTGCCGCGAGTAGGACTTTCAACGAGTTTGTTGTATTCTAGTACATTAAGGTCACGTTGAATCGTCCGCTGGGTTATCCCGAATTCTTCAACTAATTCATTCGTTGTGACGGTCCCCCTTTGTTTGATATAAAGGTAGATAGACTTAATACGAGTCAGCATACGATCAGTTGAAGTTTTCAAAAAACCACTCCTTATTCATAATCATGACTTGTTTCTTTGGTAGAGTCTATGTAATAACAGCAAAAACATGCATGTTACTACGGATGAAAAACCCTTTTAACCTAAATGAAAGGACCACAGTTGCAAATACACTGTAAGAAAGGTAATCTTGAAGTGGTCAAATGAAGCATGGTTCATTCTTGTTATATCTATTTTACAATAATTCAAACAACTATGCAAAATCGTTGTACGAAAATGTACCGTACATTCATGGAAGGTGAAAATAATGACAACAATAAATTGGTTTCATGAAGTAGAAAAAAGAAAAGACTTACTTATTGAGCAAACGCAGGAATTTCTACGCATTGCAAGTGTTTTAGACGAATCAACAGCAACAAAACAAGCTCCATTTGGAGAAGGAGTTGCAAGTGCATTAGCTTATTTGTTACAAAAAGGTGAAGAAAATCAATTTTTTGTAAAAAACGTGGATGGATATGCAGGATTAATTCAACATGGTGAAGGAGAAAACAGCGTAGGGGTGCTTTGCCACCTGGATGTTGTTCCAGCCGGTAAAGGTTGGACAAGCTCACCTTTTTCAGCAGACATTCGCGAAAATCGAATTTATGCCAGAGGGGCAATTGATAACAAAGGTCCGACGATGGCTGCATTTGTTGCGCTAATGATTGTGAAGGAATTAGAGTTGCCACTTCAAAAGCGAGTCCAAATGATTATCGGAACGGATGAGGAAAGCAATTGGCGCTGTGTTGACTATTACTTTAAACATGAAGAAATGCCAACAATCGGATTTGCTCCAGATGCTGATTTTCCGATTATTCATGCAGAAAAAGGAATAACAGATGTGAGTTTCAATTGGAAAGGTAAAGAAAAAATCGAGGCATCTCGTTTGAGGTTGCAACGATTTGATGCTGGTGAGAGATTGAATATGGTGCCAGATCATGCTTCTGTAAAAATTGTTGGCGAATTGGGAGAACTGGAGCAATTAGAAAAAAACTTTCATCAATATATACTAGAAATCAATCAAAACGGAAGTGCGACATTGGATAATGGTACGCTTAACCTCGAGTTTGAAGGCATCTCAGCTCATGGCTCAACTCCTGAAAATGGGTTAAATGCAGGTGTGTATCTGGCTCAATTTCTCGCTAATCACTCTTTCCAAAGTGCAGCTAATGATTTTATTACGTTTGTTGTCGAGCATTGTGATTTTGATGGGAAGTTGTTGCAGATCAATACGAGAGATGAAGTGTCAGGTCCGTTAACGATCAATGCTGGGTTACTTCAGTTTGATCAAAGTGGGGAAGCAAAAGCCGGCTTAAATATTCGTTATCCTGTAACCGCATCAGGAGAAGATTGTATAGAAAAGTTGCAAGGGGTTGCTAAGAGAAACGGAGCTTCTTTAATCGTTCATGATCATATGGGGCCAAATTATGTGGAAGGTGATCACCCACTTATTAAAACGTTGCAAAACGTGTATGAACGTCAAATAGGGGAAGAGCCAGAATTGTTAGCAATTGGTGGAGGTACGTATGCTCGGTCTTTGAAAACAGGGGTTGCATTTGGCCCCATGTTCCCTGGTAGAGAAGATGTGGCTCATAAAAAAGACGAGTATATTGACATTGATGATTTGCTGAAAATGACGGCCATATACGCAGAGGCGATTTATGAACTTGCTAAAGATAAAGAATAAAAAGGGGTTAGCTCGAAGGGTCAAAATCGACCTTTTGGGCTAACCTCTGTACATGAAGATTATTCAAACTGAAACAAATCGGTCGATAAGTAGCGTTCTCCTGTATCACAAGCGATCGCGACAACAACATCATCAGGTGAGAGACGTTTGGCTACTTCCATTGCAGCAAAGCAAGCTGCGCCAGATGATGGTCCTACTAAAATAGCTTCTTCTCTAGCGAGAGCTCGTGTCACACGGTACGCATCCTCATCTTCAATTTTTAATATTTCATTGTATACATCTTCATTTAAGATAGGTGGAATAAATCCAGGGCTCGTACCAACTAATTTGTGTGGACCAGGTTTACCTCCAGATAATACAGGGGACCCAGCAGGTTCGACGACATGAATGGTTGCATCTGGGTAAAACGTTTGTAATTCTTCACCTGTTCCTGTAATCGTCCCACCTGTGCCGGACGCAGCAACAAAGGCAGATAAAGGCTTGCCGATTTGGTCGAGTGCTTGTTTAATCTCTAATGCAGTTGTATGACGGTGAGCATCAGGGTTGGCTGCATTTTCAAATTGCATAGGAACAAAACTGTTCGGAATTTCCTTCGCTAACTCATGAGCTTTATCAATGGCACCCGGCATCTTTTCGTCTCCAGGTGTTAAAACGACTTCTGCTCCGTATGCTTTTAAAAGATTAATACGTTCAGCCGACATCGTATCAGGCATGGTTAAAATAGCACGGTAACCACGAGCAGCAGCATTCATTGCAATCCCAATCCCTGTATTTCCACTTGTTGGTTCAATTATGGTTGAATTTGGTTTTAAAAGTCCGTCGTTTTCAGCTTGGATCATCATGTTATAGGCTGCTCGGTCTTTTACGCTTCCACTTGGGTTTTGCATCTCCATCTTTAAGTAAACAGTCGCACCGTTCGGATCTGTAATTCGGTTCAGTCGAACTAAAGGTGTTCGACCAATTAGCTCTGCAATGTTATTTACAACATTCATATGTACACTTCCTCTTTTCAATATAGTACATTCATTTTATCATACAAAATTAATGAATTCCTAGTTGTGATCATCTAAATGAATCTGACAAGTGAATCGAAGAAATAATAAGAAAAGAAATTCATTTAAATACAAAGTAAGGTAAAATAGAAGGGAGAATGTTATGCAATCTCATTACTTTTTAGCGGTACCACTTTCAGATGAACTGAAAAAACAAATTAACGAATCGGTTTCAAAAGCAGATTGGCCTTTTAAGAGCTGGGTTCATGAGCAAGATCTTCATTTGACCCTTGTTTTTTTAGGGGCTTGTACGGAAGACCAACTGAAAGACGTAAAAAAAGTTTGTAATGAGGTTGTATCAACGTGGAATCCTTTTTCATTAGAGCTTACGTCTTTTGGTACGTTTGGTCAAAAGGAGCATCCGAGGGTTTTTTGGATTGGTGTAAGAGAGGAGCAAAAACTTGCTGGGTTGCAGCATGAATTGTTTCGAGCCTGTTCACAACTAGGTTTTGAATTAGATAAACGAGCTTTTTCTCCTCATATAACAGTAGCGAGAAAATGGGTGTCCAAGGAAACCTATGTTGCACAAGAGAACCCAACAAAAGGTCAAAGGTGGAGTATTGATAACATTGTATTGTACAAAAGTGTTGTAACAGAAACGCCGAAATATAAAGTGGAGCAGAATTTTAAAATGAAGGATGAGTCCTAATGACGATAGTTCGAATTGTTCTACATATTGCTATATTAACTTGTTTTTATATGATGGGGGTATGGATTCAACAAGGGTTGAACCTTTCAATACCAGGCAGCATTATAGGGATGCTGCTTTTGTTTCTCGTTTTATCTTTGAAACTAGTACCAGCTAGCTATATCGCGGAAGGATCTTCATTCATCTTAAGACATATGCCCTTATTGTTTTTACCTGTAACAATTGGAATCTTACAGTTTCTTGATATTTTCAAAGGTAGAGGGATTTTATTAATTTTTATTACGATTATTAGTACGATAATGGTTATGGCGGTTTCAAGTCTAGTCGGTCAATATTTAGCGAATCGGAAGGGGGTATCAAAAGAATGAATGTGTTCGTAGGATTGATGTTTATTCTGTTAACGATCGCCGTTTATATTGCTTCAAAAGCACTTTATCGACGGTTTCCATTTCCGTATATGCTACCATTGTTAATCTCAACCATTGTCATGATTGTATTTTTGATCACGTTTCAAATTCCGTATGAGACGTATGCAATTGGGGGAAGATGGCTTGAGTTACTTCTTGGGCCAGCTGTTGTGGCACTCGCCTACCCATTGTATCAGCAACTGTCGATGCTAAAACGTCATTTTATTCCTATTATTGTTAGCGTTACTGTCGGAGCCATTGTTGGAATTGTTAGTGGAATCTTGCTAGCTCGGGTAGCGGGAATTAGTGAGGAGCTTATGTATTCCATTGTCCCAAAATCAGTTACGACGCCTGTTGCAATGGATATTGCGACGACAATAGGAGGCATCCCACCATTAGCAGCGGTTTTAGTCATGGTTGCTGGTATAGGGGGAGTAGTGATTGCCCCATACTTGTTTAAGTGGTGTAAAGTCGTACATGAGATTGGAAAAGGAATTGGAACCGGCAGTGCAGCACATGCGATTGGAACGGCGAAAGCACTTGAAAATAGTGAAAAAGAAGGCGCAGCTAGTTCCGTTGCGATGACACTTAGTGCGATTATCGTATCAATTATTGGTCCATTTATTGTCTTTTTATTTTATTAAATTTTTACTGAGCGAAGACGTTATTTGATTTCAAAATAGATAGTTTTAACGACGGAGGTATGAGTGTGGCTCATTTAGTGAAATTAGAAGATTCTATTTCTCGTTATCAATTTGATCTGAATCGTTATCTGAGTCAATTCACTCGGATGAAGAAGGAACGCTGGTATTATTTGAAAACGGACTGGGAACAGGCTCAAAGTGAAACGAACAATGAGTGGAATCAAGTCGAAACGGTTCAAGGAGATCAGAGACGTCTTCATGGGTTGATTCAGAAGATGAAAAGTTGGTCAAAGATTTCTTCCAAAAGACACGACGAGGACGTGGAACAAGTAGATTCTAACTTTCATCAAAAGACACTTGAGGAAGTAAAAGAAGAATTTTTGCAAGAATTGTTTCATACACAACTTAGATGGGCTAATTCAGCGCTCTTAGAAGAGTCAACGTTGCATCCGAAATATAAAGAAGATCCTTGGCTTCATTTTTTTACTCAAAAGCTTCCAGATAATTATTTTGTAATGTATCACCCTATTTTTTCAGTAAAGCAAGCCCCGATAGAACTAGAAGTAGTTTTAATTAGTCCAACTGAAATTTATTGTATTTCCTTACTAAAAGGGGAGAAACATAGCGTATTTGAAGCTAGTTCTGATCGATTCTGGACTGAATTTGTGAATCAATCGAGAACGAAAAGACTCAGTCCGCTTGTCTCGTTGTCTCGTATGACCGGTGTAATGAAGTCGATTTTGGAAGAAGCCAATTTATCTTTTCCCGTTCGGAATATTGTTTTGTGTAAAGATGGAATAATTGATAACAAGATTCAAGGAGCAAAAGTAGAACTGGTTGACCGAAGAAATTTTCAAACTTGGTATGAAAAAGCAAAGAAGCACCCTTCACCGATTAAGAGTCAGCAATTAAAAATAACCAGCCTCCTATTAGATCACTGCTATACAAATTCGACTGAACGAGAGGCAGATGACGAGGAGCAAGATGTTATTAACGAGGATTTGAACTAGGTACATCAGGTGCGTAAAATAGCAAGTGCATTTCTAGATAGGAAAAGGACCGGAATGGAAGAAAGGAGAGTTTTTGTTGACCGAAAAAGAGAGAAGGTCTCTAGCAGGATACAAACCTGAACATTTTACGTGGAGAGTCAGAAAAGTATTTGACTGGCGAGGTGGAATGGAAGTGATGATTGAGTTTGAAGAGCTTCATGGCTGTGTGAGCTACGGTGAAACTGTACGAGACGCAAAAATGGGGTTAACCGACTCGTTGTATATGTGGATTCGAATGTACGGGGAATCTCAGCTACCAGATTTGCGTGACGGGGCACAGCTCATTCATTTAGACCCACCTATGGATGAAGAAGAATTCAGGTCTATCAATTATGAACTGCGAACATTTACAAACTAGTGAAAGAAGACAAAAGACTCCAGCTACAAGTTGCTTGAAGTCTTGTTAGTTAAGCAGCTTCCGCATAGTTGTGCTTACATGGGTTAACGCGTTCTTTTTATGTTCGTTCCATTGCGCTCCACCCACTCGCACCCGCAAGGAGGTGGCGAGCCTCCTCGGCTACGCCTGTGGGGTCTCGCCCCTACCTCTATTTCCCGCAGGAGTCGAGTGGCTTGCGCTCCATTGCACTTTGGGTTTGTATGGAATGTCCAGCAACCTTTGAGGAAAGCTGTGTTTAACATTCTTTGATTGCTCTCGTAAGAAGAATAAAAGAGAAATTAATTAACTCATTCATTTGATGAAGCATATTATCTTTAGGAACAACAAGGTCATAGTTGCCCATGTCTGGACTTAGAGTCATTGATTCTTGATTGGAGATCAACTGAAAGCTATCTACATACATTTAATAACATAAATATAAATGAAAAAGGCATTGGAAAGGTGAATCTTTTATCCTTTCCAATGCTTATAATGATTTGGATCTTGGGTTGATAGTATGAAAAGCTGATATCAAGCAGGGGAATGACACGGAGACTCCTGCGGGAGCAGTGACCCACGTGTGAGACCCCGCAGGCGACAGCCGAGGAGGCTCACCGGGCACCCGCGGAAAGCGTAGTGTCATTCCCCTGCGGCAGTTGGGCTCTTTTTCATAACCTACCTCTATCTTCCGTAGAAGTCGAGTGGCTGGAACGAACATGGAAGAACCAGTAACTCATAAATTTTAAAAAATAACGGTTTTGTTTCCATGAACAATAATTTGATCGTTAATATGCCACGTGACTGCCCGAGCGAGTGCGATTCGTTCTACGTTTCTACCTGCTACTCGTAATTGTTCTGTGGCGTACCGATGGTTGACGCGTAGGACATCTTGCTCGATGATTGGTCCTTCATCAAGATCGTTTGTTACATAATGAGCGGTTGCACCTATTAATTTTACCCCGCGCTCAAAAGCTTTTGCATATGGGTTTGCTCCAATAAAAGCTGGTAAAAATGAGTGATGAATGTTAATAATTTTCTTCGGGAATGTTCCAACAAACTCTGGTGATAGAATTTGCATATATCTAGCTAAAACGATAAAGTCAACGTCATAATCCAATAGCTTTTGGATAGCTGCTTTTTCAGCATCTTGTTTCGTTTCCTTCGTTACAGGAATATGGAAAAATGGAATATGATAAGCTTCTACTTGCTCTTTTAGATCAGGGTGGTTGCTTATAACGAGAGGAATATCAACATCAATTTCACCAGAACGCCATTTCCACAACAGTTCAAGTAAACAATGGTCTTCCTTTGATACGAATATAGCCATTCGTTTTTTTCTTGATTTCAGTTCCATTCGCCAATCCATTTGAAAGGATTGGGCTACATCTGAAAAAGCTGTACGAAGCATGTCTATTTCAAAATTTTGTTCCAGCATTTCAAACTCAACCCTCATAAAGAACAGACCACCAGATGGATCAGTAGAGTACTGGTCAGATTGAACAATATTTGCTTTGTATTGATGTAAAAATGTAGATACGCTTGAAACAATTCCAGGTTGATCTTGACATGAAATTAAAAGACGGACACTTGAGTTAGTATTGTGATTCATTTTACTCCTCCAAAATTTTTCAATCCTTTTCATGATAGTAATACAAACGTATATGAATGTTTTCAAAAACGATTCATAATGTTAATAAAATAGCTAGACACATAATCATGTGAAAATACTATACTCTTTCGTACCAGAAAAGGGGGCTTTCATCATTGAAGCAAAAGAATGTGTCACTTGTCAATCATCGAATCCGTTCTGCTGAGCTCGTTCAACTTAAAATGATTAGAGTAGTAATGGATGGTTACGACCATTATCATGAAAAAGACTGGTATATTCAAAATGAAACAAACACCTTAAAATTATCGGTCAGCAAGATGGATGATACAGTATTGGAGCTTCAAATTCCACATTGCTTTGAATTTGATAAAGACAATTATCTCCTTTTTGAAGGGGAGAGTTGTTTCATTGAAATAACTGAAGTGGTACGAACAGAGGAGTTTGATGAACTCTTTTATTATAAAAGGGATGACCTAGGTGTCACGTATAGAAAAGAGTGCACAAAACTGGCTGTTTGGAGTCCTGTTGCCACAAAGGTAAATGTGATTGTTTATCAAAATTGGTATGATGAAAAAGGGATTCGATTAGCTTGTACTCGTGATCAAAAAGGCGTTTGGAGAAAAAATATGAAAGGTGATTACGAAGGAAGCTGGTACGTGTTTGAGGTATTTGTTAATAAACAATGGTTAATGGCGGTCGATCCTTATGCTAAATTTTTATCTGTAAATGGCAAGAAAGCGATGATCGGGGATCTCTCTAAAACCAATCATATCTATTGGCCCAAGCTTAAGCCATTAATCTCTCCAAACGATATGATCATCTATGAAGTACATATAAGGGACTTTACCGTAGGGAGAACGAATGGAATTCATCATAAAGGTCAGTATTTGGGGATGACTGAGACCAAAACGGAAGACAAAAGGAAATTAGTTACAGGACTTGACTATCTTGAGCGCCTAGGTATTACGCATGTTGAACTACTTCCTGTACAAGAATTTGGCAGCATTGACGAAAGTGATCGTCATAATCCGAACCATTATAATTGGGGATATGACACGACTCACTTTTTTGTTCCGGAGGGAAGCTATGCAACAGATCCTTACGATGGATATGCAAGAATTATTGAGCTCAAGAAAGCCATTGCAGCATTTCATAAAAAGCAGCTTCGAGTTATTTTGGATGTTGTCTTTAATCATGTATATATCTGGGAAGATTCTCCTTTAGAAAAACTAGTTCCAGGATATTTTTTCAGGCGTACAGATGAGAATGACATGAGCAATGGAACTGGTGTTGGAAATGATTTTGCTTCTGAGCGGAAAATGGCACGTAAAATCATTATTGATTCTATTCGTTATTGGTTACAGGAATTTCAGGTAGATGGATTTCGCTTTGATTTAATGGGGATTTTGGATATTGATACGATGAAGCAAGTGGAAGTGGAAACAAATAAAGTGAACAAACAGATTGTTGTATTAGGAGAGGGGTGGGATTTACCAACTGCTTACCCAAATGAGAAAAGAGCCATTACGGATCAGGCAAGAGAGTTAAAAGGGATCAGTTTCTTTCAGGATAAGTTTCGCGATGGAATAAAAGGAAGTACTTTTGATTCTACTCAGCCAGGTTTTATTAGTGGAAATGGGTTTTCCATTGATGAAATGGTAAGTGGTGTGAAGGCGAGCATAGAATTGTTTTCAAGACCGTCTCAAGCGATCAATTATGTGGAAGCACACGACAACCATACTCTATGGGATAAGTTGAAAAACGTTCACCCTTATGAAGATGAGATCACCCTTCAAAAGCGACATAGACTTGCGACATCAATTGTATTGCTTTCACAAGGAATTCCGTTTTTGCATGCAGGTCAGGAATGGTTTCGAACGAAACATGGCATTGAGAACAGTTACAATTCACCTGATTGGATAAATCACTTTGATTGGAATCAGCGAGCTTATTTTGAAAAGACAGTCAATTATATCCGGGGATTAATCAAAATAAGGCGCGCTCATCCGGCTTTTAGGTTAGAATCGTATCAGTTAATTAAAAAGCATTTTCATTTGTTGCTCGTTGAATCGGACTGTATTGCCTATCATTTAATGAATGTAGGTGATTTTGATCAATGGGATGATGTGATTGTCATGCACAACGGAAGTAATGAATGGAAGAAATTATCACTCCCATCAAATACACAATGGTACATTGTCGTTGACGATCAAGCTGCTTCTCTGATACCATTGAGTAAAATAGGAGAAGACTGTGTGTTCGTTTCTCCATTATCGACATTTGTTTGTATCAATTACCAAACAAAATAATCGTCCGTTTAATTGAAATTAAAATAGGTAAAACCATTATAAATACGTTATAATAACGAATACGAAACAACTCGTTAGTTTATGAAATTGAGGGTGAATTGAGTGGAACAATTTTTAGGAGATGGCTGGAAAGTTCAACCAGCTGGTGGTGCAACAGGCGAAGCATATATAGCCCAGCAAGGTGAACAAACGGTGTTCTTAAAAAGAAACTCGTCACCTTTTCTTGCTGTTCTTTCAGCAGAGGGAATTGTTCCTAAACTACTTTGGACAAGACGCTTAGAAAATGGAGACGTCGTTACAGCACAAAGATGGGTACAAGGTCGTGAGCTGAAAGCTTATGAAATGAAAGAAAGTCGAGTTGCAGCCTTGCTTGCTAAAATTCATGGTTCAAGTGAGTTGCTCGACATGTTTAAGCGAATTGGCAATGAACCGTTAACCCCATATGTAATTGTCGAAAATTTAAGAAGGCAACTTCAGTTCTTTCAGATTGAAGATGAAACGATAGAAGATGGAATGAAGTATTTGTTAGAGAAGTTAGAATCGGTTCTTCAAGAACATTTTGTCGTATGTCATTGTGACATTAACCATAATAACTGGATGTTAGATGAAGAGGAACAACTATACCTCATTGATTGGGATGGAGCAACCGTATCTGATCCGGCTTTAGACCTTGGGTTATTGCTTTATTCCTATATTCCAGAACACGAATGGGAATATTGGTTGGAACAATATGGAGTTGTTCTAGAAGATTCTTTGCGAAATCGGATGCATTGGTATGTCGTATCTCAGTCGATCTCTGTGTTGTTATGGCATTTTGGACGTGGCCAGTTTGAACAAGCTGAACAATTAAAGGAATATATTAGGAGCCTTCTAGAAGAATAAAAGACTCACCTTAATGAGAATGGTGAGTCTTTTGCTTTTTGTTCCTTGCTAATTTCCTCATATGGTGTAGATATTTCCTGAGGAATAAAAAGAAATGGTGTCGAATTATTCAATTGATAAGACGTTTAACCATTGTTCGACATCCTGTTGTTGAAATGGCTCATGATTAAGTTCATGTTTCTCATGGATATGATTAAGGGTTTGTTGGATTTCAGGTTGTAAAGATGCGTCAGTTGCTAATGATGATAGCAGGCGTTCAATTTGTTCAGCCTCATCTGTTGTCATATAGTTTTCAGCGGATTGATTTTCTAATAAGTCCTTAAGTAGGTGTAGCTTGTCCTTGTTCGTTATAGCATTAAAAAGCCCTCCTTCATTCTGTATCCTATGAATTATTTTACTCGTAACAAGTAAATGCTATTCGAAAATAAGTTGTTCTTGTTTTATAATTAGACGAGAAAAAAGTGCAGACCCGAAAGTAAATAAAAAGGGTAACTATTAAGAGGTGATTGTCATGCGTTTAAGAAATATTCCTGGTGCAAAGGAAACTTTGCAACAACATCCAGCTATTATGATTCAAAACCCGACTCAACATAAAGGGAAATGGAACCAATTATTTAATAATGATCACCCGATATATGTAGAAGTCGGAACGGGTAAAGGGAAGTTTTTAGTGGGAATGAGTAAGCTTTATCCTGATATAAATTTCATTGGTGTTGAAAAATACGAAAGTGTTTTGGTCCGTGCTCTAGAACATGTAAACGAGCAAGATCAACCAAATTTAAAATTTTTAAATGAGGATGTTAACGATATTCTTACTTTCTTTGATGTAGGTGAAATCGATCGTTTTTTTATTAATTTTACTGATCCATGGCCGAAGAATAGACATGAGAAAAGACGCTTAACGTATAAAGGATTTTTAACGATGTACGAGCAATTATTAAAAAAAGGTGGAGAAGTTCACTTTAAAACAGATAATCAAGGGCTGTTCGAGTATTCATTAGAAAGTTTCTCAGGATATGGGATGAGTTTACACAATGTTAGTTTAGACTTACATCGAAGTGGCATGAAGAATAATGTCAAGACAGAGTATGAAGAGAAGTTCTCCAAAAAAGGAATGCGAATTTACCGCTGTGAAGCAAAATTTAAGACTGGATCATAAATACAATTGTATACATTTCCTCCTTTTGGGTGTGACAGGTCGAGTCCGAACCGGTAGTCACACTCTTTTTTTTGGATTTTTTGTGAAGATTGTTGCTCTGAGGGAGTTAGCTTATTTTGAAATGGAGCGAAAATCACTCGACTCGTGCAGGGAGTAGAGGGAAGCCACTGAAAAAAGCTCGTTTTTTCGGACTTCGAAAAGTAGCTATGCCCTCGCTCCCGGGATGGGGGGCACGCACCAGCAGGCGGGCGTTGAACTAACCGGCTACGCCGGTGGATTTCAACCTTCCCTTCCCTCCCGCAGGAGTCGGCCCCCCATCCCGTCCGCTTTTTGAGAGGATCGATAGCAATTACCAGAGAAAACAAGGTCTAATAACGTTGCATGGTGAACCACAAATCGCTAAAAATCCCATAGTTAAAGAGGAAATGAATATGTTAAAAGAAATCGTAGAAGAACAAGTTAAAGATAAGTAAAAGGAACAAAAGTAACCTTAGCAGGGGAATGACACGGAGACTCCTGCGGGAGCAGTGATCCACGTGTGAGACCCCGCAGGCACAGCCGAGGAGGCTCACCGGGCACCCGCGGAAAGCGTAGTGTCATTCCCCTGCGGCAGTTAGGCACTTTTTCAGTGGCTTCAAGTATAGCTAGGGCCCTCAAGGCGCAGTGTACAGCTGATGAGGCTAAGCCACCTACTAGCGGGTTCGAGTGGTTGCAGCGCAATGGAACGAACATGGGAAGAACACATAATTCATTCCGTTCAAAAACAAGAAAAGGAAACGGTGAAGGGATAGCGAATATGGAAAGGAGAATAGGAAACGTTTACAAGGAGGAGAAGGTGAATGGATCAGTTAGTGCGTAATGGCTTGACGATTACTTGGTTAAATGGCGGAGTCACTCATATGGATGGGGGTGCAATGTTTGGGGTTGTTCCTAAACCGTTATGGAGCAAAAAGTATCCGCATAATGAAGCCAATCAAATTGAATTAAGGACAGATCCAATGTTGATTCAAAAGGATGGATACAACATCGTGATTGATGCTGGAATTGGAAAGGGGCGTTTAACGGAAAAACAAAAGAGAAATTATGGTGTTTTTGAAGAGTCGTCTATTGAAGAAAGTCTTTCACGATTAAAGCTAAGTCGTGAAGACATTGACTTTGTCCTCATGACGCATATGCATTTTGATCATGCAACAGGGCTTGTTAGAGGAACCGTTGATAAGGAGTCATCCTTTTTCAGTCATGCAGTCGTTTATACGTCTGAAATTGAATGGAATGAGATGAGAAGCCCGAACATTCGCTCGAAAAATACATATTGGGAGATGAACTGGAAGTCGATTCAGGCTCAGGTGAAAACATTCGAGCAAGAAGTAGAGGTCATACCTGGGGTTAAGTTAATCCATACAGGTGGACATAGCGATGGACATTGCATTGTTATAATCGAGCATCAAGAAGAAACATTCATCCATATGGCTGATATTATGCCAACGCATGCACACAAAAATCCTTTATGGGTGTTAGCGTATGACGACTACCCAATGACATCCATTCATGCGAAGGAAAAGTGGCATTCATTCGCAAAAGAGAAAGATGCATATTATCTTTTTTATCATGATTATAAATATCGAGCGGTAAAATGGAATAAAGATGGAGAAATTGTTGATTCGCTAATAAAGACAACCTAAAACAAAGAGCTGTCTCTTCATTGGAGAAAAGAGGCAGCTCAGTTTTCTATTATGTTGATTGTAAATCAAGCAAAGTCCCTGATTTGGTATCAACTAAAAACTCATATTGACTTGTCCCTTCTTCCGTTGTTGTTGAAAGACCTCCACGATAAACTGTATATGAAAGGTTGTTTCGTTCAATCGTTTCTGGAATCATATGTATCCACGAACCGGAAATAGCATACTTTTGAGAGACTGCTTTTTTTACTTGTTTTAAAGCTCTCTCAGGTGAAACTTTATCATTCTTTAACGTAGGACCTAATAAATAACCTGCGGCTAACCCGATTGCTAGTCCTGATACGAAGCGTTTTACCATTACAATCATCCTTTCGAACTTCATTTATGTACACATGTTCAGTATATCCAAAAAAGAAGAACGGTTTCAATATATTACGAATTGATTTTGGAAAACGGGTTGACGGTGGAAATCAAGAAATGTTTCAGATAAAATAAATATGATACATATAATTTCGGGAAACGAAGGGAGCTTATTGACGTGAATGAAGATACTTTGCAATTATTTAAGACATTAACAGAACTTCAAGGTGCTCCAGGATTTGAACATGATGTTCGTAAATTTGTTCGCACAGAGATGGAAAAATATACTGATGAAATTGTTCAAGACCGTTTAGGTAGTATTTTTGGCGTGAAAAGAGGACTCGAACAAGGTCCTAAAGTAATGGTAGCCGGTCACATGGATGAAGTTGGCTTTATGGTTACATCAATTAGTAAAAATGGATTGATTCGTTTTCAGACTTTAGGAGGATGGTGGAGCCAGGTTCTGCTTGCTCAACGTGTTCAAATCATGACGGATAACGGTCCAGTTATTGGCGTTATCGGTTCAACCCCACCACATTTGCTACAAGAAGCGCAGCGAAAAAAACCGATGGATATTAAGCAAATGTATGTGGATATTGGTGCAGATGATAAGGAAGATGCAAGTAAGATTGGCGTGAAACCTGGTCAACAAATTGTGCCGATTTGTCCATTTACGCCAATGGCGAACGATAAAAAAATCTTAGCCAAAGCGTGGGATAACCGTTATGGCGTGGGTCTTTCTATCGAGCTTTTAAAAGAACTACAAAATGAATCAACTCCAAATGTTCTTTATTCTGGAGCTACGGTTCAAGAGGAAGTTGGACTAAGAGGAGCTCAAACAGCTGCGAATTTGATTAAACCTGATATCTTCTTTGCGTTAGATGCTAGTCCAGCAAATGATGCAACTGGTGGGAAAGACGCATTTGGTCATTTAGGAAAGGGAGCATTGCTTCGAATTTATGATCGGACGATGATTACTCATCGAGGGATGCGCGAATTTATTCTTGATACAGCTGAGTCAAATAATATTCCGTATCAATATTTTATTTCTCAAGGTGGCACAGATGCAGGGCGCGTACATATGTCTGGGGACGGGGTTCCATCAGCTGTCATAGGTGTTTGTTCTCGTTATATCCATACGGCTGCTTCGATTGTCCATATCGATGATTATGCGGCAGCAAAAGAATTAATCATCAAGCTGGTTAAAACAACAGATCAGAACACATTGAATTCAATTTCCGAACGTGTATAAACAGAAGTGCAGATGAGGTTGACAGGCTAGGAGATATTCTTCCGTCAGCCTCATTTTTTAATGAAAGGGGAAGGAATATGCTTGTTGCTATTGGGACGAGAAATCCTGCAAAAGTCCATGCCGTCCAAGATACGTTAATACGAGAAAAGCTGACGTTTATAAGTGTGAAAACGGACTCTGGAGTCAGCGATCAGCCTTTTTCAGATGAAGAGACACTACAAGGCGCTCGTAATCGTGCAAAAAGCGCATTAGCTCTTACAAATGCTGACTTATCGTTTGGATTAGAAGGAGGCGTTCACGAAACAGAATCAGGTTTGATGCTCTGTAATTGGGGAGTGCTCGTTCATGCAGATGGAGCAGAGTGGGTTGCAAGTGGAGCTAAATTTCCCTTGCCTCTTGAAATCTCTGACAGATTGCGAAAAGGAGAAGAGCTAGGTGTAGTGATGGCAGATGTGACAGGAGACCTCAACACGAGAAAGCGAGAAGGGGCAATAGGCATTTATACAAACGGATGGGTAAACAGAAAAGACCTGTTTGCCCATATCGTGAAGTTGCTTTATGGGCAGTATCGTTCATCTCTAGGCGATATGTCGCACTAGCTTTACTAAAGAAGAAAATGAATTGAGGCGATAGCGATGTTTGATATCATTTTGGCTGCCCTGACTGTTATTGTTGGTTTTGCGATTATCTATTTGACTCCAAGCGATACACTTTATTGGATTATCCCCTTAGTTGTGTATATGGGTATTCGCTATTACAGAAGGAAAGCAGTAGAAAAGGATAAGGAAAAAGATACTTGAAAATAAGCGATGTAAAAAAGAGGACCTCAGGTAAGTTTGAATAGTCATTTAAAAAGCAGCACGTTAGGCCAAAGTTATGATAATCCAACTTTTTTTAATAGCTTTGATTAACTGGCAGCGGAACCGCATGTTAAGCCTTGTATGAAAAATCCAATCATACAAGGCTTTTTTAATAGAAGACTACGTTCTTTCACTGAAAGCTCTCTTTCCATTACTCAAAAATATACGAAAGTGCTTTTAATGCTTGCTCGGGAGTTTGAACAACTAATTGAGCTTTATTAGCTAACTCTTTTAAAGGATGGTGAAGTTTTTCGTCCCGAATGAGAATGACCGGTTTTTGAAGTGTGATGGCTGTGGCAGCATCCATTGCGCTGTTCCACTGTTTGTACTGTTCCCCGAAATAGGCGATGACAACATCTGACTTAGAAAGCAAGATTTGTGTTCGTAAATTATTAATGCTTGATGCGGCCTCATCTTTTAAAACGTTATTTGGTTGGCTCCCTAAAATCTCCTCACCTATATGATCTGAACGCTGGTGATCTTCCATTGGGCCAGTGAACCTGAGAGGAAGGTTCTGCTTTTGCGCTTGCTCTTTCAATTGAGTTCTCCAAGAGCTATGTATTTCTCCAGCTAAGTAAACAAGTAATTCCATTTTTTCACTCCTTTGCTTTTTCTATTCTAGTGTACCAATAATTAATGAATGGTGTCTTGTCAGGTTTTGTCTATATGGGTATGATTAAGAAGAATTGTGTAACATACTAATAAGGGAGTGTCATGATTGATTAAAAATATAGGTCGTATCAGTATTTGGTTGTCTATTTTCGTTTTTTTAGCCGCTTGCCAAGTGACAGAAGAAGAGGCATTAGAGTTAGGTCAAATCGCCTATCATACTCATTTAGAAGAACCTATGGAGCCTAATACGGAATTATCGATGGTTAATGTTTTTTTACCGAGAGGTTTTGAAGTAATTGATGATATAGAATATAATGTTCAACTTCAAAGTGGCGATCAGCTATTTTTGTTGTTTCATCAGCCAGAGGAACCAGCTACAAGTAACATTCATTTTGAAAGAGATGTAAGGACTGCAGGGGCAGCGTTGCTTTATGAGTTAAGAGAATCAGATGAGCAATTATCTTATTTAATTGTTACAGAAGAAGAGGAAGACCAGCTTTTTGTCATCGTAACGGTTGGAGGAGCTAAAATCTCAACATTAACGACTTACAATGACTTAGAGGAGAACATCGAAGCAATGACATCGATTGTGCGTTCGTACCACGTGGATTAACTTGATCGAAAGTAGGAGGGTGTTATTGTGACAACATTTCTTAAGAAAAAAGGAATAGATTTGACTTGGCGTACGTATTTTATAACGGCTTTAAGCATATGGCACTAGGGTTATTTGCCTCTTTAATCATTGGTCTCATTGTAAGGACTCTTGGAGAGCAAATTGTTTTTCATACGGGATTTGAAACAATAGGGATTTGGTTACAAGAGGTTGGTTCCCTAGCAATGAGCTTAATGGGACCAGCAATCGGGGTGGCAGTAGCATATGGACTAAAAGCACCTAAATTGGTTGTTTTTGCTACAATTATAAGTGGGGCAGCCGGTGCTCAGCTCGGTGGTCCAGCTGGAGCGTTTGTAGCTGCCGTCATTTCCACTGAAGTAGGAAAACTTGTTTCAGGTGAGACGAAGCTAGAAATAATTGTCACGCCTCTTGTAACAATCATTTCAGGGTATTTGTCTGCTTCTTTAATCGGACCTTGGATTCAAGCAGGTTTGCAACAGTTTGGCGCACTTATTATGTGGGGAACCGAACAGCAGCCGATCTTTATGGGAATCATTGTAGCAACATTAATGGGACTTGCCTTAACAGCTCCAATCTCTAGTGCAGCGTTAGCAATAATGCTTGAATTAGAGGGCATTGCAGCTGGAGCAGCAACGGTTGGGTGTGCAGCTCAAATGGTTGGATTTGCTGTAAGTAGCTACCGAGAAAATGGATGGTCTGGCCTTGTTTCTCTAGGGATTGGAACATCAATGCTTCAAGTTCCGAATATCGTAAAAAACCCGCTCATCTTACTTCCTCCAACCATTGCAGGCGCCATATTAGCTCCAATTGCAACAGTAGGGTTTGGAATGACAAACAACCCTGCAGGTGCAGGGATGGGAACGAGTGGTTTAGTTGGGCCTATTATGACGTTTACACACATGGGTTTTTCAATGAATGTGTTCATAGGAGTAGTATTACTATATTTCATAGGTCCTGCTATAATTAGTTTACTCATTGCTGAATGGATGAGAAAAAGAGGATCGATTCGTCTAGGAGATATGAAGATCGAGCAATAAGAGAAACGGAGAGATGATTTATGGAAAAACTTCAAAGTGTAGAACAATTTAAGGAACTTTCAAGTAAAGAAGCGGCTGTATTTATGTTTTCAGCTGATTGGTGCCCGGATTGTAAAGTGATTGAACCAGTATTACCACGAATTGAAGCAGATTTCCCAAGCTTTTCATTTTACTACGTAGATCGTGATCAATTCATTGATTTATGTGGAGAATTAGATATTTTCGGAATACCAAGCTTCTTAGCATTTGTCAATGGACAAGAAGTAGAACGCTTCGTCAGCAAAGACCGCAAATCCCAAGACGAAATAGAAGAATTCCTAACAAAAGCAGAATCACATATTTAAGAGAATTAAAAAAAGGGTGAACTTCCCTTTTTTTAATTCTCGATGCGCTAAGCGAAGCCGCCGTTATGCTTTAAGCGTTTTGAGTGATCTTCTCAAAATGCGCACGGCGAGCGAAGCAGCGCAACAGGGGAAAGCAGAGCCTAGGGAAAGGGTGAACTTCCCTTTTTTTATAACTCTAAGTTAATTAAACATAACTATGAGACTTTATATGCCAGTGAAAAAAGGATCTTTTCTTTTCACTGGATTCTTGAACTTTTACTTATTATGATGGTGAATGATGGGGTGGATGCTTTGAAGAAAAAGTTACGAAAGTCAGCAACAGATAAGTCTATATCTGGCGTGTGTGGAGGAATAGCTGAATTTTTTGGGGTTTCATCTTTCGTTATCAGACTACTATTTATCTTCTTACCAGTAAATTTACTCATCTATATTATTCTCGCTAACATTCTCCCCGATAGTCCTCAATCCCTGTAGTTTCAAAACTTGAAACCTGTATTTGTGAGAATTCCTGCTTTGAAGAAATCTCCTAGTGAAATGGAGTGTCATTCCCCTGCGGCAGTTAGGCTCTTTTTCAGTGCCTTTACAACTCAATAGACTAGACAATTCAGCATAAGACAGCCTTATGGTTCTCCTCATTTGGTTCGACTTTTTGTTTCTGTTAAAATAGAAACGATAAGGAGAGGATCATTTTATGGAAATGAGACAATTTCGAAAAGAGATTGAGCAACGATTAACAAGAGATGGATGGTCTATTATTTATGATCACAAGGAATCGACTTTACGAATAGAAGATAACGAAATAAAAAAAGGAGTAACCCTTTCTTTAAAGCCATTACTAGCTAAATGGGAGAGAAAGGAGTTTGGGTCCATCGATGAAGTAGTAAGGTATGTTGAGGTTGGTTTACAGGCAATGAAAGAGAAGCCTAGCCTTACAGGGAATGAAAAGAAGATATTTCCTGTTATCCGCTCTACATCTTTTCCAGAAGAAACAAAAGAAGGCGAAAAATTATTGTTTGATGAACACACGGCTGAAACAAGAATTTATTATGTCATTGATCAGGGTGAATCTTATTCACTAATTAATAATAATATGCTTGAAGGAACAGGTCTTACAAAAGGAAAAGTTCGGGAAATGGCGATGTTTAATGTGCGATCGCTACCGCAACCATTAAAGGAAGACAAAGTAGCGGGAAATCGATTTTTCTTCTTGCGAGCAAAGGATGGTTTTGATGCAAGTCGAGTGCTTGATCAATCTTTGCTTGAAAAAATGGAGAGTGAAGCAAATGGGCAATTAGCTGTTGCCATTCCGCACCAAGACGTTCTCATCTTTGCAGATATTATTAATGAGCGTGGTTATGATGTACTGGCGCAGTTAGCATTGCAATTTTTCGGAGAAGGTAGGGTACCTGTAACCGCCCTTCCGTTTCTTTATGAAAATGGGGAATTGGAACCAACTTTTATTTTAGCTCAAAGAAAACCAAAATAGATTTTAGCACAATAGGCTCCATCATTGTCAGCTCGTATGTGATACAATAGTAAATACTTAACAATGAGTGTTAAGAAGGGCGCTGAAAAAGGCATATCACCTTTTTCAGTGCCCTTTATCGGTCGAAACATTTTGGTTTAAGTGGACAATGAATTGATTAGAAAGAGAGTGGTCATCGTGCGAACACTGCATCACTGGATGAGGAGACTCCAAGAAATGTTTATGGGATCTACTCCTCAAAAAGAATCCGAAACCCAAAAGGAAGTCAGAACACAAACTACATATGAATCTTTCCCTATTGAAAATAGAAAAAGTTCGTCAAAGGTCGTCTATCAATACCCGAAAAAAGGAAATTTTCGATTTCCAGCCATTGAAGACGAGCCCCCAAGAGCTAGAAAAAGATTTGATGCAAAGCAGGCTTCAGAGCAACTGCAAAAAGTACAAGAGAAAGACACAAGCTCTGTAGAAAAATACGACCTAAAATTCAACCCGAAATCTGAATTTAAACTTACAGCCATTCCTTCTCCTATATATGGATTTAAAGATAGGGAGAGTGCTCAAAGTAAATTAGGAGATCGTCTATCAGTAACACCGTTTGAAAGAACTAGACAAGAAGACATCGAGGCAGCTCCCGTTGCAAGGAGGATGTAGAAGAAGTTCTGAAGAATGAACCGTTTCTATCTTCACCACATTTAGTTGAACGTGTAGAAGAAATAACGCAAGTCGCACCTGTTGAAGAAAAAAGCTTTGAGGAAGAATTGCTTCAGGAAGAATTCATAGAGGAAGAGTTTCAGGCTTCTTCAAATGAACCTGAACGATCGCAAAAAGCATATGGTGTTCCAACCATATTAGAAGAAGCATTGGCTCGTGCCGCATTAGACCAAGAAAACTCTTCAGAAATGGAAGAGAAAGAGGAAGTTATTCAGGATGAGGCCAACAGGTTTGATCAAGCTGAGCAAATAGAGAAACAAGAACAGAAAGAGACGAATGTAAATCCTGCTCATTCAGTAGTGGAAGAACAAACACAAAGCGAAGATGTAGCTTATAAGGAGAATCAACCTGTCACGGATTCAAATCCAAAAGTCCCTGAATCTATGAATCAAGTGGACGAATCATCGGAAAAAAGAGAAAAGAAGCGTTCGATTCCGTTTAATGTCATGATGCTCCCACAAGATAAAGTGAAAAAAAAGCAACCTACAACTGATACAAAATCTGAGGAACCATTGTCTTCTTATGTTTTCCCAAGTATTCAATTGCTGACTTATCCAGAGGTGAAAGAACTGGATGAATCAGCTTGGCTTGAAGAACAAGGAAAAATTTTAGAAGAAACACTTCATAGTTTTCAAGTGGATGCAAAGGTCGTTCATGTAACAAAAGGACCTTCTGTAACGAGATTTGAAATTCAACCAGGCAGAGGTGTAAAAGTAACGAAAGTAACGGGTTTGACCGATGACATGAAATTGGCACTAGCTGCAAAAGATATACGTATTGAGGCACCAATACCTGGTAAAAACACAATTGGGATTGAAGTCCCTAATCAAACATCTAAACCTGTCTTTTTACGTGAGATTTTACGCAGGAAAAGTTTTATTCGCTCTGAATCTCCATTAACGGTTGCATTAGGATTGGACATTTCAGGACAGCCGATTGTAACGGATTTAAAGAAAATGCCTCATGGGCTCGTGGCAGGGGCAACGGGATCAGGAAAAAGTGTTTGCATTAACTCTGTTTTAATTAGTCTTCTGTTTAAAGCAACTCCTGATGAAGTAAAACTCCTATTAATTGATCCTAAAATGGTTGAGTTAGCACCATATAATGGGTTGCCACATTTAGTTACGCCTGTTATTACAGATGCGAAACAGGCAACAGCTTCGTTAAAATGGGTTGTATTAGAAATGGAAAGAAGATATGAGTTATTTAGCCAACAAGGTGTCAGGGATGTAAGTAGGTACAATCAGATTTATTCTGAATCTCCAGAGAAACCAGCAATGCCACTTATACTAGTCGTAATTGATGAGTTGGCGGATTTAATGATGGTTTCTCCTCAAGATGTGGAAGATTCGATTTGTCGAATCGCTCAGAAAGCAAGAGCATGTGGGATTCACTTGTTGTTGGCTACACAGCGCCCGTCTGTAGATGTTATTACAGGCCTTATTAAAGCAAATATCCCGACACGTATTGCCTTTTCTGTTTCGTCTCAAACGGATTCTAGGACCATATTGGACATGGGTGGAGCTGAGCGATTACTAGGAAAAGGAGATATGCTCTTTCATGAGAATGGGTCACCGAAACCTGTTCGCGTTCAAGGGACTTTTGTGTCAGACGAAGAAATTGAAGATGTTGTCGCTCATGTAAAGAAACAAAGAGAGCCTGAATACCTGCTGCAAACAGATCAATTAAAGCATGTCGCTCATGAAGCTGTAGATGATGAACATTTTGAAGAAGCTTGTTATTATGTCATTGAACAAGGATCTGCATCAGCATCTAGTTTACAAAGAAGGTTTCGAGTTGGGTATAACCGTGCTGCCAGGCTGATCGATATGATGGAGGAACGTGGCATTGTCTCTGAAGCAATGGGAAGTAAGCCACGTCATGTTTTAGTTGATGAAATTGAGCTGGAAGAAGTTCTCTATCATAAAGAATAGGGATGTTTACTTGGTGTAATTTTCCTTGTCTTAATACAAAAGGTTCTATATGATAGTAAAATAAAACGTTGCCTATTCTACTTTTGAAAGGTTCTAGCAAGGGGTATTAGGGATGAAAGAAATTACACGGAAGTTAAATGGAGAAATAAAACGTTTAACAAACGAGACCTTTAAATTTGATGAACGTGTTCAAGAGGGTTGGTTCTCCGCCGTTTATTTTTTAAAGACGCGAGAAATTGTTGAAAAGTATCGGCCAAATAATATGGTGACGATGCAGTTTTTTCAAAAAGAACACGCCGTCTTATGCGGAACAGATGAAGTAATTGCCTTAATCAAGACATTTGCCAAAGATGCAGATCAGCTTCAACTGAGGTCTTTAGAAGACGGTGATAAAATAAAACCTTATGAAACGGTATTTACCATAACGGGAAAATATGAGGATTTCGGTTATTTAGAAGGAATCATCGACGGAATCTTTGCAAGACGTACGTCAGTTGCTACGAATGTATATAATGTTGCAAAAGCTGCTAGGCAGTCGGGTATACAAAAACCGATCATCTTTATGGGGGATCGTGATGACCACTTTACGCAACAAGCTGGAGATGGGTATGCAGCCTTTATTGGTGGATCAAAAGCACAAGCAACGCATGCCATGAACGAATGGTGGGGAAAAAAAGGGATGGGTACGATGCCTCATGCTTTGATCCAATTATTCCAAGGTGACCTTGTTGCAGCAACTCGTGCCTACAAAGAAACGTATCCGGAAGATGAGCTTATGGCTCTAGTCGATTATAATAATGATGTTATTACAGATTCGTTAAAAGTAGCGCGTGAATTCGGTTCAGAATTAAAAGGAGTTCGTGTTGATACATCTCGTACGATGGTTGATCAGTTTTTTTGCCGCAATCAAGAGGCAATGGGAACGGTCGACCCGTGCGGCGCAAACCCTACACTGCTTTTTGCTCTTCGGGAAGCATTAGATAAAGAAGGGTTTACCCATGTGAAGATTATTGCAACCGGTGGATTTACAGATAAACGTATAAAAGAATATGAAGAAGCAGGGGTCCCCGTAGACATTTATGGTGTTGGGGGAAGTTTGCTAAAATTAAAAATTGGTTTTACTGGGGACAATGTATTACTAAACGGGGAGCATGAGGCAAAAGCAGGGAGACGATTCCGAGATAACCCAAGACTACAAGATGTCGAATAAGTAGAAGAAATAAGAAACATTCTTCTTTTTTCTACTTACTCTATGTATATGGGTCTTTTCTATGTGTTTGAACATATACTATTGGGGTGAATAATGAAGTACGGCTCAAATTGGTGATCGCGTCGTTTTCTGATATAATGGTGCAATGTAACTGTTGATCTAACAAGGAGCAGTTACTTAATGACACCATTGGACGTAAGAAAACCATGTGAATTTTGGAGGTCCAACTATGACAAATTTCCATTTTATTGGTATAAAAGGCTCAGGTATGAGCGCTCTAGCTCAAGTATTACACGACATGAATAAACACGTTCAAGGATCAGATGTGGAAAAACAATTTTTCACTCAACGGCCTTTAGAACAAAAAGGGATTAACTTACTGCCGTTTGAACGAAACAACATTAAAAGTGACCAACAAGTCATTGTTTCCGCTGCATATGGAGATGATCATGAAGAAGTTCAAAGGGCTCATGAGTTAGGAATTGATGTAAAACAATACCCGACGTTTTTAGGGGAGTTTATTCAAAATTTTACGAGTATCGCTGTTACGGGAGCTCATGGAAAAACATCAACAACGGGTTTATTAGCTCACGTTTTAGGCTCAGCATTTCCGACTTCTTATTTAATAGGGGATGGAACAGGTAAAGGTGAAGAGGATTCAACTTATTTTGCGTTTGAGGCTTGTGAATACCGTCGTCACTTCTTGAACTATAAACCGGATTATTGCATTATGACGAACATTGACTTTGATCATCCGGATTATTTCAAAGATGTAGAAGATGTTTTTTCTGCATTTCAGGAGATGGCGATGCAAGTGAAAAAAGCCATTGTTGCCTGCGGAGACGACCAACATCTTCAAGGCATTCATGCGAATGTGCCAGTTGTTTATTATGGTTTTGAAGAACATAATGACTTTCAAGCAAGGTCAGTTGAGACCACACCAGAAGGCACAAAGTTTGATGCATATGTCCGCAACAGCCTTTACGGTTCATTTACGGTTCCAGGTTACGGAAAACACAATGTGTTAAATGCGTTAGCTGTTATTGCGCTATGTCATTATGAGAATGTTCCGGCTGATGTAGTAGCAACTCATTTAAAGACGTTCAAAGGCGTAAAGCGTCGTTTTACGGAGAAGGTCGTTGATAAACAAGTATTAATTGATGATTATGCACATCATCCAACTGAAATTGCAGCAACGATTGAAGCGACAAAGCAGAAATACCCATCGCATAACGTGGTAGCGATCTTTCAACCACATACATTTACACGAACAAAAACGTTTATTCGTGAATTTGCTGATGCATTAAAACAAGCAGATTTTGTTTACTTATGTGATATTTTTGGTTCTGCTAGAGAACAAAAAGGTGCATTAACAATTGAGGATCTGAAAGTCTTAATTCCTAATTCTCAATTAATTACGGAAGAGTCCATTGAAGTATTAAAAAATCATGAACAAAGTGTATTACTCTTTATGGGTGCAGGGGATATTCAAAAGTTCCAGCAAGCATATGAGAAAACATTAAATTCATAAAAATAGTAAAAAGGGTGATTCACAAACCATTTGTGAATCACCCTTTTGGTTATTTTAAGTTCTCTGGATTTAAAGCTTCTAATTCTGGTAAAACAAAACGACCATCTTTACGAATTAACACATCATCAAAGTAAATTTCGCCCCCGCCATATTCAGGTCGTTGAATCATGACGATATCCCAATGAATGCTTGAATGGTTGCCATTAGACGCCTCTTCATAGCATTGGCCTGGAGTAAAGTGGAAGCTGCCATCGATCTTCTCATCAAATAAAATATCTTTCATCGGATGTTGAATATAAGGATTGACTCCAATGGCAAATTCACCGATGAACCTTGCTCCTTCATCAGAATCTAAGATCTTGTTAATTCTCTCAGAGTCATTCGCTGTTGCCTTAACAATTTTTCCATTTTCGAATGTAAATGAAATGTTCTCAAAAGTGAAGCCTTGGTAAGGAGAAGGCGTGTTATAAGAAATAGTCCCGTTAATCGAGTCACGTACAGGAGCGGTGTATACTTCACCATCTGGAATATTCCGCTTTCCTGCACATTTGATAGATGGAATGTTTTTTACAGAAAACGTAAGATCTGTTCCTGTTCCTTTTAACTGTACTTTATCTGTTTGATCTAATAAGGAAACTAATGAATCCATTGCCTTGTCCATTTTGCTATAGTCTAAGTTACAAACATTAAAGTAAAAGTCTTCAAAAGCTTCTGTACTCGTGTTGGCTAGTTGAGCCATGGATGAGCTAGGGTAACGTAGAACAACCCATTTTGTTTTTGGGACTCGGATTTCTCTATGAACTTTTGTGCCTACAGTTTTCCCGTGTAACGCCATTTTCTCACTAGGCACGTCTGATAGTTCCGAAATGTTATCACCTGCACGTAAGCCGATATAGGCATCCATTTCACTCATCACTTGTGCTTCAAATGATGCCATCATCTCAAGCTGTTCTTGCTCGGCTCCCATTAATAAAGAACGGTCTACTTGATGGTCTTTTAATAAAACGAAAGGTAAACCACCCGCATTGTAAGCTTCTTGAACAAGTGCTGTAACAAGTTCGCGCTGAAGACCAAAGTTCTCGATGAGTACTTTTTCACCTTTTTTCAATTCTACTGAATATGTAATAAGATTCTTTGCTAATGTTTGTATCCGTGGGTCTCGCATGTTTCATACCTCCTTAAGCATTCCTATTCATTGTATACGAATATGAAAAAACATAACAGTAATTGTGAAAAGTTGCAGGAAATCTTTCATTCTTCACGAAATTAGTATTAAGAAAATGTTTAACATGCGTGTAAAGTGGGTATCCGAAAGATAGACGGTATACTCAAGGAGGTGAAAGACGCTTTATGGAAAGTCTGTTGTACATAAGTGCGTTAGTTGCTGCAATAGCTTTTGCGGTATTAGTTATATATCTTGTTCGAACATTAAAATCAGCGAATCGAACGCTTGACCATGTTGCAAATACAATGGCTGGTTTGGAAAAGCAAGTAACAGGCATAACAAAAGAGACGGAGGAACTGCTTCATCGTACCAACGTTTAGCGGATGACCTTCAAGAGAAATCGGAATCATTAAATACAGTTTTTTCTTCGGTTAAAGAGCTAGGAGATTCGGTTGGACAGGTGAATAAATCAATAAGGCATGTGTCCGATACTGTCTCGACGCAAGTTGTCAAACAGTCAGATCAAATTGCAAAAGCCGTTCAATGGGGCAATGTTGCAATTGATTTATATTCTAAGTTTAAACAAAAAAAAGAAGCAAGTGAAACTGAAGGAGGAGAAAGACGATGAGTGATAAGAATAGCATGAACACAAAGGACTTTTTAATTGGATCATTAATTGGGGGAATTGTAGGTGCTTCTACAGCATTGTTTTTAGCACCAAAATCAGGGAAAGAGCTTCGTAGTGACTTAAATGAGCAAGCGCAATTAGCTCGTGATAAAACGACGCAATTTACAACTACAGCTTACGATAAAGGAAATGAGTGGGCTACGTATGCAAAGGAAAAATCTTCAAATATAGCAAAAGTTGTTTCCGATCAGTCTGCTCAAGTTGTTGGAAAAGTAAAGGAAGCAACAGCAAATTTAAAATCTGAAGCGGAAGACGCTGCTAATTCAGCCAGTGACATTGTTGAAGATTTAGCTGGAGATGTTAAAGATTCTGGTGAGGAAATTGCTGAAACAGTTGAAAAAGAAGTAAGTGACATACAGGCAAAGATTTCGGAGGAAACAACAACGAAATAAACAAAAAAGGTTGTCATTATACATAGATCCGATATTCAGTAGATGAAGACGTAGATTCTACTGGATATCGGATTTGTATGTGACAACCCTTTTTATGTTTTGCTCACTTCAATAACAGATATATCGACTTGATCCTTATCAGATAAAGGGCTGCTAAAAGATGCCTCATCTCCGTTTATTTTAATTGACAATCGTTTCCCTACTAAAGAGGCAATATTAATCTCAATAAAGGAAAACAGATCTTGTAAAATAAAAGAACGGTTATTCTTCGTTTTGAACGTGAAGCTGTCATTTGGATGGAAAGCTTCGTCTAAGCTCACAGGTTGCTCGTTCCTGAAAACGTCCACGGTGTTCTTTGTCAACACAAGTGGTTCGCCGTTATAGGTGACGCGGATGGACCATTGTGTGTCATAGCCTTTTGAAAGTAAGAGATCCTGAATGGTAGAACTTGAATGCTTTAGTTCCATTTCAATGTTGTCATGATTTGCTAGAACATAATCCAAAGACTGCTTTTTCCCATTTACAAAGATATCAGGCAGATGATTCGTATACGTCCAATTTTCTTCATTGACGGTTACTGTTATAGGTCTTATATAAGATAAATACCCTTTATATTGAAGCAAATCGCGTAATGTATTCGCATTTTTGGTTGTAATAACATTACGTTCAGCAACGATTGTATCAGCGGAAACTTCTTGATTGTTTATATAATACGTAATAGGCAATTCAACGAGTTCATTGTTCAGTAAAATTTGCTTACTTGGAATATCACCAAGTAAATCTTTTATAGTAATAGTAGATGATTCTCCGTCCTGACCACGTTGTACATGGAGGCAATCGTTTGCTTCAAGAGGAGCATCTAATGATGTTGGTTGATCATTTTTTAATAAAATAGGTGGACCACCATGTTGTCCAGGAATTGAAATAAGCTTACCAAATACAGTGACCATAAGAGCTAGTCCAGGCTTTCCGTACAATTTAGCAATATCAATTCCTGCAGCTAGTAACCCATCACCAACGGTTAATTTTTTTACGTCAAAAAGCCTTAGTGTGCGATTGTTTACTATAATACTGATATACTCAATGGGATTTTCTTTTGCAGCAATGGCAATTCCAATAGGCGTCACAAGCTCAGGACCATAGACTTCTTCCGCATTTTTATCTAAAAGTTTGATGGCATCGGCGCCTCTGATTGCAACCCGGTTTGAAGCTAGTCCAAGGTATTCTTGAATAAATTGAGGCAAATTTGGTGTTAAACTCCCTCCTCCGACTAACATGACAGCTTGTGGTGCTTGACCATTAAGGTGAAGAATTTCATCCGTTATGGACTTGGCTAACTGTCGAATCGATGCTTCAATTGTTGCTTCGACTTCAGTTTTCTCATATAAAATCTCATTGCCAAGTATATCAATCATTGATACGCTATCTTGATGAAGTAGGTCTCTTTTTACCTTTTCTGCATCGGGAAAATCTAATAAATACGAATCACTAATGGCTTCCGTAATTTCATCACCGGCAACAGGGACCATGCCGTACGCAATAATAGTATTCTCAGCTGTTAAGGCGATATCAGAAGTTCCTGCTCCGATATCAACTAAAGCTACATTTAACCGTCGCATGGATGGAGGTATTAATACATTGATGGCGGCAATCGGTTCAAGTGTTAATGCTTCTAACTCTAAATCTGCTCGAGCAAGAGCAGCTAATAAGGATTCAACGACTACTTTTGGCAGGAAAGTCGCTATTACTTCAACAGAAGCTTCTTTACCACTTTGATCTAGTAAGCTTCCGATTATTTCGCCATCAAGTCTATAAGCAAGCACCGAATATCCGACACAATAATATTCATAAGCTGATTGATTTGCTTCTTCATTGGCTAATAAAAACTGGGCATTTTGTACTGCGCTTAGTTCTAAATGGAGCAAGTCATCTCGAGTTAGCATTGGTTTTGTCTCAATGTCGACTGTCATTTGAGAACGCTTTGTTTTTAATGAACGTCCTGCTGCGGCAACACATACTTTTTTTAAAGGACCGTGTTTTGCTTCAAGAGAATTTTTTATTTGTTGGATTACTTTGGCTACGGCAGGGACATCATGAATTTGTCCATCAAGCATCGCTCTTTCATCGTGTTCTTTTACAATTTTATCGATTAATTGGTACGTACCGTCGTTTGGCTGTAACAAAAGACCAACGACCGTACGTGTTCCAATATCAAGGGCAAAAAGTGGAAGATCAGCGGACATGAATTATCACCTTCATTGGCAAGGAAGCAGTATACTCCCTTCCCGGAATTTAACTATATTTATTCTACTAAACATTCCTGCTGTACGTAAACGAAATAATAACTTTATTAAATTAACGTATAAAAGCGTAGAAGCATAAAAGCTTAAAAGCGTTAAAGAAAATTCGTGACATTCTCAGAATTTTCATTTATAATAATTCTTAAATACAAAGGAAGCAAAAAAGGGAGTGGAGAGTAGTGAGTAATGATAAATTAGATGTGTTGAGATCAGAACTAGATGAGGTGAACCTGAAGCTTCTTGAGACCATTAATGAGCGAGCTCGTCTTGTTCAAGAAATTGGAAAAGTAAAAAGTACACAAGGTGTAAATAGATTTGATCCAGTCAGAGAACGAAGCATGCTTGATCACATTGCTGCCAATAACAAGGGGCCTTTTGAAACATCAACTCTGCAACATTTATTCAAGCAAATCTTCAAAGCTAGTCTTGAATTACAAGAGGAAGATAACAGCAAGGCATTACTCGTTTCAAGGAAGAAGCATCCTGATAATACAGTCGTTGATTTAAAAGGTGTCATGATGGGAGATGGCCAGCAACGTCTTGTTATGGGGCCTTGTGCGGTTGAAAGCTATGAGCAAGTACTAACGGTAGCGAAAGCTCTAAAAGAACGTGGAATCAAACTGCTTCGTGGTGGTGCGTTTAAGCCTCGTACATCACCTTACGACTTCCAAGGTTTAGGGCTAGAAGGGTTACAAATTCTTAAAAAAGTAGCGGATGAGCTTGATATGGTAGTCATTAGTGAAATTGTTAGTCCGGCTGATATTGAGACTGCGTTAGATTATGTAGATGTCATTCAAATTGGCGCACGTAATATGCAAAACTTCGAATTATTAAAAACAGCAGGAGCCGTTGATAAGCCCGTCTTATTAAAACGAGGACTATCTGCTACAATTCAAGAATTTATCCATGCAGCTGAATACATTGTTGCAAAAGGGAACAACAATTTAATGTTATGTGAACGTGGAATTAGAACGTATGAAACAGCAACTCGAAATACATTAGATATTTCGGCTGTTCCAATCCTTAAACAAGAAACGCACTTGCCTGTATTAGTGGATGTTACTCACTCTACTGGAAGACGCGATTTACTGTTACCAACTGCTAAAGCGGCATTTGCTATTGGTGCAGACGCGGTGATGGCTGAAGTTCATCCAGACCCAGCTGTTGCATTATCAGATTCGGCACAACAAATGGATATTCCACAATTCAATAAATTTGTTGACGACTTGTTGGCTTCAGGGCTATACAAAGGATAACGAAAAAGGAGTTACCACTATTTGTTGGTAACTCCTTTTTTATGAAAGAATTATGGAAAAACCAGATTTTTATTGCTCGAAAATGAAAATACTATGAAAAATTTTCGAAGGATGTCGATATAAGTAGTGTAGAACATTGCGGACCTCTTCAGAGTATCGTATGATATCTATACAATCATGAAAACGAAAAGGTTATTTTCAAAAATTGAGGAGGATCCTAGTGAATACAACCATATATGATGTAGCAAGAGAAGCTGGAGTTTCAATGGCGACTGTTTCACGTGTCGTTAACGGAAATCCAAATGTAAAGCCCGCAACACGAAAAAAAGTTCTTGAAGCAATTGAAAGGCTTGGTTATCGACCGAATGCGGTTGCTAGAGGATTAGCTAGCAAAAAAACAACGACGGTAGGGGTTATCATCCCTGATATTTCAAGTATCTTTTTTGCAGAATTAGCACGAGGGATTGAGGATATTGCTACGATGTACAAGTACAATATCATTCTTTGTAACTCTGACCAAAATCAGGATAAAGAAATTCACCTAATTAACACATTACTTGAAAAACAAGTAGATGGAATTGTTTTTATGGGAGGACATATTACAGAAGAACACGTTTTGCAATTTAAACGTTCTCCTGTACCGGTTGTTTTAGCAGCAACGTTAGACGCTAATAACGAAATTCCTTCTGTAAATATCGATTATAGACAAGCTGTTTATGATGCCATAACAGAGTTAATTCAACGAGGACATGAACGAATTGGAATGCTTTCAGGAACATTAGATGATCCGGTTAATGGATATCAAAAGTTTATAGGTTATCGAGAAGCCATTGAAGGTGCGGGCCTATCATTTGATGAACAATTGGTCGTCATTGGTGATTACACGTATGATTCAGGCATTGACGCAATGAAGTCTTTCCTTGAATTAGAGAACAGACCATCTGTTATTTTTGCATCTACTGATGAGATGGCATTAGGTGTGATTCATGGGGCACAAGACCATGGTTTATCCATTCCAGACGATATAGAGGTACTTGGCTTTGATAATACGCGATTAGCAACGATGGTTCGGCCAACTCTATCAACTGTCGTACAGCCGATGTATGATATTGGTGCGGTATCCATGCGATTGTTAACAAAATTAATGAATAAAGAGGAAGTAACCGATCAAGTTGTCGTGCTCCCACATCGAATAGAATTTAGACAATCAACGAAATCATAAGGGATTTTAATTGAATATGCACTATACGATGGCAACACCGTATAGTGCTATTAAAAGTTGAAGTTCCCATGGGAGAGGATTATGAAAAAATTTGACATTATGACACCAGTAGGAATTGTTCTAGGTATAGTTGTACTTCTACTGGCTGTTTTCTCAAACTCTGGACCTTCTGGACTTGTATTCTTTATTCAGATTGCCTCTGTACTCATTGTAATAGGTGGTCTTATAGCTGCAATTATTATTACTTTTTCCATGCAAGAAGTGAAGCTTGTTCCAAAAGTAGTTGGTCAAGCGTTTCGAACTGAAACTCATGATCTAAATCAATTGATTGATACGTTTGTCGAGCTTTCAACAAAGGCGAGGCGTGAAGGACTTCTAGCTTAGAGGCTGGTTTAGATGATGTTGAAGATCCTTTTATTAAGAAAGGTGTTTTGCTGGCTGTTGATGGTATTGAACCTGACGTCATTAAGGATATTATGATGGCCGAAGTGATTGCGATGGAAGAACGTCATCGAAAAGGCAGAGCGATTATTGAAAAAGCTGGAGAATATGCTCCTGCTTGGGGAATGATTGGGACCCTTGTTGGTTTGGTTCTTATGTTGCAAAATTTAAATGATCCAGCTACGTTAGGTCCTAATATGGCTGTTGCACTACTAACAACTTTATACGGGACAGTATTAGCCAACTTAGTCTTTTTGCCAATGGCTACAAAGCTTTCAAATAAAACCGATGAGGAAGTATTTGTTAAACAAATTATCATTGAAGCGTGATTGGGGTTCAATCTGGCCAAAATCCTAAAGTCCTTCAAGAAAAACTAAGTGCATTCTCGGTTGCGAATAGAAAAGCAACAAATGATGAAGACGTACAAGGTGACCAAAATGTTGCATCGTAATCGGAAGCGGCAAGAAGATAAAGGTGCTCCCAAATGGATGGTTACGTTCTCGGATCTTATGACTCTCATTCTCGTTTTTTTTATTTTGCTATTTTCGATGTCAGTTGTAGATGCTCAAAAGTTTCGAGCCATTGCTGATTCGTTTCAACAGCGTCAAATTTTTGAATATATGCCATCTGCGATTGATTTCGAAAATCCTAGTGAAGAACGAGGAGAAGAGAGAAAAGATCCATTTGAGGAAGGCGATTTTGGTGATGAAACAGATTCTACTGCTGAATTAGATGAATTGCTTCATGAGGTGAATGAATTTCTAGAAGAAAACGAATTAACAGAAGTCATTTCAGCAACAAGAGATGACCGTGGTGTAGTACTGGTTTTACAAGAGCGAACCCTTTTTGAGACAGCTGAAGCCGAATTACTCGATGAAGCTGAACTGTTTTTATCGAAGGTTGGTACATTGTTAGAATCAATACCTAATATTGTTAAAGTAGAGGGGCACACGGATAGCCGTCCTATTTCAACGTATCGATTTCCTTCGAATTGGGAACTATCGGGAGCTCGTGCTAGTAGTGTAATTCGTTTTTTAATAGATACGTATAATCTTGAACCAAGTCGGTTTATTGCAACAGGTTATGGCGATACACGCCCTGTTGTACCTAATACGACTGTTGAAAATTTACAAATGAATCGTCGGGTTGTCATCGTTATTTCTGATCCCACATATGATGACGGTGATACGTATTAAAGTGACTAACGTGAGTAACAGGAACACAGTACCGAATAAATTTTGCATTTGCTCTGTTTTTTCGGTATATTTGTGGCAAGTTATGCTCGATTAGTCCTTTTTTATGGCTAAAATCAAGATTCAAAAATAATATAAACGCGAAAACAGTCATTGCAATGCTACGTTTTTATAATAAAATTTAGCTGTTGTTGGAATTAGGAGGCTTACGATGAAGATTGGCATTATTGGTGCTATGAACGAAGAAATAGATCGAATGAAATCAGAAATGGAAGTGACAAAAGAGCATTGTTATGCAACGGTTACTTTTTATGAAGGAAGAATGAATCAGCAAGCCATTGTCCTATGTAAATCGGGAGTAGGAAAGGTGAATGCTGCTCTTACAACACAACTGTTAGTTGATCATTTCTCGATTACTCATTTACTTTTTACAGGGGTTGCTGGAGCCGTTGATGAATCGTTAGACGTAGGAGATCTCGTCATTTCAACTAGTGCTATGCAGCATGATCTCGATGTGACTGCTCTTGGATTTAAAAAAGGTCATATCCCTTTCTTTGAAGGAACATCTGACTTTCAAGCAGACGAAGAGCTTGTTGAAGTAGCTGTCGATGCTGCAAAGAAACTAACAAATAGGCAAATCGTAAAAGGACGAATTGTTAGTGGGGATCAGTTTGTTGCTAATTATGATTATGTACAAAAGTTAAGGGAGGAATTCCAGGCTGCTTGCGTTGAGATGGAAGGAGCGGCTGTCGCGCAAGTTGCGGCTATGAATAAGGTACCGTTCGTTATTATTCGATCAATGTCAGATAAAGCCAATGGGGATGCGTCCGTTAATTTTGAGGAATTTACACATCTGGCAAGTGAACAATCCCATATCCTTGTTTCAAACATCTTATCATTACTCAAGTGACATAGAAAAAGGGCTACTAAATGTGAGAAACCGCTCTCATATTTGTAGCCTTTTGTTTATTTTCTCTTTTCATTCCGTATATGAAAAAGAGCTTTCTCCAACGTTTTTGCGTTTTTTTCAGTGATTTCTGGTTTACGAGGGATAGTTGGTACAATGTTGCTATCGAACCAGTTGTTTGGGAGTTTCTCTTCCGCTTTATTAGACCATTTATTCAACCATGCTTCAGGTATTGCATCTGAGAGTAGGTTGGTTTGGTTGGTCATCGTTAACCAAATATAAGCCCATGCTCTAGGAACAACACGCCAAATGTCATAACCACCTCCACCTACAGCAATCCAACGTCCATCACAAAATTCATGAGCTAATTCATGAGCAAGCTTAGGGATTCGTTTATACGTTTCAATCGTAGAACAGAGATGAGTGAGCGGGTCGAAGTGATGGGCATCTGCTCCATTTTGCGTAAGAATAACGTCGGGTTTAAAGAACTCAATCACTTCACGAAAGGACGTTTCATATACCTCTAAAAAGGATTCATCTTCTGTAAAAGCATCAACCGGAACATTGATAGAGAATCCATAGCCTTTTCCTGTTCCTTTTTCGTGCACCTGGCCTGTCCCTGGAAACAGATATCGACCTGTTTCATGAATGCTGAGTGTACAGACATCAGGATCATCGTAAAAGGCCCATTGCACTCCATCTCCATGGTGGGCATCTGTATCAACGTATAAAACTCGTGCACCGTATTTCTTTTTCATGTACTCAATAGCAATTGAACTATCGTTGTAAATGCAAAAACCAGACGCCTTTCCTTTGAAACCGTGATGTAACCCACCACCTAAGTGAAGCGCATGTTGTGCTCTACCTGTCATTACTTCATCCACAGCTTGTAGGGTACCACCAACTAACAAAGAGGCTGCTTCGTGCATGTTAGCAAAAATCGGTGTATCCTCCGTCCCTAAACCGTAATTTGCTGCGATGGCCGGATCTAATAATCCATGTCCAGCAGTCTTAACAGCATCTATAAAGGCTTCATCATGAATAAGAGCAATTTCTTCGTCCGTAGCGATACGTGGAGCAATAATCGATTTAGTATCTAACATATTTAAACTCGTTAATAGATCGTAAGTGAGTTGAAGACGCATGTGATTAAAAGGATGTTTATCATTAAAACGGTATGCTAATTGTTCATCAGAGAAAATAAATACCGCATCTTTTTTCATCCTATTATCCCCGGCTCACTTGGCCAAATTACGTCATATCCTTTGTCTTCAATCACTTTAACGACTTTTCTTGGATCAATCGTCTGTATACGAAAAACGAGAATCTTAAAGGTTGGATCGGAATGAGGATAAACTAAAACACTTGTAATACTAATCTTCAATTCTTTAAATATTGCAGCAATATCAGATAGCTTTCCAGTTATGTTTTCAACCTTTACCTCAATATGTGAGCTCGGTTGATGTGCTCCCATTAATTCAACTAGTGTGTGCAACATGTCTGTTTCGGTAATGATGCCAACCAACTCATCATCTTCTAATATGGGTAAACAACCAATATGATGTTCATAGAAAAGGGTAGAAACTTCTTCTACAAAATCTAATGGGTGAGCTGTGATGACATTTGTTTTCATAATAGAAGAAATAGGTTTATGAAAATCTTCAAGGTGATCAGTAAAGTGAAAAATAGAAGGACTAGCATCTCTAATATCACTATCAGATACAATGCCGACCAATTCTTTCTTGTCATTCACGATAGGAATGTGACGAATTTGATGAAGTTCTAACAGCTGCATGGCATCTTTAATCGTTGATGATTCATTCACTGTTATAACATTACGTTTCATAATATTTTCAATTATCATCATGTATCACCGCCTTATTAGTACATAAATCGATTTTGGAATCGAAGCTGATCAAATTGTTGAATTGAATCTGTATCGACTCGTTTCCCAATACGAGCCATAAGGCAATTAGCTGGGTGGGAGCAAATCTCAGGATCATCGGTAGCGTACCATTCTAGGCCACCTGCATTCATCATTTTTTCCATGACTTTGCGATACTCCCAAACATCTAGACCACTGCCTTTTAAGTCCCAATGCCAATAGTATTCAGTTGTAATAATTATATAATCTTCCATAGCATCATCTAACACAGATAACCGTAATAAATTTTTCCCGACTTGGGCGCCGCGGTACTCAGGTGCAATTTCTATAGCGCCAAGTTCAATTAAATTTTCCATCTTTCCTTCTGACCACCGCTCCATTGGATCTGGGTAAACAAACGTTACATAGCCGACAATCATATTTCCATCTCTTACAACATTGATTCGGCCTTCTGGTAAATCAGCAATCTCTAACAGTGCTTTTTTTTGTTGTTCAGGTGTTCTGAATGCGACGAGACCAGAATGAAATTCATGGGACTTTAGTGCATCGGAAGTTATTGGTCCTTCTAATAGAAGGGAGTGCTCTTTGAAAGGCACTTCGAGTGAATAATATGTCTTATGATGAATCATGATTTATGTAACCACCTTTATAGAGCCGATTTCCCCTTTATTATACATGATGAATACGGTTACGTGTCTAAATGTCATTGAATTTTCAGAAAAACAAGTGACGAATTTTTTTCTAAAAAATGTCTAATTTTAAAATTTTAAATTGATATAATATTCTGCATGTATTATACTAAGTAGTATATCGAAACTACATAAAGAGAGGAAGATGTACAATGAATATGCAAGCGCTTCCATCTGTTAAAGGAAACCATAACTTAGAGAGCTATGAACAGACTGCACAGTCTTTTGACTGGAAAACAACAGAATCCCAATTTACTTGGAGTAAAACTGGTAACGTTAACCTCGCTTATGAAGCCATTGATCGTCATGTAGAGGAAGGCAAAGCGGATAAAGTAGCCCTTTATTATAGCGATGCAAATCGAAACGAACAATATACGTTTAGTGACATGAAGAAGTTTTCAAACAAAGCTGGAAATGTCCTTCGTGATGCAGGAGTCGTAAAAGGAGATCGAGTATTTATTTTTATGCCTCGTTCACCTGAGCTATACTTCTCCGTTCTTGGAGCGATCAAATTAGGAGCTATTGTTGGCCCATTGTTTGAGGCTTTTATGGAGGGCGCCGTAAAGGATCGTCTAGAAGACAGTGAGGCAAAAGTACTTGTTACAACTCCAGCATTGTTAGAGCGTGTTCCAGTGGACGATTTACCAAATCTTGAAACGGTTTTTATTGTTGATGAAACGTTTGAAGAAAAAGATGGCTACTTAAATCTTTTAACAAGACTGAATGGAGCTAGTGAAGACCTAGATGTTGAATGGGTTGATCGTGAGGATGGCTTAATTCTTCATTATACATCTGGTTCTACTGGTAAGCCTAAAGGTGTTTTGCATGTTCATAATGCCATGTTGCAGCATTATCAAACAGCTAAATGGGTATTGGATCTTAAGGACGATGATGTTTACTGGTGTACAGCAGACCCAGGTTGGGTAACAGGTACTTCGTACGGGATTTTTGGTCCTTGGTTAGTAGGAGTAACGAATGTGATCCGTGGAGGTCGTTTTAGTCCACAAGATTGGTATGAAACATTAGAGAAACATAAAGTTTCGGTATGGTATAGCGCTCCTACCGCATTTAGAATGCTCATGAGTGCTGGGGATGAACTTGTTAAGAAATATGACTTATCAAACTTACGTCATATGTTAAGTGTAGGAGAACCACTAAATCCAGAAGTCGTTCGTTGGGGTAAGAAAGTGTTCGATCTTCGTATTCATGATACGTGGTGGATGACAGAGACGGGAGCGCAAGTGATTTGTAATTATCCAGCAATGGAAGTTCGCCCTGGTTCAATGGGGAAACCAATTCCAGGAGTGAAAGCTGCGATTATTGATGATAAAGGAAATGAGCTTCCTCCTAATCGTATGGGTAACTTAGCGATCAAAAAGGGCTGGCCATCGATGATGCGTGCCATTTGGAAAAACGAAGAAAAATACAACAGCTATTTTGAAATCGAGGGCTGGTATGTTTCGGGTGATTCAGCCTATATGGATGAAGACGGTTATTTCTGGTTCCAAGGAAGAATTGACGATGTTATTATGACTTCTGGGGAGCGCGTTGGTCCATTTGAGGTTGAAAGCAAATTGGTAGAGCATCCTGCTGTTGCAGAAGCTGGTGTAATCGGCAAACCAGACCCAGTTCGAGGAGAAATCATCAAAGCATTTGTTGCTTTACGTGATGGCTATGAAGTAACAGATGAACTTAAAGAAGATATCCGTAACTTTGTGAAAAAGGGTCTAGCAGCACATGCAGCTCCACGTGAAATTGAGTTCAGAGCGAAATTACCTAAAACACGTAGTGGGAAGATTATGAGACGTGTATTAAAAGCTTGGGAGTTAGACTTGCCAACGGGTGACTTATCAACAATGGAAGATTAATAACAAAATGAGCGATTGGTTATTTTTAACCGATCGCTCACATTTTTGTTAAAAAAAGAAACGCTAGGGGAACCTAGCGTTCTTCGTATTTAAACCATTTAATCATCGTTGTTCTCATTCCTATTATTCCCGTTTCCATTCCCGTTCCCATTTCCATTTCCATTTCCGTTTCGCTCTTCTTCTTTAGGTTCATCAGTCTCTGGCTCTGGTTCAGGTTCAGGTTCCGGCTCCGGCTCCGGCTCTGGCTCTGGTTCTTGACGATAGTTATTTCCTTTAACTAAGGAAGAAGCTGACGATTCACGACCAGCTGAGTCCACTGCCGTTACATAATAAGAATAGTTATTTCCGTTATTCACATTGAAGGAAGTCGTTTCATTTCCTCTAACATGGTTATATAAGCGGTAATCTGTACTTTCATTTTCAGCTCGGTATATACGATAGCCAACAATATCATTATCAGAATGCTTAGACCATGAGAGAGTATTGCTACTTAGGTTCAAACCATTTACCTCAGATGGAGTGTTTCCGTTGTTAGGTGCTTTTTTGTCTGGAACTAAATTTCTCATATTATCAGGCAAATAATTGCTAATGTTGCTAATACCAAGAATGTCATCCGATACCATTAAGCCTTCTTGGGTAAATTCAGAAGGTGTATTTTCAAGGGCTAGGAAGTTTTCTCCATTAATCGTAACAAATCGTGCATTCTCTAAACTATCGTCCGTTTGGTTCGGGATGAATCTTGCGTCAAATAAATCTGTTGTGACTAGACCAGCTGCTTGGCAGGCTGGAGACGGTAATAATCCCGTTAAGCTACAAATCGAACGAGAGACAATGCCATCAGGCCTTGAAAAGCGACTGCTAGGAGCCATCAACTCTGGATCTTTGCTATGAGCAGCATTTGCAATGTTTGCCCAAATTTGTTGTGTTCTTGGACCATAACGCATTCCATTGACAGTTGTTGAAATTTCGGCTCCTCTGTCATAACCAATCCAAACACCTAATGTCACATTTGGGTTGGTGGCAACGAACCAAGAATCACGCGTATTACTCGTTGTACCCGTTTTCCCTGCCCAGTCAGCAGAAAAACGAAGTCGACTTGGTACAGAACTTGCTGTTCCGCCAGCTTTTAAAACATCTCGAAGCATATCTAAAGTTAAATAAGAAGCCTGAGGGCTATATACTTCAACTTCTGTAGGTTCATGCTCATAAATGATTTCACCATCTGGTGTTTCAATCCGCTCAATTAAATAGGATTGAATGAACTTCCCGCCATTGGCAAAGGTTGCATAGGCATTCGTGTTTTGTTCAACAGTCACATTGTGGTCTGTCGAACCTAGTGGAGCAGAAGGGTAAGGCTCACCACTATTTAGATTGAAACCTAATTTTAGCAACGTTTCTCGCGATTTTTCGTGTGGAACCATTAGGAAGGATCGCACAGCAGGAATGTTTCTTGATCTAGCAAGAGATTCTCTTACAGATAACAAACCTTGATGAGAATTATCAAAGTTCGATAATCGTTCCCCGCCAGGATATGTTGTAGGCGTGTCTGGAACAACAATTCCAGGTTGAACGGCTCCAACATCCATTGCCGGTGCATAGGCTAGTAAGGGCTTCATCGTAGAACCATTTTGTCTATAGGCGCTTGTAGCACGGTTGAATTCACGGCCTACTGTTTCTTCCCTACCGGCGACAAATCCTTTTATGGCACCTGTATGATTTTCAATTAATACAGCTGCGACTTCTTCTTGTTGACCATTTTTTTCAGGTCCAAATAGCTGGTCTGTTTGAACAGCTTCTTGCATGGCTTTGTAAATTTCTTCATCAATGGTTGTATGAATGTGATAACCCTCTGAGCGCAATTCGCTTCTAGCTACACGTTCATAGTGATTCTCTAATTCCAGTCGTTCTTCAGCATCAAGCTCATCTAAATCAACGTCACTGTTTTGGAGTTTCTGTTCTGCAAGAACCTTTGCCGCTCGTGTTAAAACCTCATTTGTTAAATAAGGATATTCCTCAATAGGAGCAGGGGTTCTTTCAGTAAAATCTGCAGCAATGTCATATACAAGAGCCTCTTCATATTCTTGCTCACTGATGTAACCAGCTTCGAACATTCTTGAAAGGACCGTTCTCATCCGATTCATGCTCGGGTCCAGATTTTCCTTAACTTCTCCACCCGGTAAAAATGGTGTATAACCAAAAGGGCTTTGTGGCAATCCGGCAATATAGGCTGCCTGAGGGATTGATAGTTCACTAGCTTCAACCCCAAAAATTCCAGTTGCAGCTGCTTGAGCTCCGGCAATTTGCCGCCCAGATGAATTTCGGCCGAACGGAACTATATTTAGATATGCCTCTAAAATTTCATCTTTTTCTAGGAAGTGTTCCAATCTCATCGCAAGCAGAATTTCAGTTGCTTTTCGATCAAAAGAAACCTCACTTGTTAGGATTTGGTTTTTTATTAATTGTTGGGTAAGTGTACTTCCGCCTGTTTGCAAAGAAGAGTTCGCAAATTCTTGAAACGTTGCACGCATAATGGCTTTTGGTACAATACCTTCGTGTTCGTAAAAGTATTCATCTTCTGTCGCAATGAGTGCATTTTTTAAGTGAGGGGAGATATCGTCTAAAGATACTTGATAGCGCTCAATATCTGAAGGCAATTCACCTAAATAAACATCATTAGCGAAATAAGCGACACTTGTTTCTTCATAATCATAGATTTGTGCACGCATTTCATCAGGTCCGCGCAATGGCTCATCCTTGACAAGTGCAGCAAAATAGCCTGCTGCCGTCCCGCCAATAAAGAAGAGTGACATACATCCTAATATTAAAAAAACGAGAAATAAGTTCCAAAAAACTTGGTATGTAATGCCAATGTTTCTAAACACTTTTCGTTCATGTAATGTACGTGGTATCTGTTTTATTTTTTCTATAAACGATCGTTCGTTAGTAGTCATAGCAAACCTCCCATTTTCAGTAAATATTATATCACATGGTGTCGAAAGACGATATGGTTTCAGGCAGATTGACATTGGTGGTTGATTGTGGTAAAAAAGAAACACTGAGACGTTTCCTTTAAAAAAGTAAATAGTTAAGCGTTGAATGATCGAAGTAATCTTCACTTCCCTGTTCAAGAGAGCTAATGGTAGGTGCGAATTAGTACATAAGTGACGGATGAATTACAGTCAGGAGCTTTCTTTGTGATAAGCGAAGAACGGTATCTACCGTTATGTAATGAAGTGGGAGAGAAAAAGATTCATCTATTCTCTTCAACAAGGGTGGTAACGCGAAGACCTCGTCCCTTTTTTAGGGGAGAGGTCTTTTTTCTTTTATATAAATACATGAGAATGGGGTATTGATGATGGAAAAAGAATTTACATTAACAAAAGAACAACAAGTAGAAGTGGAACGACAACTAGCATTTTTACAACGTGGTGTCGTTGAGATTGTACCTGAAGCCGATTTTAGAAAGAAAATTGAAAAGTCGGTCGTTACAGGGAAACCTTTAAAGATCAAATTAGGAATGGATCCTTCTGCACCGGATGTTCATATTGGTCACACGGTTCCACTTCATAAATTACGTCAGTTTCAAGAGCTAGGACATGAAATCCAAATGTTAATAGGCGACTTTACAGGACGGATTGGTGATCCAACTGGAAAATCTGAAACCCGCAAGCAATTAACAGATGAAGAAGTGAAAAAGAACGCAGAAACCTATGTAGAACAATATGGGAAAATTCTTGATATGGATAAAGTAACGATCTATTACAACTCAGAATGGTTAAAGCCATTACAGTTTGAAGATGTTGTAAAGCTCGCTGCTAATATGACCGTTGCTAGAATGTTAGAGCGTGATGACTTTGAAAAACGTTATAAATCAGGCCAGCCTATTTCTGTCCATGAATTTTTCTACCCATTAATGCAAGGCTATGACTCTGTAGCTTTAGATACAGATATCGAAGTTGGAGGAACGGATCAGAAGTTTAATCTCCTGATGGGAAGAACACTCCAAGAAGCATACGGAAAGGAAAAACAAGTTGCCTTAACGCTACCGCTCATTGAAGGACTTGATGGCGAAAGAAAAATGTCTAAGTCTTTAAATAACTATATCGGAATTGATGAAGCGCCAAATGAAATATTCGGTAAGTCCATGTCGATTCCAGATGAGTTAATGATTAAGTATTACAAACTAGCTACAGATTTACCAATGGAGGAAATCGAGAAGTTAGAAGCTGATTTAGCGGATGGCAGTGTACATCCTCGTGATGCAAAGATGAATCTGGGTGCACTTTTTGTTGAAATGTACCATGGGAAAGAAGCAGCTGAAGAAGCAAGAAATTATTTTCAAACGGTCTTCCAAAAACGTTCACTTCCAACAGATATTCCTGAAACAAAATGGGAAGGAGAGTCTCCAATCTGGATCGTTGATTTGTTAGTGGAACTAAACATGCAGTCATCTAAAGGAGAAGCACGTAGAATGATTCAAAATGGTGGGGTAAAAATCAACGAAGAAAAGGTTGAGGATGTCCAACTCCAAGTCGAAGTTGAAGATGGAATGATTCTTCAGGTTGGCAAGCGGAAATTTATGAAGCTGACGAAGTAAACAGGACAGAATACAGGAAAGAAGCCAAAAGCCCAAAAGAGTCAGAAGAGAGGGTGTCTTCTGACAGGAAAGGTGTCAAAAGCCCAAAAGGAGTCAGAAGAGAGGGCACCTTCTGACAGGAACGAGGTCAAAAGCCAAAAAAGAGTCAGAAGAGAGCATCTTCTGACTCTTTTTATGTGGTTAATTGCTTCCGGAGCAGTTGGACTTAAAATCTTAGCCTATCCTATATAATAGAAGAAAAACTAAAATCATGAGCCAAGGCTAGAGTCTAATGGAGTAACCTCTTTTACTTTTCTTTACGAAAAAAGCCAGTCCATATGGACTGGCTTTTCATAAAGCTTAACGAGAGTAGAACTCAACGATAAGAGCTTCTGTGATTTCAGCAGGTAACTCAGAACGTTCTGGAAGACGAGTGTACGTTCCTTGTAAGCTATCAGCATCAAATGTTACATAAGCTGGAACGAAGTCGTTTCCTTCAAGAGATTCCTTGATGATGTCAAGGTTACGAGACTTCTCGCGAACACCAATTGATTGACCAGGTTTTACGCGGTAAGATGGAATATCTACGCGGCTTCCGTCAACTACGATGTGACCGTGGTTAACTAATTGACGAGCAGCACGACGAGTACGTGCAAGACCCATGCGGTAAACTAGGTTATCAAGACGAGACTCAAGAAGAATCATGAAGTTCTCACCGTGAATTCCAGTCATTTTACCAGCATCATCAAAGATGCGACGGAATTGACGCTCGTTTACTCCGTACATGTGACGAAGCTTTTGCTTTTCTTGAAGTTGTAAACCATATTCAGAAAGTTTTTTACGTTGGTTTGGACCGTGTTGCCCTGGAGCATACGGACGTTTTGCTAATTCTTTCCCCGTACCGCTTAATGAGATTCCTAAACGACGAGATAATTTCCAAGATGGACCTGTATAACGAGCCATAATTTGACTCCTCCTTGTTATTTTGATGTTGCAAAATAACAACCGGTGGGTAATCTCAAACAATGTTCATTTTGCTTTCATGCATCTTCGCTTCGACAGCAAGAAGTTACACGATGCACCTCGTTTATGTGCAGCCGCACGAGGAACAAAATGATGGAACATTGTGTGTTTACCGTGGCTGTCTTATTTCACACAAATTATATTATATGAAAATCAAATGTATATGTCAAGAAAGGAACTAATAGAATAATGATTACATAAAAATGTAAATTTTTACTCTCAAATCGGGAAAAAGCATAGTATAATTATAGTATATAGTTAGAGGAATTAGTTTAAATGAATTCGTTACATAGTCCTTTTTGAAAGAGTAGTTCATGAATGAAAGCATGTTTAGCTAGACCCTTCAATGAATTTTAATCAGACTAGGTCCTTTGGACTAGTTATGCGATTGTGTGGTGTTTGAGAATGAATGGCTATATAAAATATGAAGCTTCAAACAAATATGAAGATATATTACGTAGAGTCGTTGCGAGAATTTCTGCAAATCAGTCATTTTTTACACCGGCTGTATTTTTTATTGCGACTGAAACGAACATCACTTCTATAAATGAAATAGGTTACATCCCGAAGTCATTAGTAGAAGCTAAGACGTTTTTTCACCAACATTTCATCCCGGAAACGATCTCTAGTCCTTATGAAGACTATCGACAAATTGTAGTCCCTATTGTAGCGGATCAAAATGGAGAAACTTTATTTTTGGGAGTCATTGTTCAATGTACAACAGAATCCATTCCCTTTATTAGTCAATATGTTGAAGCACTTTCAAACGGGATTGGTTCCTCTCTTTATGATACAAAATACGAGATTACAACGGAAGAATTATTACTAGAAGCTAATTACAAAATGGAGTTTAGCCGTTTAGCTGGGTCCTTTATTGAATGTTGTTCCAAAAAGCAAAGAGACTATGAGCTTGTGATTTATAAATATAAGGAAAAAAAACTTAGCCCGGTAGGTTCATCCGCTCAACAGCTTCATTCTGATATTGTTTTGACAAAAGATCTAGCTGCGCTTTTACTTCATCGCACAGAAAATGCAGTCGTTCTAAAGGCGGAACAATTAACAGGTGAAGTTGACGAAAGGAAGTTTGCTATTTTTCCCATTGTACTTGAGGGGGAAATTGTAGCTGCAATTGTTTTCATCCTTAGTAGGCTTGAACATGCTTCCTCATTGGCTTGGGTTAATAAATTAGTGCCACTTTTTCAACGAGGCTTTGAGCAGGAAAAGTTGAATGAAGATGAGAAGCGAAAAGACATCTTAATGTTGGTTACGAAGAAGTTTCATTCCACAATGGATATTGCAGAAGTCTTAGGGGAGATTGTAGCGGCGATTAAACGAGTTTATCCAAGTTTCCTTGTCCATTTGCTGATCTCACAAGAGTGGAAGGCTAAAGATGACTTGCCTATTAAACCGTTTATGTATGGATCGGATCAAGGTAACGGAAAAGCAGAACAAGCTTATTTATCTGGTCGAATTCAAGTTGAACATGAAGCTGATAATGGAACGATTTTCTTGTATGCTCCATTGAAGGGGAAACAAGGGGTATACGGGGTAATGGAGATACAGACAGTCGGGTATTCTGATATACCAAAAGAAGAAATTGATTTTATAAAAATGTTAGCTGATACGGGTGGGATCGCTCTTGAAAATGCAGAATTGTTTCAACAAAGTCGAAAGCTTATTAGGGATTTACAGCTAATAAATGAAACATCACATCAATTAAACTTAAACTTACGCTTGTCAGATACCATTAATTTTATGACACAACAAATTACAGAATCATTTGGTGCCGAGCAAGTTGGTTTTTTTATTTTCCAAACGAATGGAGAATTTATTGTTCTAGAAGGAAGTTCGGAGTTGTTCTGCCAAAAATCAGTTCATATAGACCTTGAGTCGTTCATGCTAAAAATAAAAAGAGAGAAAGATTCGATTTTTATTGGTGATACCGACTTACAAGATGTTAATGTACTTCAGGGCTTTAAATCAGTCCTGGCCGTTCCGATGATTCAGAACAAAGAATTAAAAGGTGTCGTGATTGCCGTTCATAGGAATACCAATCACTTTAGCTTTGATAATTTTAAATTACTTCAGTCTCTTGTTCACCACTCTACGCTCGCTTTCACCAATTCGATGCTTCATGAGGAGCTAGAGAAGCTAGTGATTACAGATCACCTTACAAGGCTGTATTCACGAAATTATTTAGATGAGTGCATTCAAGAGTCGCTAATGAAAGAGAATCAAGGAACCTTTCTTTTACTCGACATTGATAACTTTAAGAAAGTGAATGATACGTACGGGCATCAAGTTGGGGATGATATCATTATCCAAGTGGCGAATGTGTTAAAAAGAAACATCCGAAATGATGATATTGCCGCAAGATGGGGTGGGGAAGAGCTGGCGATTTATTTTCCTGAGATTGAAATCGAAGTGGGTCTCGACATTGCCTATCGTATTTTACGCGCGGTTGAACTAGAAACGAGTCCTAGAGTAACGGTCTCAATCGGTCTATCGTATTGGACAAATAACGATTCAAAGCGCTCTTTGCAAAAACTCTTTACATTAGCTGACCAAGGCTTATATGTTGCAAAGGAAACAGGAAAAAACCGTGTTGTTGTGAAATAACATAAGGGAGGTGTGAGTTAGCTAAATCACACCTCCCTTTTTGGCATTCAGTTACAACGCCAAATGTTTTTCAAGCACGTTTACAAATGATTCTAAAAGTGCCTGATCTTCTTCTGTAAACCGCGAGATTAGCGGACTATCTATGTCAAGAATAGCTACAATTGTACCTTTGTGTCTAACGGGAATGACAATTTCTGAGCGGGAGGCTGCATCGCAAGCAATGTGTCCAGGGAATTGATGAACGTCTGGAACAAGAATGGTTTCCTCTTTTTCTACCGCCGTTCCGCACACCCCTCTGCCAATAGGAATGCGTACACATGCAGGCAAGCCTTGAAATGGGCCTAACACTAATTGATCATTTTCTACTAAATAAAAGCCAACCCAATTAACATCGTCTAAAAAGTGACTGAGTAGGGAGCTAGCATTAGCAAGATTTGCAATTAGACTTTCCTCACCTGCAAGCAAAGAATCTAATTGCTTGTTTAACGTCTCATATTGTTGTTGAAGGTTACCACTATACGTAAGTTTTTCAAACATATTATCGTTCCTTTCATATTACAAAATCTATTTTGCCATTTTAACATGATGTAGACAGAAAAGAACAATAAAAATAACTCGTTCGAAAGAGTAAAGGGGAAAGAGGTGAAAAGGATCGAATTTTGCAAGGTGACATGAAAGTTTTGTCGAGCGATTTATAGAGGATAATGACCAACTAACACGAACTTTATAAGAGAGGATAAACAAGGAGGTCTACCATTATGAAGGAAACAAAGAAAGATAGAATTATTGATGCTGCTGTTCGACTTTTTTATACGCAAGGTTTTGATGGTACTTCAGTCCGGGATATCGCTAGTAAAGCTAACGTCAATGTCGCTCTTGTCTCCTATCATTTTGGTGGAAAAAAAGGCTTGTATGAAGAATTAATGATTCAATTTTTGGAAGGGCACCTTACGATCATTAAAACTGAATTAGAGCATGTCAAAGGAACCGTGAAAGATCAATTGCTGTCACTCATAAAATCATTGCTTCAGTATCAATCGGCTAATCATTTCGTTGCACGTATGGTGCATCGTGAAATGACAATGGATTCTGTTTTAGTCCGAGAGTTAATGTCGACCTATCTACGAAAAGAAAAGCATGACTTTGAAGTTCTAATTCATAACGGCATGAAAAAGGGAGAATTTCGGAAACAACCACTTGATTTTGTTCTTATCCATTTACGAACAATGATTATCATGCCATTTCAGTCTCCCCATTATTTAAGTGAATTATATCAAATCACAACAACCGAACCATATTTTATTGAAAGATATATGAAACATATTAAGCATTGGATTGATTTATGGCTTTGTAAGAACCCACAGGAGTATAGCCACAACACATCAACGACATTTTTGTTACCTAGGTCCATTTCATAAAATGGCTTGAGGCTTTGTTACGGTAGCTAGAGGGGATAATTGATCAATCCCGCTTAATAATGCACGAGCTTGATGGGCATCTGAGCCATAAACTAATGGAATAGAAAGGTCAATCGCTTTTTTAATGATTTGTTCAGGAGGATAGGGCTCTTTGCATAATGGCTTGATACACCCAGCGCCATTGTAATCGAGTTCATATCCTTTTTTCTTGATTCCAGTCAAAATCGTCATTGTTTCATCGTAAAAATCGTTTTTGACCGGGAATTTTTTTTGGAACTTGCTCGCAAGTGTCATATGGCCAATTCGTTTTGGTTTATAGACACCTAGATCCACCTGTACGGATTGCAGAACAGCCTCATAATAACGCTTGTATACAGCCTCTACAGAACCAAGCTCAATACTAGCCTCTTCAAAAACTTCAGGACTATAATCAATGCAGACATACCGGTCGTTTAACTGTAAAAAATGAACAGATAAAATGCTGTCATCTAGCTGTGGCCCTACCTCATTTAACAATTCAATTGTCTCTTTTTCAAATCCAGCAATATAATCAACTTCTAGTCCCACGTAGATGTTTAAGTGATTACGATAGTAACGTTTTAATGCATTTACTTCTGAAATATACCTTGATAAATCTTCCCACTTCATCCCACTGTCTTGTAAAGGGGTAGGATCAGTAAAGGAACGAGGAAGTGGGGCATGCTCAGTGAACGTAATTCCTTGTATATTGGATGCGATAGCTTGTTCACAATATTTTTCAAATGAATCGTTTGTCCCATGCGGACAGAATGGACTATGTATATGACCGTCGTGTATCATTATTTCCCCCCCAACGTTGGTAAAAGCGAGTTTCTTAAATCTAATTTTCATTTTAAAAAAACTATGAATTTAAAGCTTATTAATTGAATACAAACTAGCCATTTCATGGTATCATAGAAACTATCGAAATCGTAAAAATCTTAGACAAATTTGTCAAAAATAGAGGATTTTTGTTTTTTTTGCCGAAACAACAAGAAGCTAAATTTGAATGGACAGACTATTGAGCAAAGAAGGGAGTCCTCATATGCTTTATTATTTCATATATATATTAATAGCTTTCATTGCTATTTTCATACTTATTAGTTCGATTATGAGAAAACGAATTTACAAAGAAGTCGATCGACTTGAGGATTGGAAAAATGGGATTTTGAATCGAGATATCCCGGATGAGATTGGCAAGGTAAAGCATTTGCACATGTCGGGCCAGACAGAAGAGAAATTTGAAACATGGAAAAATGAATGGGATGAAATTGTCGGAGGCATCTTGCCAGATATTGAAGAGAAGTTGTTCGATATTGAGGACTTTGCGGCGAAAAATCGATTTAACAAAGCAAAGCAGCAGCTCGAATTAACGGACAAACGTTTAACGAGTATTGAAGAGCAAATTAAAACATTGTTAGAAGATGTTCACGGGCTTGTCCAAAGTGAAGAGCAAAATCGCTCTGAAATTGACGTAGTTCGTGTTGCTTATAAGGAGTTATGCTCGGCTATTACAAAGAAACGTGGATCTTTAGGACCTGGATTAGTAGCGTTTGATAAAGATGTCGATAAAGTGAATCAATTGCTTGAACAATTTGATCAAGCTACAGCAGATGGAAGTTATTTAAGTGCAAGGGAATTTCTTGTCGAAGCACAAGAATTAATAGCCCGTGTCGAGACATTGTTAGATGAGTACCCGAAATTACTTGTTCAAGTAGAAACAAAAATTCCAGCTGAAATAAAAGAAATTCGCGATGGAATGGTAGAAATGGAAAAAGCAGGTTATCAGCTTGAACCATTTTCTCTTCTTTCTCGCATCGAAGTTATGGAACAGGAATTGGTTAAGATTAAAGAGGCCCTTGTCGTTCTGGATTGTGATGGAGTAGAAGATCAACTTCTTGATTTGTCAAATCGACTTGAACAGCTATATGACACGTTAGAGTATGAAGTTGAATCAAAACAGTATGTCCAATCGAAATTGGTTGAATTAGCTAATCAGGTGGAAGAAAACCAAGAGAAAGTAGAACAGTTGGCTTCTGAAACCGTTGATGTTCAAAAAAGTTATTTTGTGTCAAAGGAACAACTAAATGCACAAAAGCAAATAAAGGAACAAGCTCATGATTTGACGAATCAGTTATTTGTTTTATCAGATGCAGCCGATCATCAAAAACAAACGTACACATCTATCCGTGAAATGGTCGATCTGTGGCAAAATGATATGAACAAGCTAGCAGGTGAAATTGAATCTGAAAAAGAAACATTGTTCGCTTTAAGAGAAGATGAACTAAAGGCTAAAGAAACGATACAATCTTTAAAACAAATCATTCTAGAAACCCATCGAACGATTAAGAAAAGCAACATCCCGGGATTGCCAGAGCATGCATTGCTTCAATTGGAAAGTGCAGAAGAGGCATTAATGCGGGCAACAGAGCAACTTTCTGAAATCCCACTTGAACTTGGACGTGTGACTGTTCTTGTGCAAGAAGCTGAATCGATCGTTAAGAAAAACCAAGAATCTGTCTTCCATTTAGTGGAACAAGCGGATTTAGCAGAATTGGTTATTCAATATGGGAATCGTTTTCGCAGTCGCTCACAAGAAGTAGCCAATGGATTGCTAGAAGCTGAATTACGCTTTAGACAATATGAGTACGAAGAAGCACTAGAGTGTGCTCTTCAAGCGGTTGAAAAATATGAACCAAATGTATTGGAGATTGTCAAAGGATATATGCCAGTATAGGAACAAAGCAGGGCTGCTGCTAGAAGGTGATACATAACCTTTTAGTAGCAGCCCTTTTTAATGGAGCAGTGAATAACTGGCAATCTACATAATATACCTTGTTATTTAAGGATTTTGTGCTAACATATATGGGTGCGTAGAACGATAATGAGTCATGGGAGGGAGTATGCGATGATATATTTAGATAATTCCGCAACGACCAAACCGTATAAAGAAGTAGTGGAAGCCTATGCAACAGTTGCATCAACTTATTTTGGAAATCCATCTTCTCTTCATACATTAGGATTGCAAGCAGAAAAATTAATTGGGGAATCAAGAACTCGAATTGCTCAAATTCTTAACATAAAATCAAGTGAGATCATTTTTACTTCTGGTGGAACAGAAGGGAACAATATTGCGATTAAAGGAACGGCTTATTCCAAAAAAAGCAGAGGCAAACATCTTATTACAACAACGATTGAACATCCATCGGTGTTTGAAGCTTTTTCACAGCTTGAAACAGAAGGGTTCGATGTAACGTATATACCTGTAGATCAGCAAGGTCAAATAAAGGTTCGTGACTTAGAAAAGGCTATTCGTCCTGATACGACTCTTGTATCGATGATTCATGTTAACAATGAAACGGGAAGTATTTCTCCTATTGAAGAGACAGGAGAACTGCTGAAGAAATTCCCACACGTTCTTTTCCACGTTGATCATGTTCAAGGCGTCTCAAAAGTTCCTCTTGATTTGAAAAAAGCAGGTGTAGACTTATGTACGTTTTCAGCTCATAAGTTTCATGGAATGAAAGGAAATGGCCTTCTATATGTAAGAGAAGGTGTGAAGATAGCGCCCCTTTTTCATGGAGGAGAACAAGAACATCGTGTAAGAGCTGGTACGGAAAATGTCGCAGGAATTGTTGCAATGGCAAAAGCGTTACGCTTAGCTGTTGAGAAAGACACTAGCCATTTGGACGAATTGAGAGCGTATCTGACTGAACAGCTGACTTCATTAGAAGGTATCCAGCTAAATAGTCCAGCCCAAAACGCTGCTCCGCATATTGTGAATTTTTCCGTACCTGGTACCAAACCAGAAGTGCTCGTCCAATCGCTGACCAAATCAGAGATCTATGTATCAACAAAATCGGCCTGTTCATCAAAGTTATCAGAACCAAGTCGCGTGCTCCTAGCAATGGGATTAGGTGAGAAAGTGGCGAGCTCTGGTGTTCGCGTTAGTTTTTCAAATGAAACGACGAAAGAAGAAATTAATCAACTGATGATTCAGTTAAAACGAATTGTACCGCAATTATTGGAGGTAGTTCATTCATGACATATGAACATATACTTGTTCGATTTGGAGAAATAGCATTAAAAGGGAAAAACCGTTCTATTTTTGAAAAACAATTACAGCAAAATATAAAAATGAGTCTCAAAGCGTCTCCTAACTTAAAAATAAAACGAACGTATGGACGGATTGTGATTGAACTAAATGGTGAAAGTCATGAAGCAGTTGTTGAAAAGCTAAAAGATATTTTTGGGATTCATTCGTTTAGCCTTGCCATCAAAGTTGAAAATGATCTTGAAGAGATAAAAAAAGCAGCACTAACGGTTTTAGAGGACCATGATCATGTGAAAACATTTAAAATAACTGGAAAACGAGCGTACAAACCTTTTCATCTTGATTCTATGCAAATCAATCGTGAAGTAGGTGGGTATGTTTTAGCGCATGCAAATGGAGTGAAAGTAGATGTTCATAATCCAGATGTTGATATTCGGGTGGAAGTGCGTGAGACAGCAACGTATGTAACATCTGGTTTTTATGAAGGAGCAGGTGGACTTCCAGTTGGTACGAGTGGAAAAGTACTCTTGCTGTTATCTGGTGGAATTGACAGCCCAGTTGCAGGATATTTAACGATGAAACGTGGAGCTAAAATTGAGGCTGTTCACTTTCATAGCCCACCATACACAAATGAGCGTGCCAAACAAAAGGTCATTGATCTCGCCAAATCATTAACGAAATTCGGCAGCAGTGTTGTACTTCATTTAGTTCCGTTTACAGATATTCAAATGCATCTTCATAAGAATATACCGAGCAACTTGCAAATGACGATCATGAGAAGGGTTATGCTTCGTATAAGTGAAAAAATTGCAAATGAGCGTAAAATACTGGCTCTTGCAACAGGAGAAAGCCTTGGACAAGTAGCAAGCCAAACGTTGCATAGCATGAATACGATTAACGAAGTGACGAACTTGCCAATCATTCGTCCATTGATTACAATGGACAAGCTAGAAGTAATCGATATTGCAAAGAAAATCGATACGTACGAAACGTCTATCTTGCCTTTTGAAGATTGTTGTACGATTTTTCTTCCGCCTGATTCAAAAACAAGACCGAAAAGAGACCAGGCTAATAAAGTTGAGCAATTCATTGACGTTGATCAATATGTGAACGATGCAGTGGAGAAGACAGAGAAATTACACCTAACAAGTGCAACAGTTAATAAAGAAATAGACGATCTTTTCTAGGCTTATTTCATATTCTCACAAATTACCAGTTACGTTTTTGCATGTTTTTAGCCTCTCCTACTCATTCTATGAGTACAGAAGGAGGTGAGAAACATGGCAAGCAACAACAGCGGTAATTCAAACCAGCTTCTTGTACCTGGTGTACAACAAGCTTTAGATCAAATGAAGTATGAAATCGCTTCTGAATTTGGTGTTCAACTTGGAGCAGATGCTACTTCTCGTGCTAACGGTTCTGTTGGTGGTGAGATCACAAAGCGTCTAGTGCAAATGGCTGAACAACAAATGGGTGGAAGCATCCAGTAATTAGATATATGATGGCTTGGAGAAGGGTGTTCAACACCCTTCTCTTCTTTTTGCTTTATTTGAAATATGACGTGGAATCATACACAATAACAATAGATGTTAACATGGTTACATAAAACTGTCGTTTAATTAGGTGAAATGTTGAGGAGGAACGTTATGGGAACTTTATGGTTTAATGGGACATTTTTCACAATGGAAGAAGAAGGAGAAACAATTTCAGCTGTTTATATTAAAGACGGGTTCATTGAAGGGACCGGAAACAAAGAGCAATTGGAAGAGCGCTATGGGAGACTCATCACAAAAAAGATTAACCTACAAGGTGCGTTTGTTTATCCAGGCTTTGTTGATAGCCACTTACATATTATCGGTCATGGAGAAAAGTTAATTCGACTCGATTTATCCGACGTAGAACAGGCAGAAGAAATGAAGCAATTATTAGAAGCAAAATACAAAGAAACAACTAAAAATCAATGGCTGTTCGGTGATGGTTGGAATGAGAACAATTTTCCTGATAGAAAGATCTTCCATCGATCTGAGCTAGATGAGATTGCTCCAGATACGCCGATGTTTTTAACTCGAGTATGTCGACATGCCGCACTCGTAAATACAAAAGCTTTAAAATTAGCGGGAATAACAAAAGACACCGAAGACCCTGTTGGTGGTGTCATTGTTAGAGATAATCAAGGTGAGCCAACAGGATTTCTGCTTGATACAGCAGCGGATTTAGTAAAAGAAGTCATTCCGGATGTCACAAATGAATATGTGGCTCAGGCTCTAGGTTTGGCAATCCATGACTTGTTTCGAGTTGGATTAGTAGGTGGTCATACGGAAGATCTCCATTATTATAATGGTTTTAAACAAACGTTTGATCAATTTAAAAACATAATTGACGGCGAGGAGATAAAGTTTCGAGCACATCTTCTTGTCCATCATGAAGCAACACCTGAAATGGAACGAGAAGGGTATAAAACAGGTGAGGTAACCCCATTTCTAGAACTTGGTGCAATGAAGATATTTGCCGATGGTGCCCTTGGAGGAAGAACGGCATACTTACAGAGCCCTTACACAGATGATCCATCCATATCTGGTGTGGCGATTCATTCACAAGAAAGTTTAGAAAACCTTTTAAAACAAGCCCGTGAAAAAGAGAGTCCAGTTGCAATTCATACTATAGGAGACGCAGCACTTAACATGGCTTTAACAGCTTTAGAAAAGCACCCACTTTTAAAAGGGCGAGATCGTTTAATACATGTACAAGTTGTAGATGATACTTTAATTGAAAGAATGAAAAAGCTGCCAGTCATTCTTGATTTACAACCAAGATTTGTTGCTTCTGATTTCCCGTGGGTTATGGAACGTTTAGGGGAAGAACGAATCAAACAATCCTTCGCATGGAAGACGCTTCTTCATCATGGCTTACACTGTGCAGGGGGTTCTGATGCACCGATTGAGCCAGTAGATCCATTGCTTGGAATCCACGCCGCCATTACAAGAAAACGAATAGGCGAAGATCATAACGGATATTTACCAGAGCAAAAACTGACTCCATATGAAGCTGTACAATTGTTCACATCAGGAAGCGCATTCGCCATTGAAAAAGAACACGAAAGAGGAAAAATCACAAAAGGATACGTCGCCGATTTTACCGTCCTTGACCAAAACATATTCACAATTGACCCAGACGACATACTCGAAACAAATGTACTAATGACCGTTGTTGACAACACGATTATGTATCAAAAATAACGAAGAATGGAGCTGTCCAAGGTTATGAAAACAACCTTTGAGAACAGCTCCTTTTTTATCTATTCGGTGTCTAAAAGGATATACATAGGATTTCCTTAAGATTGTTGCTCTGAAGAAGGTTCCTTCTCATAGTGAAATGGAGCGAAAGTCACTCGACTCCTGCGGGAAATAGAGGTAGGGGCGAGACCCCACAGGCGTAGCCGAGGAGGCTCGCCACCTCCCCGCGGAAAGCGAGTGGCTGTAGCGCAATGGAACGAATATAGGAAGAACAACATACCCAAAAAAGGTTTTATTCAATTCTATTTTATAAAATTACGCTGTACTTTCTCCCAAAACGAATTGTTTTTTAATTTTAGTACTTTAATCGATTGTTCAGCTAACTGAAGTTTTAATTGCTTTGCATGCCTAATACTAAGGGCTTCATTATCCACACCGATAATAGGATGATCATTGCCATCCTGAACGACTTTTAATGTTAGCGTACGGTCTTGTCCAAGAAGAAACGATGTTCCTAATGTACGATATTCATTGTTGTTCAATGAGGCAATTTCACTTACTTGTAGTGATAAAAGCGTTGGGTCTACAACCGCACCATTTACAGACATGTTATAAGCCGTACTTCCAGTAGGGGTCGAAACGATCATTCCGTCTCCGCGGAACGTTTCAAAATGTAAATCATCAATGAAAACATCGATTACAAACGTTTTGATTACATTGGAGCGTATAGAACACTCATTTAAGCAATAAAACGGTTTTTCATTATCAACAGTCACTTTTAAAATTGGATAACGGCGTACTTCGACTTCCTCATTTTGTAAGGCATGAATCATTTGCTTCATGTCCTGAATTGAAAAGTCTGTATAAAATCCGAGAGAATCAGTACTAACTCCAACATAAAGGCAATCTTGTTTAAATCCTGTCTTTCTAGTTGCTTGTAAGAAAGCATTATCTCCACCAATACTAGCGATGATATTTGCTTCTTCTACATTTGTAACGAGAGTAAAGTTGTTTTCTTCAGCTAGTGCTTTTAAAGGATTTACAAGTTCTTCCATTTCATTTGTGCGTTTATAAGATAAATACAAGTTCGTTCTTGATGACACACGACTCATCCTCTCTAATGTTCTTTTATCAATTTTATGTTATCATAACCATTGTTTAGGAAAAAGAAACGAAAAATTGAACGTAGAGGAGTGAGGGGATGAGTCGAAAGCGGTGGTTGGCGTTAATTGCCGTAGCAATGCTACTAGTTGCGTCTCTTGCAGTGAATGCAGTTACAGCAATGATTTTCTCTAATACAAGTTCTTTTATGGGTGCGCCTGGTCAAGATTGGACGGAACATCTGCTTGAATCTGGAGATGAATTTGGAGGATCAATTGTTGTTCTAGAAATAAATGGAGCTATTCAAGATACGGGAGATGGTGGATTTTTTGCTCCAACAGGTTATAGGCATCAAATGTTCTTATCTCAGATTGAACACGCTGGGAAAAATCCGAATGTTGAGGGAATCATTATTCGTGTGAATACCCCTGGTGGTGGCGTTGTTGAAAGTGCTGAAATTCATGAGAAGATAGTTGAAGCGCAAACGGAATATGACAAGCCTGTTTACGTGTCTATGGGCAGTATGGCCGCTTCAGGTGGATACTACATAGCGGCTCCAGCGGATAAAATTGTGGCTAGCCCTCAAACGATTACCGGTTCCATTGGGGTGATCATGGAATCCATTAATGTAACAGAACTTGCAGAAAATTATGGTGTAAGAGTTAACACGATTAAAAGTGGCCCTTACAAAGATATTATGTCAGCAACGAGAGAAATGACAGAAGACGATCGTGCTATTCTTCAGTCGTTAATAGATGAGTCGTATGATGAATTTGTTCGAGTTATTGCAGAAGGTCGTAATATGACGGAAGCAGAAGTTCGAACTGTTGGTGATGGCCGTATCTATAGCGGAAATCAAGCTTTAGAATTAAATTTAGTTGATGAATTAGGAAGTTTAGATGATACCATCACTTTGATGCGAGAACATGTTGGACATTTTGACGTCATTCAATATGAACCACATTTGGGATTGCCAGGATTCCTATCCTTATCATTGAAGCAATTGGTAAGTGGTACGGGTGAACTAGCAACACTTGAACGCATTCTTTCGACCAACCGTTCACCAAGTTTAAAATACATTTACACAGATTAAGGGGGAAAGACAATGAGTCAGGTAGTGGAACCGTCACCGTCATTGCACACAAAACGAAAACGTGTTGTCAATGGCCGCTTGCGTCATCGTATGATTCAAGAAACTCTCCCTTCTTCTGAAGTCAGTCAAACGATACATGCGGAGAATGAAGATAAATCTTACTATTATGCAGGATTCTGGATGAGACTTTGGGCTTTTCTTCTTGATATGATTACCGTGTTCTCATTAAATGGGTTACTCGTCTATCCTCTTTTGAGATGGACAAATGGAAGTGGAGTTTTCTCCATAGGTCCATTTACGTTAGATACCATTTTGAGCGCAATGGTTTTTTTCTTGTATTTTGCCATTATGACAAAGTTATACGGGCAGACGATTGGAAAAATGGTTATGGGACTTCGTGTACGATCGTCAAAAAATGAACCATTAAGCTGGACACAAATTGTTTTTAGAGAAGGGTTCGGACGCTTTATTCATCAAGCTTTCTTTCTACTATATGCGATTTATCTTATGATTGCTTTTACTAAAGAAAAAAGAGGCTTCATGATATGATTGCCGATACGGTTGTCGTACATGAACGAGATGATCTGTCAGATTTTCAGTAAGTTAGATAAACCTGCCAAAATTGGCAGGTTTATTCTGTATAAAAAGGGAGAAACTAAATACAATCGATCTTTATAAGAGGGGTATTGTATGGTTTGGACGATTGTTATACTAGCATTAATTTTATTGTTTATCATTGTTGCAGCTTCAAAAATTAAAATTTATGTAGATTATAAACATAACAAAGATGATGATTTACTTGAAGCGAAAGTAACTTTTTGGGGAATGAAGGTCTACTCATTTTCTGCCCCAGTCATCAAAGTAGATGATGATTCAGCTTCTCTCATTGTAGAGGAAGAGCAAAAAATTGCTGGAATGGAAACGAAAAAGGCTTTACCTGTCACTCCTGAATTATTACATGACTATTTCAGATGGTTAAAAGATTTTTTAGATCATGTAGTTGGCCTACATAAAATCGTAAAAAAGTTTTTAAAAAAGGTTAGTGTGAATTCATTTACATGGCACACCGATATAGGAGTTGGCGATGCTGCACACACTGCACAACTTGCTGGAGCGATTTGGGGAGTAAAAGGGAATATTGTTGGTCTTATTGGGAATTATATGAGAATGAAGTTCATGCCGAAGTTATCTGTTGATCCACATTTTCAGGCAATGGTTTCTCATACGTATCTTTCGTGCATGTTTTCTTTCAGAATTGGACATGCTATCCTTGCAGGTCTAATGCTACTTAAGCATTGGAGAAGAAGACCGAAAATGTCTCAAACAAATTCGGTTGAAAAAAATATGTAAAAGTTGAAGGAGGAAACAATCATGACAGACCATCCAATTCAAGGTTTAATGAAAACAGCTATGGAAAATTTAAAAGAAATGGTCGATGTAAACACGATTGTTGGTGACCCAGTAGAAACTCCTGATGGCAGTGTAATTATGCCTGTTTCAAAAGTCGGTTTTGGTTTTGCTGCTGGTGGTAGTGAGTTTGTTATTGAACAACGTGGTACAGAAGAGCACACGCATCCATTTGGTGGAGGTAGCGGTGGTGGTGTATCCATTACGCCAATCGCATTCTTAGTTGTGAACAGTGAAGGTGTAAAGATGGTGCACCTTGATAGCAATACTCACCTTTATGAAAAACTTCTTGATTTTGCACCACAAGTTGTTGAGAAGATTCAACAAATGCTTGGGAATAACTCAGGTGGTACTAGTACAAGTGGTGCTCAAGGTAATACAGATACAACAACTACTTTTACTAGCACAACAACAACTGATAATAACCAATCACTTTAAGAATGGGGCTGCCCCATTCTTTTTTTTTTGCAGCGTACAATAAAGCACTTAGCTGGAAAGTTTATGTAAGGTCATGTAAGATAAGAAGCGTACATATATTTTGAGGAGGAATCACAATGGCAGAAATTACGTTTAAAAACAATCCCGTAACACTACTAGGTACAGAAGTGAAAGTTGGAGAAAAAGCTCCAAATTTTACTGTTCTTGCAAATGATTTGTCAGAAGTAACGTTAGCTGATTCAAAAGGAAAAGTTCGACTAATTAGCGTTGTTCCTTCTATTGATACAGGTGTATGTGACCAACAAACAAGACGATTCAATGAAGAAGCCGCAGGTCTTGAAAATACGCAAGTCTTAACAGTAAGTGTTGATTTGCCTTTTGCTCAAAAACGTTGGTGTGCAGCTGCTGGGATCGAAAATGTGCAAACTGTTTCTGATCACCGTGATCTTTCTTTTGGAGAAGCGTTCGGAGTTGCTATTAAAGAATTACGCTTACTAGCACGCGCTGTATTCGTAATTGATTCAAATGATGTTGTCACCTATGCTGAATATGTCTCAGAGGCGACAAACCATCCAAACTATGAGGCTGCAGTAGAAGCAGCCAAAGCAGCTAAATAAGAGAGCAAAAATGTCCTAAATGGTTTAAAAAAGCCTTTAGGACATTTTTTTCTAAAAGACTCTTTTTAAGGACCACATAAACCAGAAAACTCCAAAGTCTGTTAAAAATTTCTTGAAACTTTCCGAACAAGGTGGATAAGTAGTATTGAGAAAGGGAATTTGTTAAAATAGTGGGATGAGTGGAGAGAAAGGGGTATGAACTTGATTAATACAAAAATGGAATCACTTTATACATATTTAGATGACTCGGCAGCTTATTTAGAAAAAGCTCAAAACCTTACTTATTTAGAAGGGCTAGCGGAAGCTGGAGAAAACCTCTTTAGAGAAGAAGTGTGTCAGAATGTTACCATGGAGCAAAAGAACTGGCTCTTAGATAAGCTTGATTCACTGAACCTAGAGGAGCTGTCAAATGAAGATATACGGAAGGCGTTTCAGCTTGCTGTCTTGAAGGGGATGAAAGGGGCTGTGCAACCACATCATTCTATGACGCCAGATACAGTGTGCTTATTCTTAAGTTATTTGGTGAACAAAGTTATTGGGAAACGCGAAGAGTCTATACATCTCCTTGATATGGCAGCAGGCTCTGGAAATTTAGTACATGCTCTTATGAATCAAGTAACCGCTCCACTGTCGGTAACGGCTTTTGAAGTGGATGAAACATTAGTGAAGTTAGCTTTTGTTAGCGCAAATTTGCAAAAACATGAGCTTCAACTATTTCATAAAGACAGCATCGAACCGATCTCCTATAATCCAGTTGATGTCGTTGTAACAGATTTACCTGTAGGTTACTACCCGAAAGATGAAATTGCTGCAGAATACGCCTTACGTGCAAAAGAAGGCCATTCATTTATTCACCATTTAATGATTGAACAAGCTATAAACAAAACGAAGGATGGCGGCTTTTTGTTCTTTCTTGTTCCAAATTTCATTTTTGAAAGTGATCAGGCTAAACAGTTGCATGAGTTTGTAAAAGGTGAAACGAATATTTTAGCATTGCTACAACTACCAAAAACGATGTTTCAATCGGAGCAGTTTGGAAAAAGCATCTTCGTTCTTCAGAAAAAAGGAGAAAATACGATTCAACCGAAACAAGCTTTATTAGCAGAGTTACCATCTTTCAGTAAAAAAGAGGCACTCTCCGATATGATGAAACAAATTAATAAGTGGTTTAAAGATGAGCTACGTATAGAATAAGACAAAGGGTGTGATCTTACTAATAAGGTCACACCCTTTATTGAAGCGATTTCAATTCTGAAAATAAAGAATACGGCTGAAAATAGTAGAAAAAAGGCGAATTAGCTTGAAATAAGAAATTTGTGGTGCTTAAATGGAAGAGGTAAAAAGAAGAAAATAGAGGAAGAAAAAAGGAGTGGTTAATTAGAATGGCAAAAATCATTGCAATTAACGCAGGTAGTTCTTCATTGAAATTTCAATTATTAAATATGCCAGAAGAAACAATTGTAACAAAAGGGTTAGTAGAGCGTATCGGCTTAGGGGATGGCGTATTTACAATTGAAGTAAATGGGGAGAAAAATACCGAAACATTAGATATTCCTGATCATGCTTTTGCTGTAAAAACGTTGCTAGAAAAATTAACGAATTTAGGTATTATTGAATCACTAGATGAGATTGATGGAATTGGACATCGTGTTGTTCATGGAGGAGAAAAGTTCAATGATTCTGTTTTAATTACTGATGAAGTTCTTAGCGGAATTGAAGAAGTTTCTGAACTTGCTCCATTACATAATCCAGCGAACATCGTTGGAATTAAGGCGTTTAAAGAAGTACTACCAAATGTACCAGCAGTAGCAGTATTTGATACGGCATTTCACCAGTCAATGCCTGAGTCATCTTTTTTATACAGCTTGCCATATGAATATTATGAGAAATTTGGAATTCGTAAATATGGGTTCCACGGGACTTCACATAAATATGTATCTGAACGTGCAGCAGAGCTTCTAGGACGTCCGATTGAACAACTACGATTATTATCTTGTCACTTAGGAAATGGAGCTAGTATCGCAGCGATTGAAGGCGGAAAGTCCATTGATACGTCAATGGGATTCACTCCTTTAGCTGGTGTAACGATGGGAACTCGTTCAGGAAACATCGATCCAGCCTTAATTCCTTACATTATGGATAAAACAGGTCAGGATGCAAACGGAGTGTTAGATACTCTTAACAAGCGTAGTGGATTATTAGGAGTTTCAGGATTCTCAAGTGATCTACGTGACATTGAAGGGGAAGCTAAAAAAGGAAATGAGCGTGCCCAATTAGCTCTAGAAGTATTCACGTCTCGTATCCATAAATACATCGGCTCTTATGCTGCTCGAATGAGTGGCGTAGATGCAATCATCTTTACAGCTGGAATTGGTGAGAATAGTGATGTTATTCGTGAACGCGTATTAAAGGGCCTTGAATTTATGGGAGTCTATTGGGACCCAGCCTTAAACAAAGTTCGTGGCAAAGAAGCGTTTATTAACTACCCTCATTCTCCGGTTAAAGTTATCATCATTCCGACGAATGAAGAAGTAATGATTGCAAGAGATACAGTTCGTTTATCAAAATAATGTACGTGGGATTGTCTCAGAAAGCTAGAGACAGTCCCTTTTTGCTTTTAGGTGGTAACAAAGCTATGATTAGACTAAAACTTTCTAAAGCGCATAGAATGGAGAGAGAGCAAATAGGGGGGATTGCAATGGTGCGGTTGCAAGAGGGAGAAACGATTACAACCTTTTTTGTAATAAAAGAAAGAGAAATTAAAAGAGCTGCAAATGGAAGTGAATATGCGAACTTTTCATTACAAAAAAATGACCAAATCATACGTGCTAAGTTATGGGATATAACGGATGAACAAAAAGGGCAATTCTTGCGTAAAGCAATTGTAAAAGTCGAAGGAAAAGTTGGGGCTTATCGTGGTAAATGGCAGTTAACGATACATAGAATTCGACTTGCAACAGAAGATGATCCAATCACAGTAGGAGATTTGATTTCCAAAGAAGGAGTGCAAAGAGAAGAGCTTTGGCAGGATCTACGATATATGATGGAAGAGGTTACATCTAAAACACTTCAATCGATCATTAAACAATTATACAGTCAGAAAGAATTAAGAGAACGACTAACGACGATTCCTGCATCGCAACATTATCATCATACATACTACGCGGGTTTACTGGACCATATTGTTCATGTTACCCAATCCGCCATTTCTCTGTTACCACTCTATCCAAATGTAAACAAAAATATCGTGATTGCCACGTGTCTTCTTCATGACCTAGGGAAGACCGAAACATTCACTGAAGCCATTGCTCCTGAATATTCTTTGGAAGGGGAATATATGGGACATATTGCGTTAAGCCTCGAACTTGTGCAAGATGCAGCAAAGGAGGCAGGAATCGAACGAGGCAACCACGAATTATTAGCGGTAAAGCATTGTATAGCAAGTCAATACGGAGATACGAGTCAAGGTTACGGTAGTACGGTTTCTCCTAAAACAGCTGAAGCTGTTTTTTTTCAACACATCAAACAATTAAATGCTACGCTACAAGCTCTTGAATCCGTACAAGAAGCTGCCCATGAAACATGGACGTATTCTCCTATGTTAAAAAGGAAAGTATATACAAATCTTGACAAAAGAAGTAAAGAGGGATAAAACATGAGGAACATGGACCAATTTCAAAAGCGCTTAGACGAAGTGAAAGAGTGGGAAGATCATTTTTTCTCTTATGAATCAAGTGATGTGAAAACGACCTATAGTAAATGGACGGAACAAGTATTCAATCAACTCGGTGACCAGAGAAAAAAGAAATGGTTAGAAGCCATGGATACATGTTTACTTCATCTACAAGCTTGGCTACATCATTCTAGATCGTATGATGAAACAAAAAAGCGAGTCATCTCCCATGCTCGTACTTTTGATCCAACAGTCTCATCTATTGATGACTTACAGGAGCTTCCATTGGAACAGTTGGACTACTTAGCAGATCAGCTTATGGCAAAACAAAGATTGCTTGCACTTGGACAAGGTGGGTTAACAGGAATGGGAGGGGCGTTTCTACTACTTGCCGATTTGCCTGCACTAGCAGTTATTCAGCTACGTTCTTTACAACATCTCGCTTTAGTATACGGCTATGATGTTCGAAGACCTGTGGAGCTAATGAATTTGTTGAAATTATTCTATGTTGCAACGACCCCTAAAACTCATCAAGCAAATGAGTGGGACAAGTTACTCCATGAGGTGGGAGAACAAAATCGTGAACATGTTTTTTATGATGGAGATGACGCCATTTTGCAAGATTCGATATTTGAGCAACTCACCAAACAAATAGCAAAAAGTTTTGTCATTATGATGTTACGCAAAAAGTTAATTCAAGGAGTGCCATTAGTAGGAATGGCAGTTGGCGCAGGAATGAATTATCGCTTCTCCCAACAAGTAATTGAAGTCGGACAGCACTTTTACCAAAAAAGACGTTTAATAGAGCAACTATAAAAAGGAAAAAGCTGAGAAGCTTTTTCCTTTTTTGAATGGAACTTTTTGCAACGGAAAATAGTGAGTTAAAACATTGAAAGGGGTTAAAAATTGCATCATCCTCCGGTCTGTTTGGTATGCAAAACAAGTGGCTACGAAGAAATATGCGATGATCCTCAAGAGAATAATAAAGCTTTTAAATGAAAAAGAGTAACAAGTTAAAGATAAGTAAAAGTAACCGTAGCAGGGGAATGACACGGAGACTCCTGCGGGAGCAGTGACCCATGTGTGAGACCCCGCAGGCGACAGCCAAGGAGGCTCACCGGGCACCCGCGGAAAGCGGAGTGTCATTCCCCTGCGGCTGGTTACCCACTAACTTATGTTAGAAAAATCCTGTTTCTGCAAGGCTAGTGATCCCCTTCTCTTTTCCTGCAGGAGTCAAGTACCTTCCGCTCAATTACACTTATATATAGCAAGAACAACTTGAGAAAAGAGTTAAAAAAACAGCAATCTCATAAAAATCTAAACGAAACAGGCAACATATGACGATTCAGTACTATGATATTACTAGGCAGTTGCCGAAGTAACAGTAGGTGTCGTACGAAACCAAATCCATAAATCATTAATAATGGAAGCTAGTTCAGCCATCTCTAAGTTTAATTGACACGAGCGCTCGAAGTCTTCTTCAGAAGTAAGTTGGAGATGAACGGATTCAATTTGTTTTTCGATTATTTTTACGCGATCAGGAATGGTTCCTCGAATGGTTTCCCACTTTGCTAATATATGTTCTTGATATTCTTTATCAAGTTCGGTCCAAGAACCTTGAATGGTCGGAATCGAAAGACCAAGTCGTGCATCAAAATTGAATACAACACTCATAGAATCACCTCATTCTTTATTTTATAAGAAGGTAAATAAAATTGGTAAGAAAAACAATAAAAAAAGAAAAAATTTACTTGCCAAAACCAATCACCCCTGTTAAAGTAATGAATATTAATAAGAATTGTGTTTGGTTTTATGCAAAAAGTGCAAGCAAGTATCGCACTCATTTTTTTGAATAAGGATGTATAAAAATAATATTTTAAGTATTAATATTCATTGGAGGTTTTGAGAGATGAGCAAAGAGAAAGTAGTTTTAGCATATTCAGGTGGATTAGATACATCAGTTGCGATTAAATGGTTAGCAGATAAAGGGTACGATGTTATTGCAGTCGGTTTAGATGTAGGGGAAGGAAAAGATTTAGACTTTGTTAAACAAAAGGCATTAGATGTAGGTGCAATCGAATCTTACTCTATTGATGCAAAAAAAGAATTTGCAGAAGACTTTGTTTTACCAACTCTACAAGCACATACCATGTATGAAGAGAAATATCCATTAGTATCAGCACTTTCTCGTCCGCTTATCTCTAAGAAGCTAGTAGAAATCGCTGAACAAACAGGTGCATCAGCAGTAGCGCATGGTTGTACAGGAAAAGGGAACGACCAAGTTCGTTTTGAAGTATCCATTCAAGCATTGAATCCTAACTTAAAAGTATTAGCTCCAGTACGTGAGTGGGGCTGGTCTCGTGATGAAGAAATCGCTTATGCGAAGAAAAATAATATTCCAATTCCAATTGATTTGGATAATCCTTACTCAGTTGACCAAAACTTATGGGGACGTGCAAATGAGTGTGGAATTTTAGAAGATCCTTGGGCAACTCCTCCAGAAGGTGCATATGAGTTAACGAACTCTCTTGAAAATACACCAAATGAAGCTGAGATTGTTGAAATTGGCTTTGAGCAAGGTGTTCCAGTTACGTTAAACGGTAAGTCTTATCAGTTAGACCAGTTAATTCTTGAATTAAATCAAGTAGCTGGTAAGCATGGTGTTGGACGGATCGATCACGTTGAAAATCGTCTTGTAGGTATTAAATCTCGTGAAGTATACGAGTGTCCAGGAGCAATGACGTTAATTAAAGCACATAAAGAGCTTGAAGATATTACATTAACGAAAGAAGTGGCACACTTTAAGCCAGTGATTTCTAAGAAATTATCTGAAGTAATCTATGATGGTCTTTGGTTTTCTCCAATTACCAAAGCATTGCAAGCATTTTTAACAGAAACGCAAAAAACAGTAACAGGTGTTGTTCGTGTGAAATTATTTAAAGGTCATGCGATCGTTGAAGGACGTAAATCACCTTACTCTTTATATAATGAAAAACTTGCTACGTACTCAACGGATGATGAATTCGATCACAGTGCAGCGGTTGGTTTCATTTCGTTATGGGGTTTATCAACTAAAGTAAACAGCATGGTGAACAAAGAGAAGAAGGAGGTCACTCAGTAGTGGCTAAGCTTTGGGGCGGACGTTTTACAAAAACAGCTGAGGAGTGGGTCGATGCATTTGGTGCATCGATCGGCTTCGATCAGGCATTAGTAGATGAGGATATAGAGGGAAGTCTTGCGCATGTAACGATGCTTGGCAAGTGTGGTATTCTTCCTGCAAATGAAGTTGAACAAATTAAAACTGGACTCAATACTCTACGTGAAAAAGCGAAAAATGGAGAGTTAGAGTTTTCTGTTTCCGAAGAGGATATTCATTTAAACCTTGAAAAAATGCTTATTGATGAAATTGGACCAGTTGGAGGAAAGCTTCATACAGGAAGAAGTCGTAACGACCAAGTGGCAACTGATATGCATCTTTATTTACGGAACAATACGAGAGAAATTATGAGTGCTGTCAAAAAGTTACAACAAGCGCTTTATGATCAAGCAACTCAACATGTTGAAACCTTAATCCCTGGTTACACGCATTTACAGCGTGCGCAGCCTGTGTCATTTGCTCATCATTTACTTGCGTATTTTTGGATGCTCGAGCGTGACTACGGTCGTTTAGAAGATAGCATGAAACGGTTAAATATTTCCCCACTCGGAGCTGGTGCTTTAGCAGGGACAACGTTTCCAATTGATCGGGCTTACTCAGCTGAACTTCTTGGCTTTGATGATATTTATCATAACAGTCTAGATGCTGTAAGTGATCGGGACTTTATTGTAGAGTTTTTAAGTGCGTCTTCTGTTTTAATGATGCATTTATCACGACTTTGTGAAGAGCTTATTCTTTGGTCAACACAAGAGTTTCAATTCATTGAAATGGATGATTCCTTTGCAACAGGCAGTAGCATTATGCCACAGAAGAAAAATCCAGACATGGCTGAGTTGATCCGTGGGAAAACAGGACGGGTTTACGGAAATTTGTTTTCTCTTCTTACAACTCTTAAAGGTCTTCCGCTTGCATACAACAAAGATATGCAAGAAGACAAAGAGGGCATGTTTGATACGGTTGAAACAGTAAAAGGTTCTTTAAACATATTTGCTGGTATGATTGAAACCATGACAGTAAATACGGATACGATGGAAAAAGCGGTTCATCAAGACTTCTCTAATGCGACGGAGCTTGCTGACTATTTAGCAACAAAAGGGATGCCTTTCCGTGAGGCACATGAAGTCGTTGGAAAACTCGTTCTTGTTGCCATTCAAAAAGGGGTCTTTTTGTTAGACTTACCTTATTCAGATTACCAAGAAGCAAGTAGTCTATTTGAGGAAGATATTTTTGACGTCTTACATCCAAAAACAGTTGTGGCTCGACGGAACAGTGCAGGTGGAACAGGTTTTGATCAAGTGAAGCTAGCTTTAGAAAAAGCGGCACAATGTTTGAAGGCTTAATGTAAGCTCCGACTTTTTAAGCACATAAAACTGGTTAGTCTGCCAATACTAAGTAAGCGATCGAATACTTAGTTAGGGGGACGTCAAAAGTGAAAGAACATAAACTGTCAAACCACGTATATGATGCAGAAGGCGAAATGTCTGTACACCAGCAAGTAATGGATTCCTATAGTCAAGGAACGCACGAGCAGCGTCATCAAGACGAGATGGAGCATCAATACGAAAAAACAAAGTATTAAGTTGTCTCAAGTTAAAGAGACTATTTCAGAGCAAATACATTTTGCTTATGAAGTAGTCTCTTTTTTTACTATAGAGGAAAAACATAGTATCATTTATGAGAGAAAAGAAGGGTGAGGAGGGGTAAAGATGCGTCATGCCTTTATAACAGCAGGCACAAAGGGGTTAGGTTTACAAGTAACAGAAGCTTTGCTTGTAGAAGGACATTCTGTAACCGTTACGTACCGGAGCGACATAGATGCTGTTTTAAAATTGAAAACAAAATGGAGTCAATACGAAGACCGACTTCAATTTGTACAAGCAGATGTAACAATAAAAGAAGACATTGAGAAAGCGGTAGAGGCAGCATTTACTCGTTTTAACCGAATAGATATATTGATTAACAACGCTGGTCCGTATGTGTTTGAAAGAAAGAAACTAATTGACTATGAAGAAGATGAATGGTATCAGATGATTGAAGGAAATTTAAGCGCAGTTTACCATCTACTAAAAAAAGTTGTTCCAATCATGCGCAACCAACAATATGGTCGGATCGTTACATATGGTTTTCAAGGAGCAAACAGTGCCCCTGGATGGATTTATCGTTCTGCTTATGCGGCGGCAAAAGTAGGATTGGTTTCCTTAATGAAGACCGTCTCGATTGAAGAAGCTGAATTTGGCATCACTGCCAACATGGTTTGTCCTGGAAATATTTTAGGTTCTATGAAAGAAGCAACGATAGAAGAGGCAAGACAGCAACCGGATAGTGATACACCGATCGGAAGGTCTGGAACTGGAGAAGATATTGCTAGATCAATTCTGTTTTTGTGTGATGAAAATGCCGATATGGTTACAGGAACAGTCCTTGAAGTGACAGGTGGAGTTGATGTGATTCATCGATATCGGTAAAAGTCCGCAGACGGCTTCTCCTTCTAGCTTAAAAGCAGGCAGCGGCTCCGCGT
>NZ_BAUT01000013.1 GCF_000513095.1 Halalkalibacter wakoensis JCM 9140
ATTTAAAATTTTATTGTGGCTCAGTAGCTCAGTCGGTAGAGCAATGGACTGAAAATCCATGTGTCGGCGGTTCGATTCCGTCCTGAGCCACCATTTTTATTTGCCGGCCTAGCTCAATTGGTAGAGCAACTGACTTGTAATCAGTAGGTTGGGGGTTCAAGTCCTCTGGCCGGCACCATGGAATTATGCGGGTGTGGCGGAATTGGCAGACGCGCTAGACTTAGGATCTAGTGTCTTATGACGTGGGGGTTCGACTCCCTTCACCCGCACCATAATGACTATGAATACAGCAAGAGCCATTAGCTCAGTTGGTAGAGCATCTGACTTTTAATCAGAGGGTCGAAGGTTCGAGTCCTTCATGGCTCATCTTAATGACAGATGAATATGTTTGAACCTAAAAGATCAACGGTTGTTGGTCTTTTTTCTTTTGATACGGAAACCGTTATTTTTGTTTTTTGAAAATTGGAGGAATAGAAGAAGAGAATACACTTTTACGTCGTGTTGACGAGGATGTATAATCCATATATGAAACCACTTCTTCCACCTCTAGTTCATTTAATTTAACGTATAGTATTCTAGATCACTTAATTTGGTGCATTTGACTATAAGGTGGGTCAAGGAACCTGTCCCCATGACCCAGGGTCAAGGAACCTGTCCCCATGACCCACAAAAAAGTAAAGGGCATATCCTTCGTATTGCGAAATATATTTATTGAGATATACTTATAGATAGAAGGTTAGCTTTCAAAAAATGAAACTGGCATTTTTAAAGATAGAAAAAGCTTAGTAAGGAGTTTTGTATGGAACAGAAAGAGAATTATAGTAAGGTGCTGATTGCAGGGTTGTTGCTTATCGGGTCGTTTATCGCTGTTTTGAACCAGACGCTTATGATTACAGCGATTCCTCCGCTTATGGAAGAAATGAATATTACGGCGAATACGGGGCAATGGTTAACGACTGTGTTTATGCTCGTGATGGGGATTATGGTGCCAATCTCTGCTTTTTTAATTGAAAAATTTACGACGAGGCAGCTTTTTCTTTCGGCAATGGGAATCTTTACGATTGGTACGGTACTTGCTGCAATGGCAAACACTTTTCCAATGCTCCTTACCGGTAGGATTATTCAGTCGATGGGAGCAGGGGTAATGATTCCGTTAATGCAGACGGTGTTTTTGCTTATTTTCCCAGTAGAACGACGGGGAGCAGCTATGGGATACATTGGTCTTGTCATTTCATTTGCACCAGCAATCGGGCCAACGTTGTCCGGTTGGGTGATTACAACTTATGAGTGGCGCTATATGTTTTATGGGATTATTCCTTTAGCTTTACTGATGTTGATTTTAGCTTATTTTACGATGCGAAATGTGACTGAGTTAAAAAATCCGAAAGTTGATCCGGTCTCCATCATGTTATCTACATTTGGGTTCGGGGGGCTTCTTTACGGGTTCACGAGTGCGGGAAATAATGGCTGGGGAAATCCGCAGACGATCATTTTCTTGCTTCTTGGAGCGTTATTGATTTATGTGTTTGTTAAACGTCAGCTTGGGTTGAGACACCCGATGCTGGAGTTTCGTGTTTTTAAGGCGCGTATGTTTACTCTTTCTACGATCATTTGCAGTATTGGATTTTTAGGTCTTATTGGACTTGAGACACTTATTCCGTTATATATGCATAACATGCGCGGATTTACGGCAGTTGAGGCAGGAATTGTGTTGCTACCTGGGGCATTGCTTACAGGATTAATGCTCCGATTACGGGCCGAATTTTTGATCGCTATGGAGCACGGGTGTTGGCTATTCCTGGTTTGATTATTATGACAATCTCCACTTTTGCCTTTCTTTTCATTGATACAAACACGTCGATTTTGTATTTAACAGTTATGTATGCAATTCGGATGTTTGGCTTTTCAATGGTAATGATGCCTGTTAATACTGCAGGGTTAAACCAAATTCCAAGAAAATTAATTCCACATGGCTCTGCGGTGACCAATACGATTCGTCAAATGTCAGCGTCTATTGGAACGGGATTGCTTGTGACAACGATGACGACGGCCGAAAGAGTTGGGACGAATCTTCCACAGATCGCTCGTCCAGATATATTTGGAGCGATCATCGCATTTGGAATGATTGCCGTGTTAACGTTAGTGTCATTGATTCTTTCTTTTAAAGTAGAGAAAACGTCTCCACCAACAGATGAAGAATGGGAAAAGCAGGCATCTGCTTAAAGTAGAAAACAAGAACAGCTGGCATGATGCCGCTGTTCTTGTTTATTTTTCGTGCTATTATTTGGGTCACAAAATCTCGTAGGTTTCCGAGAGTCTCGTATGCTAAAAAAACGAGGTAGCAAAATATGATCTTGATAAGTTACTTTATTGTTAGCTCTAAAACTGGGTCAAGGAACCTGTCCCCCTGACCCTCTAACTTGAAGCTTGCTTTTTTATCTTCACATAAAAGGTCGTACTCACCGAGAAATCCTTCTAATGATACAATGCCATTTTCATCTGTTGTTTGCGACACATGGGTATGCCAGTCTTCTTTAATTAATTTCTTTAATACATCATAAGCTGGCTTTGGTGAATTATCTTTTCTGAGTAAACCAGCGGGCGCACCTAGCCATGCGTTGTGATCACTGAAATTCCATGTTGTGACCGCTTCAACAAGAGGGTGTTGAAAGAGAATCGAATACATTTCTTCGATTTCCTTTGCTTGGCGTTCTTCAAATTCTGGTGTAGATGGCCATTCTTGGATTTGGTAGTCATTTAGGTCTACAATTTCAGGAGGCATCAGATGTCCGGATGTTAGCGTGTTTTCTGTAAAGTGAATCGGCAGACCAAAGGAAGAGAAACGGTCTAACACTTCTTCTAATTTTTCACGACCCCAGTAGCCTTGGTGCTGATGGGACTGAATTCCGATCGCATCAATTTGCACACCGGCATTTAAGCATCCATCGATTAAAATTTCATAGTTGATTGATGTATTAAAGTCATTTAACAACAATGTCGCATTAGGATTGAATTCTCGTGTTTTTTCAAACATTTCCTTAATGATTCCAACACGGCTAAGGTCTTTTGAAATTCGTGTGATTCCATTATCGTATTGATTAAAAATCGGCATGATTACAACTTCATTAATGACGTCCCATGTGTCGATGACGCCTTTAAAATCAGATACTTCTCGTTCGATTCTAGCAAATTGGGCTTGTAAAATTTCTTCGTTGCTCATATTAAGAAGCCATGGAGCAGTCAGGGTATGCCAGCAAAGAGGATGTCCTTTGACAGATACGTTTCTTGCTTTTAACCACTGTGCCGCGGTTTTTAATTCATTTGTACGCGGTTTTCCTTTTTCAGGTTCGAATAGTGCCCAGTAGAAAGGGAGAGTAGCCGAGTTAAATACATCTAAAAACCGATCTAATTGGTTTTCTAAAAATGTTAGTCTTTCTTCTGGAACACTTTTGTTTGCCACTTCAATTGCTTCAAAAATCCCACAACCAAATAAAAATTGATGGTTTGTCTGCTGAAAAGTTACGTCTTTTCCTGCAATAGGTTGACCAGCTTCATCCACCAGTTTTAGTGTCTGGCTTGCCTTACGGTGTGCTAATTTATTTACGCTCATAACAGCCCCTCCATTAATAAAATAGGTTTTTAGAAAACGCTTCCAGAATATATCTTATCAAACTTTGTTTATTCGGAAAACAAAGTATTTTTTAAAAGAGACAATAAATCTATCTAATCTTCCTTTTTTCTGAATTATATTACTTTTAATTTTGGCTCCACTCGTTATACCTTCTTTTTTATTATTATAATGAAATAGAGTTGTAATAAAGGGGGGAAGGCCCCCTTGCTAAAGGACATAGCCATATCGGACTTCTTCAGATAATTTTGTTCCTATTTTTTTCAGTAAGTCTATGTATTGTTGGAGCTTTTTGTCATCTACATTTGAGATTAAGGTAGAAATGCTTAACGCAGCAAGAACTTCATTTTCATGGTTTTTGATTGGGACTGCGATGCAGCGGACACCTTGCTCGTTTTCCTGGTTATCGATTGCGTATTCCTGTTTTTTGACCTCATTTAGTTCCTTTAAGAGATCTTGTTGTTTCGTAATCGTTTTTTCGGTTAATGGATCAAACCTATATCCATCTAGTAGTTGCGCTACATTTTCATCGGTTTGGTAGGCTAACAGAATTTTACCAATGGCAGTAGAGTGAAGGGGAATTCGTTTGCCAATTCGAGAGTAGCGAATTAACGCTTTTTCTCCTTCTTGTTTGTCAATATAGACACCTGCATCTCCATCTAATATGCCAAGGTGGCTCGTTTGTCCTGTTTCATCTGATAAACTCGTTAAATACTTTTTAGCCATTTTCCTTATATCAAACGTACTAATGACTAAATTTCCTCGTTCAACTAGCTTCATCCCTAGTCTGTATTTTCCGTTATCAGGGTTTTGTTCAATGTAGTGCGCTTCTTGAAGCGTCTTTAACAACGAATGAACGGTACTTTTATGAAGTTGCATTTTCTCACTGATTTCCGTTATTTTGAGCTCTGTTGTTTGTTCGTTAAATAAATCTAAAATGGCTAGAGCACGTACGACAGATTGGATAATTGGCATAAACAACCCTCATATTCATCTTATTTTGACCTTTTTTCATTGTACCTTAGCACGAACCGTTTTTAAAAGAATGACTTTACTGAAAATTCCATTTGTAAGGGTTTTCTTTCTGGTTAGATGTGCTATAATAATCAATATAGTCTAAATAATAGCACACAGTTTTATAATGATAAAACTGTTTAAAAAAGATCAAATGAAAAGAAGGAGATGAGTAACATGGGCAAAGAGCAAGTATTTAAAGGAGTAATCCCACCTGTATCCACTCTTTTTAATGAAAAAGGGATAGTCGATGAAATTCAAATGAGTCGTTTAATTGATTTTCTTATTGATCAAGGGGTAAACGGGTTATTTTTTCTAGGCACTGGTGGAGAATTCTCGCAGATGTCTACAGATGAAAGAAAAAAAGTGGCTGAATTTGCGATAAGCTATGTGAATAATCGAGTTCCTGTCCTTATTGGGACGGGAAGTACGAACACTCGAGAAGCGATTGAGTTGAGTGTACATGCCGAGCAGATCGGTGCTGATGGAGTTGTTGTGATCAACCCGTATTATTGGACGTTATCGGAGGAAAATCTATTAAGCTATTATGGTGATATTGCTAAATCGATTGACCTGCCTATCATTCTTTATAATCTTCCAAACCTTACGAAGCAAGATTTGACGGCTGATTTGGTGCTAAAGCTTGTTGATCAAAATGAAAATATTGTTGGGATCAAAGACACGATTGATTCGGTAGGACACATTAAAGAGTTAATTTTAACCGTAAAAGGAAAGCATCCGCATTTTTCCGTTATGTGTGGATTTGATGATCACTTGTTAAATACGTTACAACTTGGCGGGGATGGAGTTATATCGGCAAGTGGAAACTTTGCTCCTGAATTATCAGTTGGAATTTATCAAGCTTTTCAAAAGGGAGACTTAGAAAAAGCAAGTCGTTTGTATAAGCAATTAGCGGTTCTCCCCCTTCTTTATCAAATTGATAGCCCATTTGTAAATGTTGTAAAAGAGGCAATGAAGCTTTGTGGAATGGATATTTCAACCTACGTTCTGCCACCATCGAAAGCTTTAAGTAAAGAGAAGATCAAAGAAGTGAGGAATGTATTAGAAGTTGCCAACATTCTTCCGAGTACGACGAAGGTTTAAGGGCTTAATGAGAGCAATAGTTTAGTCAGAAGAAGGAAGTCACAATGACGAAAACATTACGGAGGCTATCATGTCACTTCATACGGTTTTTAAAAAGGAAGATCCATCCATATATCATGTTCAAACGCATGCTAGAGGTCCGATCGGGCAATTGCCGCTTACAGCACAGATGCTAGAAGAGTCGCCAAGTGGAGATATTTTTGGGATGACTCAAAATGTTGGAATGGGCTGGAAGCCAGAGGAGCTACTTGGGAAACAAGTGTTAATTTTAGGAACGAATGGTGGGATTCGTGATCATGACGGAAGTCCTGTTGCATTAGGTTATCATACGGGTCATTGGGAAGTCGATCTGCTGATGGCAGAGGCAGCGAAAGAGATTCGGGAGGAAAAAGGGGTCCCTTTTGCTGCTTTTGTTAGTGATCCTTGTGATGGTCGTTCACAAGGAACGGTAGGAATGTTTGACTCCTTTCCGTTTAGAAATGATGCAGCCCTCGTCTATCGTCGGTTAATCCGCTCTTTGCCTACAAGGCAAGCTGTTATTGGTGTAGCCACGTGTGATAAAGGGTTGCCGGCGATGATGATCGCTCTTGCTGGAACTCATGATTTGCCGACAGTGATTGTACCTGGTGGAGTGACGCTTCCACCAACAGTTGGAGAAGATGCCGGGAAGGTTCAAACGATTGGAGCGAGATTTGCCAATAAGGAAATCACGTTAAAAGAAGCGTCTGAATTAGGCTGTGTATCTTGTGCTTCAACGGGTGGTGGGTGTCAGTTTTTAGGGACAGCCGCAACGTCGCAAGTTGTAGCAGAAGCTCTTGGGATGGCGATTACGCACTCTGCATTAGCTCCGTCAGGTCAGCCGATTTGGGGAGAGATGGCTAGGCAATCAGCACGTGCTGCATTAGAAATGGAAAAAAACAAAATAACGACAAAAGACATTGTAACAGACAAAGCCATTGAAAATGCGATGGTTGTTCATGCTGCTTTTGGCGGATCGACGAATTTGTTGCTTCATATTCCAGCGATTGCACATGCTGCAAATTGTAGCATCCCGACTGTTGAAGACTGGATTCGAATCAATAAGAAAACACCAAGATTGGTAAGTGTATTGCCAAATGGTCCGGATTATCATCCGACGGTTCGAGCTTATCTTGCTGGTGGAGTGCCTGAGGTGATGCTTCATTTACGCAAGCTAGGTCTTTTACATGAGGACGTTTTAACGGTGACAGGAGCAACCCTTGGGGAAAACCTAGATTGGTGGGAGCAATCAGAACGCCGCTCGGCTATTAAAAAACGATTAGTTGATGCAGATGGGATTCAACCAGATGAGGTAATTATGTCGCCACAACAAGCGAAAGCAAAAGGGTTGACGTCAACTGTGACCTTCCCATCAGGTAATCTTGCCCCTGAAGGAGCTGTTATCAAATCAACGTCAATTGATCCGACTGTGATCGGTGATGATGGTGTGTACCGACATACGGGTGTTGCCAAAGTCTTTACTTCCGAAAAAGATGCCATTAGAGCCATCAAAACAGGTGGGATCGAAGCAGGAGATGTGATGGTCGTCATGGGTGGAGGACCGCTCGGTACGGGCATGGAGGAGACCTATCAGCTTACGTCGGCTCTTAAATATTTGCCGTTTGGAAAACATGTATCCTTGCTAACAGACGCCCGTTTTTCTGGAGTCTCGACTGGAGCTTGTATTGGTCATATTGGACCAGAAGCGTTAGCAGATGGTCCGATTGGGAAGGTACGTGATGGAGATGTGATCGAGATTGTGATTGATTGTGTTCAACTAGAAGGAACGGTTCAATTTATTGGCACGAAAGAGAAGCCGTTATCGGTTGTGGAAGCAACAAAGCTGTTAGAAACACGGAGCGTTCATCCGGAGTTGAAGCCAAATGCTCAGTTACCTGATGATACGCGACTTTGGGCAGCACTTCAAGCGGTAAGCGGGGGAACGTGGCGTGGCAGTGTCTATGATGTGGATCGCATTTTAGAAGTGTTAGAGGCTGGACAAAAAGCATTAGCAAAAGAGAGAAGTCCAATCTAAATAGAAAGGGCGAGATGTATGGCGATTATAAAAAATCCGGTGCTACCTGGTTACCATCCAGACCCGTGCATTATTAGAGTAGAAGATGATTATTATATGGCTGTCTCGACATTTGAATGGTTCCCAGGTGTACAAATTCACCATTCAAAAGACTTGGTGAATTGGAGACTCCTAACGTATCCACTTACACGGACATCCCAATTAAATATGATCGGAAACTTAGATTCTGGTGGTGTTTGGGCACCTGCGTTAAGTTACTCGGATGGTCTGTTTTACTTAATTTATACAGATGTGAAAAGTAGAATGGGAGCATTCAAGGATACACATAACTATTTGGTGACAGCAGAAAACATCGAAGGACCGTGGTCGGAACCAATCTATTTGAATAGCAGTGGCTTTGATCCATCCCTTTATCATGAAGATGATGGAACGAAGTGGGTAGTGAATATGATTTGGGATTTCCGAAAAGGAAAGAATTCGTTTGCTGGAATTGCCCTTCAAGAATATTCAGTTGAGAAACAAAAGCTGGTCGGTCCAATCCGCAACATCTTTAAAGGAACAGAATTAAAGGTAACAGAAGCACCACATCTGTATAAGCGAAATGGCTACTATTACTTACTAACAGCAGAAGGTGGCACGTGGTACACGCATGCAGTTACGGTGGCAAGGTCGAAGTCGTTATTTGGCCCATATGAAGTGGACCCAACTAACCCTATTTTAACGTCCAATCAGAAGGATGTAACACAATTGCAAAAGGCAGGTCATGGGAGCTTAGTCGAAACGCAAAATGGTGAGTGGTATATGGCCCATTTATGTGCCAGACCTGTGGTCGATAAAAAATGCATCCTCGGACGAGAAACAGCATTGCAAAAATGCTATTGGACGGAGGATGACTGGATTCGGGTCGAGGGAGGTCCGCACCCGCAAATGGAAGTAGAGGCTCCAAATTTGCCGGCGCACCCATTTGAATTAGAAAGCAACAAAGATGATTTTAACGACCGTACATTTAAAAAATACTGGAATTCCTTACGACGTCCTGTTACAGAAGAGTGGATTTCTCTCTCAGAAAAGCCTGGTTGCTTAACGTTAAAAGGCGGAGAATCGATGCAATCGACTCACCATCAAAGCCTTCTCGCTAGAAGGTTGGAACATGTTGAAGCAGAGGTGGAGACAGAGGTTATGTTTGCGCCAGAGAACTTTCAACAAATGGCAGGTTTGATCGTTTATTATGATACCGACGATTATGTGTACCTTCGTGTGACTGAACATGAGGAGAAGGGAAAATGTATCGGAATCATTGAATCAAAATACGGAAAGTACGATGAATTGTTAGAAGAAGATTTTGCCCTTTCTTCTGCTTCAACCAAATTAAAAGCCGTCATCAATAAGCAATGGCTTCAATTTTATTTTGCTGATGGAAAAGGGGACTGGACGGAGCTTGGACCAAGAGTTGACATTAGTCACTTATCTGATGACGATGCAGATTACATCCGCTTTACAGGAACATTTGTTGGTGTTTGTGTTCAAGATTTAAGTGGGCAGGAGATAGCAGCGCATTTTGATTATTTTGAGTATCGGTAACTAGACGGGAAAGAGCAAGAGTCATTGAAAAGGTGAAAAGACCTTTTCAGTGGCTCTTATTTTTTCCAATGATGATATCAGATATAGACGAGGCAGATCCTCACCTATAATCTTTGGACTAGGTTTATTTTTTGAATAACAACAAAAAAGGGAGGAATAGTAAAAAAAAGTGATAGGTAGGAGTATGGGAATGAATAGTCATGAAGAAAGTTCCATTGTCATAGCAAAAGATCTTGATGCCAATCATACATACATTCAAAAAGCTTTTCATTTTTCCGAAGATGTAAAGAAGAGAGAATTCTTGTTTCATAATAGAAAAGGAATTTGTCTTTTTCTTGAAACGCTTATAGATGATGAAAAGTTAGATAAATTGTTTCTTGGAAATCTTCATTTTGATGCGGGTGAGATTAAGGCTTACATTGATGCAAGTGAAATAATAGAGGTGCAAGACCTCGCTAAACTTCCATCAGAAATGCACCAAGGAAAGGTAGCTGTGTTTTTAGAGGGAGAACAACAAGCATATGTGTTTGATGTAAGAAAAGAAATGGAAAGGTCGATTGGAGAGCCGGAAAATGAAAAAATTGTTCGTGGATCTCATGATGGTTTCGTTGAAGGTCTACAGACAAACCTTTATTTAATTAGGAAAAGAGTAAACAATCCTAATTTGGTTATTAAATACCATACGTTAGGTACAGAGACGAAGACGAAACTGGCAATAGTGTATTTGAATCATATAGCAAAGCCCGACATTGTCAAATCAGTTGAGGACAAAATACAATCGATCTCTAGTGATATGATTTTTAGTCCTGGCTATATAGAGGAATATCTTGAGGATGATACATTTTCCCCTTTTCCACAAATGTTGAATACAGAAAGACCTGATCGAGTAATGGCAAATCTATTAGATGGACGTATCGCTATTTTTTCGGACGGAGATCCTACCGCTCTTATTTGTCCAATAAGTTTTTTTTCCTTCTATCAATCACCTGATGATTATAATAGTCGTTTTTTTGTTGGATCGTTCTATCGGATTTTGAGGATGGTTAGTTTTTTAATTGCAATCTTTGTTCCGGCCATTTACATTGCGACGATTTCCTTTCATTTTGAAGTCATTCCCGCAGATCTAGTTTTGCCTGTGAAAAGTTCGGTGGAACGAATTCCATACCCGCCCATTATTGAAGCAATTCTAATGGAATTGACAATCGAATTAATACGAGAGGCAGGTATTCGTCTGCCTATCCAATTGGACAAACGATCGGTATTGTTGGTGGTTTGGTTATTGGAGATGCTGTTGTTCAGGCAGGGCTCGTGTCTAATATTATGATTATTGTTGTAGCAATTACGGCGATCGCTTCCTTTGTTGTTCCTTCTTTTGAACTCAGCTCTACATTAAGAGTCATTCGTTTTCCTTTTATGTTTGCTGCTGCGAGCTTTGGATACTTTGGCATTACGTTTTGCTTTACCCTTTTATTAATTCACTTATGTAAGTTGGAGTCATTTGGGTCTCCTTATTTTTCGCCCCTTGCCCCGCTAACCTGGCAAGACTTAAAGGACAGTTTTTTTAGAGCTCCCTTAAATAAGATGAACGAACGACCTAAATCAGCAAGGCCTCAAAATAAATATAGACAATCCGTTCGCAAAGGAAGATCAAGAAATGGCGAGTAATCAGAATGAGACACTTAGCCTTTACAGTATATGTTCATTATCGTTCAAACACAAATAGGAGTAGGGATTCTTTCTTTGCCTTACACGATCTACGAGAGTGGAGCAAAAACAGATGCTTGGATATCAATGTTATGTGTTGGAGTTGTGTTACAGGTCGTTATTATCTTGTTTTGGTTCCTGTCCAATTGGTTTCCAAAAACCTCTTTTTATGATGTGTTGAGTCAGGTGTATGGGAAGTATGTAGGACGGGTTTTGACAATCGGGTATGTCATCTATTTTATTTTTGTTTGTAGCTTAGCCTTAATTTTGTTTAATTACATTATTGAAATTTGGGCATTCCCACGAACTCCTAATTGGGCATTTAATTTAATGATGTTGATTTTAGCTTACTATTTGGTGATAGAAAAATTAAAAGTAATTGGACGATTTCATACATTAGTTTCATTTTTATTAGTAACGATTATTTTGCTAACATTCCCGGCCTATCCACATTTAGATATACGATACATTATGCCGATTGGAGATAGTGGATTAGTTAATATATTTAAAGGAACGAAGGAAGCCATTTTATCGGTTCTTGGATTTGAGTTGATCTTGTTTCTCATGCCATTTGTAAAGGGAACAAAAAGAGAGAAGTTTGTTTCGGCTAGTTTAGCCAATATTATCGTAACGGTTATTTATACGTATTTAACGTTTATATGCTTGCTATTCTTTAGTCCAGAGGAAATTAAATTGGTACCAGAACCTGTCCTTTATTTATTAAAGGCTTTTACGTTTCCGATAATCGAGCGTGTTGATATTGTTTTTTTGGCGATATGGATTATATCTGTTGTAACGACGTTAATAAGTTATGTGTATATTGCTTCAATAGGTTTAACCTGCTTTTTTTCCATGAGACATCATAAAAAAGCCGTTCCTTTTATTATTGTGCCGAGCTTTTTTATCGCTTTGATTCCGAGAAATTCCATTTCAATTGCAAACTGGAGTGATACCATCACGAACGTTGGGCTGTTCTTTGTTTTAGGCATTCCTTTCTTAACAGCGTTATACATTGTCATTTTTAAAAGAAACCGGGTGAAGACAGATGTTGAAAAAACTAGTTAGCCTATTACTTATCGTCAGTAGTTTTCTAATCGTTACGGGATGTTGGGATCAATTTCTTATTAAGGATGCTAATTTAATCTTTATAGGAGGAATCGATCGAACCGAAGATGGCAATTTTGCTACGACCGTGTCTATTCCGAAACAAGAGACAAATACTGAAGCACCTGTAATAAGGATCGCTACAGGCATCGGTCATACGCTTAGAGAATCTAGAAACAATATAGATAATACGGTAGATGGAATTCTGGATTCCTCAAAAATAAGGGTGCTTTTAGTTGAAAAGGTGTTAGCTGAGGAAGATTTATATGCCATGCTTGATTTGTATTACCGAGACCCACGTGCCCCTTTGAATGCTAAGATTGCTATCACAGAAGGAAAAGCTCATGAAGCACTAAATATAGATATTGAAAACCACCCATTAATTAGTGATTACTATTCAAAGCTAATAGAAGGGGCAGAAACTCGATCAATAATTCCTAAAATGAATATTCAGTATATTTGTCCACTTATGGTTGACCCAGGACGTGACTTTATGTTACCAATCATTTCTCTTACTTCTTCAAATGGCATGAGTGTGTCGTCCATTAGTGGAGTTGCTCTATTTCATGGAAAGATCATGACGGGAAAAATGGATACAAGAGAGGGAGTAATGGCTAACCTCTTAAATAATACGATGTATCAAAGTGCCCAATTCACAGTCAAAATAGCTGAAAAAGATGAAGTGATGGAAGCCTTAAATTATATAACACTCCAAGTTGATGACTTTGATCGGCGTATGGAAGTTGCGGTAAACGATCACGACGACATTCGAGTCGCACTCCATTTAACGGTCTATTTTAACGTATCGGAATTTCCACCTGATAACCTTGATGAAGAGAAAATAGCTGATCTGAATAAGAAAATCACCGAGCAATTGTCAATTTTGGCAGAATCCACGGTTGAAAAGATCCAAGAAGCTAATTGTGATTATTTTGGAATAGGAAGAGAAATAATGGCTTATCATAAAGCTGTTTTACAAAAAAAGGACTGGTCAGACCTCTACTCAACGATCCCTATCGATGTATCTGTGAATGCTGAAATTGTTCAGCATGGAATTATTAATTAAAAGGTCTATAACCAAAGAACCTGATGGAGGAGTGAGCTTCTACACCAGGTCCTTTTTTCTAGGGATGATATCAACAGTAAAGGTTCTAAATTGTAATTACTCCATTAAGAGGTGTCGGTAATGCAATGAATAGTAAGCAATCTTAAAGGTGATATATATAACATGCTAAAAATTTTTTATATCTTGCTATCTCCCAAATAAAATAGCAAAATAAAGTAGATGAGGTAGAAGAGCGAGAGGGCACAGAAAAAAGTTGATCTTTACCTTTTTTACTGGCATCGAGATAAGAGGGAGGGGAGTCTTATGAAGATTCTCGCAAGGTTAATTATTTTGGTAGGCATAGGCTTTTTGGCATTCGGTGGGTACGAGCTATATGAAACATACACAAAGCAAAATGAGTCGATGGCAGAAGTAAAGAAGGTTTTAGAAGAACCGGAAGAAGGCATAACAAGTGCCAGCGACATGACAATAGAAGAAGGCGATGTCATTGGTGCTCTATACATCTCTCGTTTAGAAAAGGAAATTCCAATTATTTCAGGGACAAACGAAGAAGAACTAGCCCGTGGGGTAGGGCATTTTACGTCAACGGTTCTTCCAGGTCAACAAGATCAAATCTTATTATCGGGACACCGAGATACCGTATTTCGTGACTTCGGAAAGCTAGAAAATGGAGACAAATTTATTGTCAAAATGCCTTACGGGGAGTTTACGTACGAAATGTACGACTCTGAAATTGTGGACGCAGACGATCGCACCGTCATTCGCTCAACCGCTCCGGATGAGATTTTAACGCTATCTACCTGCTATCCATTTACCTTTGTTGGAGCAGCACCAGACCGCTATATTATATACGCCAAGCCCGTCAAGTGAGGTGGGTCAAGGGGACAGGTACCTTGACCCAGCTTAAGCGGACTCACGTTCCGTTATCTGTGACAAAAACAGCGATTTTACGGTGTTGGAGGACAGAGGTTCCGCTATTCCATGTTTTAAGAGTGAAATGCACCCCGGATCTATGTAATAGCGGATCGTATGTCCGCCAAAGTGCTCAAAATGCTAGATTTCAAGGAAATAGCGGAACTCATGTCCGCGTAAATTAAGCTTCTTACTTGGGTAACAGCTGGACCTCAAAAAAACGCTCAAAGTTAATCAACTAAGAGCGTTTTTTTAGTCTGATCATCGTTACTAGGTTGCACTTCAAATCAATTTTTCCTACTCTGAACTGGGTCGAGGAACCTGTCCCCGTGACCCACTTTTATACACTCGGTACAAAATAAAAGCGAAGACGCTTAGCGCGATTCCTAGGATGTACGGCAATCCGACTGCAATGGTGAATAACAAGCCACCGAGTGGGGGGCCAATAATTCGTCCGAGAGAATCAAAGGAGGATAACAGTCCGGTTGTTCGTCCATAACTCGTAGGGGACGCTTTTGTTACGAGAGAGGAGACACTTGGCCGGATGAGTCCATTTCCGATTCCGAAAATGGTTAAGAAAATGGCTGCTGTTAGAAAACTGTCAATAAACAAAATCAGGCAAATCCGATCGCAGAAATGATAATGCCAAGTTGAATCACAGAGCCTTCTCCAAATTTTTTCGTTAACCTTCCTACAAGTCCGCCTTGAACGAGTGCTCCGGCAAGACCCATGATCATAAAAATATACCCTAATTCAACAGACTCTAACTGGGCTTTTTCATAAGCAAAATAGGCGAAAGTCGCTTCAAGACCAGCCAACGAAAGAGAAACAAACCATTGCAAGACAAATAAAATCGCAACAGGACCTTGAAGAGCTTTGCGTAAAGGTGTTTTTTGACGCAATTGGTTGTTTCGTTGTTCGGCTGTTAGTGATTCTTTTAAGACGAACAGGACGAAGAAAAAGGTAATGATCGATAATGATCCAGCTAAATAAAAGGGAACACTTAAATTATTCTGCGAAAAAATCCCGCCGATCGCCGGACCGAAAATAAACCCTAGTCCGATGGATGCTCCGATGATCCCCATTCCTTTTCCACGGTCTTCATCTGATGTAATATCTGCTACATAGGCCATTACGGTAGGCATATTCGCAGAGGAGAAAAATCCTCCAATCACCCTAGCTGCAAACAGCATCCAAAGAGTGGACGAGATTGCTAATAGGAAAAAGGAAAGAGCTAGTCCGAAAATACCAATCATGATAACAGGTTTTCGTCCAATTTTATCTGAAACTCGTCCCCACATGGGCGCAAATAACAGCTGCATAAACGAGTAAATCGCCATTAATAACCCTAATTGAGTAGGGGTTGCGCCAATTTCTTCTGCGTAGAAAGGCATAACAGGAATAATAATTCCAAAGCCAACCATGACGAGAAACATAACAGCAAATAAAACAGGTAAAGCTTTTTTCTTATGCATTCTACATGTCACTCCTGTACCTTATGGGAGAACCCCAAAAATTAATTCCCTGCAACATAGTCACCGTTTTTTCCACCTGTTTTGCTTAAGAGAAATGTGTCTTTAATGATCATGCTTTTATCAACCGCTTTGCACATATCATAAAACGTAAGCGCAGCAGCGGATACAGCGGTTAGCGCCTCCATTTCAACACCAGTGTTTCCTTTACAAGACACTTCAGCTTGCATGATCAACTCATATCCGTCACTTGCCTCTTTGTATTCAAAATGAAAATCGACACCTGTAATTTGAATCGGATGACACATCGGAATGAGATCAGGTGTCTTTTTTGCTGCCATGATCCCGGCAATTTGCGCAACTTGAAGAGGATCGCCTTTTTTAATTTCTGCATTTTGAATCGCATCGTACAATTCTTTTTTTAATAAAATGGTACTCTGGGCGACAGCGGTCCGTTTCGTTTCATCTTTTTTCGAAATATCGACCATTTTTGGTCTTCCTTTTTCATTCCAATGAGAAAATTCACTCATCTATCTTCTCTCCTTTTGGGCGGTTTTATGGTTCCAGTCACTTTTGTAGTTAATGTTTGTAAATTCTTTTTGATTAGAAGGGAAGTGCACGTATTGTGTATGTACTTTCTGCAGCAATGGCCTCATGCTTTTTCGCTGATTGGCGATGAGCTTCCTAGCAACAGGCAGGCAATCACGGTGGTAGCAGGCCAATAGAGGCTGTTCTTTTTCTCCTGTGATCGGAATGATCGCTGCGTGACCTGAACTTTTCGTAATTTCATCTGTTAGCTGATCGATAATTGCTTTCTCGATAAAGGGGAGATCAGCCGCTAAAACGATATACCAATCGACGTTCGGAATGGATTCCATTGCAAATGTAAGAGCATATAATGGACCATTATGTGGTTGATTTTCGATCAAGACGGTAGCCATTTTTCGATCAAACCTGTCTGCAAGTAACTGATTTGTTACGATATAACAAGAGTCAACCCCACTAGCGCGTAATGCATGAACGCTGTGTTCATAAAAAGCTTTCCCTTTATGTTGTTCAAACATTTTCGGTTGCCCGTATCGAGAAGATTGTCCTCCAGCTAACACGACACCAGCAATGTTCATTTTTTAACCAACTCTTCAACAAAATGAGGAACGGTCGGTAAAATTAATTGATTCATCGCGAGCTTCACCGCATTCGTTGAACCTGGCAAAGCATACACAGCCGTTGCATCAATGCTGCCTGCTATGGCTCGACTGAACAACGCTTTTGGACCAATTTCTTCATAGCTTAGCATTCGAAACAATTCTCCAAAACCGTCCATCTTTTTATGTAGTAATGAAGAAACAGCTTCATGTGTCACGTCTCTAGGAGAAAAACCAGTTCCGCCATTTAAGATAATCACTTGGATGTTTTCGTTTTCTACCCAAGCCTTAATTTCGTTTTGAATGGTGATCAACTCATCTTTCACAATTTTATAATCGATAATCGGATGATTGGAGGACTGTAAAAGCTCAGAAATGGCTTGTCCACTGCGATCATCCTCTTGATTTCTCGTGTCTGAAATCGTTAAGATCGCAACGTTTACACTTTTGGAAGTATTTATATGGTGCACAGAACTCATTCCCTTCCTTGTTTTTGTGTTAGAATGGTTTATTATATCTTACTAATAGTAACAGCTTTTTTCACGAACAACCAATGATTCGTCGATGAAGTACTGAGGAAAGTAAGAGTAGAGGGGGAATGGACATGGAATTGAACCACGTGAATGACAAATACTTGCGGCCTTTGCAAGATTTGCGTATATCAATAATGGACAAGTGTAATTTCCGCTGTTCCTACTGCATGCCGCAAGACGTTTTCGGCGAGGATTATGTGTTCATGAGAGAAGAGGAATTGCTATCGTTTGATGAGATTGAACGGCTTGTAAAACAATTTACTCACTTAGGCGTGAAAAAAATTCGCTTAACCGGTGGCGAGCCATTGCTGCGAAAAAATGTTCCCGACCTCATTGGACGATTAACAAAAATCGCTGGAATAGAAGACATTGCCTTAACAACGAATGGTGTACACCTCGTCAAGCAAGCGCAGGCGTTAAAAGAAGCTGGGTTAATGCGTGTGAATATTAGTCTTGATGCGTTAACAGCAGAGACATTCCAAGAAATGAACGGAAGAAAAGTGGCTCCGAATGTGGTCTTAAAAGGGATTGATGCCGCAATGGAAGCGGGGTTGATTGTGAAGATCAATATGGTCGTGAGAAAAGGTGTTAATGAGGATGAAGTTATTAAATTAGCGCGTTATTGCAAAGAGAGAGAGATTACCCTTCGTTTTATTGAGTTTATGGATGTTGGTCAAACGAATGGCTGGGATTTCTCTCAAGTTGTCACAAAAAAAGAATTATTAGAGAAAGTATCAACGATTGCACCACTTGAAGAAGTCGGACGAGATTATTTGGGTGAAGTGGCGGCCAAATATCGTTATAAAGGAACGAAAACGGAAATCGGCATTATTTCATCCGTTTCAGATACGTTTTGTGGAAATTGTACGCGGGCGAGAATTTCAGCCGACGGAAAGCTGTATACGTGTTTATTTGCTGAAGAAGGCTATGACCTGCGTCAGTTGATTCGTTCAAAAGCAAATGATGCAGACATTAAGTCGACGATTGCAAACATTTGGAGCAAGCGGACGGATAAATATTCAGAAGAACGAACGGAAGAAACCGTACGTAATCGAAAAAAAAATTGAAATGTCCTATATCGGTGGGTAGAATAATGCAAGAGGGAAACTCTTGCATTATTTTCTGTTGTTTGAAAAGATAAAGACATAAATAGAATTTTAAAACGGAGTGAGTGCGATGGTAGAGAAGCGAAAACCAATCCAAGTTGCTGAAGCAGTGAAACGAGTCATATCTAATGATGTAATGCCGCAAAAAGAGTATGTTTCGATCGAGGAAAGCTATGGAAGGTTTTTAGCTGAAGATTTACTAGCGTCTCACGATGTTCCGGCTTTTGATCGATCGCCGTATGACGGGTTTGCGATTCGTTCAGAAGACACGAATGCAGCTAGTTCAGAAAACCCTGTTTCTTTTACTGTAGTAGGAGAAATTGGCGCAGGGTATGTGTTTAATGAGGAAGTGCAACCTTTTCAAGTAGTTAGAATTATGACGGGCGCCCCGATTCCTAAAGGGTGCGACGCCGTAGTGATGCTCGAGTTAACGAAAGAAATTAGTGAAAAAGAAATTTTAATCAAACGTTTGTTTAAAAAAGGCGATAACATTTCTTATCAAGGGGAAGACACGAAAAAAGGGACAGTTTTAGTGAAAAAAGGAACGAAGATTAATCCTGGAGTTGTGGCCTTACTTGCTACTTTCGGCTATCACGAAGTAGCTGTGGCAAAACAGCCAGTCATTGGTGTGATTGCTACAGGAAGTGAACTTCTTAATGTAGACGAGCCGCTTGCACCAGGAAAAATTCGGAATTCCAATGCGTATATGATTCTCGCTCAAATTGAACGAGCAGGTGGAAAAGCCAAATATTTTGGCAAGTTAGATGATGACTTTGACGCTTGTTTAGCTGAGACGAAAAAAGCGCTAGCAGAAGTTGATATGTTAATTACAACAGGTGGTGTATCTGTTGGAGATTTTGATTACGTTCCTGCGATTTTAAAAGAGCTAGGAGCGGAAGTCCTTTTTAACAAAGTGGCCATGCGCCCTGGCAGTGTTACGACAGTAGCTAGTTTAGGGGACAAAATGATTTATGGATTGTCGGGAAATCCTTCTGCTTGTTACGTTGGGTTTGAGCTTTTTGTTCGCCCGATGTTGCGTCGAGCGATGTACAATGCTTATCCGCATCTCCAAAAAGTTACCGCGACACTAGGAGTTGATTTTCCGAAACCTAATCCATTTATGAGGCTAGTGCGCGCAAAAGTTGAGTATCAGAATGGCACCTTAGTTGCTTCTCCATCAGGTGTAGATAAATCAGGGATTGTGAGTTCATTAGGCGGTGCGGATTGTCTTCTGCTATTACCTGGCGGGACAAGAGGGTATGAAAAAGGAATGACCGTTGATGTGTTATTACTGGAAGATCAACAAGGAAGTGAATGGCCTTGGGACAACATCGTCGCATCTTACAAGTAGTCGGCTATCAAAATAGCGGGAAAACGACGTTGATGGAAACGTTGATTAGTAGGTGTTCGGAATTAGGCATGAAGGTCGCAACGGTTAAGCATCATGGGCACGCGACTCCTCAAACAAATGAAGCAACGGGGAAGGACAGTGTTCGCCACCAACAAGCTGGCGCCGATATGACGGCTGTTGAAGGCGGAGGATCTTTGCAAATCCATGTAAAGCAGCCATCTTGGAGTTTGGATGACATTTTGAAGCTGTATGAGAACTTCTCGCCTGATGTGATTTTGGTAGAAGGTTTTAAAAAAGCACCTTACCCAAAAGTAGTGTTGCTACGTGGAGAAGAAGATGTTTCTTTGATTGAAACAGCGACGAACATTGAATGTGTGATTACATGGGGAAACGTTCAAAGCATGCAAGCACAGCGACACAGCTTTCCTATCTTTTCTATTAACAGTCCATCAACCTATACGGATTATATTTTACAGAAACTGAGTGATGAAAAATGAATCAACTATTTGACATACAAGATACACCTTTATCGATTCAAGAGGTTGTCGATAAAGTAACGAGAAGAGACTGTGGAGCGATCTCGACGTTTATTGGAACGGTAAGAGAACTAACTCACGGGAAGAAAACATTAAAGTTGGAATACCAAGCGTATAAGCCGATGGCAATCAAAATGCTGGAGCAAATCGGACAAGAAGTACAAGAGAAGTGGCCTGGCTCAACGATTGCGATTACCCACCGTGTTGGGACTCTCGACATTTCAGAGATTGCTGTGATTATTGCCGTTTCAACGCCGCACCGAAAAGCAGCGTATGAAGCAAATGAGTATGCAATGGAGCGAATCAAACAAATTGTCCCGATTTGGAAAAAAGAGTTCTGGGAAGACGGAACAAAATGGATCGGTGACCAGCTTGAACAAACTCCTTACCCACAAGGGAAGCCAGAGTTAAAGGAGGAAAACAAATGATTAAAGTTCTGTTGTTTGCCGAACTTCAAGACGCAGCCGGTACCGATCAACTAGAAGTGGATATGGTAGGGGCCACGATAAACGAAGTGAAATCATGGCTCCACACGCAGTACAACTTGCCCTCTCTAGACCAAACAATGGTTGCCGTAAATGAGAGTTACGCAGAAGAAACTTACGTCGTCCGCGAAGGTGATGTCATTGCCTTTATCCCTCCAGTCAGCGGCGGGTGAAAAGTGGGTCATGGGGACAGGTTCCTTGACCCACTTTTAGTGGAATCACGTTCTGTTATCTGTGATCAAATAGCGGGTTTACAGCGATAGTGGACGGACTTTGTTCTACTATCGTATTTTTAGAATTAGACCGATTGTGAGCCCGAGAAAGCCTTGAGCTCAAGAACGTCCTGTATTCATTTTCTAATCTGAACTGGGCCGAGGAACCTGTCCCTTTGACCCTCTTGGGAAAGGAGATTCACATGAATAACTATAAAATCATTTTATTTGATTTAGATGGAACCCTTTCAGACCCAAAAGTGGGAATAACGAAATCGGTTCAATATGCGTTGAACAAAATGGGAATTGATGAGCCTGATTGTGACAAATTAGAATGTTTTATTGGACCACCATTACAAGTTTCATTTACTGAATATTACAAGTTTGATGAGGCGCGTACCCAAAAAGCAATAGATTTCTATAGGGAAAGATTTAAGGAAAAAGGAATGTTTGAGAATGAATTGTATTCACATATCCCTTCCCTATTAAAATCACTAAAAGAACAAGGGTTTACTTTAATAGTTGCCACTTCAAAGCCTACTGTTTATGCAGAAAAAATAGTGAAGTATTTTTCTATTGATCCGTATTTTCAACTAATTGTAGGAAGTAACCTTGATGGAACAAGATCGTCAAAAACAGAAATCATTCAGTATATTCTAGATACATACCATGACCATAAGTTTAGTGATTTTGTAATGATTGGAGACAGGAAGCACGATATCATTGGGGCACATCAAACAGGAATTGACTCGATTGGCGTCACATATGGTTACGGTTCAATTAAAGAATTGAGTGATTCGAATCCTACGCATATCGCTAAAAGTGTTGATCAGCTAAAAGATATTCTGCTCGGTAGGCAATGAAAGAAAGGGAAATAAAGACCAGGGGTGAAATATATATAATAAGGGCGATACCTAAATAAGGTATCGCTATTTGTTTAATCTGTGGCAGTAAAAAAAGTAACGAAACAGCAGGGGGGAAGGTAAATGGAAACAATTAATACGGAAAGATTGCTATTAAGAGAATGGCAGGAAACAGACAGCAAGGACTTATTTGAATATGCTAAAAGTGAAGAAGTAGGTCCGAATGCTGGTTGGCCACCGCATAAAACGGAAGAAGAGAGCAAAGAGATTATAAAAATGTTTAGAAGGAATCATGATACATATGCTGTTGTGTTAAAGGCAGAAAACAAAGTGATTGGCAGCATAGGGCTGCATGATAGAAAACCAGATGATCAACTGGTCAATTTAAAACAGAAGGAAATGGGATATGTTCTGAATCCTAATTATTGGGGAAGAGGCATCATTCCAGAGGCAGTACAGGCTTTATTGGAATATGGTTTTACTAAACTAAATGTAGATCTTATTTGGAGTGGACATTTTGATTTTAATCAAAACTCCAAAAGAGTAAACGAGAAATGCGGATTTCATTACCGATTTCAAAGAAAAGAAAAATTAAAGTTACTAGATAACAAGGAAGTTACAACTTTGTATTATTGTCTGTTTAAATCTGATTACGTTGAAAATAAAGGTTGAATAGCTGGGTCATGGGGACAGGTTGAGGGCACTGAAAAAAGTGAAAGTCGACCTTTTTCAGTGCCCTCGGACAGGTTCCTTGACCCACTTCAAGTGGACTCACGTTCCGTTATCTGTGACCAAAACAGCGATTTTAAGGTGTTTGAGGACTGAGGTTCCGCTATTTCGTGTTCTAGGGGTGTCAGGATAGCGATTTTTAGCAAATAGCGGATTCTGAGTCCGCCAAACCCAATAAAATGCTAGATTTCAATGAAATAGCGGAACTCCTGTCCGCAAAATAAAAAGCAAGAACCACTTGTAAGTAGCAAAGCGGTTCTTGCTTCTATCCGGACCACCTAGACCCATGTGGAGGACGGAAATTTAAAAAGACCAAAATTAATGGTGTATGACTCAAGTCTTCCCATCTATTGATTGCAAAACTACGAATTGGGTCAAGGAACCTGTCCCCCTGACCCACCCTATTGGACGAGCTGCAGCATTTCTTTGTTGCGGCGTTGCTGTTCTTCTTCTGTAGCTAAATCATACTTTTTCAAAAGGTGAAACAGTTCATTTAGTTCGACTTGTGTCGGTTGTTTCTCTAAAAAACGGACGCAGACAGTGTAAATCTCCTCTGGCAAAAAGGCTTTTTGTGACTCTAGTTTTGAAAAAACATCTTCAATTGGGTGATCTAATTTACAAGAACTCATCATGATTCCTCCTTTTCTATTAATCATGTAAAACGATTCGTTCCGGGTGCGAATAAATGTTGAAGGACGCCCCGCGAATAAATCCAACCGCTGTAATGTTTAAATCCTCAGCTAATTGAATGGCTAAATCAGTCGGTGCAGATTTAGATAAAACGATTCCAACACCTAACTTAGCAGCTTTGGTTAAAATTTCCGATGAGATTCGACCGCTAAACACGAGAATTTTATCCCGAACAGAAATCCCATTTAAGAGGGAATAGCCATACAGTTTATCTAATGCGTTATGTCTACCGATATCGGAACGACTGACTAGAAGCTCATCGGCTGTACAAAGAGCTGCATTATGCACACCTCCTGTATTTTTAAAGGTGAGACTTGCTTCTTGCATTTTGCGCATTAACTCGATACATTGTTCAGCCGTCACAGTCGTCGTAGACATAGATGTTTTGGCGGTTCGCACATCATTTTGAAAATAAAATTGTCTACTCTTTCCGCAGCACGATCCAATAAAGCGCTTTGAAAAGTATTGCTGATTTTTTATTTCTTCAGTATGCAGTTGTACATAGGCAAAGCACGATCTTCATCAAGGGTCATCTCTTTAATCTCTTTCTTGAAGTGAATAACCCCTTCTGAAGCTAGGAAACCAATAACCATCTCTTCAAAATGTTGAGGGCTGCAGACCATCGTTGCAAATTCCTCATTGTTTATATAAATTGTCAAAGGGAACTCAATAACAATTTTATCTGTTGTTTCTGTAAAACGATGTTGATTGTATTTTACTATAGCCCGAGAAGAACTAAGTGAATCAGTCAAACAAACTCCCCCTTTGTTTTGTCATAAAGGATATCGTAACAAATATAAACATAATCTGTGGAACCTGACAAGAGTTACAATGAAGTTCGTCTGAAAACTAATCATAAATGCTTTTATTTTACAATAGAATTATATTGAACTTTCTTTGAAAACGAGTTATGATTTAATTGCATTCATAATTCTGTAACATTTAAGCATCGCGATAGCGAACCTGTCGGCGGTATTAAGTGTTCAGTCGTTGTAAGCGATTACTATTGGTTAGAAAGTAGCGATACCTGCTTGAAACTAATCGTCGTGCTTTTTAGGGAGACGTGTATCTTCCTTTCAAAAAGTTACGTCGATTTTTTTATGTTTAAAGAGAAAAAGGAGTGAACAACATGGGAGAATCAAAAAAATTAAAGAATCGCTGGTTGATCGCATTAGCGGCAGTCGGAATACATATTTCGATCGGTTCTGTATATGCGTGGAGTGTTTTTACAAACCCGATTAGAGAACAGCTTGGCTGGGAGTTAAGTGCGGTTTCTTTAACATTTAGTATTGCGATTGTGTTTCTTGGTTTATCAGCAGCCTTCATGGGGCACTTTGTTGAAAAATACGGACCAAGAAGATCTGGTTTAGTTGCAGCATCATTTTTTGGAGTAGGGTTAGTTGGGGCAGGATTTGCGATTAATATCGAATCTCTTGGACTATTATATTTTACTTACGGAGCTCTTGGTGGGATCGGTCTTGGTGTTGGATATATTACACCGGTTTCAACTCTTGTAAAGTGGTTCCCAGACCGTCGTGGTTTAGCTACTGGACTTGCGATTATGGGATTTGGTTTTGCTTCAATGGTAGCAAGCCCAATCATGGCAAGTTTAATAGACTCAGTAGGATTAGCAAATACATTTTTCACATTAGGGATCGCGTACTTTTTAATTATGCTCGTTTCGGCACTTTATATTGAACGTCCTCCAGCAGGATACATGGAAGGTGTACAAAATGCGGGTAAGAAAGTGGCTAGTGATTTATCACAATTAACGGCGAATGAAGCTGTTAAGACAAGACGCTTTTGGTATTTATGGATTATGTTATTCATTAACGTAACCTGTGGAATTGCCATCTTATCCGTTGCATCACCAATGGCTCAGGAAATTGCAGGGTTATCAGCAGCAGCGGCTGCCACAATGGTTGGTGTGATGGGTGTGTTTAACGGATTAGGACGTATTGGTTGGGCTTCTATTTCAGATTATATGGGCCGAGCAAATGTATATACAGCGTTCTTTCTCATTCAAATCGTTACATTCTTAACATTACCAAGTATTACGCACGCGATATTGTTCCAAGCGGTATTGTTCTTAATTATGACTTGTTACGGTGGAGGATTTGCCTCGATTCCAGCTTACATTGGCGATTTATTTGGAACAAAACAATTAGGTGCCATTCACGGATACATTTTAACAGCATGGGCATTAGCTGGTTTAGTTGGACCGATCTTAGCATCTTGGATTCGTGAGACGACGGACAGCTATGCAGGCACACTTTATATTTTTGGTTTTATGTTCATCGCAGCTTTACTCGTTTCTCTAGTAATCCGTATTGATATTAAGCAATTAAAAGCTAAAAATGAATTGAAAGATTTAGCTAGTTAAATTGACTTTTTATGATACTCGAACTACTCTTAATTCAGTAAAGTAAGTGAGGTATAGTGAATGAACAAATATGAAGCTGAATTTAGTAATTTAGTACGCTCTTTCAGAAAGAAACATATGGGGAAAGGCCCTAGCAAAATAAGTACAACATTTTGTAAAAAGTGGGCGATCTGTGAAATGGAAGGGAACCTCTCTCCTGTTGAGAAATTTATCGCAACAGCCGATGAGGGCAAGCAGATGCTTCGAGCTGCTAGAACCGAAATGGTGAAAGATATGTACCGAAAAAATCCACCTGAGGAAATGGAACAGTTCTTACAGTGTAATTTTGTAGAATTATTTGTGGACATTGATATTGAGAAAGATTTTGGGATGTCCATCTTTGTCTTCGATGAAGATATTGAAGAGAAATTTTCCAAAAAACAATAGTCGGTTTGGCACTTAGTAGCGACCCTGCAAAAGACTTAACCACCGTAATGACCTCATGAAAATGGGGGAGTACGGTGGTTTTTTTATGAAAACAACATAGACATTAGTAATAAGCATTTGGGAGTGAGAAATATGGGGAAAACAAAACATCAAGGTCCTATAAAAGCAACAAAAACACCTACACCAAAACACTGGGTAAGTCCCATTCCGTTTGGCTTAGGAAAAGTCAAGCCTAAACATATTCGGGATACGATGAAAATTGCGTGGGACAACAAAGATAACCTAGGATATGCATCGCGAATCTTAACAAAAGGAGTTTGTGATGGCTGTGCGTTAGGAGTAGCGGGTCTTCAAGATCAAACATTAAAAGGTCCACATATGTGTACAACACGATTGAATGTTCTTCGTTTGAATACAGCTCCTGCGATTAAAGAAGAAATCTTACATGCCGATATCGATGAATTACGAAAATATGATAGCACGGAATTAAGAAAGTTAGGTCGTATCCCGTATCCACTTATTCGCCGTAAAGGAGAAAGAAGATTCTCTCGTTTAACGTGGGACGACGCTATGGATATGATTGCCGATAAAATGAAGCAATTAGATCCGAAGCAATATGCGTTTTATTTAACATCTAGAGGAATTACGAATGAATCTTATTATGTGGCAGCAAAAGTAGCGCGGTTCCTAGGTGCGAACAACATTGATAATGCTAGTCGTATTTGTCATTCACCTAGTAAAACAGCATTAAAGCGTTCAATCGGTGTTGGTGCTTCTACTTGTAACTATCAAGACTGGTTTGGCGCAGATGTTCTTTTATTCTGGGGAAGTGTGGCATCGAATGCATCACCAGTTTCATCGAAATATATGTTAGAAGCGAAAAAACGCGGAGCGAAAATCATCGTTGTCAATCCATATAAAGAGCCAGCAATGGATAAATATTGGGTTCCTTCAAATGCCGAGTCTGCTTTATTTGGAACAAAACTAGCAGATGATTTCTATCAAGTAAACATTGGTGGAGACATTGCTTTCATGCACGGAATTATGAAGCACTGGTTTGAAATGGAAGAAAAACAACATGGTTCAGCAATCAATCATGAGTTTGTTCAAGAACATGTCAATGCATATGATGAATTAAAAGCTCATGTTGAATCACAATCATGGGATGAGATCGTGAAGTCTTCCGGGATTACAAAAGAAAGAATCATCGAGTTATCTGAATTACTAGCTAACAGTAAAAATGCTGTTTATGCTTGGGCGTTAGGATTAACGATGCATGCATTCGCATCTGATAACATTTCACAAGTTGCAAATTTAGCTCTTCTTCGTGGACACTTAGGTCGCAAATACAATGGTTTGATGCCATTCCGTGGTCACTCATCTGTTCAAGGTTCAGGTGAAATGGGAGCTGATCCATTCGTATTGCCTGGTGGAGATTTTGTAGAAGATAACATTCAACGAATGGAAAAGATTTGGGGATTTGATATTCCAAGATGGCAAGGGGATGTAGTCGGTGTCACACTAGAAAACATCGTCCTTCCAGAAGACCATGAGCGTAAAGTGAAGCTTTATTACATGTCTGGTGGGAACTTCTTAGAGACAATGCCAGATCCAGATTTTATCGCCAAGGCATTAGCTGAACTAGACGTTCGCGTTCATCAAGATATTATTTTAAATACGTCAACATTAGTCGATGCAAAAGAAGCGGTTATCGTTCTTCCTGCGAAAACTCGTTATGAGCAAGACGGAGGCGGAACATCCACATCTACTGAGCGTATGGTATATTTCTCTCCTGAAATTGAAGGAAACAAGAACCATATTGAAGAAGCACGTTCTGAGTGGAAAATTTACATCGACCTTGCAAAACGAGTGAAGCCTGATACAGCTCACCTTGTTGATTTTAAAACAGGCCAAGACATCCGTAATGAAATTGCGATTGCCAATACGAATTACGAAGGCGTTCAACACCTTAAGAAACAAGGAGATGTGTTCCAGTGGGGCGGCGCATGGCTTTGTGAAGATGGCGTATGTCCAACTCCAGATGGAAAAGGAAACTTGCTTCCTGTTGAGATTCCAGACATGGGCAAAAAAGAGGGACAATTTGTTTTAACGACACGTCGCGGAAAACAATTTAACTCAATGGTTTACAAAGAAACAGATCCATTCAACAATGCAGAGCGTTATGATGTACTAATCAATGCAGAGGATGCACAAAGTTTAAGCATCGCTGAAGGCGAAGGAATTGTTATCCATAACGGCTTTGGTGTATTCCAAGGAAAAGCAAAATATGCGGACATTTCAAAAGGAAACTTAGGTGTTCACTTCCCAGAAGGAAACTTCTTACTTCCAAAAGGAAGATACGAAAAGCTTGCGAAGATTCCTGACTTCAACGTAGCGGTAAAAGTAGAAAAAGCAGATCGCTACAACGCTAGAAAAGACACGAAATATGTGGAAAGAAGAATAGAAGATTTAGACATGTCTGCTCCGGGTTAAGAAACAGCCTTTAAGTAGAAAAACTATAAAACGAGCAGGCCAATTCAAATGAGTTGGCCTGCTCGTTTGTGTGTAAGAAGATCCTATTCATAAAAACCGATGAAAAACAAAACGAATTTAATCAGAATTTGTATGATTTAGGTTCTTTCTAGTTTTGTAGAAAAGCCCTAATAGGAAAACTCCTCCAATAGCAAAAAGAAGATAAGGTGGATTTTCGTTTAAGAATAAGCTAGCTATGAATAAGACAGGAAGGATAATGGTACCAGTAATCAAAGCACTAAGATTAGAATCGTATTTCTTTTTAAATAAATAATGCAATAGTAAAAAAGGAATCCCGACTATAAGTAGTCCGAAAATAAGCATTAAGATATTGGAAAATGGATTCTGAGCCAGCCATAAAGATAGTTGGTCCATCTGAAAAACCTCTTTCTAAAATTAACCTATTTCATTCAATCATACCATAAATTATCAAGTTTTTACTAACAGTCTCTTCACTCGCATTTTGACAATCATCCTATTAATTGCTTTAATAAGCAATGATGCTACAGAGGAGTTGGTGTATATGTCTTCACAACATTTTATCGATCAAAAAATCTTTCCGGCAGCAAGAACAGTCAAAGAGTTCGAAAAGCTATTAAAAAGTAAATTTGAAGTGATCATATTATTAAATAGCCATATCGGTCAATTGAAAAGCTTAATTCAATTAGCCAATAAAGCAGGAAAAAAAGTATTTTTGCATGTTGATTTGGTACAAGGATTGAAAACGGATGAATATGCGGCTCAGTTTATCTGCCAAGATATTAAGCCAGCTGGAATCATTTCAACGAGAAAAAACGTCGTATTAACAGCGAAAAAGCATTCGATTATTGCGGTTCAACGATTGTTTTTATTAGATTCGATTGCCCTTGAATCAAGTTATAAATTGTTAGAGACAACAAAGCCTGATTACATTGAAGTTCTGCCAGGAGTTATGCCACACATTATTGAAGAAGTCTATGAGAGAACAGGGATCCCCATTATTGCAGGTGGTCTTATTCGAGAGAAAGAGGAAGTGGCTAGAGCATTGGATGCGGGGGCAATTGGTGTGACGACTTCGAGACAAGAACTTTGGAGCTTTAAAAAATAGAAAACATATAAAGAAAAAAGCTGAAAAAACGTTGACAGCGTTTTCAACTTTTGTTTTAATAAATAGTAAGTTAATAGATTGTGACGGAGATTTGGAGACGAGCAATTGACCTATTCATTTATATGATAGGTCCATTTGTTCGTCTCTTTTTTTGTTGAATAAGTGTTTTAGAATCTTCTGTTACGTCTAAAAGATTGGGGGAAAAACATAGTGGTGCCATTTATGGGAGAATTAATTGGGACAATGATTTTGATTATTTTTGGAGGAGGAGTTGTAGCAGGGAGTGTATTAAAGAAAACAAGTTCAGAACAAGGTGGATGGGTTGTTATTACTTTTGGCTGGGGATTAGGATTAGCGGCAGCTATTTATGCAGTAGGAAATATAAGTGGTGCTCATTTAAACCCTGCAGTTACGATTGGCTTTGCTTTAATTGGTCAATTTTCTTGGGAGTATGTTATGCCCTATATAGTGGCTCAACTTCTCGGTGCTTTTATAGGCGCTACACTTGTTTGGCTTCACTATTATCCTCATTGGAAACAAACAAGTGATCAAGGTGCAAAATTAGCGGTTTTTTCAACATCGCCTTCGATTAAGCATAAGCCGTCCAATTTTTTTAGCGAAGTTTTTGGAACGTTTATCCTTGTAATGGGATTGTTGGCGATTGGGGCAAATGAATTTACAGAAGGCTTAAATCCGTTAATTGTTGGATTATTTATCGTTGTGATTGGTATGTCGCTAGGAGGAACAACCGGTTATGCCATCAACCTGCGCGTGATTTAGGTCCGAGACTCGCTCATTTCTTCTTACCCATTGCAGGGAAAGGAAAATCAGGTTGGGAGTATGCTTGGATTCCTGTCGTAGGTCCAATTATGGGAGGGGCACTTGGAGCTCTTACGTATGCGGCTCTCTTTGAAAGAATCATTTATTCATCTTTATGGGTTGTGCTCATAGTTATATTTATCACATTATATATATGTATGAAACAAGAGAATAAGAGTCAAATCAAGCTTCACCATCAAACTCAAGAAACGATTGCACAATAAAGAAAAATGGAAGGTTGGGGAACAAATGAAGAAACAGTATATATTGGCTTTAGATCAAGGAACAACTAGCTCGCGAGCGATTTTATTTGATAAACAAGGAAAAATTGTAGCCATTGAACAGAAAGAGATTGAACAAATATATCCGCAGCCAGGATGGGTGGAGCATAATGCGAATGAAATATGGGCGTCTATTTTAGCTGTTATCTCAGGTTTAATGCTAAAAGCCAACATTGATAAAGAGGAAATTGCAGGGATTGGTATTACAAATCAAAGAGAAACGGCTGTTGTTTGGGATAAACATACAGGCAAACCGATTTATCATGCGATTGTTTGGCAATCAAGACAAACAGCAGATATTTGTGAACAGTTAAAAGAGCAAGGGTATGAAGAGACGGTACGAAAAAAAACAGGATTGCTTATTGATGCGTATTTTTCAGGTACGAAAGTTAAGTGGATACTCGATCACGTAGATGGTGCAAGGGAGAAAGCCGAGAAGGGCGATTTGTTATTTGGAACAATTGATACGTGGCTCATTTGGAAGCTCTCAGGTGGGAAAGCTCATGTAACCGATTACTCCAATGCTTCGAGAACGATGATGTACAATATTCATGATTTAAAGTGGGATGATGAGCTTCTTTCGATGTTAACGATCCCAAAGGCGATGCTGCCTGAAGTAAAACCATCCTCTGATATTTACGCCACAACGGTGGATTACCATTTCTTCGGAGCGGAAGTACCGATTGCTGGTGCAGCAGGTGATCAGCAGGCTGCTTTATTTGGGCAAGCCTGCTTTGAGAAAGGAATGGTTAAAAATACGTATGGCACTGGATGCTTTATGTTAATGAATACGGGCGATCAGGCTGTTGAATCAAAGCATGGTTTGTTAACGACTCTCGCTTGGGGAGTTGATGGAAAAGTTGAATACGCACTTGAGGGCAGTATTTTTGTTGCAGGTTCAGCCGTTCAATGGTTACGAGATGGCTTAAGGATGATTAAATCGGCAAAAGACACAGAACAATACGCTGAAAGAGTGAGTTCGACAGAGGGAGTTTATGTGGTGCCGGCTTTTGTAGGACTTGGTACACCTTATTGGGACAGTGATGTAAGAGGAGCGGTTTTCGGTCTTACGCGCGGAACAGAGAAAGAGCATTTTATTCGAGCGACGTTAGAATCACTAGCTTATCAAACGAAAGACGTAGTAGACGCAATGGAGGCCGACTCTGGAATTAAGGTGAAAACGTTACGCGTTGATGGCGGTGCTGTTGCAAATAATTTCCTTATGCAGTTTCAAAGTGACTTATTAGGAGTTCCGGTTGAAAGACCTGAAGTTCAAGAAACAACAGCTTTAGGAGCCGCTTATTTAGCTGGATTGGCTGTTGGTTTTTGGGATAATATAGAACAAATTAAAACGCAATCGATGGTGGACCGTTGTTTTGAAGCAACGATGGCAGAGGAGGAGCAACAAGCCCTTTATTCTGGTTGGAAAAAGGCTGTTAAAGCTGCCCAAATCTTCAAATAAGTATTGAATTTAATTAGAAATACAGTATAATTTAAAGTAAGTTAATATCGGTCGGAGATTAGGAGAAGACCACAACACTCTAATTAGTAAAGATTAGAGCTGTTGTGGTCTTCTTTTTTGTCTCTGTTATTACGAATAAGGGGAGATATGAGATGGCGACTTTTTCAAGCAAGGAACGCGAAATGATTATAGAAGATATGAGCAAACAGCAATTAGACTTACTTGTCATCGGAGGAGGCATTACTGGTGCTGGCATTGCGCTAGATGCACAAGTAAGAGGATTAAATACAGGGTTAATTGAGATGCAGGATTTTGCAGCTGGAACGTCCAGTCGCTCTACAAAACTTGTTCATGGAGGGCTTCGTTATTTAAAACAATTTGAAGTAAAGCTTGTCGCTGAAGTCGGAAAAGAGCGTGCGATTGTTTATGAAAATGCGCCTCACGTTACGACTCCAGAGTGGATGCTCTTACCGATGATCGAGGGAGGGACTTTTGGGAAATTCACGACATCAATCGGTCTGAAAGTCTATGATTTTTTAGCGGGAGTCAGAAAGCACGAACGCCGAAAAATGTTAAATAAAAAAGGTGTTTTGCAAAAAGAGCCACTAGTACGTGAAGATCGTCTGAAAGGTGGCGGTATCTATGTGGAATACCGAACTGATGATGCGAGACTCACGTTAGAAGTGTTAAAAGAAGCCGTTACTAGAGGAACGAAAGCAGCCAATTATGCAAAAGCAGAAGGCTTTATTTACAAAGACGGCAAAGTGGTTGGGGTCAAAGTGAAAGATGTGTTGTCCGGTAAAATCTCTGAAATTTATGCTAAGAAGATTGTGAATGCAGCAGGTCCTTGGGTTGATACTCTTCGCGTGGAGGATCGATCTAAGAAAGGAAAGTATTTACACTTAACAAAAGGTGTTCATTTGGTCATTGATCAAAGTCGCTTCCCTCTTAAGCAGGCAGTTTATTTTGATACAGAAAAGGATGGCCGTATGGTGTTTGCCATTCCACGTGATGGAAAAACGTATGTGGGAACGACAGACACGACTTACAATGAGGATATAACCCACCCTAGAATGACAGAGGAAGACCGCCGTTATATCATTGGTGCCGTCAATTATATGTTCCCGACTGTGCAGTTAACATCCTCTGACATTGAATCAAGCTGGGCGGGCTTACGTCCACTCATTCATGAAGAAGGAAAAAGTGCTTCAGAAATTTCGCGTAAAGATGAAGTGTTTATCTCAGATACTGGACTCATTTCGATTGCTGGAGGGAAGCTGACAGGTTATCGGAAAATGGCGGAACGAATCGTAGATCTAGTGGCAAAAGAGCTAGGATTACATGCTCCATGTACGACGGCTTCTATCACTTTATCTGGAGGAGATGTTGGTGGATCCACTAATTACGATACCTTTATCAAGAAAAAGAGAACTGCGGGTACGGCGTTAGGCTTAAGCGTGGAGGATGCTACACGTGTGACAAAATTATATGGGTCAAATGTCGATAAAGTGTATGATCGGTTACAAAGCAATCAGGACGAAGCGAAACGAAATCAACTTCCGCCATTGCTTTTAGCTCAACTCCAATATGGAATGGAAGAAGAAATGGTTTCTACCCCAATTGACTTTTTTAACCGACGAACAAGTGCATTATTTTTTGATATAGATTGGGTAGAGAAGTGGAAAGATCAAGTAACAGACTATATGGCAAAAATGTTGAACTGGTCAAAAGAAGAGAAAAAACAACATATGGATTATCTTCTGTCAGAACTTTATTATGCGAAAAATCCAATTGACTTTGTACCAAATCATAACAAAAGAAAGCTAAGCTAATCGCTAGTAAGGAACCGAGTTCTAAAAAATAGAATCGTAATAGGAGTAGAAGACCAAATGGCTTTATTCATTTGGTCTTCTTTTTTGTATTTGAATAAATGAAAGCAACTCATTAAAAAAATGTAAGAAATACCTTTCTTAATGTAATCTATATATTGCATTATGCATACTATATATTGTAACATGTGATTATACAATTTTTTACAGAGGGGTGGAATAAATGTTTTTTAGGAAAAAGAAAGCGGTCGATGAACGGGTGCAAAATATTCAAAACAAAATCTATAAAGAACTCTATATGATTATCATGGCGCTAGCGATTCTTTCTATTGCGATAAAATTTGCTACGATCGAGGTTTCTCTTCAACTCGTCATGACGGAATGGGTGATTCTACTGTTTTCGTCTCTTTATTACTTGCAACGATCTGCTTATCTTGGGATCTACTCAGCGGAAGTGGAAATGCATGATAGTAGGAGTAAGTTGAAGCTAAGAACGAAGCATATCATTATTGGAATAGCCATTGGGTTTATCATTGCAGGGGTATTTGCCACAAACAGTGCCGTTAATTATGCAGATAATAGGCAAGAAGCGATAAACTACTTTTTCCTTGTCTTAGGTGTTTCCCTTTTTATATATGTTCCCATCTTTGCAGGGTTAACCGGCCTTTCGTATTTAGCTGCGAAAAAGAAAAGTGACCAAATGAACGAAAAGGAATTAGAAGATCAGGAAGGCAAGTGGTAGTCATGAAAAACAAACGGCTAAAAATGGCTAGAATGGAGCATGATTTATCTCAAGAAGAACTAGCAAAAAAAGTGGGTGTCACTAGGCAAACAATTGGCCTTATCGAATTAGGAAAATACAATCCAACATTGAATCTATGTATAGCGATTTGCAAAGCATTAAATAAAACATTAGATGAGTTGTTTTGGGATGAGGAGATGTAACGAGAAACCTTAATGTTTGCCTCATTATGCCTGCCAAAGAATTGGAGTTTTTGTTAAATAAACGTTTGTTTAATTGTTAAAGTCCTCTTTTGATATGGGATACAGCTATTTAATTAAACGTTTGATTAAATTCTTAGCAACACAAAGTTAGCCAGTTAAACGGGTTTCAAGACATAGGAATTAGGGAAATGATATAATAGGGAAAATAATGAAAGGTGGAGTCTGGATGTTAAATGACCAATTAAAAGTAGCGTTAAATGATCAGATGAATTTTGAATTTTATGCAGCGCATTCGTATTTGGCTATGGCGGCTTATTGTTCCGCTGAAAGTCTTGATGGCTTTGCGAACTTCTTTTTAGTTCAAGCGGAGGAAGAGCGTTTTCACGCTATGAAGTTTTATAACTTTATCAATGCTATGGGAGAACGAGCAACGATTCAACAGTTGAAAGAACCAAATAATTCTTTCTCATCCGTGTTAGATGCGTTTGAAAAAGCGTTAGAGCAAGAAAAAGAAGTGACAAAAAGCATTTATCATTTATCAGACTTAGCATTAGACAGCCGCGAGCATGCAACAATTACATTTTTGAAATGGTTCATTGAAGAACAAGTTGAAGAAGAGGATATGTTTGACAGCATCATTCAAAAACTAAAACGAATTGATGATGACAGCAATGCATTCTTTATGTTGGATGATGAATTTGCAAAACGATCGTTTACTCCTGAGGGAGAGTAAGAGGAGAGCTTATATAGAAGTGACAATGAGGTATCCAATGAGTGGATACCTTTTTGGTGTGTAAAGTTATCGATAAGCTCAAATAAATTTTTCTTTATAACCAAATGGTTTTAAATCTGTGTTAAGGTTTACATATATATGGAAAAAAGTTTGAGCTGTTGAAGCTATACAATTTGCAACTAGCAGCTCTTAGCTCAGAGAGGTGAATCGAGTGTGTTAATTGGTTTAATGCAAGGGATAGGGGGCCTCTATTATTGGACTTGGTTTATCTGGCCGTTTGTTTTTGTATTTTCATTGGTTTATAGCATTTCTTCCATCGTAAAAGATGAGGAAGCCTCGATAAAACCTGTTTTAGTGGCGTCGGTTTCCCTTTTGATCATATTAGCTGGAATTACATCTTCGTTTAATTGGTAATTTCCGTGGAGAGACAGGTAAACAATAAGAGCGTTTTTTCACTAATCTGGCTGGGAAGGAGGGAATTTTTAATGACAGATAAAAGGAAAACCAATATTTTAGCAGTCACATCTTTAATCGTAGGAATTCTGTCGATTTTGTTAACAGCAATGGGGATTGTATTAGGAATAGTAGGGATTGTACTCTCAGTTATCGCCAATAAGCAAATTAAGAAAGCAAATGAAAATGGTGAACGACTGGCGAAAACCGGGATGTTTTGCAGCATAGCGGGTGTCTGTCTTCAACTTCTTTTTATCGTTGTAGGGATTGTGACTGTTTTTTCTACACCAGTTGGATGAAGAGCCACGTATGATAAGAATGGTTTCTTAATTGCTTGAACAAGACACGCTAAATTTGCACGTCTTGTTCATCAAAATACTAATTCTTTAGTCAATTTTACAATTTAAGAGTTCAACTGCAAGTTTTTGATAGATGGCATTTGTCCATCCAAATCCCTCTTGTAAAGGGTATCTTCCAGTAGTGTTAATGTTATAATCTACAACATTATATTTTTCATACATTTTTCCTGTTATCATAAATTGATCCGTACATAAGTTGACCCAACGTCTCGCTATTTCGATGCTTATCTCATTGTAACCATATCTTTTAAGACCACTTATAACAATCCATTGTAAGGGTGCCCACCCGTTTGGATAGTCCCACTGAAAACTAGTATAGTAAATAGAGGTAGCCATCCCTCCACGAACTAAAAACATGTTGACTTTTTCTTGTATAAGTTCAGCTTGGTTTCGATCAGCTACTCCTGCCCATAGAGGGAAAAATGTGGCTAAAGAAGGATAAACGTACTGTTTGCCTTTAATAAAATTATAGTCAAAATACATATCATGTGAATCACTCCATAAGTAATGATTCATTAATTGTTTTCTTTTTCTAGCTCTGTTCTTCCATTCCTGAATTTCATTACCTCTTCCTAATATGCTGGCAAACTCAGATAAATCCGTTTCATATTTATATAACAATGAATTAAGTTCTACAGGTATAAAGTGACCGCATTCTCTGTGAAAGCGACCAGTATAATCCCAACCAGATTCTGCTTCTGTTCGTTCTTGCCAGAACTGTGGAGGGATGTGCATTTCATCAAAATGCAAGTACGCTTCTTCGTGAATTCTTAGCATTTTATCCAGGTCATCAAAATAGCGATTTAATCCAATTTCCCTATGATAATGAGTACTAGGATTCATCCAAACATTAAAGTATTCTAGCTTTGCAATTTCATACGCATATTTTAGCCATTCAAGATCCTCATCCCAAACCTCCTTAATCATTGATGTCAAAAACGGTGGTTGTGAACGACTCAAGTGTGCAACTTCTGAACTATTTGGAATAATACCGAAAGTTTTCATCTGATATAGAAAATTATCAACAATACCTCTAGCTAAACGATCTAATTTAGAAATTTTTAATCCTAGCAGTGTAAAGTAACTATCCCAATAAAAGAGCTGTTGAAAAACGCCTCCAGGAACAACATAAGGATGCGGTAAATAAAATAACTGTCCCTTTGTAAATGGAGGGCTTTCAACTATCAGTTCTTTCCAATACTTATGAATGTATCTTAATGTCTTTTCAATTTTTTCCTCCGAACAATTTATCTCTATTACAGGTAATTCATAGTCCAACCTAATCAACTCCAGATCAACGGTTTTAATGATTCATATGTTTTTAAGGAGGGATATAGTATGGAAAGATTCAGATATCTATGGGACGATTTTCTTTTTGATCATTTTAGCTGTAAATCACTCTGCAGTTGTTTGGACAGAGTAAAGGATTTAGAGAAGATGATATAGAACTACATATTTTATAGGTGAGCAGAAAATAAATACAAGGGGTTTATAGGAGGGGTAACAGATGGATATGAAATACCCAATTGGAACATTCGAATTTGATGGTGAGATAACAGAGAGTGTAGCAACGGAATGGATAAAAGAGATTGAAGAATTGCCTAGTTTGCTACAAAAGGCAGTAAAAGACTTAGATGATGAACAGCTTGATACACCATATCGGCCTGGAGGATGGACAATTAGACAAGTCATTCATCATCTTGCCGATAGCCATATGAATGCCTTGGTTCGTTTCAAATTAGCTCTTACGGAAGAAACCCCTGTCATAAAGCCGTATAATGAAGCGAAATGGGCGGAACTATCTGATTGTACATTACCAATTGAAGTTTCCTTATTATTACTAAAATCGTTGCATACTCGCTGGACAAACGTTTTATCAAGTCTAAGTCCTGAGGATTTGAAAAAGACATTCATTCATCCTGAATTAGGAGAAGTGACAGTCGGTAAAAATATAGGAATCTATGCTTGGCACGGCCGACATCATCTGGCACATATTACGTCTTTGTGTAACCGGAAGGGCTGGTAAAAAACTGTGTGAATGATAATATAATGACAGTACAAGCTTGAGAGAAATAAGGGGACATGAATATGAAGAAGGAAAATCGGGAGTTATCACTAGAACAACGTGAAGAATTACTCCAAACATTGAAAGTCCGTTTTGAGAAAAACATGGAACGACACAAGGGTCTTGAATGGGATGACGTGCAAGCAAAGCTCGAAGCTAATCCAGAAAAATTATGGTCGCTTAATGAAATGGAAGGAACTGGCGGTGAACCAGATGTTGTCGGTTATGATGAAAAAACGGGTGAATACATGTTTTATGATTGTTCTGCAGAAAGTCCTAAAGGACGCAGAAGTGTGTGTTACGATCGCGAAGCTTGGAATCAAGAAAAAAGCACAAACCAGAAAATAGCGTTATAGATATGGCGGCGGAAATGGGAATTGAGCTGTTAACGGAAGAGCAATACCGAGGACTGCAGCAACTTGGTCATTTTGATAGAAAAACATCAAGCTGGGTGCAAACACCTGAGCATATTAGAAAACTTGGCGGAGCTATCTTTTGTGATCGTCGCTACGACACGGTCTTTATGTACCACAATGGAGCAGATTCTTACTATGGAGCAAGGGGTTTCCGAGGATCTCTTAGGGTCTAAATTCGCACGTCTCTAAATAAGAGGACGGAAAAAGTTCTTCATCAAGCAGATGAAGGACAAGACTGGTCATTTTCATTGTTAGTCTTCCACCAAGTGTCATTGGGGGAGAGTAGCCTAACTAATTTAGCTAGCACCATGCTCCGATAAAACAAAAACGACTCGAATTTCCGAGTCGTTTTTGTTTTGGCTTGTCCACTTTCCTTATTTTAAGAATGAACGCAGCATCCAGTTATGTTTTTCAAGTGATTGATGAATCGCAAGAAGCATATCGGCTGTTGTTTCATCCCCTAGTGAATCAGCGGCTTCCATACCTTCTTTTAGTTCATCGATTAATGTATTAAAGTCGTCAACTAGCTCTCCTACCATTGATTCTGCATCTTGGCTGCCACTAGCTTCTTTTACAGAAGCTGTTTCTAAAAATTCTTTCATTGTTGCAACAGGATGTCCTTTCAATGCTAGTAAGCGTTCTGCTAACTCGTCGATATGTGTAGAGGCCTCGTTGTAAAGCTCCTCAAACTTATCATGTAATGTAAAGAAAGCAGGTCCTTTTACATACCAATGATAGTTGTGAAGCTTAATAAATAAAACACTCCAGTTTGCTATTTGTTTGTTTAAGATGGATGATACTTTTTCTTGACTCATACGATTACTCCTCCTTTGTTCTCTCTAATTTACTATTTCCCGTTTCAACAAAATTATAAACCAATTTTTTCTACTAAAAAGTGACAACTTTATGTTGAAAGCTTCCTCCGTGAACTTGTGTGAACATGTTTCCGGCTGCTTCAAGCAATGCATTTGCTTCTTCACTTTCCATAGACGGGCGCAAGTAAAAAAGGTGAAGAGCAGACGTTGTGTTAGTTGTTACCTTGGTTCTTGTTGAATCCACGATCGGACTACCAAAAGCACCAGTTGAATCGGCGCTAATCAACTTTCCTTCCATATGATTCAACCGTCCATTTACACCTTCGTATTGATCATGCTCAGTCCCTAAACGAAATGTCACATCCCCTTCGATCTGGGCAGCATCGTAAATTCCTAGAGGAATGGCATATTCTAATGAAAAAAAGGTGTTTAAATCAACGGCAGAATGTACAAGTGGAAGTGGTTGTCCTTTTTTGATTCGGCGGTATAACGCTTCGTGTGATGGACGGTATTTACTGGCGCTAATTCCCAAGTCTTTAAATGTTTGACGCCATTCAGAGATGCCTTTATAATCGGTAAGTTCTTTCGTTTCGAGTTCTACTTTTAACGTCTCTTGAAAAAATTGCAAACGACCTTTTAACATTTGAGGTGAATCGTCAATCACGATATGATTGTATTGGATTGTCCCGATCTTAAAGGTTGGTATTTTCGATGAAATGGATTCATCAATGCTTACATTTATCATAGTTAACGATCCTTTCGCTACAAGTTTCTTTTTATTGTAGCATATTGAAGGAAATGGAAGAAGAAAGGTGATCGGACATGACACATGCCCAATTAAAGGATGAGCTTATTGCATATAGTAAAACAATAGGAGTCGACAAGATTGGCTTTGCATCTGCGGATCCTTTCTTGCAATTAAAAGATCGACTTCTGATTCAGCAAGAACGGGGGTATCAGTCTGGTTTTGAAGAACCTGATATAGAGAAAAGAACGGAACCAAAGAAGCTTGTCGAAGGAGCAAGAACGATTATTTCAATTGCGCTTGCGTATCCTTCCAAAATGAAAAATCCACCGAAGAGCACACGTGATGAAAGAAGAGGTATTTTCTGTAGAGCCTCATGGGGAAAGGATTATCATGATGTGTTACGAGATAGATTGAAAAAAATTGAGCTTTTCTTACAAGAAAAAGTACCAGATGGGAAGACCATTTCAATGGTTGATACAGGTGAACTTTCCGATCGTGCTGTGGCTGAGCGAGCTGGGATAGGCTGGAGTGGAAAGAATTGTGCGATCATTACCCCTGAATTTGGAAGCTATGTTTACTTAGGGGAATTGGTAACCACGATAGGGTTTGAGCCAGATCAGCCCATTACGGATCAATGCGGAACGTGTAATAAATGTGTTGAAGCATGCCCAACGGGTGCTTTAATACAAGGTGGTCAATTGGATTCACAAAAATGCATTGCATTTTTAACACAAACCAAAACATTCCTTCCAGATCAGTATCGAAAAAAATTAGGGAATAGACTGTATGGTTGTGACACGTGTCAGCAAGTTTGTCCTGAAAACAAAGGTAAGGACTTTCATTTACATCCAGAAATGGAACCAGATCCTGAATTAGCAAAGCCAAAACTAATCCCTTTGCTCACAATAAGCAATCGAGAATTTAAAGAGACATTTGGCCACGTATCAGGTTCATGGAGGGGAAAAAAACCGATTCAGCGCAATGCGATTATCGCATTAGCTCATTTTAAAGACAAAAAAGCGTTACCCGTTTTAACGGAGCTACTTTACAAAGACCCAAGACCGGTTATACGAGGAACAGCCGCTTGGGCAATAGGTGAGATTGGAAGCACGAGTGAGGAAACTATATTGAATAAAGCGAAAAAGACAGAAAAAGAAGCAGAAGTGATTCGAGAGATTGAAAAAGGGCTGAATTTACTAAATAACAAGCATTGATAAACGAGCGAATCTTGTCTTAGTAAGGTAAGATAAGGAAAAGATTGGACATTGGAAGGAAGGGGTAATAGGACAATGCACGTTACACACTACGTCGATGAAATGAATAGTCCCCTAGGAACTCTGACAATTGTTGCAACAGATAAAGGAGTTTGTCACATCCACTTTGGCGAATTAACAAAATGCACGGCGTCATTAAAGGCTTGGTTAAAAAAACAAGGACGAAAAGGTGAAGTCGTTCGCTGCAAAGAAACGCTAAAACCAATATGTGATCAACTAGAAGACTACTTTGCTGGAAAACGGAACACATTTGATGTTTCACTAGACCTATGTGGGACGGAATTTCAAAAAAAGGTATGGAATACATTAAAAGACATCGAATATGGAAAAACAAAGTCTTATAAAGAAATCGCAAAAGAAATTGGCGCACCAAAAGCCGTTCGAGCCATTGGAGGAGCTAATAATAAAAACCCAATCCCGATTATTATTCCGTGCCACCGAGTAATCGGAAGCAACGGAAACATGGTCGGATACGGCGGAGGACTCGAGAAAAAAGAACTTCTCTTAAGCTTAGAAGGAGCAATTGAAAAAATCTCGTAAAGAAAGGATGACATGGTCATTCTTTTTTTTGTTTTTTTATAGATTGTAACTGGAAAATTTTCGCTCATAGTGAAATGGAGCGGAAGCCACTCGACTCCTGCGGGAAATAGAGGGAGGCCACTGAAAAAGTGCCTAACTGCCGCAGGTGAATGACACTACGCTTTCCGCGGGTGCCCGGTGAGCCTCCTCGCTGTCGCCTGCGGGGTCTCACACGTGGGTCACTGCTCCCGCAGGAGTCTCCGTGTCATTCACCTGCTAGGGTTACTTTTACTTACCATTTAACTTGTTACTCTTTTTCATTTAAAAGCTTTACTTCATATTTTTTTGCGAGTAGCAAAATGTCCAGTTTAACAAACATACATTCCTGCATCTTTATTGAATTCGAATTCATCATTTTTTCGTGTTCCATATATACTGATAGGATGTTGTTTGGAAACAAGGTTCATGTTATTTGTTTTTGCAATAACTCCAATGAGTGTATATTTTCCAGACTGTAGACCCAAGGCCTTTGAGCTTCATTTCTCAAAGGCCTCTTTTGCTATTTCTCATCTTTTTTTAATCATTGATGAATATTAAATAGAGAATTTCTATCTTACCTCTCAACAAAGCGGACGGGATGGGAGGGCCGACTCCTGCAGGAGGGAAGGGCAGGTTGAAATCCACCGGCGTAGCCGGTTAGTTCAACGCCCACCTGCGGAAAGCGTGCCCCCCATCCCGGGAGCGGATTCGATGTACTTATTTACGCCACTCTCTCATTAATCACAAAGATTAGAGCACTTTTCCTGCTCTCAAATAGAGGTAGGGGCGAGACCCCACAGCCGAGGAGGCTCGCCACCTACTTGCGGGTGCGAGTGGCTGCAGCACAATGGAACGAACTTGGGGAAAACACCTAACCTATAACCATAAAGTATACGAAAACAGTCTTTTTTTGTTCATTTTAAACAAGCTAGTGATCATACGTTTATAGTAGTAGAAAGGAGAATGTCTAAATGAACCCAAACATCATTTCTCGATTACATCAGCAAATCGAAACAAGGAATAAGCAGTTTGTTGAAGAGGCTAGAGGAGATAACTTGGTAGATGCCATTGTCCTAAAGAAACTAGCCATGAATAAGAAAAGAGGAGCTGAAATCGTAAAGTCTTATGTAGAAGGAGATATTACACGAACTTCAACATTCGAAGATTACCAATATGTCGATTACAAACAACATAATGAATACTTAATTAAAATAAACGATCATGTTTACATGGAAGAACAAATTGAATATCGAAGAGCTACATTTTTTCAAGATGAATTGATCAACGATGAAATGATTGAGGTTGAGGAACAAGAAAGGGAAGCGATTAAAGTAGAAGAAATGCTTCGTGAAACAAGTGCCGATGAACCTAAACGTTCCTATAACAGAAGAGAAGCGGTTCGATATGCAGAGAGATGGTGGGATGACTACAATCCTGAATACAAAAAATTCACGAATAACTGTACGAATTTCATCTCGCAATGTTTGCACGCAGGTGGCGCAAAAATGTCCGGTCACCCAGACCGTTCTAAAGGCTGGTGGTTTAGGTCAAATAATTGGAGCTTCAGTTGGTCTGTTGCCCATGCGTTCAGATGGTATTTAAGTGGATCCAATGCGGGTTTAAGAGGCGAAGAGAAAGAGAGTGCAAGCGAGTTAGAGCTGGGGATGTCATTTGTTATGATTTTGATGGAGATGGACGTTGGCAGCACACAACCATTGTCGTAGACAAAGATGCAAATGGAGAACCACTCGTCAATGCCCAAACAGCCAACAGCCGCATGCGCTACTGGAAATATGAAGATTCCACAGCCTGGACACCAAATATTAAATACAAGTTTTTCCGAATCGTAGTATAAAGCCACACCCAAAAGGGCGGTTTCCCTTTTGGGTGTGGCTTTAGGATTTAAATTGTAAGTTCCCCTCTTTTTGAGCATTTCTTCTTTAATCGGTAGGTGGTATAATGTTTTTTATTGATAAGTTAGATTCTTATAGGAAATAGAGGTGTTTGCACGTGGGGTTACATATCGTGCTTTTTCAGCCAGAAATCCCGGCTAATACAGGAAATATTGCAAGAACATGTGCTGGTACGAATACAACATTGCATTTAATTCGCCCTCTTGGGTTTTCAACGGATGATAAAATGTTAAAACGAGCTGGTTGTGATTACTGGCCAAGTGTATCGATTCATTATTACGATTCGTTGGACGAGCTTTTTAACAAATATCCAGAAGGTCAATTTTACTTTATCGAAACAGTTGGAACGAAGAATTACAGTGATTTTGATTATTCCAATAATGACATCGATCACTTTTTTGTGTTTGGTCGCGAAACGACGGGATTGCCTCAAAGTGTGATCGAACAAAATGTAGAGAAATGCTTTCGAATCCCTCAAACAGATAAAATTCGTTCGCTTAATTTATCGAATACCGCTGCGATTGTGATTTATGAAGCTATCCGTCAGCAAGGCTTTAAAGATCTAGTATAGACCGGAGTGAAAAATCGACCAGTCTCCGAAGAGGCTGGTCGATTTCGTAAGGAAAAGTGCTTATTAATTTTTGTGTGGATTGTCTTCATATCCTGCTGTGAAAATAGCAACAAAGAAAACAATACTAACACCAAGGATGAGTACTGTACCCATGTTTATTCCTCCTTGTCACAAAGCATAAGTCCATTATAAAACAATTCTACAAAGAAAGAAATGAAAGTTACGTGAAAGCTAGGACGGTTCTTCTAATTTGTAGAGGATGACCGTCGTGATTAAGCTTATATAGATGAGAGAAGGAGACGTTTTGAGTGTCAAATCGATATATCACAAGTCATTTTCCGCTTATTTCAATTTTGTTGTTTAGTCTTGCATTTGCTATTTATGTTCAGGGATTTATTCTAAATGAGTTAGTGAATCTAGGGATTTATAGTGGGATGTTGGAATTTATTTCTGAAAGTGGCATCAAACTAACATTGCTGTTTTTGTTGCTATTATTTTTCTTTATGGTTTTTTCGGCTCTGAAATTATTAGCAGATACAACGATTGAACTGTCCATGCTCTTTTTCTCAAAAGATGAAGAGGGAAATGAATTAAATAAAGTTCGATCAGGTTCATGGATTTATTTAGCTGGAAGTGTGCTAGCTGTTTTGCTAGCGCAATACCTTGTAGTAGTTGTCCTTTTATTTATCATAGCAAGTTTAAGTTATTTTGTTTTTCTTGTTTATAAAGTGAGCCATACATTAAATCTACCAGGATTAATTGGATTTATCTTTTTCCAAGTTATTTTTTGGAGTGTGTTTCTGTTAGCGGTCTTTTTTGCTTTATTGCGTTTATATAATAGTTTTATGGCTAGTTTGCCTTTGTAATATGGTTAGAAAAAAAGATGATTCATCACATGGATGTTCGTCTTTTTTTGTGCTTTAGTGAAAGGAAGGGACAACTGAATGATAGTCAAATAAAAATCCGAATGATTCCATCGAATCTTTCGGATTTTTCCTTTGATAATCAATATTGGTTAAAAGGCGCTGCTCTGGGCATACACTTCGCTAGTATAGAGACAATTCTCTATTTCAAAAAGAAATACGTACAGAACGTTAGTCTATGGTGAGGTCATGATAAGTTGTAAAGTTAATTCATAAGCTCACGCCAAATTTGCAAATGTGGGCTGTTTTGACTTAAATGAGCTAGACTTGAGCGTTGGTCTTTTCCGACCCAAACACCTGTTGTGTATTGATCCGTAAGACCGACAAACCAAAGATCATGGTAATCATTTGTGGTTCCTGTTTTTCCACCAGTATAAGGAGCAGATACTTGAGCTTTTCTTGCTGTTCCACTCGCGACGACATCGGAGAGGAGTTTTCTCATTTTATCATTGGTGGTTTTGCTCCAAACAGTTGTTTCTTTGCGATTCCAGCTGTACAAAATATTGCCTTCATGGTCTTTTACACTTCGTATTCCATAAGAAGGTTGATAAGATCCATCATTCGCAAATGTTGTATAGGCGCTAGTTAGTTCAAGTGGAGTGATTCCGTAAGTGAACCCTCCTAAAGCACTGGAAAGAGCTAAGTCTTCCTCTACAACATGTGAAAAGGAGAAAGGCTCTAAATAGCTAAATGCCGTTCCCGTTCCAAGCCTATCTAATATTCGAACGGCAGGAGTATTATACGAATGCTTTAAAGCCGTCGTTAATGGAACCATCCCATATTGAGATCCTCCATAATTCTTAGGGCAATAGTTTCCAAAACAAACGTTATCAGCGCTAATCGTACTCTGAATGGGTACGTCAAACTCTTCAAAATAAGGAGCATAAACAAGTAATGGTTTAATAGCTGATCCCGGCTGTCTTGGATTCTGATAACCTCGATGAAAATCAAATTTTTGATAGTCTTTTCCGCCAGTTAACGCTATGACTTCATTGGAATGATGATCTAAAATGACAGCTGAAGCTTGTACATCACTCTGAGGTACTTGTCTATGAATCGTTTTGACAGCTAAGTTTTGCATAAATGGATCTAATGCTGTTTCAATATGGATTCCTTTTTTAAATAACTGTTGAACTCGCTCCTCAAGGGATTTCTGAATTTGTTGTCTACTTTCTTCATTAGTAGCTTGAGAGAGTTTGTCTTGGAATCCTTCGCTTTTCGCTACGAGTTCTGTGAACTCATGGTGGATATAAGTTACGTAATCAGGATGCAGATCCACTTTTCGTCTAACATTTAGAACGACTTCTTCTTCTAATGCTTCTTCATATTGTTCCGGTGAAATATAGGAGGCCTCAAGCATTTTTTGAAGAATCCAATTCTGTCTTAGTTTAGTTTGCTCACTGTTTCGTAACGGGTTATAGTGGCTAGGGTTATTTGGAACAGCACTTAAAAACGCTGCTTCAGCGATAGTAAGACGCTCACTAGGTTTATTAAAATAATAACGACTAGCTGCTTCTATGCCGTAGATTCCATTGCTGAAGTAGATTGTATTAATATAAAGCTCAATGATTTCTTCTTTTGAAAAATTCTTCTCCAATTCATGAGCATAAAGAATCTCACTCATTTTTCGATTATATGTTTGGTCGTGGGAAAGAAAAAGATTTCGAACAAGCTGTTGAGTCATTGTACTAGCGCCTTCTTCAATCCCATCATGCGCGCATTTGCCATAATGGCTCTCGCGATGCCGATTGCATCGTACCCTTTATGTTCGAAAAAACGTTGATCCTCCGTTGAGATAAAGGCATCAATGACCACACTTGGGATCTCCTCATAAGGCAAATAAATCCGGTTTTCATCTCGGAACACTTCACTTATGACATCACCGTTTCGATCATAGATCATACTATTTTTAGAAAGATTAATTTCCTCAAGGTCGACTTGTTCACTAATCACTTCTGATAACGACTTAACCTCTTTGACCTCTGTCGTAACTTCTAGTAACAGAAAAATAAAAGCAACAAAAATAAGACAAATTAGTCCCCAACCTGTAATCGATTTTGCCATCATGTACACACTCATTTCCGTTTATTCGCTCTTTATTGTACCACCAAAATGACAATTTGGGTGTTGGAAACGTAAGGCAAGTCAATCTTAACAAAAAGGAATCCAACTGCTTTTAATTAGAGACAATGTCTTGCGCGGTGTACACCACTCTATCAGGTCTAAAAAGTACTAATGCCATCGTGCTCATAATAAGGTACATGACTGATTGAATAAGAATGGGCAGTTGGCAAAGGAAATAAGTAGATAGGCCGCGGAAGAGTGAGTTAATTAGAAGAGTGCTGGAGTTCTGACAGAAAACCGTAAGAGCGCCTGGAAGTTGTCAGAAGAGAGGCCATGTTCTGACAGAAAATCAGAAGAGAAGCAGGAAGTTGTCAGAAGAGAGGTCATGTTCTGATAGAAAATCAGAAAAGAAGCAGGAAGTTGTCAGAAGAGAGGTCATGTTCTGACAGAAAACAAGAAAAGAAGCAGGAAGTTGTCAGAAGAGAGGTCGTGTTCTGACAGAAAATCAGAAAAGAAGCAGGAAGTTGTTAGAAGAGAGGTCATGTTCTGACAGAAAACAAGAAAAGAAGCAAGAAGTGGTCAGAAGAGAGAACATGTTCTGGCTCCGCACGGCGTATGCCATCTGATATGAGCATCTAAAAAAAGTGAAACCCTCAATGCCGGCTCCGCTCATTGCCATGATCTTCATTAAAAAGGGACCCACCTTTTTAATGAAGATCATGCATGTTCACTTTCCTTTTTGCATATGGTTTATTAATCGCGCTCTTGAACACGAGGATGGAGGTACGATAATGAGTATATTAAAAAAAGTAGAACAGTTCAGAGAAGAAGAGGAACGTTTAAGATGGGAAGGAACATTTGCAGATTATTTAGAGTTATTGAAGGAAAAACCATGGATTGCCCAAACCGCTCACTCCCGTGTTTATAATATGATCAAAGATGCTGGTGTGGAAGAAGTGAACGGGAAAAAGGAGTATTCCTTTTTTAAAGATCAACTTTATGGCGTAGAAGAATCACTTGAGAAGCTTGTTGAAGAATATTTTCACTCTGCTGCTAAAAGACTTGATGTTAGGAAAAGAATCCTTCTTTTGATGGGTCCTGTTAGTGGGGGAAAATCAACACTTGTTACGATGTTAAAGCGTGGGCTTGAACAATATTCGAAGACAGACAAGGGCGCGGTATTTGCGATTAAAGGTTGTCCTATGCATGAAGATCCACTTCACTTAATTCCAACTCATTTACGTAAAGATTTCCAAGAAGAATACGGTATTAAAATTGAAGGAAATTTATCTCCCCTGAATATGATGCGTGTCGAAGAAGAATATGGTGGACGAATTGAAGATGTTGTCGTCGAGAGAATCTTTTTCTCAGAAGATAAGCGTACAGGTATCGGAACATTCAGCCCGTCTGATCCGAAATCACAGGATATTGCTGATTTAACTGGTAGCATTGATTTCTCTACCATTGCTGAATATGGTTCAGAGTCGGATCCAAGAGCGTACCGGTTTGATGGTGAATTAAATAAAGCGAACCGAGGCATGATGGAATTTCAAGAGATGTTAAAGTGTGATGAGAAGTTCTTGTGGCACTTGCTCTCGTTAACGCAAGAAGGAAACTTTAAAGCGGGGCGATTCGCGCTCATAAGTGCCGACGAATTAATTGTCGCTCATACGAATGAATCCGAGTACAAATCGTTCATTTCGAATAAAAAGAACGAGGCGTTACACTCTCGTATCATCGTTATGAAAGTTCCGTATAATTTAAAAGTGAGTGAAGAAGAAAGAATCTATAAAAAGATGATTCAAGATAGTGATTTGTCGCATGTGCATATAGCTCCACATGCTTTAAGAGTTGCTGCAATTTTCACAATATTAACAAGATTGAAAGAACCGACCAAGCAAGGTGTTGACCTTCTAAAGAAAATGAGGCTATATGATGGTCAAAATGTTGAAGGATTTAATTCTCAAGATCTAGAGGAATTAAAGCAGGAAGATCCAGATGAAGGAATGAGCGGGATTGATCCGCGTTACGTCATTAATCGCATTTCATCTGCGATTATTCGAAAACAATTAACGTCTATTAATGCTTTAGATGTGCTTCGTTCAATTAAAGAGGGATTATCAGAGCACGCCTCCATTTCAAAAGAGGATCGCGAGCGCTACATGGACTTTATTGCGATTGCTAGAAAAGAATATGACACGATTGCGAAAAAAGAAGTTCAAAAGGCGTTTGTCTATTCATACGATGAGTCAGCTAAAACATTAATGGACAATTATCTTGATAATGTTGAAGCGTATTGCAATAAAAATAAACTTCGTGACCCACTAACTGGTGAAGAAATGACACCAGATGAAAAGCTGATGCGTTCCATTGAAGAGCAAATTGGTATTTCAGAAAATGCAAAAAAAGCATTCAGAGAAGAAATACTCATTCGCATTTCTGCCTATGCTCGGAAAGGGAAGAAGTTTGATTACAATTCACATGAGCGCTTACGTGAAGCGATTCAAAAGAAACTATTTGCTGACCTAAAAGATATTGTGAAAATAACTACTTCAACGAAGACACCGGATGAATCGCAGCTTAAGAAAGTAAATGAAGTCATTGCTAGATTGATTGATGAGCACGGATACAATTCAGTCTCAGCTAATGAACTCCTTCGCTATGTAGGAAGTTTATTAAATCGATAATGCTTTGAGAAAAGAAGTCTTCGAAAGCGAAGGCTTCTTTTCTTTAATGATAAATCTTGACTTGAGCTAATGGCAAATCTTTGGTAAATTGAAGGAAAGATTGTAGGCGGAGGAAAATTTTGTGGAAACAAAACAAAATGAGTGGTTTGAATGGGGAAAAGCTTTTATTATCGCGATTTTACTAGCCATTATAATTCGAACATTTGTATTCACAAGTTATGAAGTTCAAGGGGAATCGATGTCCCCTAATGTCTTTGATGGTGAACGGTTTATTGTCAACAAAATGGGGTATGGCTTTGTTGAGCCAGATCGTTTTGATTTAATTGTCTTTCACGCAAATGAAGAGGAAGATTACATTAAACGAGTGATCGGCCTTCCAGGAGATCGCATTTCTTATCGAGATGACGTGTTGTATGTAAACGATGAGCCTATCGAAGAGCCATTTTTAACAGAACGGATAGAAGAACATCAATGGGGCGCCTATACAAATGATTTTGCCATTCCAGAAGTTGTGCCAGATGGTCATGTGTTTGTTTTAGGTGATAATCGTCCCAATAGTTTAGATAGTCGGCGGATCGGCTTTATTTCAACTGATCAAATTGTAGGAAAAGTCGATTGGCGGTTTTGGCCTTTGAGAGAGGCTGGGTTAATGAAATAACAACAGATCTTAAAGAAAGCGGATATCTCATTGTGAGATGTCCGCTTTCTTTTTAGGGGAGATGAAAGCTAAAAAAGGTGAAAGCCAAAAGTAGGCTGAAAAGAGTGTGAACAGTCTTTCATAAAGGGATTGAGGGCAAAAAACACCACTCAAAGAAAAGCGATTATCCCTCTCTTTGAGTGGTGTTTTTTGCTTGTCCGATTTGAAATTAGAAGATTTGTCAGAATTTATTAGCAACTCTCTCCCCTGTCTGCATAGGATAAAGTAAGCCATTTTTATGAAGGCAACGTCATCTCATGCGACTCGAGACCATAGTATGCATGCAGGCGAGAAAGTGTGAAAGAAGATTTGAATTGATTACATGTGAATTTTAAGAAGAAGTAATATGAATAAAAAGGGAGGGGAATCACATGACAAAAAACAATCAACGTCAATTTGTCGTGTCACAAGAAAACTGGTCTCTTCATAGAAAAGGCTACCAGGATCAAAGACGGCACCAAGAAAAAGTACAAGAAGCGATTAAGAAGAATTTGCCTGATCTTGTAAGTGAAGAAAATATCGTCATGTCAAATGGTCGAGATGTGATTCGTATTCCGATTCGGTCTCTCGATGAATACAAAATTCGGTACAACTATGATAAAAATAAACATGTAGGTCAAGGTGAAGGAGAAAGCAAAGTTGGTGATGTGGTAGCAAGAGACCCGAATGCGAAGCAACAACAACAAGGCCCAGGTAAAGGAAGCAAACCTGGAGATCAAGCAGGTGAAGATTATTCAGAAGCAGAAGTTTCGATTATGGAATTACAAGAAATGCTTTTTGCAGAATTAGAATTACCTAATTTACAAAAGAAAGAAGAAGATGAAATCGTCATAGAAGACATTGATTTTAATGATATACGTAAAAAAGGATTAATGGGCAACATTGATAAGAGGCGTACCATTCTCTCAGCAATTAAAAGAAATGCACTAGAGGGAAGACCAGGATTGAACCCCATTTATAATGATGATCTAAGGTTCAAAACGTGGAATGAAGTCACAAAACCTGAATCAAAAGCTGTTGTCATTGCGATGATGGATACAAGTGGTTCGATGGGGCGTTGGGAAAAATATATGGCAAGAAGCTTCTTCTTTTGGATGACTCGTTTCTTACGTACAAAGTACGAAACTGTGGACATAGAGTTTATCGCTCACCACACGGAAGCGAAAATTGTTTCCGAAGAAGACTTTTTTTCAAAAGGAGAAAGCGGTGGAACCATTTGTTCATCAGCATACCGAAAAGCATTGGAAGTGATTGATAGCAAATACGATCCTAAACGTTACAACATTTACCCATTTCACTTCTCTGATGGAGACAATTTAACGTCAGACAATGCTCGCTGCCTAAAATTAGTTGAGCAGTTAATGGATGTTTCGAGCATGTTTGGATACGGCGAAGTTAACCAGTATAGTCGTCATTCCACACTAATGAGTGCGTACAAAAATATTGACGACATTCGCTTCCGTCATCATATTTTAAAGGAAAAAGGAGATGTCTATCACGCGATGAAGACATTCTTTAAAAAAGAGGAAGAGGAAGCAATGGCTTAATAGGAAACCAATAGTGCCAAACGTGCACTATTGGTTTTTTTTATGATTTCTTACCCATTTTCTTCTAATTGGTATAAAAAATGAAAGCCTTTTAGTGGTATAATTTAAGAAATATCTAAAATATTCAAAAGGAAGGTGGGGGAGTTTGAAGCTGACTAAAAGTGAAAGGAATTCGATTGTACTAGTTGCTTTCGGAGCAGTTCTATTTTTACTCGTTCTTTTTCTGACGTTTCAAACAAGCAGTTATCAACTTTCTAATTATGCTTTTATTCATACTTTGCTAGAACTAGCGAGTGTTGTAATTTCATTATCGATTTTTATTTACGGTTGTTTAACGTATCCCATTATCAAGTCTAGATTGCTGTTGCTTGTTTCATTATCCTTCTTGATCATTGCGATTTACGATATTTTACATACAATCACGTACCCAGGAATGCCAAATGTTTTTAACCAGCCAACGGATCAAGCAACATTATGGTTTTGGATTGGAGCACGATTTACAGGCGCGTTTACTTTATTGTTAATGATCTATTTGAAAAGCGTTGATGTAAACATTACGAAAAAGAAAGAAACGGTTTTATGGATCACGTTAGTCGCTATAAGTGTTAGCGTAACTTCTACACTCATTATGGCCTACTCTAATTCTTTTCCTTCTTTAATTGGGGATATGGGGTTAACACCATTAAAAAAAGGACTTGAGTATCTTGTTATTGCGATCCATCTTGCAACACTCTTTCTTTTATGGAACAAATATAAAAAGCAACAGAACCTTTTTTATTTAAATTTAATGAGAGCTAGTTTCTTTCTTATTTTATGCGGGTTAACCGTGACCTTTTACCAAACGATTCAAGATGCGATTCTCGTCATTGCTCATTTGTTTAAAATTATGGGGTATTTTTTCATTATGAAAGCTTTTTATTATTCAACCATTCAAGTCCCACTTTTAGATAAGAAACAGACAGAAGAAAAGCTAATTGATGTAGAAAGTGAACTTGAACTTACTCTTTAAAAATACAGAAGATGCCATTTTTATTTACAATTTAAAGGATAAGGAAATCATTAGAAGAAATCCTGCTTTTACGAGAATGTTTGGGTATGATGCCAACGATAGATTGCATGTGACTTGTTTAATTCCCCCTGATCGACAATTTGAATTTAATAAATTGATTTATCAGTTAGCCGAGGGGCAATCCATTGTTGATTTTAAGACAGTTCGAAAAAGGGAAGACGGGTCATATATAGACGTGAGCATGACGGTTTCTCCTATGCATAATGTAACAGGGGAATTATTATGTGCTGCGATTATACGAGATATTTCTGATCAAACAAAAGCAGAAAGAGAATTAAAAAAGGCTAAAAAAGAGCTGCAAGAAATCATGGAAGAGTATCGCGGGCTAATCTTTAAGTTTAAAAAAGAGAAGAATGACTTTGTTTATACATTAATGGATGGGAAAGTCCTTTATGAACGAAATGATGATCCTAAAAAATTCATTGGAAGACCAGTACAGGAAGCTTACCAGTGTAGCCAAGGTGACCTGTTCAACAAGTACAATGAACGCGCATGGTTAGGAGAAGAAGTTGAATTTCAGTTCGAAGATGAAAATGGAATGGTCTTTCTTACATCCTTGAAACCTATTTGGCAACAAGGTCAAGTAACCGAAGTTCTAGGAAATGTTGTTGATATTACGAGCTTAATCAAAGCCGAGGAATTGTTACGACGAACGGAGAAGCTCTCAGTTGTCGGTGAACTTGCAGCTGGGTTTGCTCATGAAATTCGTAACCCACTTACAACGCTCAAAGGATTTTTACAATTGATCCAACTGGATGCTGATGAAAAAAACATGAACTATGTAAAAATTATGCTAAATGAAATCGATCGATTAGAGATGATTACGAATGAATTTATGGTTGTTGCTAAACCGCAAGCTGTTAAGTATGAAATGGAAGACATGGAACAAATGATCGAAAGTGTCACTCAATTTCTTCAACCACAGGCTTTACTAAATAACATCGAGATGATCAATCTAGTTGAAGGGCCTTTAGAAAAAATATGTTGTGATCCCCATCAGATGAGGCAAGTGTTCATTAATATTTATAAAAATGCGATGGAAGCTATGCCTAGTGGTGGAATGATTACAACGAATCTAGCGTTAAACACTAACTATATGACTATTTCTATTACCGACCAAGGAGGAGGCATTCCAGCAGAACTAATCCCTAAATTAGGAGAGCCTTTTTACACATTGAAAGAAAAAGGAACCGGTCTTGGACTGATGGTAAGCAAAAAAATCATTGAAACACATGGGGGAGAATTACAAATCGAAAGTGAAACAAATGTCGGAACGACGATGACGATCTATTTACCGATCGATTCGATTTATAAAGGAGAAAACAAACTTTTGGAAAGACAGAAAGAAGGAGAGATTGTATGATTCGATTTGGAGTTATCGGAACGAATTGGATTACAGAACGTTTTATTGAAGCGGCAAGCAAGATCGAGGAATTCAAATTGGAGGCTGTGTATTCAAGATCAGAAGAGCGTGCTCTGGAATTTGGACAACCATATAACGTTGCTCACATTTACACAGATTTAACGGAGATGGCTAAAAGTACAGAGATTGATGCAGTCTACATTGCAAGTCCTAACTCGTTTCATGCTAGTCAAGCTATAGCCATGATGGAAAATGGAAAACATGTTCTATGCGAAAAGCCTCTAGCATCCAATCAAAGAGAAGTGGAGGAAATGATCACCTGTGCAAAGGAAAATGGTGTGCTATTAATGGAAGCATTAAAAACAACGGTTCTACCAAATTTTCTCTCCATCCAAGAAAATCTTCAAAAAATCGGAACGGTTCGCAGATATTATGCAAGTTATTGTCAATATTCATCTCGTTACGATCGGTATAAAGAGGGTGAAATATTAAATGCGTTCAAACCGGAGTTTTCAAATGGCGCATTAATGGACATTGGTGTGTATGGTGTCTATCCACTTGTAGCGTTATTTGGTGAACCTAAGTCTGTAAAAGGGCAATCAATAATGCTTAACTCAGGTGTAGACGGTCAAGGAAGTCTTCTTCTCGAATACGATGAAATGGATGCTGTTATTACCTATTCAAAAATAACGAATTCGTATGTTCCATCAGAAATTCAAGGAGAAAACGGCAGTATTTTCATTGATAAGATACATACACCAGAAAAAGTGGAAATCAGGTATCGAGATGGTTCAATCGAAGATATTACAGTAAAGCAAGATCAACCATCTATGTATTATGAAGCGAAGGAGTTTATTGATTTGCTCATGACAAGCCAATATGAATCATCGCTTAACTCTTATTCCAATTCCTTTATTACAGCAACAATTATGGAAAAAGCTAGAAAGGAAATGGGGATCCGTTATCCAGCCGATAACTAGGGGGAGCAAGAATTGGAGTGACTCTGCTTAGGAAGACTTCAAAAAAGCCTACTATCTCACTCAAGTTGACTCGTATTGTGGGTCAACTTGCAAAAGGGTGGAATCGCTTACTTATTATACTTGCCTAAAGCAAAGAGTTCCTGTACCATTTTCTTATAAATGATAGGTGGTTGTGCGTATGGGAAATAAAAAATATATTTTAGCAGAATCAATTGGATATAAAATTACCAATACAGCCAAACTGATTACAAATAGGCTGAATCAAAACTTCAAACAAAATCATTTACCTGTTACCCATGAGCAGTGGGCCATTATGATTCGGTTATGGGAGCAAGATGGTTTAACTCAAAACAGTTTAGCAACTTTGACGAAAAAAGATTCTCCTAGTATTTCAAGGTTAATTAATAATATGGAAAAACGAGAGTTAGTTACGCGAGTTCCACATCCTGTAGATAAACGAACTAACTTGATTTTTCTTACAGCTTCTGGGAAGAAATTGCAAATGAGTATGATTGAACAAGCACAAAATACGGTTGATCAAATTTCTGAGGGCATTGACGAACAAGAAATGGAAATATTTCTAAAAGTTTTGCAAAAAATTGATCATAATTTAACAGATTAAAGCACACTTATTTCTCACCTAATTGAGAATAAGAGTGCTTTTTTTATATGTACTTATGGTCTGATAAAAGTTGTTCAAACAACATTTAATGTAATAATGAGAATTGCAAGTGAATAAAACTAGGCTTAGTATAGGGTTATATGAAAAAAACAGTCCTTAATTATTTGTTTAAACAAATAAATGTAAAAATAGTATTGACAATCATTATCAACTGGGATTAAAATACAAATGCCGATAATCATTATCAGTAACTTCTTATTTTTTTCTTTTGATTGATTATGATTATCAATTAGTCGGAAGTGGGAGGGTTGAAGTACATTCCATTCAACATCTACTTAAAATCAATCTTGTAATATAGAAAGAGCTGGCTCACTTATGCGCAAAAGATATTTAGTCATTGTCCTAGTCGTTCTCTCAATCATCTCTTTGTTCATAGGAGTTAGAGATATTTCACCTTGGGACATTTTTCGTTTAACTGAAGATCAAATAGAGACGATGCTTCTTGTAAGGTTTCCTAGGTTGGTAAGCATTATTATTGCTGGTGTTGGCATGAGCGTATGTGGATTAATCATGCAACAGCTAACAAGAAATAAATTTGTATCGCCTACAACTGCTGGAACATTAGATTCTGCTAGACTTGGAATCTTAGTTTCTTTAATTCTATTTACATCTGCAAGTCCTATCCAAAAAATGATGGTCGCTTTTGCATTTGCTCTAGCTGGAACATTCATTTTTATGAAAATTTTAGAACGAATCAAGATGAAAGATACGATTTTTATTCCGCTTGTTGGATTAATGTTTGGGAACATTGTGAGTTCTGTCACGACATTTTTTGCTTATCAGTATGATCTCATTCAAAATATGTCTGCTTGGTTGCAGGGGAATTTTGCCGTTATTATTAAAGGGCAGTATGAAATGCTTTACATAAGTATCCCGGTACTCATTGCAGCTTACATTTTTGCCAATAAATTTACGGTTGCAGGTATGGGTGAGGAATTTGCTGTTAACTTAGGTTTGAATTATAAACATGTAATGAATATTGGGTTAATCATTGTTGCGCTTATTACTTCTGTTGTCGTGTTGACAGTTGGTATGATTCCTTTTCTGGGATTGATTATTCCAAATTTAGTCACGATTTATAGAGGCGATAACCTGCGAGAGAATTTACCATATACGGCTCTACTTGGAGCAATATTTGTACTTTTCTGTGACATTTTAGGACGCATATTAATCTTCCCGTATGAGATTGCCATTGGTCTCACGGTTGGAGTAATAGGAAGCGGCATTTTCCTGTATTTATTGTTAAGGAGAAAGACGTATGGGCTATAAAGGGAAATTAATCACATTATTTGTCATCGCCGTAGGCCTCACCATTCTCTACTTAACAATTGGCGCAAATGGGAATTGGGAGTATGTGTTACCAAGACGTGGGTATAAAATTGCCGCGATTATTTTAACGGGTGCGACAATTGCATTCTCAACGATGGTGTTTCAGACAATTACAAATAACAGAATATTAACCCCAAGTATTATTGGTTTAGATTCACTTTACTTATTGCTTCAAACGTTTATTATTTTTACATTTGGCTCACTAAGTGTTGTCATGATTAATAAATATATTAACTTTGGTCTTTCGATCGTTTTAATGGTAATATTTGCAGCCATTCTTTTTAAACTCCTTTTTAAACGAGAAGGGCAAAACATCTATTTTCTATTGTTGGTTGGTCTTGTATTCGGAACGCTATTTGGAAGCTTATCAACGTTCATGCAAGTACTGATTGATCCGAATGAATTTCTTATGGTTCAAAATCGGATGTTTGCAAGCTTTAATAATGTCAATACAGATATTTTTTGGATATCATTTCTATTAATCATTGTTGTCTCTATTTATTCGTACCGCTATGTGAAGTACTTAGACGTTTTATCATTAGGAAAAGAGCATGCTGTTAACTTAGGGGTTAACTACGATCAAATTGTAAAAAGGCTATTAATTATCATTGCTATTTTAGTAGCGATTGCCACAGCCCTTGTCGGTCCAATCACATTTTTAGGGCTACTTGTAGCGAATGTGGCTCATGAATTTATGAAGTCGTATCAGCACAAATATTTAATTTCAGGTGCGATTCTTATTAGCATAGTCGCATTAGTCGGTGGGCAGTTAATCGTTGAACGGATCTTTTCTTTTTCAACGCCATTAAGTGTCATTATAAACTTTGTTGGTGGAGTGTATTTCCTATATCTATTATTAAAGGAGACGAAAAAATGGTAGAAGTGATGAATGTTACAAAACAATATCAGTCGAAAAAAGTAGTCGATGATGTCTCGGTTAAAGTTAGAAAAGGAACTATTACTTCGTTTATTGGTCCCAATGGCGCTGGGAAAAGTACGCTGCTATCGATTGTAAGTCGACTAATCGCAAAAGACGCGGGCGAAGTTAAAATTGACGATGTTGACATTAGTAAAACAAATAGCAATGAATTAGCGAAAAAAATCTCAATCTTAAAGCAATCGAATAACATTACGATTCGTTTAACAGTTCGAGACCTCGTATCGTTTGGACGCTTCCCTTATTCACAGGGGAGATTAACGAAAGAAGATAAAAAACACATAGAAGAAGCCATTAGTTATATGGAATTAGAGGATATTCAAGATAAATTTTTAGACCAATTAAGCGGTGGGCAAAGGCAACGTGCTCATATTGCGATGGTTATAGCTCAAGACACAGAGTACATTTTACTCGATGAACCTCTTAACAACTTGGATATGAAGCATTCCGTTCAAATTATGAAAGTATTAAGAAGAATGGTCGATGAATTAGGGAAAACCATTGTCATTGTCTTGCATGACATTAACTTTGCTTCTTGTTATTCGGATTTCATCGTTGCACTAAAAGATGGCAGAATTGTTCGGGAAGGCCCCGCACAAGAAATCATTACAAACGAAGTCCTAAAAGAAATCTACGACATGGATATCCCAATCAACTGCGTAGGAGACAAAAAAATCTGTGTGTACTTTGCATAGCTTTTAAGACAAAAGGGCGAACTTCCCTTTTGTCTTGAAAGCGAAGCGCTGAGCGAAGCCGTCGTTATCTTTTAAGCCTTTTGAGCGAACTTCTCAAAAGGCGCACGACGAGAGAAGCCAGCGCAACTATGATCGCACATGTATGGGGGAAAAGGGCGGTTTTCCCTTTTGGTATGAATGCGAAGCGCTGAGCGGAGCGCCGTTATCTCTTAAGCCTTTTGAGTGATCTTCTCAAAAGGCGCACGGCGAGAGAAGCCAGCGCCAACTATGATCGCACACATTTGGAAGAAAGGGCGGTTTTCCCTTTTGGTATGAAAGCTTAGACATGCTAGAAAAAAAGTGGTAGGTAGTTCCTCTTTTTTTTGGAGTGATAATGATAATTATTATCAAAAATACCTTCGTTAGTTATAGATCTTGACTAGTTTCGTAAGCAAGTACTCGGCCAAAGTATAGCAATTGCTCTTGCAAAAACAAAACAGTCAACATCTTTAATTATATAAAATTAAACAAAGAAAAATAGGAGTGAGTAGAAATGAGAAAGTCAGTATTGTTATTACTAATGACAATGGTTTTATCATTATTTATCGCAGCTTGCGGTTCAAGTACTGAAACTGAAGGAGAAGCAGTAGCTCCAGTAGAAGAGGAAGTTGAAGCAACAGAAGAAGCAACAGAAGAACCAGCTGAAGCTGAAGAGGCAGGAGAAATTACCGTTACACACCAACTTGGTGAAACAGTTGTACCTGTAAATCCCGAAAGTGTTGTTGTTTTTGACTTAGGAGTTCTTGATGCTTTAGATAAATTAGGAGTTGAAGCAGTAACTGCTGTACCAACGGAAAACGTACCTGAATACCTTGCCAAATATCAAGGTTCTGAATATGAAACGGCTGGAACATTATTTGAGCCAGACTTTGAAAAAATTTATGATCTTCAACCAGATTTAATTATCATTTCAGGTAGAGCGCAAGAAGCTTACGAAGAGTTAAGTGAGATTGCACCTACGCTTTTTGTTCAATTAGATACAGCTAACTATTTAGAATCATTAACGAGCAATATCGAATTACTAGGAGAGATCTTTGGTGTAGAAGAAGCAGCAGCACAAGAGTTAGCTGCCATCAATGAATCGTTAGAAGCTCTAAATGCGAAAGCAACTGAAACGGGAGCTGAAGCTTTGGTTATCTTAGCTAATGATGGTGCCATTAGTGCATATGGTCCAGGATCAAGATTTGGTATGCTTCATACTGATTTTGGTATTACACCTGTAGACGAAAATATTGAAGTATCTCAACATGGTCAAAACATTTCTTTTGAGTATATTGCTGAAAAAGATCCAGAATACTTATTCGTAGTAGACCGTGGTGCGATTGTTGGAGGAGAATCTTCTGCTCAAGCTACAGTAGAAAATGATTTAGTAAAAGGAACGCAAGCTTACCAAAATGGCAATATCGTCTATCTAAACCCAGTTTACTGGTATATTACGACTGGTGGTTTAACAGCAGTTGATGGAATGATTGCTGAAGTAGCAGATGCATTAGAATAATAAACTCAAATTAAAAAGAGGCTAGGACTAAACCGTTCTAGATCATATGAAAATCCGAATGATTCAACATTCTTCTAAAAAGAATACGAATCGTTCGGATTTTTTTGTTTGTCGGATTTCAACTGGCATACTTGCTCGATGACGCCGCTTCGGACATACACTCCGCTTTCCGCGGGCGGCTGGTGAGCCTCCTCGTGCTAACGCACTGTGGGGTCTCACCCCTGCCTTCCTCCCGAAGGAGTCTGCGTGTATGTCCTACGCTAGTGAAGAAGTATTCCCTTATTCATCAACATAATTTAGCCCGAGAAGAAAAAGATCTTAGAAACACTTTGAATCAACCAAAAATTCAAGTAATATGAAAATCGTGGAGTAAGTTTAGAAAGCGAGTGGATAGCGTGCATTTTATTTATCAACGAAATTGGCTTCTTATTAAAATACTATGGATCTGCTATCTATTTGTGATGATTACGAATTATTTATATGATCCTTCCCTTGTGTGGCCTCCATTTGGATTAATTATATGCGGATTAGTAACGATAGCCATGAAATTGGTGAAGCACGATGTTATCATGATGTACGTTACTCTCACTTCAATCTTTTTGTATTTCTTTGTCTTAAACACATTGCATCCTGAACTCGTTAATTATCTTTTTCTATTATTTGGAGTTATTTTAAGTTCTCTCTATCAAAAATACGAAGCTGTTGTTTACTCAGGAGTGATCGCAGCGGGGTTACTCTTCTATTTTTTCCATATTCAATATGAACAAATGCTTGAAAATGTTGCTCAAGCTGACAGTCTGTTTTTCCTGCTGTTCTCTATCTTACTTGTCCTTTTTTTCTTGTATCATGTAAAATTCACGAAACAATTGTGGAAGCAAGCGCAAGCAAATGAGCAAATGGTGAAGCAGCAACTTCACTCAACCGAACTGAACTTGGATTCTTTTATTAATCATACGCATGATGCTGTTTTGATGTTTTACGAAGACGGAACGATCATAAACAGCAACCCAGCATTTACGAAGCTTTATGGCTGGGAAAAAGATGAGGTTGTTTCAAAGAATATTGAGCACTTTGCTGAAGGTGTTGCTTTGATGGTGTCAAAGCAAGAATCGAGAATGGAAATGACACATCACAATAAAGAAGGGGAAACCATTTTTGTCGATATTTCACTATCAAGTATAGAAGGGAAACAGGAAAACCATCCGATTATTTTGGCTTTAATTCTTGATTTAACAGACAAGAAAAAAGCGGAAGAGCATTTACGAGAAAGTGAGAAGCTGACAACAGCTGGAAGGTTAGCTGCAGGAATAGCCCATGAACTCCGTAACCCGCTATCTGTAGTGGAAGGGTTTTTGCAAATAGCGACTGAAGAAAATCAGGCTTTTTCCAAACACCGTGAGTTAATGCTTACAGAATTAAGAAGAATGAATTTAATGACGACTGAATTTTTAGTGTTAGCAAAACCAAAAGATATTGAGATGGGTCCTGTTCATTTAGGGAAACTTTTTAAGGAAGTGTTAAGTCTCTATAAAAGACCATTAGCTGAACAGGGAATTGAATTGGTTTTAAATCTGGATGATGACATTCCTTATTCGTTTGGCGACGAAACGCAAATTAAACAATTTTTTATTAATGTAATCCGAAATGGTGCTGAAGCCATGGAAGGTAATCCCTTTGCAGACAGAGGGACAATCACAGTAGCATTTGAGTATAGTAAGGAAGACATTAAAGTCATCATACGTGATGAAGGGGTTGGATTTCCCCCCTATATCATTAAGAAGCTAGGACAACCATTTGTGACAACAAAAGAAAACGGAACCGGGTTAGGTTTAATGATTATGAAGAAAATTATCGACACACATAAAGGAAAGCTGACTGTTTATAATCATCCCGAAAAAGGTGCCGTTGTCCAAGCCACGTTTCCTGTAATCAAATCCCGTGATCAGGTAAAAAAAGCAGAAAAATGTCTCAGTAGGTAACGAAATCTACTAAGACATTTTTTTATTAGCGTCGAAATTTCGGAATGGATAAATAGGTTGCCCATCTCCAAAACCATTCAAATGGACCTATATAAAAGTGACGCAGCCACCATTTACTCACTACTATTTGCAGTGCAAAAAAGACAAACACGAGGATAGCGGCTGCAAACACTCCAATTGAAGAGAAGAGGCCAAAGCCATATCCATAAAACAAAGTTGTAAAGACAAGAGACTGTGTTAAATAATTGGTTAAAGATAATCTTCCTACATACGTGAGAGGACGTAAAATTTGTAACGACCGTTCATTTGTACATAGGAGCGCGATACTTGATGCATAGAACATAGCAACAAAGGGGCCTCCGATAGTCATATGAAGCATTTCAAATGCATAACGATCGCTAAACAAATAGGGTAGTTTACTAGGAAATCCGATTAACAATGTCGTCCACCAAACGCGGACAAACAGCTTACGATTGTCATGAAGGTTGACTAACCATTTTTTTCTCGCCACAAAAGCCCCTAATAAAAACATCCCTAGTACACTAACCATCGATGTTGCGTTTATTATGATGTCCCCCATCACACCTAGACCTAGAGGGTCAGCATGGAGTCGAAAGGAAACGACTTCCGCATAGCTTCCAGTTGATAACACGTCTTTCTCTTCAGTTGAATACGAAAGCAATTGGTTATCCAAACTAGTGGAAGCTTCGTCTTCAGGTGTGCCAATACTAAGAGCCATCAAAAATAATAATAGAAATGACCATATGAACAATGTTTTACTTCTTAACTTAAGAAAAAAGAAGAGAACAAAGGCAGTGAGAGCATAGACAAATAGAATATCCCCATCCCAAATAAAAAGTCCGTGTACATAACCAACAACTAACAAGATAAATGTTCGACGCCAATACACAGCACCAAAATGAAGATTTTTCTGTTCAAGCCGTTCTTTTAAGAAAGCCATTCCGTATCCAAATAAAAAAGAAAAAAGTGTATAAAAGCTTGCTTGAGTAAATAGGAGAATAAAAGATTCAGCGATTTGGTCAAGCGGTCCTAGTGGATATAAGTTGTGAATCTCTGGAATGACAAATAGTCCATATTGAAAGTGGAGACTATTGGCAAGCAGGATTCCTAAAAGGGCAAAACCTCTCATAACATCTAGAGATAGGATTCGCTCCTCTTCGTGAAGTGGACGCGGTTTTGTAGACATTCGACCTCTCCTTATGTTCTTTTCCTATAATTGTAAATTATCTACATGAATTGAACAAGAGTTTTGAAGGCTAGAAGCTTTTGCTTAGGGCAAGGATTGTATAAAATAGAGAATAAGAAGATATTAAATGAAGGAGAGAATAAAGATGGGGAAAAATTCAGTAATTGATCTTATCCAAAGTCATCGTTCTATTCGGAAATTTACAGATGCACCTGTTTCTGAAAAACAAATCGATGAGGTTATTGCATCAGGTCGATGGGCACCGACTTCACATCATGTGCAAGCTTATAGCATCATCGTGGTGAAAGAGGATGCTAAGAAAAAAGAATTAGCGAAATTAGCTGGCAATCAAGCATATGTAGAGTCTTGTCCTGTCTTTTTTGTCATTTGTGCCGACTTTCACCGCTTAAAACAAGTGAGTGAATTACACGATCAACCTTTTGAAGTGGGGGAGCAAGAAAATGTACTAGTTGGAGCGGTAGACGCCGCACTTGTAGCTCAAAATATGCTACTTGCAGCAAGATCGTTTGATTTAGGTGGAGTGATGATTGGAGGAATCCGCAACAATCCAGAAGCGGTTTCCAAGTTATTGAATCTACCGTCTTATACTTTTCCAGTTATGGGCTTATGCATCGGGGTACCTGATCAAGACCCAGAACAAAAACCTCGTCTTCCAAAAGAGGCAGTTGTCCATCAGGAACAGTATGATGCAACCAATTTGCCAAAGTCAATTGAAGACTATGATCAAGTCATGGAAACGTATTACTACAACAGAACAAAAGGTGCACGTGCAGATAAATGGTCAGAGCAGATGGCGCACTTTTTTTCTACACCGAAAAGGCCACATGTTGGTGAATTCTTAAGAGGACAAGGCTTTTTAACGCGTAAAGATGAGCTTGACAAGGAGTAATGGAATTCATAAGCTTTGAATAGAAAAATGAGAGTAGAAGAATAAGAGCTGTTTATCTATTCGTAGAATTCGTTTCGTTTTTGAGACAGCTCTTTTTTTTATAATGGGGTGACATAATGAAAAAATTTCCACAGTCAGATGCTTTGCAGCGTTTGCCAGAGCAATTTTTTGCTAAGCTTGTCCAAAAGGTAGTGAAGATAAAAGAACAACACGATGATGTTATTAATTTAGGGCAAGGCAATCCAGATCAGCCGACACCTAAGCCGATCGTCGAAAAGCTAAAAGAGGCTGCTGATAATTCTTTGTATCATAAATACCCGCCGTTTTCAGGTTTTTCTTTTTTAAAAGAGGCGGTAGCAGATTACTATAAGAAGGAATACAATGTCGATATTGATCCTACAAAAGAAGTAGCCGTTCTTGCTGGTGCTAAAACCGGACTCGTTGAAATTAGTCAGTGCTTGCTCAATGTAAATGATACGGTATTGGTTCCTGATCCAGGTTATCCAGATTATTGGTCTGGGATTGCGCTAGCTGGTGCAAAGATGCATGATATGCCACTTAAACAGGAGAATGACTTCCTCCCTGATTTTTCTGTGATCGAAGAGGAAACGTGGACTGCAGCGAAATTTATGTTTTTAAACTATCCAAATAATCCTACAGGAGCAACCGCTACTCCGGAACTGTTTAAAGAGGCGATCGAAAAAGCAGATGAACATGATGTTTGTATTGTTCATGATTTTGCTTATGGGGCCATTGGCTTTGATGGGGAAAAACCGCTTAGTTACTTGCAAATGCCTGGAGCCAAAGATGTAGGTGTTGAGATGCTCACGTTATCCAAAACATATAATATGGCTGGTTGGCGTGTTGGATTTGTTGTAGGAAATCAGAGTGTGGTGGAAGCAATTGAACTGATGCAAGACCATTATTATTGCAGCATATACGGTGGGATTCAAGAAGCGGCAGCATTTGCTCTTAGGTCTGATCAAGAAAGTGTAACAAAGTTAGTCGATATGTATGAAAAGAGAAGACAAGCTCTTGTAGAAGCAGCAGAGAAAATTGGCTGGAAGGTAACGGCGCCAAAGGGTTCGTTTTTTGCTTGGTTTCCTGTTCCAAAAGGATATACATCTGAAACGTTTGCCGATCTACTGTTAGAAAAAGCAAGAGTCGTTGTTGCACCAGGGGTTGGTTTTGGTAAGCATGGAGAAGGATATGTTCGAATCGGCTTGTTAAGTGATGAGGATGTATTGCGAGAAGCAATGGAGAGAATTGGAGAGTTACAGGTATTCTCTGAAAAAGTGAAATAATTATAGTTATAGGACATCCGTCATCTCACATATGAACATAGTGAATCTTATTTTGTTCAATTGGAGGGACGGCTTGTGATAAAACGTCTAGATAAATTATTAATCGATCTGCCTAAGCCAGAGCATCCGGATGCAAACGCGGCAGCTGCTGTACAGGAGCTGCTAGGCGGGAAGTTTGGAGAAATGTCAACACTTAATAACTATATGTATCAGTCTTTTAACTTCCGCAACAAAAAAAAGCTAAAGCCATTTTATGACCTGGTTGCAAGTATTACAGCGGAAGAGTTCGGGCATGTGGAATTAGTATCCCATACGATCAACAACATGATTGAGGGGACGACATTTCCAGCAGATCCGGATATGCAACCAATGCAAAATGCAAAGGATAAGCGGAACACGTATCATTTTATTGACACAGCTCAAACCTCTCGTCCGATGGACTCGATGGGAGCACCTTGGAAAGGTGAACATGTCTTTAATAGTGGAAACTTAATCTTGGATTTGTTGCATAACTTCTTTTTGGAGTGTGGAGCTAGAACACATAAGATGCGTGTGTATGAAATGACAGAAAACCCTGTTGCACGCGAAATGATTGGCTATCTTCTTGTACGTGGTGGGGTACATGTTGTGGCTTATGCGAAGGCACTTGAAATTGCGACAGGTGTGGATATGACGAAAATGGTGCCAATTCCGAATCTAGAAAACAAAGCGTTTGATTATGCGAGAAAGTATGAAGATCAAGGTGTACATCGCAAGTTATATACATTTAGTGACACCGATTATCAAGATATCGATAAAATCTGGAAAGGAACGCATCCATCTGACGGAAAACCAGTGGAAGTCATAAGAGGGGCACCTCAAGGAGCACCGATTCCAGATTATCCAGAAATAGAAGAAGAATTCGCACCAGGTATTTCCCATGAAGACTTTATGGAAATAGCCAAGAGACTTCAAAGATCTGCTGGGATTTAAAGTTTCTCGGTTACGAGTTGAGTGCAATTGGGGTCATGGGGACAGGTACCTTGACCCAGTTAGCTTAAGCGGACTTACGTTCCGTTATCTGTGACAAAAACAGCGATTTTGTGGTGTTTGTGGACTGTCGTTCCGCTATCTAGTGTTTTAAGGGTGTATTTATACAGAAATTCTGCAAATAGCGGATTCTGTGTCCGCCAAAGCCTTCAAAATGCTAGATTATAAGGAAATAGCGGAACTCGTGTCCGGTTAAATGAAAAACAAGAACTGCTTGCAACGATACAAGTGGTTCTTGTTTTTTTATTCCGGTTCAGCCATATTAGCAACCTAAAAAGCCAATTACCTCTTCAAAAAGAAGTTCAATCATTAGACATACAGCTTGTTTTCCATTTAGGATTAAATGGGTATACATAAAGAAGAAAGGGTGATGAGAGTGAAAATTCTAGTTGTCGGAGCAAATGGACAAATTGGAAAGCATCTAGTTAAGACTATTCAGAATAGTGGTAGCCATACAGCGAGAGCGATGATTCGTAAACAAGAGCAAGCTGCTTACTTCAATGAGTTAGGTGCTGAGGTATCTGTAACCGATGTTGAGGGTGAAATTGAAGATATTGCAAAAGCCGCTGAAGGTGTCGATGCGATCGTGTTCACGGCAGGATCTGGCCCACATACAGGAAAAGATAAGACGATTATGGTTGATTTAGATGGTGCTGTAAAAACAATTGAAGCGGCTAAAGCTGCTGGAGTTAACCGTTTTATTATGGTAAGTTCGTTTGATACGAGACGAGAAGCCATTCAAGAAGCACCGCCATCGTTTGCGCCATATGTTGCAGCAAAGCACTACGCAGATGAATGGTTGAAGCGGACCGATCTTAACTACACGATTGTTCACCCTGGAGCCCTAGTTAATGAACCAGGAACAGGACTTGTGCAAGCGGCACAGGAAGTAGATCGTGGTGCCGTACCACGTGAAGATGTGGCTCATGTTATTTTTGAATGTCTAGAAAACGATTCAACAATTGGCAAACAGTTTCAAGTGGTAACTGGATCAACTCCAATTAAGGAAGCCATTCAAAGTCTATAACTGAGTAAGATGGAAACCAACTTGTTTCAGTGACTCTTATTTAAAATAGCTTTACACGTTGCGCGCCTGGTATGAGAAATCCTCTCACACCAGGCTTTTTATCGCGGCGGCTCCGCATTGGCTTAGAAGGATTGGAAAGGGTGAAAGAACTATTTATATGTTATCAATCTCTTCGCCTCTCTAATTCAACCCTAGAAAAAGGGTTATCAAAGCAACATCTCGAACACATAATGTACGCTTTCATTAGGAGGGACTTCGTTGAATATTTATTGTATAGGACGCAATTATGCTAAACATGCTACTGAGCTTGGAAATGAGGTACCAGAGCAGCCGCTTTTGTTTTCTAAACCAAGTCATTCGTTAGCAATAGCAAACGGTCAAACACTTGTTATGCCAAAAGATCAAGGGGACATTCATCATGAAATTGAAATTGTGTTAAAAATCGATAAACCTGTAAACAAAGGCGATAAACTAGTAGATGTAGTGAGTGAGATAGCATTAGGAATCGACTTAACATTAAGAGATGTCCAGGCTGAATTAAAGAAAAAAGGCCACCCTTGGCTGCGTGCAAAAGGGTTCAAAAATTCAGCGATTGTTACCGATTTTTGGTCATTTGACATGAGCGAGTGTTTGCAAACACCTTTTTCATTCAAAATCAATGATGAAACAAGGCAAAAAGGAACAATTGCTGATATGTTGTTTTCATTCCAAGAGATTATTGATGAATGTGCGGAGTGTTTTGGGTTAGGTAAGGGGGACCTTATATTTACAGGAACACCAGAAGGGGTAGGTTCACTTAAAACAGGTGATCAGTGTACTCTATTTTGGGGAGATCATGAAAAGGGCACATTTATTGTTGGATAATGACACTAAAAAAGGAAAGGTCGGATCTTACGTGAATCAGACAAAAATATTTGCTCATCGTGGTTTTTCAAGCAATTATCCAGAAAATACGATGGTTGCCTTCCAGGCAGCAGAGCAAAGCCAAGCTGATGGCATCGAATTTGATGTTCAACTTAGTTTAGATGATGTTCCTGTTGTGATTCATGACGCGACACTTGATAGAACGACGAATGGAACGGGCTTCGTCCAAAGCTATCCGGTACATAAGATAAAAAAACTAGATGCGGGCTCTTGGTTTCATGAAAAGTTTGAAGGTGAATCAGTTCCGACACTAGAGGAAGTACTCGTTTGGGCTAAAGGAAATCAGTTGATTTTAAATATAGAATTAAAAGGTCAATTGAGCGATCGGGACAAAGCAATTACCGTTATTTATCCAATGATCAAAGAACATGATTTAGAAGACCGTGTGATCCTTTCCTCTTTTGACCATACTGTCGTAGCTCAGTGTGAACAATTTGCGCCGATGCTTGAAACAGCTGTAATTGTTCTCTCCGCACTGTATCAACCAGAAAGTTACTTACGTACGGTTCAAACACTCGGTTATCACTTTTATTATCCGACTTTGCTAGACAAAGAGGTTGAGAGCTTAATTAAAAAAGGAATACGGCTAAGGCCATATACCGTTAATGACGAAAAACAAATCAAACGGTTTATCGAGCTTGGATGTGATGGGATCATCACGGACGATCCCCAAAAAGCGGTCGCCCTTCGAAATCAACTTTAACAGCGATATGAATAGAGATAAAGAGAATAGGATAAAGCGTTCTAGTCAGTAGAAAATCCGAACGATTCAATATTCTTAGAACAAGAATACGAATCATTCGGATTTTTTGTTGGTTACAATATAAAGCACTTTACTAGCGAAGTGTATGTCCGGAGCGGCAATTTATCGCACACCCTGTAATTCTATTGGATTTTTTAAATTCACTCTCTTAGGTTAGCGTTCTAACTAGTTGAAAAATATATCTACAAAATCGGATGAGTCGGTATCGTTATCGGGCGAATCTTCCAAATATCATCTGCGTACTCTTGAATGGTCCGATCACTCGAAAAAGCTCCAGAGTGAGCAATGTTGATGATGCTTTTCTCTAACCATTGCTCCTGCTGTTGATACGTATGATTAACCTTATTTTGCGTGGACACATAACTGTCAAAATCACGCAATACAAAGTATTCATCATTATTATAAAGAAGAGAGTAAAAGATATCTTTAAATTCAACATCATCACCGGAGAAATGTTGGTTTACTAGAAGATCCATCACATTTCGGAGTCTGCGATCATTGTTGTAATAATCTCTAGCGCGGTAATCCCCCCGCATTTGATACGTAAAAACTTCTTCAGAGGTTAGCCCGAATGTGAAAATATTATCGGATCCGACATACTCCCCAATCTCAACATTAGCCCCGTCTTGAGTTCCGATCGTTAAAGCGCCGTTCATCATCAATTTCATGTTTCCTGTTCCGGAAGCCTCTTTACTAGCGGTTGAGATCTGTTCACTAACATCAGAAGCAGGGATAATGAGTTCCGCTAACGTAACTTGGTAGTTTCTAAAAACAACACTTTCAAGTACTTACTAATCGTAGGATGGTTGTTAATCTTTTCTGCTACCGCATTAATGAGTTTAATGACTTGCTTGGCAAATGTATAACCAGGTGCAGCTTTGGCCCCGAAAATAAAAGTTCGTGGAGTCATGTTTTGATTCGGATTTTCCAAGCAGCTATTATAAAGGTGAATAATATGAAACAAATTTAAAAGTTGACGCTTGTAACCATGAAGACGTTTAATATGAACATCAACAATCGATTGATCATCAATGGTGACATTATAGTGATTCTTAATATAGCTTGCTAGCTTTTTTTTGTTTTCATGCTTCACACGGGCAGCTGCTTCTTGAAAACCTCGATCAGCCGAAAAATCGAGAAGTTTTTTTAGTTGTTCAGGTTGTTTAATCCAATCCGTTCCGATTGCTTCCGAAATGACATTTGCAAGCCCAGGGTTGGCATTTAGTAGCCAGCGTCTGTGTGTTATGCCATTCGTCTTGTTATTAAATCGATCAGGAAATACTTGATAAAATGGTTTCATCACACGATTTTTTATAATATTCGTATGTAATTTTGCTACACCATTAATACTAAAACTTCCTACCATCGCTAAATGAGCCATATGAACTTGCCCGTAAGCGAGTATCGCCATTTCTGGTATTTGCTCTCGTAATTCAGGATAATCAAACCAAAGCATTTTACAGAAGCGTTCATTGATCTCATGAATAATTTGATAGAGCCTTGGAAAAAGGGTTTTAATCATGTCTTCAGGCCATTTTTCCAATGCTTCACTTAGAGTTGTGTGGTTCGTATAGGCAACCGTTTGTTGTGTAATGCTCCAAGCTTCATCCCACCCTAGTTTCTCTTCATCTAATAATAGACGCATGAGTTCAGGGACAACGAGGCTTGGGTGAGTATCATTGATTTGGACAACAACATGATTTGGCAGATCATAAATCGAGTCTTGGCTTTTTTTGTGCCTAGCAAGAATGCTTTGTAAGCCGGCTGAGACTAAGAAATATTGCTGCTTAAGTCGTAAAATTTTTCCCTCATAGTAAGAGTCATCTGGATAAAGAAACTCAGAAATTTTTTCGATTGAGCGCTTATAGTCGAGATAATGATAATAGTCATGACCCCGACTTGAGTGAAAGTGAAAATGATTCGTCGTTGATTCAGCACTCCATAAACGCAGTGTGTTGACGGTATTATTATCGTATCCGACGATTGGGACATCGTAAGGGATAGCCAAAACACGTTCATAATCAAGATGTTGAAAATGAAGCTCTCCATTTATTTCAGTTGTTTCAACTGTTCCGCCGAAACGTACTTCAATTGCTTTATCTGCTCGTTTTGTTTCCCACATATATTCGTCTTCTAACCAATAATCAGGTAATTCGACTTGATAGCCATTCACAACTTTTTGCTGGAACAACCCATATTTATAGCGAATCCCCATCCCATTTCCAGGTAATTGAAGAGAGGCAAGAGAATCTAGAAAACAAGCAGCTAGTCTCCCAAGCCCACCATTTCCAAGTCCAGCATCATGTTCTTCCTTAAAAACCTCATCAGGATTAAACCCTAATGAAACAAGAGTCTCTTTTACAACATCAAGCAGGCCCATGTTAAGTAAATTGGTCTCAATCATTCTTCCTAAAAGAAATTCCATCGAGAAGTAATACACTTGTTTCTTATCATTCTGTTCATACGTTTCTTTTGTCATTTGCCAGTTCGGATAAATGGAATCTTTCATGATGAAGCAAATGGATTGAAACACTTCTTTTGTCGTCACTTCTTCTAAGCTTTTACCGAATGATGAGGTGAGTCTCTCTTTGAGTAACTGACTTAATTGGTCGGTGGTCATGGACATAGTTTTCCTCCTCGTTAAGCTGCATCAAAAGTCGTTCGTATACTTCTTCGTATAATGATGCAGAATGATCCCAATTTAACTTGCTTTTGTACACATTTTTTAAGATTCGGTTCCAGTGGGTGGGTTGATAATAAAGATGGATGGCGTAGCGGATCGTGTTGAGAAAGTCGTTAGCATTATAATTCGTGAATGAAAAGCCATTTCCTTCTCCATTAAATTCATTATACGGTTTTATTGTATCTTTTAACCCTCCCGTTTCTCGAACAATCGGGATACTTTCATAGCGAAGGGCAATTAATTGGCCGAGTCCACAAGGTTCAAATCTTGATGGCATCAAAAAGAAATCAGAAGCCGCGTACAAACGGTGTGCCAACCTTCGTGAAACACATTAATAAACCTGCATGAGTCTTGGAATCTCTGGGCAATGTGTTGAAACGTTTCTTCAAATTGAGTTTCACCTGTTCCCATGATTACGAGTTGAATGTCTTCTGTAATAAGTAACTCTTCTAATATATGAGTAAGAAGGGGAAGACCTTTTTCTTCTACCAATCGGCTAATTAAAACAAACATAGGGATCTCTTTGGAAACGGTTAGATCTAGTTCTTGTTGCATAATTCTTTTGTTTTCTTTTTTTCCTGCATAGTTCTTAAAATAAGGGACAGAAACATTTAAATCTGATGCTGGATTATAGACGGTTTCATCAATACCATTTACAATTCCACTAATGCTATTGATTCTTTCTAGTAAATAACGCTCTAAGCCTTCGCCGTAGTAAGGGCCTAAAATTTCATTTGCATAAGTAGGACTAACGGTTGTGACCCAGTCCGCATGAACAATAGCGGCCTTCATGAAATTTAAGGAGCCATTAAGCTCAAGGCCACCTAAATGAATTGAATCCAAATGTAACAACTCGTCAAAAACTGATAGGGGAAAGATTCCTTGGTATTTCAAATTATGAATCGTATAAACGGTCTTGGCTTTGTACGGATACACATTAGCTTTTAGGTAAAGAGGAATGAGTCCAGTTTGCCAATCATGGCAATGAATAATATCAGGATCTAGTTGTAATCTAGACACTGTTTCAAAAAAAGCATGTGTGAAAAAAACATAACGCTCTGCGTCATCTGGTTCACCATATAGGTGAGCGCGTCTAAAGTAATACTCGTTGTCAATAAAATAGTAGGTGACATCACTTGTTTCATAAGAAAATAACCCACAATATTGCTCTCTCCATTTAACCCAAACGCTAAAGGAACATAGGTGCTCTAGTTGTGATACGATTTCTGAAGGAAGGGCTGAGTGCTTAGGTAAAATAACAGTTAGCTTATGTTCGCGTTGCGCCAATGCTTTTGGAAGAGAAGCTAGCACATCTGCTAACCCACCTGTTTTGGAAAATGGAGCACACTCAGATGCGGCCATTACGATATTCATTTTAATAACTCCTTTCAATTGTAGTTAGAGGACTTTTCTCTTAGCGATAACATATGGGTTCTCTGGAGCACCAATAAATGTTCGATTGGGAGAAATGATAATGTCCTTATCAAGAATCACGTTATCTATTACCGTGCCACTGTGCACATCACATCGCTGCATGACAATTGAATTTCGAACGACAGCATCTTTATGAATATGAACACCACGGAAAAGAATGCTGTTTTCAACTGTTCCTTCAATCACACATCCATTGGCTACAAGTGAGCCTGTTGCTCTAGCGCTTTTTGTGTACTTCGTTGGTGGTTCGTCTTTTGTCTTCGTATAGATGGGTTTGCGGTTAAGAAATAGTTGAGTATACACATCCATATCTAGCAAAGAAAGACTATGTTTGTAGTAGCTTTCAATTGAATTAATGACGGCTAAATAACCAGAGTATTCGTATGCACGAACGTTTAGACGATCTAGATTTGCCATGATTCCATCAAGTAGTAAATTGTCTTTCTTTCTAGCAATGCAATAATCAACTAGTTCTAGCAACAATGATTTTTTGACGATATACATATCCATAAAGACATTGGAGTTGCTAGCATCTGTTGTGATGTTAAGAACATTGCCGTCTTCGTCGAGCTCCAATTTTTTTTCACGTGTATGTTCATAAGAAAGATGAGAAATAGGTTGATAGATGGTCGTGACATCAGCGCCTAAGGCGAGGTGCTGCTCAAATACTTTTCGATAATCGATGTTGCAAATATGATGGCTACCTGTTATCAAAACGTATTCACCTATGCCACGATCAAAGAAGTCCCGATTATTATGAAAATGTTGTAAGTCCCCTCTTGATAGATCGCTAGGGTCATTCCAATCAGGCGGAAGGATAAATAATCCTCCACGCTTTCGGTCTAAATCCCAAGCTTTACCTGTACCTAAATGGTCCATTAACGATCGATATTTTCTTCTTGTGAAAACAGCAATATCTTGAATGTTGGAATTAACCATATTGGAAAGAACAAAGTCAATGAGTCGATAACGACTGCCAAAAGGAACAGCTGCCCCACAACGAAAATACGTTAAATCTTTTAATAGATCCATTTCCCCGTCTAAATGAATGACACCAATCAATTTTTCCATGCCCTACTTCCTCTCATTGATTAAATTTTTATCTAGGGATCGTCACAAGTTTTTCTAGTGTTGTCTCTTTGTCAATCACAATGATTTCATCATCGGGAGATTCAATGTCTGTATAGTCTGGTATTGTGACTCCTTCCATGACAATTACTTTTTTTTAATTTCACATGTTTTCCGATTTTGGCATGAGGCATAATGACACATTGTTCGAGTTGACTGTTGCAACCAACTCCTACTTGATGAAAGAGAATAGAATGAGAAATCTCCCCATATATGACACAACCTTCGTTAATAAGAGAGTCAGAGATTTTAGCATGTGGTGAGATATACTGAGGCGATGGGCATTCATGGACAGAGTAAATTCTCCAATTGTATTCATTAAGCTTAAGAGAAGGCTGACTAGCTAATAAATCCATATTTGCTTCCCAATAACTTTGAACGGTACCAACATCTTTCCAATAACCAGAGAAAGGATAGGCAAAAAGTTTTCTATTATCGCCTAGCATAGCTGGAATGATGTCTTTTCCGAAATCATGGTGAGACTCACTAGTCTGTGCATCATTTAGTAAATATTCCTTTAACACAGACCAATTAAAGATGTATATGCCCATTGATGCTAAATTGCTTTCGGGATTGGCGGGTTTCTCTTCGAATTCGAGGATGTTTCCATCTTCATTGGCATTCATGATGCCAAATCGACTCGCTTCATCCCAAGGAACTTCAATAACTGAAATGGTCGCTTCTGCACCGCGTTCTTTATGATAGTCAAGCATAAGACTATAATCCATTTTGTATATATGATCACCGGAAAGGATAAGGACGTATTCTGGATCATATTGCTCGATAAAGCAACTGTTTTGATAGATGGCATCAGCTGTTCCTAAATACCAGGAGCCTCCACGTTTCTCTACAAATGGAGGAAGACATGTTAAACCGCTATTTCTTCGATCTAAATCCCAAGGAGTTCCAATTCCGAGGTGGTTATTAAGAGCAAGAGGTTCATACTGAGTTAAAACGCCAACTGTTTCAATTCCAGAGTTAATGCAATTGCTTAATGGAAAATCAATAATTCGATATTTTCCTCCGAAGTAAACAGCCGGCTTGGCTAACTTTTTCGTGAGATTTCCTAAACGTTTTCCTTCTCCGCCTGCAAGTAGCATCGCAACACATTCTTGGTTTTTCTTCATTCCTTACCGCCCCAGTCTTATATATTTTTTTAGTGAGAGGACAATCTAGAGGGGATACAATTTTGTGTAGAGGCAACTCCTTTCTTGAGTGGCATGACCAATATGGTGTTTTATTTTATGCGCTGGAAAGCGGTTAACATTCCTAAACTTTCAAAAAAATTTTTTATCATATTTTGAGCTCGTACATTTGTAAAAAAAAGACAATTGTTATTAGGGTAGACTAGCATCAAGTAATGCTTTTGAACTAGATGAAAGGAAACTTTTTAATTAGGTATAGTTTGCAGATGAAAAGCTATTGTTAATCTTGTAACAATTGATAAAGGTCTGTAAGTCTTACTTCAAAAAAGAATGCGTCTGACAAAGGATAAATAGTAAGATGGTCTTAGTTGTGGTAAAATGAAAGAAACATTAGAAATATGTAAGTGTGTTTTGGGACGATATGCCTTGGGGGGATAAAGTTGAACGTCAATCATGTGAATGCTATATGTAGAGCTACGAAGGAGATTCTGACTAATCATTTTGGTCTAGAAGTGTCACCTCAAGCGCCAAGTTCAGGAAAAGGAATGATTCCGTCTAATGAAATTGCTGTTATTTTAGGTGTAAAAGGAGAGTTGAAAGGTCAAATTGTTTGTTCTTTTTCAACGGATACAGCTAAAGGGCTAGTAGGCATTATGATGGGCGGCATGCAAATTGAACAATTGGATGATATGGGATGGAGTGCTGTACAAGAGTTTGGAAACTGGGTTGCAGGAACAACAGCAACTGAATTATCAAAAGTACCATGTATTATTGATGTAACACCACCTATTATTAATGAGGGTGATTCGAGATTTCATTCAGAAAGTCCTTTTATTACGGTTCCTCTAGAAAGCAAAATTGGTGGAATTGATGTACATATATCAGTAAAGGAAAATTAACAAAAAAACCGCCTGTTCTAAGGTGGTTTTTTTCTACCTATAAAGATGTAAAAGATTACGAGTGAAATGCAAAAGAGTGTTCATCCTATACAAAAAAGGGTAAACTTCATGAAGGATATAGTAAGGAGTTGAGTTTAATGTCAAAAAAAATCGATATGTCAAAATTTGAAAAGAAAATGATCATTCGTAACATTGAACCTGCAGACTTTGATGACATTATTGAAATGTCTAAGGTGTGTTTTCCTAACATGGAACCATGGGAGCGCGAACACTTACAAAGTCATGTTGATATATTTCCGGAAGGGCAATTTTGTGTAGAATACGACGGAGAAATCATTGGGTCCTGTTCAAGTTTAATTATTAATTTTGATGAATATGATGACCAACATACATGGGATGAAATTACCGACAATGGATATATTACGAATCATGATTATGAGGGATACAATCTTTATGGAATTGAAGTCATGGTTCATCCTGAATACCGACGGATGAAGATCGGACATAGGTTGTACGAAGCGAGAAAAGATTTAGCGCGGGAACTGAATTTAAAGAGTATTATCATTGGTGGGCGTATTCCAAACTATTTTAAGTTTGCTAAAGAGATGACACCTAGAAAATACGTTGAAGAAGTGACGATGCACAACATTTATGATCCAGTTTTAACGTTTCAAGTTATGAACGGTTTTACAATGAAGCGTATCAATCCAAATTATTTGGAAGATGATCGTGCGTCTTTACGCTATGCGACATTAATGGAGTGGAATAACATTGACTATCGTCCAACGATACCAAAGCGCCAATTTAAAACATCGTTTCCTGTTCGAATTACGACGATTCAATATGCGATGAAGAAGATCTCTTCGTTCGAAGATTTTGCGATTCAATGTGAATATTATACGGATGTTGCTGCAAGCTATCATTCCGATTTTGCTGTATTTCCTGAGATTTTCACGCTACAATTGTTATCCTTTTTGCCAGAGAAAAGTCCAAGTTTGGCGATAAGACGATTAACAGAGTTTACCGAGGATTATATTGAGCTATTTACGAACCTGGCCATAAAGTATAACGTAAACATCATTGGGGGTTCCCATTTCGTAGAAGAAGAAGGGAAAATTTACAATATTGCTTATTTATTTAGACGAGATGGAACAATTGAGAAGCAATATAAGCTTCATATTACACCTAACGAGCGCAAGTTCTGGGGAATCTCTGGTGGTAACCATGTTAATGTGTTCGATACAGATTGTGGAAAGATTGCGATTCAAATCTGCTATGACATTGAATTCCCTGAGTTAGCGCGTATTGCGGTCGATAAAGGAGCCAATATTATCTTTACCCCATTCTGTACAGATGACAGACAGGGTTATTTACGTGTTCGTTATTGCTCTCAAGCAAGAGCAATTGAAAACCAAGTGTATACGGTTTTGTCTGGTACAGTCGGGAACTTAACAGATGTCGAGAATATGGACATTCAATACGCTCAATCAGGCATCTTTAGCCCTTCTGACTTTACCTTTGCACGTGATGGGATTGTAGGGGAATGCCAGGCAAATATTGAAACGGTTGTTGTTGGGGACGTTGATCTAGAGATCCTTAGAAGAAATCGAAGAGCAGGAAGCGTCAATCAATTACGCGATCGTAGACACGATATTTACTCCATCAATTATAAACAATAATCCCTTTTGATGTTTATCCTCTCTTTAGTTTGGTTAGGCTGATGTGTGACTCATAAGGGAGGTCAACATGATGAGACTAGAGAGGGAGCCGAGTTTTCGTTGGCCAATTCTAACCATTGGTTTGTGTTCTATTTTATTTTTATCTTTCTTTCTAATCACGCTTACAAGTTCAGAGGAGCTTGAAACCCAATGGAACTTGTCTTTTGCTGGGGCAGATGAATATTTCCAAACGGGAGAAGCGATTGATTTCCATATCTTCCTTGAAGATGAATTTGGAAATGGAATTGAAGCCACATCCGTAAAGGCTGTGTTTGATCGTCCACATACCGTTCATCAAATTGAAAAAGTGTTTAGCCGTTTTGATCACGGTCTTTACGGGGCAGAGGTCGTCTTTTCGGTACCTGGTGAATGGATTGCTATGATCGAAGCGAAAAAAGGAAACAAAGTGTACCGAAATCAAGTTTTATTTCAAGTAAGTGGACCGGTTGTATCGGAATCGTCGCGAGATCCAAAAGACCATTTTCATTTGGAACAACCACTTCCTAACGAAATTAAGCGTAGTATAGAGAATCGATAAAGAGAAAGATGAAAAGTGTTACGACACTTTTCATCTTTTCTTTTTATTTTTGAAATTTTAAAGGATATTGTGTAATTGGCATAGAATTGACATGCTATAATAAAGGACAAACCCACAGCATAATTTAGGAGGAAACATATGAGTTGGATAGAGCAATATGAAAAATGGAGTACTTTTTCAGCCTTAGAAGAAGAGTGGAAAGAGGCATTAGAAGCACGAAAAGATAATGAAATCGAACTAGAAGATTGTTTTTATAAAGATTTAGAATTTGGTACGGGTGGGATGAGAGGCGAGATTGGCCCAGGACCAAATCGCATGAATACATATACAATTCGCAAAGCGGCGGAAGGCCTTGCGCGATTTATCGAAGAAAAAGGAGAGCAAGCAAAAGAGCGAGGAGTAGCCATTGCTTTTGATTCTAGACATAAATCAAGGCAATTTGCACTAGAATCGGCTTTGACGCTTGGAAAACATGGAATTCGCTCTTATTTATTTCATGAGCTTCGTCCAACGCCAGAGCTTTCATTTGCAGTGCGTCATTTACAAGCTTATGCAGGCATTGTCATTACGGCTAGTCACAACCCTCCAGAGTACAATGGTTTTAAAGTGTATGGAGAAGATGGTGGACAATTGCCACCAGGCCCAGCAGATGAGCTAGTCAATTACGTTAATTCAGTGGAAGACGAACTACAGATCAAAGTAGCGGATGAGTTAGATCTAAAAGGCGATCGTATTTTACAAGTCATTTCCGATGAGATTGACAGCGCTTATAATGAAAAATTGCAGTCGATTATTGTTCAAAAAGAAATGGTAGAGCAATTTGGAGATAAAGTGAAAATTGTTTTTACACCGCTTCATGGTGCGGCAAATATTCCAGTTCGTCGCGTGCTAGAATCAAGTGGTTTTTCACAAGTGACGGTTGTACCTGAACAGGAATTGCCAGATCCAAACTTTTCTACGGTGAAATCACCAAACCCAGAAGAGCATGCTGCTTTTGAATTGGCGATTGAACATGGAAAGAAATTAGATGCCGATGTATTGATTGCTACCGATCCTGACGGTGACCGTGTTGGAGTTGCTGTAAAAAACCGTGAAGGCGAATATGTTGTTTTAACAGGAAATCAAACAGGTGCCCTCATGCTTGATTACATTTTATCGCAAAAACAAAAACAACAAACATTGCCTGAAAATGGAGTTGTGCTAAAAACCATTGTAACTTCAGAAATCGGAAGAGCTGTGGCAAGTGCCTACCAATTGGAAACAGTTGATACGTTAACTGGGTTTAAGTTTATCGGAGAAAAGATTAAGCAATACGAAGAGTCTAACGAATATTCATTTTTATTTGGATATGAAGAGAGCTATGGCTACTTAATTGGTGATTTTGTAAGAGATAAAGATGCTGTTCAGGCATGTTTATTAGCGGCGGAATTAGCAGCTTATTATAAGTCACGAGACATGAATTTATATGATGGGTTAATGGAGGTTTTTGAAAAGTACGGCTACTATCAAGAAGGACTTGAGTCGTTAACCCTAAAAGGGAAAGCCGGAATTGAGCAGATTAATCAAATCCTTACCTCCTTCAGACAGACCCCACCAGCTGATATCGAGGGGAATTTGGTAACAAGAATGGAAGACTATAAAACAAGTGTTGCCACAAATCCAGCAACTGGTGAAGAGGAAACCATTGAATTGCCACCTTCGAATGTCTTAAAGTACATTTTAGAAGATGGATCGTGGTTCTGTATTCGTCCATCCGGAACAGAACCGAAAATTAAGTTTTATTTTGGTGTTTCGAAAGAGACGTTAGAAGAAAGCCAATCAGCTCTTGGATCGTTAAAACAAGCTGTTATGAGCCTCGTTCACAAACTTATTTAATATGTAAAAAAGCTACCCTGATTTGGGTAGCTTTTTGATTTTCCGAGGCATATGTACTCATGATTTTCAAGAACTCGTCATAAATTGTAAGAAAGCAGTTCAAGGAGGGATTCGATGTCGGCGGAAAATTGGAAGCAGCTTGAACACTCTATTGCTGAAATTACAGAGATCGCAGAGGGATTTGGCTTAGATTTTTATGAAATGCGTTATGAAATATGTCCTGCTGAAATTATTTATACATTTGGTGCGTATGGGATGCCTACTCGCTATAGTCATTGGTCTTTCGGAAAACAGTTTCACAAAATGAAACTACAATATGATTTTGGACTTAGCAAAATTTATGAGTTAGTGATTAATTCTGATCCATGTTACGCCTTTTTATTAGATAGCAATTCATTAATTCAGAATAAATTAATTGTCGCACATGTTCTTGCTCATTGTGACTTTTTCAAAAACAATGTGAGGTTCTCAAATACGAGAAGAGATATGGTCGAGAGTATGAGTGCCACCGCGGAGCGAATTGCCCATTATGAACACATTCATGGGAAAGAGGAAGTTGAAAACTTTTTGGATGCCGTCTTAGCGATTCAAGAGCATATTGACCCAAGCATTCTCCGTCCAAAATTGAATTGGAGCATGGAAGATGAAGAGGATACAGAACCTATAAGAAAGCAGACAGAGTACGATGATTTATGGGCTCTTGATGAAAAGAAAGTACCTGAAAAGCCTAAAAAGAAGAAAAAACATTTCCCGCCAAGTCCAGAAAAAGATATTCTTTTATTCATTGAAGAGTACAGCAGGGAGCTTGAACCATGGCAGCGTGATGTGTTAACAATGATGCGCGAGGAAATGTTATATTTCTGGCCACAGCTTGAAACGAAAATCATGAATGAAGGTTGGGCTTCTTATTGGCATCAACGAATTTTGAGAGAAATGGATTTGACGAGTGAAGAAACGATTGAATTTGCTAAATTAAATGCGGGTGTCGTGCAACCTTCCAAAACATCAATCAATCCATATTATTTGGGGTTAAAAATATTTGAGGACATTGAAGAAAGGTATAACAATCCAACAAAGGACATGCAAGAACGCCAGGGAATAAAGCCTGGAAGCGGGCGGGAAAAAATGTTTGAGGTCCGAGAAATTGAATCGGATATTTCATTTATTCGAAATTATTTAACGAAAGACCTTGTCACAAGAGAAGACATGTATTTGTTCCAAAAGCAGGGCGCTGACTATAAAATTGTTGATAAACAATGGGAACCAGTCCGAGATCAACTGGCACAATCTAGAGTAAACGGAGGTTTTCCTTATTTAGTGATCACAGACGGAGATTACTTAAAAAATGGAGAACTCTACATTAAGCATAATTACGAAGGAACAGAGCTTGATGTAAGCTACCTAGAAAAAGTCCTACCATATCTACACCAACTATGGGGACGCCCTGTTCATATCGAATCCATTATAAACGAAAAGGAAATCGCCTTCGTCTATGACGGAAAAAAAGTGCATAGAAAATACCTATAGAGTATCAACCCAAAGGGGGAGGTAAGCCCTTTGGGTTGATACTCGAAGCGAAGAGAAGAG
>NZ_BAUT01000012.1 GCF_000513095.1 Halalkalibacter wakoensis JCM 9140
GGAGAATGATCGACAGTCATCAAATCAAACTAACAGCTTAAAAATTAACAGAGAGAGAACTAGAAGTGTTAACGTTCATTGTAAAAGGGTTTTCTAATAAAGAAATTGCAGAGCAACTTTTTATTAGTGTTAAAACAGTTGAAACCCACAAATCAAATATTATGGTGAAACTTGAATTAAAGACGAGACCCGAGTTAGTAGAATATGCAGTGAAAAAGGGACTTTTAGTGTATGAAGCGTAATAGCGAAAAGCAGGTGAAATAATCGTGAATCAACAACAATACACACTTAAGGAAGAGGAACCTCATCTTGTTGTAGATCAAGGCGGTCTTATCCAATCAAGCAATATAAAGTGTGGAGAGCTATTTGGGTATTCATGTATGGAAGTCATGGAACAACCCATTACAATGCTCATTCCTGAATTTGCATCAGGAGGAAAAGACTCTTCTGCTTATAATGGGAAAATCGGAATTACAAAAAATGGTGCACCAATTGTTTTAAGCTACCATGTATACCCCTTTTCTTTAATCGATATGTCGTTTTATATGGTTGTGATCAAGAATCAAATGGAACGTTCGACAGAGAATCAGTTATTAGTTCAGTCTCAGATAAAACTTACTAATTTAGAGAAGGTGTTACAGCAATCGTTAGGTGAACTATATGATTTGAAATTTGCGATTGATGAATCTTCAATTGTTGCGATTACGAATCCTAAAGGCATTATCACATATGTAAACGATAAATTTTGTGAGATTTCCAAGTATAGTAAAGAAGATTTAATCGGGCAAACTCATCGAATGATTAATTCTGGACATCATTCTTTTCAATTTTTCCAAGAATTATGGAAAACGATTTCAGCTGGTCGTGTGTGGAAAGGTGAAATAAAGAACAAAGCAAAAGATGGCTCTTATTATTGGGTTGATACGACGATTGTCCCTTTTTTAAGAGGCGAAACCCCTTACCAATATTTAGCCATCAGAAACGAAATTACGAAAAGGAAAAAGGTTGAAGAGCAGCTGAAGAATCTACTAACGAAAGTCATTAACTTACAGGAAGAAGAGAGGAGATTTTTGTCGAGAGAGCTGCACGATCAAATCGGTCAGAAGCTTTATAGTTTACTCATTCATGTGAATTATTTAAAGTCCACTACTAGTGAAAATACAGTTATAGATCAGGTGGAAGCTGATATATCCAATTTAATTGAAGATATTCGAGAAATTTCATGGCAACTGAGGCCGTCCGTTTTAGATGATTTGGGCTTGATACCAGCAATACGATCATTTATTACTCGATTTTCTAAGTTTTACCATATAAAGGTAACTTTTACGAGCGCGGTTTCAAGAAGACTGGAACCCTATATTGAAACAACGATCTATCGCATTGCACAAGAAAGCTTAACAAATATTAGGAAATATGCTGACGTGAAAGAAGCCTCCGTTCACATTGGAGAAGACGACAATGACTTATTCATGACAATAATAGATAAAGGAAAAGGTTTTAATTTAGAAGAAATCAGTCGCAATGTTGGTTTAACAAGCATGGAGGAACGTGCTGATTCAATCGGCGCCAACTTAATAATACAATCGGAAGTAGGAAAAGGGACAAAAATTGAACTGAACATCCCTAAGTTTACATTGATTGAAAAAGGAGAGAAATAGATTGCTAATTCTTTCGTCAAAGAAAAAGAATGTCCTGCTTAAAGGAATTGAGGAAAAAAAAGACCATGTTAAAATTGATGTTTCCGATCCTAGGATCCTAGAACAAATCGACCTTATTAATTTTACGCTTAAGGATCTAGCTATTTGTGCACTAATTAAACCATTTATAGAAGAGAGTATTGATGACATCATTCATGATTTTTATCATACATTATTAAAACAACCAGAGTTAGAGAGAATAATAAAGGATAATAGTTCGGTTGAACGATTGAAATTAACGTTAAAGCAACATATACAAGAGATGTTTACTGGCGTTATTGATGATGAATATATTGCTCAACGACATCGTATCGCCTACGCTCATGTTCGAATTGGATTGCAGAGTAAATGGTATATGGCTGCATTTCAAAATTTACTTCGCTCGGTTATTAACAAACTATCCGTTGTTATCCGAAACCAAACAGAGATGGAAAGAATCATTTTAGCAACAACAAAAATATTCAACCTTGAGCAGCAATTGGTTCTTGAATCATATGAAAAAGAAACCGATCGCATTCGTGAACAATCCGCATTAGCTTTGCAACAAGGGAGGATGGATATTGCTTCAAGAATCAGTAGTTCTTCAGAAGAACTTGCTTCGATTTCAGAAGAGACCAATGCTTCTTTAGAGGAAATCACATCGAATGCAATTGAAATAAAAGAGATTATAACAGATAATAATCAATCCCTCTCTCAAGTTCAAGGAAATTCCACGGAAGGAAAAGAGAGATTAGAAGACCAAACGTCAAAAATGGATATCATTTCAAATCATATCAAAGTAATTAACAACGAAATGACCAACTTTGAAAGAAACTCAAATGAAATAAAAGACATTGTTGAAATTGTTCAAGGTATTGCGGAACAAACGAATCTACTGTCACTTAATGCTGCGATAGAGGCTGCTAGAGCTGGTGAACAAGGTAAGGGATTTGCCGTTGTAGCAAATGAAGTTAGAAAGCTCTCTGAAAACACATCGACATCTGTTGGGAAAGTGTCTGGATTAATTGAAAACAATACAAAGCAAGCAAAGGTTATTTCTGATCTCATTCTAGTTATTAATAATTTAATTGAAGAGGGGAATACAAATATAAAGGATACGAATCAATTTTTTGATATGATTCTAAAGGACATTGATGAGATTAATGTCAAAGGTCAAACGATTGGATCAAACATTGATACATTAATCCAAGTTCTAGAAGAAATAAACAAGGCTTCAGAAACGGTGACTGCTTCTGCAGACAAACTAGTAAAGGTAATTGAAGATTTAGAGGTGCAAGATCATTTAGCTTAAATTCAAGGGATGTGCAAAAGAGGATGTGAGTCTCTTTGTTGCATAGCCCTTTTGTTTTTGTCGTTATATACTTGTATGATGAAGAATGCGACCAATAGATAGGGAGGAAAATCTTTGAAGCGATTAAAAGAACAAATAAGAAAAATAGATCAAAAAGGATATAAGGCATATAAAGATTTACAAGGAACATACCAATTTGAACAATTTCAACTATCGATTGATTATGTACAGGGGGATCCCTTTGCGAGTCCCTCAAAAATCCGCGTTATAATTCCACGTGACCTAACAGTACTACATGAAAATTGGACAAGTAGCAAGTCTCGAAGAATTCGTTGTGAAGACCTTGTTGCAAGAAAAATTCAAGGAGCCTTAGAGAAAAATCGCAACCGAATAAAAGGAACCGGTAAAAGTGGGATGGTCTCAATTGATGCTCCGAATCAAAAAGTAATTGAAAGGACGGCCGTTCACATTTCGAAAGAGCAGATTACGCTCTGTTTGTCAGTTGGGTTACCTGCCAACGGAAGACGTGTTTTAGCAAAAGAAGCAGAAATCCTTTTGTTTCAAGTGATCCCTTCTGTAATCGAAAGATCTGTCTATGCATTAGAAAAAGGTGAGATCGAACAAGCTATTCAATTACAAGATCAACAACAATTTATAAGGGAATATTTACGCGAAAATGAGTTAGTTGCTTTCATTGCAAATGGATCGATTTTGCCAAGGGAAAGTGGTGTGAAGGATACGCCGCTTACCAAAAAGGTCGTTCCCTTTAAAAGCCCCGATTCATTGACGATCAAAATTGATGTTCCTCATTTACAAGATCCAATCAAAGGTATGGCGATTAAAAAAGGAATTACTTTAATTGTTGGTGGAGGCTATCATGGGAAGTCAACATTATTACAAGCGATTGAACAAGGTGTTTACGATCATATAAAAGGAGATGGAAGAGAATATGTCATTACAGATGATGCAGCTGTTAAAATCAGGGCGGAGGACGGCCGGAGTATCTCCAATGTAACGATTTCTCCTTTTATCAATAGATTACCATATGGAAAAGATACAGAGCGTTTTACAAGTGAAAATGCTAGTGGAAGTACGTCACAAGCAGCCAATATTATTGAAATGCTTGAGGCTGGAGCAAAAACTTTATTAATAGACGAAGATACGAGTGCAACCAATTTTATGATTCGCGATGCAAGAATGCAGGCATTAATATCAAAGGAATCGGAACCTATTACACCATTTGTAGATAAAATTGGTCTATTGAAAGATGACCTTGATGTTTCGACCATCCTTGTGATGGGAGGTTCCGGTGATTATTTTAATGTAGCCGATCGTATTATAAAGATGGAACAATATGTGCCAAACGATGTAACCGAAGATGCAAAAAAGATCGCAGCTTTAATACAAACGGATAGAAAAAATGAAGGTGGGACTCGATTTGGGTCTGTTAATGATCGTGTTGTCTTATCGAAGAGTTTATCCAGTCAAAAAGGGGCAAAACAAAAAGTAGCTGTACGTTCTATGCATTACATTCAATTTGGACATTCCGAAATGAATTTGCAGTACGTGGAACAAATTGTTGATGCGAGTCAAACAAGGATGATAGCAGAAAGTTTATTATATATTGAAAGAACCGGTATTCTGAATAAGAACATAACAGTCAAACAGTTGTTGTCTTTATTAGAAGAAAAGATTGAAAAGGAAGGATTATGCTTTGCTTCTATTCACTCAGGTCATCCTGGTGAGTTAGCAAAACCGCGAAAGTTTGAACTCGCCGCAGCATTGAATCGATTACGTAGTTTGCAGTGTGGTTACGAAGTAAGAAAGAACAGTTGAGATGGGAAACTGTTCTTTCTTTTTTTTACTAAAAAAATGAGAATATCGAGAAAAAAATCGATCTGTTGCCTATAGGAGAACTTTAGTGTTTTATATGGTACATCTATAAAGTAAGGTATACATAAGAAAGAAAACAAAACTAACTGGAGGGTATTGAAATGGACACAATAACAGTAACAGGTATCGACTGTAGACATTTTATTAATGGGAAATATGTAGATTCAGCTAATAGTAGAACGTTTCTTAACACAAATCCAGCAAATGAGAATATATTAGGATCTGTTGCTGAAGGTGGCAAAGAAGAAATTGACCTAGCCGTTGCCGCAGCTAAAGAAGCCTTAAATGGTCCGTGGAAGACAATGCCTTTAACAGAACGTTCAAACGTTCTTCGGAAAATTGGAGATTTAATTTTAGAAAGAAAAGACGAGCTTGCTCGTTTAGAGTCACTAGATACTGGAAAACCGATTTGGTTATCAAGCACGATTGACATTCCGCGTGCAGCTTACAATTTCCACTTCTTCGCTGATTACATGACAACGATGGGTACGGAAGCCTATCAGCACGATGACGTAGCCATTAACTATGCAGTTCGTAAGCCGGTTGGAGTTGTGGGCCTTATTAATCCATGGAACTTGCCAATGCTACTCTTAACATGGAAATTAGCTCCTTGTTTAGCAGCTGGAAACACTGCAGTTATGAAGCCGGCTGAGTGGACACCAATGACAGCAACGGTTTTAGCTGAAATTTGTAAAGAAGCAGGGGTGCCAGATGGTGTCGTTAATGTCGTTCACGGTTTTGGTCCGAACTCAGCGGGAGCAGCACTTACAGAACACCCGGATGTAGATGCCATTACGTTCACTGGTGAAACATCAACAGGAACTGCCATTATGAAAGCGGCCGCAAAATCACTAAAAAAGCTTTCTTATGAATTAGGTGGGAAAAACCCGAACATCATCTTTGCAGACTCTGATCTTGACGAAGTGTTAGAAACAACGATCAAATCAAGCTTCATTAATCAAGGGGAAGTTTGTTTATGTGGATCGAGAATTTACGTAGAACGTGCAGCTTATGACGAGTTCGTTGATAAGTTTGTTGCGAAAACGAAGGAACTTGTTGTAGGAGATCCGTTTGATGAAAAAACGAAGATTGGCGCTATGATTGGAAAGGAACATTACGATCGTGTTTTAGGGTTTCTTGATTTAGCACGTGAAGAAGGAGGGATTATCCGTACAGGGGGAGGACGTCCAGACGGCTTTGAAAAAGGGTATTATATTGAGCCGACAATCATTACTGGCCTTGATCGTGATTCGCGTTGTGTACGTGAAGAGATTTTTGGACCAGTTGTCACGGTTATCCCATTTGATACAGAAGAAGAAGTATTAGAACAAGTGAATGATTCTCACTACGGGTTGAGTGCTTCAATTTGGACGAACGATCTTCGTCGTGCACATCGTGTAGCGAACGAAGTAGAAGCAGGAATCATTTGGGTGAATACGTGGTTCTTACGTGACTTAAGGACACCGTTTGGTGGAATGAAGCAAAGTGGGATTGGTCGTGAAGGTGGAATGCACAGTTTTGAGTTTTATAGTGAATTGAAGAACATTTGTATCAAGCTGTGAGAAAACTAAAAATGAGAAAGCAGCACAGACCTATGCTGAGGTTTGTGCTGTTTAATGTCTAGAAGTTTATAAACAGGTTTTGATATTTAAAATCTTAGCCAATGCCTAGAAAGTTCCTGCTTGGTGTTCCTTCGTTTTACGCAATTCTTTTACTAATCAGAAATTGTTTTTAGTTTAAAAAACACTAAGAGCGGAAAGTGCGCAAAGATCGTCCTGTTCTTGTGACCCCCCAGACACTCCGATACCACCAATAAGATCTTCTCCATCATAAATGGGTTGCCCACCTCCAAAAATGGTCATGCGATCGGTGTGGACCATTCCGTGTAATAAGGCGGGTTTGTCTTTAATTCGGTCATACCAATCAGCTGTTGATATACCAAATCCTACAGCCGTATATGCTTTATTCTGGGCTATGTTACTTGGAATTACCTTAGCACCATCCATTCTCATGAACCCAAATAAATTTCCGCCATCATCTACCACAGCAACACTTACCTTAATGTTTAACTCAACCGCTTTTTCAATGGCTTGGCCTATCATCTTTTCGACTAGCTGTTGAGAAAGTACACTTTTTTTTGTAAAGACATGCCTAATGACTCCTTTCTATACAAAAGCAAAAAAATATTGTTGATCCCCTTTTGTACCGTATAAAGGGAGAACGTCCTGTTTTGTAACGTAAAAGTACTATATCATACTAGATACGTAGAGGTAAGAAATGAATTGCATATGTAAGAACATCATGTATTCTTTCGTTTTTTGCTAGAAAGGTGATGAATGACTTGAACAAAAGATGGATCGTTTTTTTCGTTTCGTTAGTTGCATTCTTTGGCCCTTTTTCTCAGACGATTTATGTTCCTTTAATTCCAGAAGTTCAACAACATTTTGGTTCTACAGAATTAGTCGTGAATTTAACCATTTCAATTTACACATTAGTTCTTGCGCTTATGCAAATGGTTTATGGCCCTTTAGTCGATCGTTTTGGGCGAAAAAAGATCCTGATTCCAGCTATTTTGATTTACATTGTTGGTTCAATTGGTGCAGCACTTGCTCCATCTATTTGGCCTCTCATCTTATTCCGGGCTATTCAAGCTTCAGGAATTGCAGCTGGTTCGGTTGTTGCAACAACTGTGATTGGAGATTTGTTTGAAGGGAAAATGCTAGGCCGTTCAATGGGGACGTTTCAAATGTTTGTATCGCTTGGACCTGTACTAGGACCGGTGGTTGGTGGTTTGATTGGTGGATATACAACGTTTACAAATGTATTTTGGTTCTTATCATTTTTGGGAATTATGTTGCTTGTAGTAAATATTTATTTTCTAAAAGAGACAAAAACAAAGAAGACAACAGGTCAGCGTTTTCAGATTAGGGACTTTGCTACTATTACGAGTAATCAAATTGGATCTGCAATCGTATTACTAGCGTTTATTCAATATTATACGTATTATCAGTTTATCGTTTTTCTTCCACACCTGTTGCAAGAGCGATATTTGCTAACTGCCGTTCAAACGGGTGGTGTGTTTTTATTTTTAACATTAGCTGTTGTAATTGGAAATTGGAGTGGTGGTCGAGTACAAGAATATGTGTCAAAGTATAAACTTTTGCTAACGTCAACTACGTTCACCATTATAGCAACATTGTTCTATATAGCCATAGCTAATGTATCAATTGGTTGGTTACTTGTCTCTATATCTTTTTTTGGTTTATGTATGGGACTATCTTCACCTGTTCAAACAACCCTTTTGGTCAATACGTTTGTCGCAAAACGAGCAACAGCTATTGGTTTATATAATTTTTCACGCTATGGAGGAATGGCAGCTGGTCCAATTATTGGCACGATGTTATATAACTACCGTCCTTTTGCTGAATTTTATTTTTCAGCTTTTATCTATATATGTGTTCTTATATTTGCCATTCAAAAAATGAATAAAAAAGATAATGAAACAACGGAGAAAATTGAAAATATGAACGGGTAAACCAAACTTAGTTATAGAAGAATGAAGGAAATATGTCCATTAGCCCAGGAATTCATGGCAATCTTGAATATAATGATAATGCTCAAGGTCTTTGATGGTAGAGTCATTCCACATTTAGTCGAGAGAAGCAACCAGTGCCAAAATAGGTTTGACAAAGGTTGGTGAATAGCGGTGGACACAAGCAATAGTGAGTTCAAAGTAGGTGACTGGGTTAAAGGGAGAACAAGAAACGAGGAATGGGTTCACGGTTATCTAGAAAGTTTTGAACCTTATAATCCGTTGGTGCGTGTTAGAGTCATGTTTAGTGACAATAGTGGGTTTGTTGGAAGAACGATCCGAATTGAGAAAAGAGACATGGAAAAACAAGAGATGCTAACTTCTTATTCTGAAGGAGAGCTGTTGAATTTGATTGACCTAGCTTTGTCAACTAGAGATAAAGACTGGTTTATAGAACTTTCGGAAAAGCTAAAACGAAAACAAAACATTATCTCGTTTATCAAAAGAGGAATTTAGAATTCTCTTCTGAAATCCAACATGAATTAGAAATTGCCCATTAACGGCCTGCCCCTAATTTAGTGTCTGTCCTTCCATTCATTTTTACAATGTACTTTCCAAGGGGCAGTTTCATTCTAGTCAGTATTGTGAATTATTGAGCAAGAAAGAGCGTTTCTCGTACATTATTGGGTATAATAATAGTAAACTTTTTGAAAAAGTAGGGGGGAATGTGGTGAACTTGGTTATCTCACTCCTTGAAGAACCGCTGTTATTATTATTTGTTATTCTATTTTTAGGCTCTCTTCTTGGACAGGCTAAAATCAGAGGACTAAGCCTAGGAACATCCGGTGTTCTATTGGTCGCGATGATCTTTGGGCACTTTGGTTATGAAATTTCAGGAACGGTGCAAAATTTAGGCTTGAGCTTATTCATTGTTGCCGTTGGATTGCAGGCGGGTCCTCGCTTTTTCAGGATGATGCGTACAAGTGGTGTTGTTTTTGGCGTGATTGGTTTGATCATTGTTCTCATTGCAACGATTACAACAGTTATTATCTCATATCTATTTAATTTGTCACCGGCACTTAGCATTGGCTTAATGACTGGGGCTTTAACGAGTACACCTGGGCTTGCGGCTGCCTTACAAGCTACGAATGATCCATTAGCATCTGTTGGGTATGGGATTGCGTACCCTTTTGGGGTAATAGCCGTTGTTTTGTTCGTTCAGCTGTTACCGCGATTGTTAAAAATTGATTTGGTAAGAGATTTGAAAGAAACAGCTGACCCCGTTAAAACGGAAGGATCGCCAGAAGTAAGAACGATTGAAGTGACAAATTTGCAAATCAACAAACGAACTTTAAAGGAACTTGATTTTAAGAAGTACAAATCTGTTGTCATTAGCCGGGTTATTCGCGGTGACCGAAACATTATTGCATTAAATGATACGGTTATTTTAACGGGGGATCGGCTCGTTGCTGTAGGACTACCAGATGACTTAAAAAAGTTCTGTAGGGAAATAGGAAAAGAAGTTACATCTGATTTTACGAATTCAGATCATGTAAAATTAAAGAAAGTGATAGTGGACTCTGAGGAAATAATTGGCAAGACCATTAAGGAATTGCAGCTTAGAAGGATGTACGGAGTTACTGTAACACGGATTGAACGCGGCGGATTTGAATTTAATCAGAGACCAAAATGGCGTTTAGAAAGAGGCGATATTTTAAGTTTAGTGAGCAGTGAAGATCGCTTAGTTTCTGTTGAAAAGTTGTTTACGAAAAAAGCATTAACAGTAACGAATGTTCATATTTTTTCACTAAGCTTAATATTGTTAATTGGGATTCTTATTGGAATGGTTCCAGTTCATATTCCTTTCTTAGGTACTATTACACTTGGTGTAGCAGGGGGACCATTATTTGCTGCATTGCTGATAGGACACTTTGGGAGAATTGGTCCAATAAGAGCACGGTTTTTTCAACCATCCAATCAGGTTGTTCGTGACATTGGTTTAGTCTTGTTTCTAGCAGGTGCAGGAACTACGGCAGGACAAGGTATAGTTGATGTCATTCAACAGGAGGGTATGAGCCTACTTGTTGGTGGGGCTTTTATTACCATTGTTCCAATTGTAGCTGGCTTTTTCATTGCAAGAAAACTATTTAAGCTTAGCATGGTCCATTCCTTAGGAGCACTTTGTGGTGGATTGACCAGTACACCTGGGCTTGGTGCAGTCAATCAATTGATTGACTCTGAAGATCCTTCCATTGCGTACGCAGCTGCCTACCATTTGCCTTGATCTTTGTGGCCATTGCTGCGCAACTTTTGCCATTCTTTTTATAATCTTTTAATTAGATTTTTTTCTCTTGCTCACCCATATAGCTAGACTAATACAAATGACTAGAAACACTCCAAACGTAATAAGTAACAATGCATCAGCACTATCGATCATGATTGTAATCCTCCTAACATTGATAAGGTCTTTTTTATTTTTTAACAATAAGTTAGAAATATACAAGTGAAAAATAAGGTCGTTAATTAGTTAAGACGACCTTATTTTTCATGGGATTGAACTAAAAATCCATGTTTCTTTGCTAGCATTTTTTTAGCTTCATTGTAAGAAAGGCCTGATTGTGCGTTTAGGCGTTTTACCTCGTCGATATCTGTTCCTGATATCGCTTTATTTTTTCTCATCTTGATCACCTCTTTTTTACTTTACGTAAAAAATTACTGAATTAAACGTTTCATACACATTTTGTACGTAATGACTTCAATAGATCCAGGAAAATACTGTGATCTTTATCACACCGGAAAACAATACCATATTGTACAATTAAAATCATATTTAACTGGGAAATGAGGGGACAATATGAGTTTGGAGGCTGAACTTAGTCATGCATTAAAAAAGTTGAAAGACATAGAATCGGCGCTGAATGAATCTTCAATTGTTGCCATTACGGATGAAAAAGGGATCATCCAATTTGCTAATGATAAATTCTGTGAAATTTCTAAATATAGTAGAGAAGAATTAATTGGAAAAACGCACCGGCTCATTAATTCAGGTTATCACGACAAGGATTTTATGAAAAAACTATGGGAAACGATTACAAAAGGAGAAGTGTGGAAAGGGGAGTTTCAAAACAAAGCGAAAGACGGTGCACTTTATTGGGTCGACACCACGATTGTTCCATTTTTAAATGAAGAAGGAGTTCCATATCAATTTGTCTCAATCCGTCATGATATCACACGTCGAAAAGAAATTGAAAAAAACATGCAATACATGGCCTATTTTGATCCACTTACATTGTTGCCGAATCGAAATAAGTTGAATAAGTGGGTCAGTGAAATAGATATAGGTAGAAAAATCGATGACCAAATAGCGATTGTATTTTTAGATTTGGATCGATTTAAGGCTATTAATGATCAATACGGTCACACAATTGGAGATCTGTTGCTAAAACAAGTTGGAGAACGCCTTAATAGTGTATTGAGCGAAAAAGATTTCATTACACGTCAAGGTGGAGATGAATTCGTTTTAATCCTTGACCAAATTGAGAGTAAGCAAGAAGTGCTTTCTGTTATACAAAACATAATCAATCAATTATCCTTCCCTTTTTATATTCGCAATCATAAAATTGAGGTTTCAGCAAGTATTGGTGTAAGTGTTGATTATGTTCGAAAGAGTCATAAGAATTATCAAGAATTTATTGAAGGTTTAATGAAAGAAGCTGACCATGCAATGTATAAATCGAAGCAACAAAATGGTAGCTCCTATAGTTTTAGTACACCAAAACAAAGCTTAGAGATGGAACGCTATTATTTGTTGCAAAGGGAAATGGAGCAGGCGCTTGATTTGAATGAATTTTTCCTTGTTTATCAACCGCTTGTTAACCTAGAAACAAACGTAACGGAAGGGGCAGAAGTCCTATTAAGATGGAATAATGCAAAATTTGGTTTTGTACCTCCAACGGAGTTTATCCCTTTATTAGAAGAAACAGGTCAGATTATATCTGTTGGAAATTGGATTCTTCGATCAGCCTGTAAACAGGTACAGGATTGGAAAGATCTTGGGTTTCCGTTGAAGAAGCTTTCCGTGAATGTATCACCAGTGCAATTTAGAGATCAAGAATTTGTAAGAGACGTAGAAGCTATTCTAAACGATACGAACCTTGATCCTTCCTGTTTAGAACTCGAAATTACAGAAGGAGTTCTCCTTAATGTGGAAGTTTCTCGAAAAGTATTGCTGCAACTTAAGGATCTAGGAGTGAACATATCCATTGATGATTTTGGAACAGGGTATTCATCATTAAGCTATCTCAAACATTTACCAGTTGATACGATAAAAATAGATAAATCGTTTATAAGTGAATTAGATTCCGACGGAGAAGTACTCGTTAATACCATTATTAATATGGGACACAATTTACATTTTACTGTGATTGCAGAAGGGATTGAAACAGAAAAGCAATTAACCTATTTGCAACAACAAAACTGCCAAAAAGGGCAAGGGTATATTTTTAGCAAGCCATTAAAAGCACAGGAGTTTCTTCGTTACTTGTTTCGTTTTGAAGCATTAACGAAGTGAATTGCTGTCCAAAAAGTGGCCCTTTTTTAAAAGTACGAACTTACTTATCCATAAAAATAAGAAGCTAACTTGGATCAACGTCAAGTTAGCTTCTTATTTTTTATTTAGAAGTCTTTTACTCCTTTTAAATAAGTATAAATACTATGATTGCCAGCAAGTGAATCTGTTTGAATGCCAAATGTGTAGGCATCTTTTATATGGTGATAACTATAAGTTTGATCGGTTAACGGACTGTAAATCGACTCAGGAGGCAATAGTGGTACTATATCGTAAACATTCACAAATCGGAAGCATTCATGAAGTGACTGATGAACATCCTTTGCAAATTTTGCATCTCCAACTCTCGGGCTCGCATAATTATAAAGAGATACGTTAAAGCCGTGTTTAGAGATGTCGTAAGCACATAACGTTGCTAAAGCAGCACCCAGACTATGACCTGTAACATAAATCGTTTTCTTTAATGGAATTTGATCCACCGTATCCAGAATTTCTTCACGGCATGATTCGTAAATTGAACAAAACCCTTCATGAACTTCATTTTCATCTTTCGTGTATGGAAAACTCATTTGTGCTACTTCAGCATCGACAATCCAATCTGGGTTTGAGTCTGTACCACGAAAAGCAATAATGACACTTTTCTTTGATTCGATAATAAATCCGAACCATTCTTTAAATCCGATGGCGTTTGCTTTGAAACTTTTTAGAAGAGAGAAGCCTTTTGGAATCGTAAAGTCACCTTCGTTTTCATATTGCATATATGTTTGTAAGCAGCAATTTCCTAAAAATAATGGAAGCTGTTTCTTAAAAGTTGTTGTCATATTGGTTCCTCCTGTTCATGCTGATACATTACCATATGTGCGAATCACCAATAACGACTCAAATAAGACGTGCTAATTTCCTACATTTCTTTATTGAATTACGACACAATGTATTTCTCCTCCACGATTTGCAACAACGATTTTGTTTTCGTATATAGCTGGAGTTGCTTCAATATTGGAATTAAGGTGAATTGTGTCTAGGATTTTTCCAGAGGATCCTTCGATAAAGTGGATGTTACCTGCTGATTCGGCTTGAACGATGTAAGACGTCCCCTCCTCGGAATATACATCAATAGGTGATGACCATGCATAATGATCTAATTCCCTCTTCCATATTTCTTCGCCTGTCTCTTTATTAAGAGCCACTAACAGACCACTTTGTAGGGTGTTATAGCGAGCAATCGAAAAAATGACGAGCTCACTTATATCATTTTTACCGATAATTGGCGTCGCTAGGACGCCTCCATTAACATCAGGTATGGAATAGGCGGGATAGTCTGTCTTCCACATGACTTTTCCTGTTAGGCCATGGATTTTTCGAATTAGAGCATTTCCTTTAGATCCTTGATGATCTACTTCTGTACCTGTATAAATCATCGGAATATCTTGTTCGGGTTCAATGACGATGGTTGCGTCGGTGTCATCTGTTTTTGGCAGAGCAAATATAGGCTGCATATCTTGTAAGTCTAAGGCAATAACACTACCACCATTATCTGCAAAATAGGCAATATTTTTATAAATGGAAACGGAATTTTCGATACCTTGGTACGGGTTACCGTCAATTTGGTAACTCCACTTAACCGTTTTAGGTTCTACTAATATGGTTCTGGCTTCTTTGTCAAATTGTGTGTGTAACGTGATTTTGTAAAAGAGACCATTTTCTCCTGCTATAATTAATTGATCTGTTTCACGATTAATCAGAGCTGACCCGTCAAAAGCTCCCCATTTTCGGTAAGCCTTTGAATCAATGCCTTCAATAAAGTGAAGCATCTCACCATTTAATAAGCTGAAAATTCGATACCCAATTGGTGAATGATCAGGTATGCCTTGACCTACATAAAGAAGAGGATAGCCACGAGGGTCAATCGTTACAGAGCCTTTGATGGGACCTCCAATATAAATAGAATCTCGTGTTTTCTTTCCTGTTTCTAAGTCTAAAAAGTAGACTGAACCATCTAATGAACCGTAAATGACTTCAACAAGATTGTCTTTCTTTTTAAATTCCTTATAGACGTTCATCATTTCAAGCATGTCTTGATCCCACTTTACAATGCTTGGCTGCCCCGTCCAACCAGCCCCACCACCCCATTTATGGTGAGAATTGGTTTGAAAGGTCCAACTGGATGCTAGTTCTAACGTTTTAGTATGAAATGTGCCATATGCTGGAGCAGTTCTTAAATGATTTCCTCTAAATGTATAAATTCCAGGTAATTCAGTGTAAGATTCAGGAAACAAGAAAGAATCTTCAACTACAGGAATCTCTGAATGGACTTGATAGGACAGGGTAGGAATTGGTTCTTTCTGCAAAATAATTGGCTTGTAAATATAAGCATCCCGAACAGATTTAAAAGGCTGATTTGTTAATCTGGTTGAATGATCTCTAGCTGAGATAAATGAATCTGCTAATATGGTAGTAGAAATAGAGGAGTGAGTGCAGCTTGTTAATAAGAAGGTGCAACTAAACATAATAAGAAAGAAAAAAGATTTCAAAAAGCTCCCTCGCTTTCTAGACGAACATTGTTACACATCCATCATATTCAAAATGATTTGAAAAAAATGGCGGAACATGTAAGCAAAAAAAATATTTTTACTTCGTTCAGGCTAGATGGCTAAATTGGTCTAGTATGAGAGTAGGGGATTGAGTGATAACCAAACGAAAAAGGAGGCTGATCAGTATGATTACTATCGTATGTAATGCTGACGATTTTGGGTATAGCAGAGGAGTGAATCATGGTATTATCGATGCTCACAAATATGGTGTGGTTAATTCGGCTACCATGATGATGAATATGCCTGGTACGGAGCATGCGATCTTACAAGCGAAAGAAAATCCAAGCCTACATGTGGGGATTCATCTCGTTTTAACATGTGGGATTCCGCTGAGCAAGGGGCTAAAAACGATTATAACCGACGAAGGGAAATTCTTTCGAAAACCAGATGTATTGTTTAATAGTGAGATGGATCTAAAAGAAGTTGAAAAAGAGTGGCGAGCGCAAATTGATCGATTTTATTCTTCTGGATTAAAGGCAAGTCATTTTGATAGCATCATCATGTACATATGAACGAAAAGCTAAGCGATTTATTTGAAACATTGGCGTTAGAATATAATGTGCCTGTTAGGACGTATCCTTTGCGTAAAAAAGCTCGACCATACACTGACTATTTAATTCTAGACTTTTATAAAGAAGGAGCGAGTATTGCAACTTTAGATCAAATAGTAAAGGAATCTAAAGACGGAGATCGAATTGAAATCATGACGCATCCTGCTTATATGGACACTCATATTTTACAATCGTCTTATAATATGGAAAGGATTTTGGAGCTTGATGTATTAACTACATGGAAGGTGCCGGCAAATGTAAATATGAAGCTAAGGTGACTAAATAAGTTGTAAGGGATAAACCTATGAATCTTGTATGTATATTCATCTTTTGTAAAATTAATTCACATTCTTTAATATTGTATTTAAATTATGATGTATAATAGGGGTTCACATTGAAAGGTGGTTAATCATGGCAGTACAAACTAGAGCGATCTCTCTTACAGAGAAGATTCAAATAAATGACGGTTCGCATATCCTTTATTTTTATGATTCGAAAGAGCAATATGTAGAAAATCTTTTATCGTTTATTTTCTCAGCTAAAATGATGAATCAACATGCAATCATTATAGAAAGCCTTGAAGTATATGAGATGTTGTTAGAAAAACTGGGAGATACATATGAAAATGAAGGAATTTCAGAGATTTTGCATTATAAAAACAATATAGACTTTTATCAAACTTATGGTGACTTTAAATTTGAGCGAGCTTTAGAGAGTTTTAAAGAAACTGTTCAGCCTTTCGTAGATAAAGAACTTTCGGTTCGAGTTTGGGGTAAGGTAGCATGGAACGATCTACTATATGATAAAGAAGACATGCATAGGTATGAATGTGAGTGTGATTTAACGGTCAGTGAAATTGGATACATGACCGTGTGTGTATACGATGGAAATGAAGTGCCGGCTTCTATTCAAACAGAAATGATGAGAAGTCATCCCTATTTAATGACGGATAAAGACTTAGTGAAATCATCATTATACAATCATAAAGATCACACCGTTTTCCCATCACTGGCAACACAAAAGAAAATTGAAACAGAACTTGATTTCTACCGACAAAAACTAGATTTTATTCATGTTATTGCACACGAAGTACGTAACCCTTTGACTGTTATCAAGTCATTTGCATCTATATTAAAATCGGAGTTGCCAGATCGTGATATCCAAGCGAAATTAAGTTTAATAGAAGATTATTCAGTCGCTATTGATCACGAAATTCATCATATTATTCAAACGGAACAAATGTTAACGGTTGATACATTCTGGAAAACTAAATTAATTAAAGCATTGCCCGCGATACAAGAAGTAGTAGAAGTCATGTCGGTTAAAGCGAGAACGCAAAATATCATTCTCCATTCAAATTTAGAAATACCATCCAATACAATTATGAATGGAAACTTAATGGGGATTAAATTGATCATTTCCAATTTACTGAGCAATGCTATTAAATATAGCCATGAAGGTGGAGCAGTTACTATTGATAGTTATATCAAGGATCAGCGTATACATATACATATTGTCGACCATGGGGTTGGAATGACACCGGAAAACTTAGAAAGGCTATATCAAAAATATCAAAAAATCAATCAAGAAATAGCAGGTCAGGGAATTGGTTTGTTTATGGTGTATCAAATTGTAAAGCATTTTAAAGGAGATATTGATATTTCAAGTGAACAAGGAAAAGGTACAGAAGTGAAGCTATCTTTTCCGGCATAAAGGATCTTTTTGATGACAAAATAGATAGATAGTCACTTAAATTGTTTCAAGTGAAGTGAGTTTTCAATGAATTATTGAATTCCAGCATCTCGATTAATAAAACTCGAGGTGCTTTTTCTACGTACTCTTCCGAATAACAATCATTTCTAAATTTTATATTGTTATATGACAATAGATCACCTATAATTCAAATTAGTAAGAAAATGTAAAAAAATCTGACATGTAAGGGGGAGTTTCTGTGAGTGATGTGATTAATTGGTTAAATGGAGTTCTATGGAGTACACCGATGATTATCTTCTGTCTTGGCGTTGGATTATTGTTTTCCATTCTCACGCGCTTTCTGCAAGTTAGGCGAATGAAAGACATGGTCCAGTTAACTTTTCGTGGGAAAAGTTCATCGGCAGGGATTTCGTCATTTCAGGCGTTAGCGATCGCACTTTCCGGGCGAGTTGGTACTGGTAATATAGCTGGTACTGCGACGGCAATTGCATTTGGAGGACCAGGTGCTGTTTTTTGGATGTGGATGATTGCTTTTATTGGTGCGTCAAGTGCTTTTATTGAATCAACTCTAGCGCAAATTTACAAACAAAAGCAAGATGGACAGTATCGAGGTGGTCCTGCTTATTATATTGAAAAAGGGATCGGTTTGAAGTGGTATGCCGTTGTTTTTGCTATTGCAACATTACTTGCAATGAGTTTACTGATGCCTGGGATTCAGTCTAATTCCATTGCAGTTGCTGTAGAAAATGCTTTTTCTGTTAGTACTTATGTTACAGGTATTATTTTAATTTTTATTATTGGTATTATCATTTTTGGTGGTGTTAAACGTATTGCGAATGTGGCTCAATACGTTGTTCCATTTATGGCAGTAGCCTATATTTTGCTATCACTTATCATTGTTTTGGTTAATATTACAGAGCTACCAGCAGTAATTGGTTTAATTTTGAGTAGTGCTTTCGGTGCTGACGCAGCGTTTGGTGGTATTATCGGCCTTGCTATTTCGTGGGGGGTAAAACGTGGGATTTACTCAAACGAAGCTGGACAAGGAACGGGTCCTCACGCCGCAGCAGCTGCTGAAGTTTCGCATCCTGCTAAACAAGGATTAGTGCAGTCATTCTCTGTCTATATTGATACACTTTTAGTTTGTTCTGCTACAGCATTTATGATTCTCTTTACTGGCATGTACAATGTAGAAAGTCCAGAGGGCGGATACATCGTTAACAACATTAGTGAAATTCCTGCTGGTGCGGGGTATACACAAGCTGCTATTGAATCCGTACTTCCTGGATTTGGAGCTTCTTTTGTGGCAATTGCTTTATTCTTCTTTGCTTTTACAACGATTATGGCGTACTACTATATGGCGGAAACAAATGTTGCGTATTTAATACGTGGCAAATATAAAAAGTACGGAATGTTCTTATTAAAAGTCATTCTTCTTGCAGCTGTTTTCTTTGGTGCAATTAGAGAAGCTGATTTAGCTTGGGCTCTAGGAGATGTAGGTTTAGGTTTGATGGTTTGGCTAAACTTGATCGCCATTTTAATTCTTGCGAAGCCTGCTTTAAGAGTGTTAAAAGATTATGAGCAACAGAAAAAAGAAGGAAAAGACCCTGTATTCGATCCAAAGAAATTAAACATCCAAAATGCTGATTATTGGGAGCATGAATACGAAGAGGATCAAAAAAATAATGATAAGCTTTCCGGGTAATTAAAACATTATGGAACAGGTGAAATAGAAAGTTTCGATTTTTTAGCTTAAATGTTTAAAAGCTTGCTATGATAGTGAATTCATAGCAAGCTCATTTATTATCTACTTTCTAGAATTGGGTTCATAGAATCTCTGAGGACCTTAACGGAGCGATCGAATTGAGCCTTTTCTAGTGTGTTTAGTTCAATTTCTATAATGCTTCGTATTCCATTACGATTAATAATGCTGGTACGCCAATGTAAATATCAGAATGACCATACTCCCCATTTAGGTAAGCTGATATTGGAAGGATACTGTTTTCATTTTGTAATATTGCTTTTGTGATCCGTACCAATGACATGCCTATTCCATAATAAGTTGCTCCTTTGCGATCAATGATATGGTAAGCGGCATCCCGTACATTTTCAAAAATTTCATTCAGAGCTTCCGTTTTATAATTTTTATTTTTTTCTATAAAGGTTTGAAGTTTATCAATACCAATTGTTGCATGACTCCATACAGGTAATTCTGTATCTCCATGTTCTCCGATAATGTAAGCGTGTATATTCCGTGGATCAATCTCAAAATAATCTCCTAACATATAACGTAACCTAGCTGAATCCAAAGTCGTACCAGAACCAATTACTCTCTCTTTTGGTAAGCCAGATTCTTTCCACGTTACATATGTCATAAGATCGACCGGATTTGTTGCGACTAAGAAGATTCCATCAAAGCCACTTTTCATAATGTTACCGACAATTTGCTTGAAGACCTTCGTATTTTTAGCAACCAAATCTAATCTCGTTTCACCAGGTTTTTGAGCTAAACCAGCGGTAATAACGATTAAGTCTGCTTGTTCACAATCAGCGTAAGTTCCGTTCCACACTTTCATAGCTGTAGGAGCGAAAGGAAGACCGTGATTAAGGTCCATGGCTTCCCCTTCAGAACGTAATTCATTTACATCTATAAGGACTAATTCTTCGGTAACGCCTTGATTTATTAATGAGTAGGCATAGCTGCAACCTACTGCTCCTGTTCCGATAAGAACGACGCGATTTACTTTTCCGTTCATTTAAAAAACCTCCTTCTTAAATAGCCCAAGAACTCTTTTGTCATTTTTTTCTACATGTAAAGTATAACACTTTCATGTGAATGATTTCACATACACTCGTGAAAAATATGTGAACTTTTTCACATGGTAAGGTGCTTGTTTAAAGTTAGTTAAACCACAAAAATTAAAATGTATTATTTATGGACGTGTTTTAATCGAGTAAATAAGAGAAGCAAGGATGGAGGGAAACCGCCATCCTTGCTTTTCTATTCTAACTATTTAACATAACTTTTTTCTGTACTTACTTTTCTAGTAAACTTTTCTTTCCAATGCCTTATTACAAAGACAGGAGTCCAAGCTCGGTTCTCTGGTTTGTTGACAACTAAAATACCAATAATTACAAATAGTAATGAAAGAAAGACGATTGGATTTAGTGTTTCTCCTAAATACCACGCGGATTGAATGACACCAAATACAGGGATAAGGAAGTAATACATGGAAATTTTGCCTACATTATTGTATTTCATGAGTGTATTCCATAAGAAAAATCCAGCCGCTGAAACAAAAGCCAAATAAAGAAGTAAGCCTAATGATTGTTTTGTTATAGTAAGTGGAACAAACCCTGACCCGACACTACCTACAGTAAGAAGAAAAAGGGAACCTAATAACATTTGATAGGTTGTTAAGTAAAGCGGATGTAGCTTTTTGGCTTTGTTTTTTGCTAAAATACCTCCCATTGCATTAGACATCGCTGCTATTAGTAAGGCAATGGCTCCGAAGCCAAACGAAAATCCAAGACTTCCATTGCCTGTAGCAAGAACGACACCGATAAAGCCAAATAGTAATCCAATCGTTTTTTGCCAATTTAGACGATCGTTTACATACATGAAATGGGCAATTACAATCGAAAAGAAAGTCGTTGAACCAGTAAGAATTGAACTTTCAATACCGCTAGTCATACTAACCCCGACATGAAGCATTAAATATTGCAAGGCTGTCTGAAAAAAACCAATTTGGATAATAGCAGGTAGTGATCCTTGTAAGTAGCGAATATGTCGTTGTTTTAAATAGAGAAATAAGAAAAGCAACAACGATGCGAGAAAAAAGCGATAACCAGCAAATAGGATTTGAGTATACGTGTCAGTGTCTTCAATCATGAACACCTCATAAGCTATTTTTATTAAAGGAAAAGAACTTCCCCATAAAAAACAAACAAAACAAGCGGTAAGAAGAATGCCGATTGGACTTGTGAAAAATAGTTTTGCATTCATTTTATTTCCCTTTCCTTTCTAGATGTTTTACTAAAAATGAGTATATATGGTGTGTTAAGATAAGGGAAATGAATGTTTTTGATCATCTGCATGAATTTTTTTCATGTTAAAGCAAGGAGAGAAGAAAGTGACGATTACTAGATTCGAAATATTTACTAAAGTAGTAGAACTTGGAGGGTTGACACGTGCTGGTGATGCCTTAAATTTAACTCAGTCAGCTGTAAGTCATGCCATCTCGAATTTGGAAAAGGAATTTGGTTTTCCTCTGTTAATCCGAAATCGTGGAGGGATAACGTTAACAAATGAAGGAGAACGAACGCTACGTTATATGAGAGAAATTTTGCAAATGAATGAACAACTTCAACAAGAAATTGCATCGATTCATGGGTTGGAAGTGGGAACAGTTAGAATTGGTACATTTACAAGTGTCTCAACGAATTGGTTGCCTGATATTATTAAACAATTTCAACAAAGCTTTCCTTCTATTAGGTTAAAGCTGTTTGAAGGGAATTATCACGAAATTGAATCGTGGCTAGCAAATGGAAAAATAGATTGTGGCTTTGTCACACTGCCATCGAATGATGCCTTTCATATTGTTCCTTTGAAAACAGACAGGATGTTATGTATCGTACCAGAGAATCATCCTTATGCCCATCAAGAGAGAATCATGTTCAAACAAATTGAACAAGAACCTTTTATAATGCAAAAGGTTGGAGGTAACAATGATGTACGGCGAATTTTTGATGAATATCAGGTTCAACCATCGATCACGTATGAACTGGCCGACGACCATGCCATCGTATCAATGGTTCAAAACCAATTGGGAATAAGTGTCCTGCCAGAACTTGTTTTACCTAGCAAACCTGAAGGGCTACGCCTATTAGGGTTAGAGAAAGAAAGCTTTCGCTTAATTGGGATTGCAACGTCTGTACAAATGGCACCCGCAACCAAAAGGTTTATTGATTGTGTGAAAACATGGGTAGACCAAACGTAGCGTGATTGTTTAGAAAATTTAAAATTGTAAATAAAACAAAGCTTTCATATAATATAGTCAAGCGTTAGTTATGTTTATAAAAGAAGAACATACGAAAGAGCGCCGCAAAGGACGCTCTCTTGTAGAAAGGAGAGGGAAATGAATCAGCGTGATGCTTGTCTAGGTGAGTGAAAAGGTCACACCAACTGTTAGCTGATCTAAGGTACCTCGTTTGGAGGTTAATACATCATATGTAAAGAAAGAAAAAATGAATAAGTAAGAGCGGAAGTAATGAAAGAACAAACGAATGTACTATATTTTACTACTATCCATTTTGGAGGATGACAAACATGCACTTTATTACATACGAATTGGAGAACAAATCCGTTGTAGGATTAAAAATAAACGATCAAGCCGTACACATACAAGCACTTGCTAAGCATTATGAAGAAGAGGAAATACCATCTTATTTAGAAAATATGAAAACGATCATTGAAGCAGGCGAAGAGGCTTTAGCATATATCAATCAGCTAAAGGAGTATTATGTAACAAATAAAAAAGTGCAGTCGGTTGTTTCCACTCATTTGGACGATGTTAAATGGAGAGCTCCAATTGAAAACCCTGGAAAAGTCGTTTGTGTTGGAAATAATTATATGGATCACTGCATTGAACAAAATGTTGAACCTCCTAAACAACCACTTATCTTCTCAAAATGGCCATCTTGTTTGATTGCAAATGGAGAAGAAATCGAATTACCGGAAGAGTCTAAACAAGTAGATTTTGAAGCAGAGTTAGCGGTTGTGATTGGAAAAAAGGGCAAACATATTTCTGAAGAAGAGGCAGTAGACTACATATTTGGTTATACAATCATGAATGATGTTAGTGCTAGAGATGTTCAATTTGGCGACGGTCAATGGGTGAGAGGAAAATCATTTGATACATTTGCACCTTTGGGCCCTGTATTAGTAAGCAAAGATGAAATTACTGACCCACAAAATTTGGATATTAAGTTGACGGTAAATGACACAGTTTATCAAGATTCAAATACGAAACAAATGATTTTTTCCATTCCATATATTATTGCCTATTTGTCAAAAGGATTTACATTTGAACCTGGTGACATTGTTGCAACAGGTACACCACATGGCGTTGGTGTATTTAGAAACCCTGCTGTGTTTTTGCAGAAAGGTGATGTGTGCTCAATTGAAATTGATCAAATAGGAACGTTACAGAATAAAGTGAATGAGGGATGACGAAAAGTTCTTAACATCAATCTAATAAAAAGGGGGTAAGATCACGTGAATCAGAAAGAAAAGCAAGAGTTAATCAAACAACACCCGTTGCTAGAAACATTAATACGTAAGGAACCTGTGTTCTGGCAGAACCCTTTGCTAGACTTTCAAGCTAGCTTGAAAGTCGCTAACAATGGGATCAATATGATTGAGGATGCTGCACGAAGATTTGAGCGTTTTCGCGCCTTTTTTTCAGCTGCTTACACAGAATATGAAAAGTTAGATGGCAAAGTGGAGTCACCTCTAGTTATGCTTCCTTATATGCAAAAGGCATTAGAAGAGGAGAGCGGGCAACGATTACTTGGCAAATTATTATTAAAAAGAGATGACCAGTTGCCGGTCGCCGGTTCGATTAAAGCTCGAGGCGGTTTTCATGAAGTATGTAAAATTGCTGAAGAGTTAGCATTTAAGCACGGCTTATTGCGAGATGAAAAGGACGATTATTCAAAGTTGCTAACTGAGGATGCGCGCTCTCTTTTTTCACAATATTCTATTGCTGTTGGATCAACTGGAAATTTAGGTTTAAGTATTGGGATATTAAGTAGGAAATTTGGGTTCAATGTTTCTGTTCATATGTCTGCAGATGCGAAATACTGGAAAAAAGAGTTGTTGCGAAACGAAGGGGCGGTCGTAAAAGAGTATAATACTGATTTTAGCAAAGCTTTGGAAAGTGGGAGAATTCGATGTCAATCTGAGACAAATTGTTACTTTATAGACGATGAAAATTCTGTCTCACTTTTTGCTGGTTATTCTGTTGCAGCTCTTCAGGTAAAAGAGGAACTTGCTCAAATGGACATTCATATCGACGACGACCATCCTTTATTTGTTTATCTTCCTTGTGGTGTAGGAGGTGGTCCGGGTGGAGTTACATTTGGATTGAAGCATGTGTTTGGGAAAGCTGTACATTGCTTTTTTGCGGAACCAACACATTCTCCTTCCATGCTAGTAGGTGTTATGACAAGAAAACATAGTGATGTTTCTGTACAAGATTTTGGGATTGATAACAAAACAGAAGCTGATGGTTTAGCTGTAGGAAGACCGTCTGCTTTTGTAGGGAAACGAATGGAGCCATTGTTAAGCGGGGTCTTTACGGTAGAAGACGACGAGTTGTTCCGCAAGCTTTCAATGCTTTATCAAACAGAGAACAAATTCTTAGAACCATCTGCGCTAGCTGGTATGAACGGTCCGATCTTAGTTGAGCAATCGGACTATCTAGCAAAACATGGTTTGCAGAACAAACGTAATGCTATTTCGCATCTTGTTTGGGGAACGGGTGGGAGTCTTGTTCCAACGGAGATCGTGAACCAACTGATTGAGAAAGGAAACTTACTCAACGCAAAAAAGACGAAAAGGTGATTATTCACCTTTTCGTCTTTGAAATCGGCTTTGTTTTTGGCTTGCTTTTACTTGTTGAAGCTTATCGGCGATTCCTCTTCGTCTTGATTTGGTTTCTGCTTCATCAATTTCAATAGTTTGGACAACTTCATCTTTGATTTCTAATTGAAACCAAGTGCCCACTTTACTGCCAGAAGGAAGTTTTGACTGATCAATAACTATTTCTTTCTTGAGACTTTCTACTAATATTACAGCCTTTTTTTGATCGACAATGCGGTCCATTACGCCTTTTACCATTTCATTATCCTCCAATACAAGCGATATTTTCTTCTAAAATGTCAGCTAATCTTCCTGGTCCGATTCCTTTAATCTTTTCTAAATCGTCTATCGTTTCGAATGGGCGTAAATCTAGTATTGTCGCTGCCCGTTCTGAACCGATATGAACGATGGCTTCTAGTTCTTCAAGATCAGCCCTGTTAATATCAATACAAGAGAGTCGAGGGCTTTCTTCTTTGGAAGCTGCCGATTGCCTGTTTTGCTCGTTAGCAACAAAGGGGTAATCTGTTTCGCTTGTGGTTATGGAATATGTTTTTCCATCTGTCGAAACGATTATCGTTCCATGAACGTATGTTACAAATAAGTCAATATTCGCCTCTTGAACTCTTGTTACTACTTCTTCGTGAGGATGCCCATATTGATTATCCTTGCCTGCAGAAATAACAGCAACTTCAGGGTTCACTTTTTGCAAAAAAGCAGGAATAGTCGATGTATTAGATCCATGGTGTCCAAGCTGTAAAACTGTTGCATCTAGTTCATGACCACGGTCAATCATCGCTTGTTCTGTTTGTTCTTCTGCATCTCCTGTAAAAAGAAAGGATACATCTCCAAATAAAGCACGTAAAGAAATGGAACCTTCATGAACGTCACCTGTGAGCTTAATAGGATTGATGATTTCTATCACCAGTGGTCCGATCTCATAAACTTCATTAGCACGTGGTTCATGATAATCTACGCCACTTTCAATAATAGATTCTAAAACTCTTTCGAATGTTTGCGAATTTGCTTCATCCCCCGACATCCATACTTCTGTCACATCAAATTGAGCTAAAAGTTGGTCTAACTGACCGATATGATCGGCGTGGGGATGTGTCCCGATTATGATATCTAGATGTGTAACTTCATGTTCTTTTAAGTAGGTAACAACATCGCTATCATTCCAATTACCAGCGTCAATTAGGATGTAGTAAGATTGTTCATTCTCGTAAAACTCAAGTAATGTTGCATCAGCTTGACCAACATTTATATAATGAACAAGCAACTCGCTTGGATGTTTAATTGCTTCAAGAGTGGTACCTTCTGTATCTGTCGAAGAAGAGGTTCCACACCCACTTAAAAATAGAAATATAATTAGATAGAAAATAATAGAAAATGTGTTACGCATACATACCTCCAATGGTGACTGATCAATCATCTCGGTTAATTATAACGAAGATTCCATAGTCCTGCATGTTTCATGTTAAAATGGAGAAAGTTCGTTTGAAATTTGTCTTTAAACCATATGTAATAAAGTCATAGAAAAAGGTAAATGAGGAGAAAAAGATGATTGATTTACGAAGTGATACGGTAACCAAACCAATAGAGGCTATGAGAAAGGCGATGTATGAAGCAGAAGTTGGCGACGATGTGTATAAAGAAGATTCAACTGTTAACAAGTTAGAAGAATTGGCTGCTGATATACTTGGAAAAGAAAAAGCTCTTTTTGTTACAAGTGGAACACAGGGGAATCAAATAGCTGTATTGACTCATTGTGTAAGAGGGAATGAAGTGTTGTTAGAAGAAAATTCTCATATTTTTTACTATGAAGGTGGAGCCATTTCTGCTTTTGCTGGTGTTCAAACACGTACGCTTCCTAGTAGAGATGGGGCGATGGACTCTAACGGTCGAGTCCGCTATACGTGGAAATGATATACATGAACCTGAGACTGGATTAATTTGTTTGGAAAATACTCATAATCGTGCAGGTGGCGCGATTGTGCCGGTCTCGAATATGGAGGCAGTTTATAAAGTTGCAAAAGAAAACCAAGTTCCGGTTCATTTAGATGGAGCCCGTTTATTTAATGCAGCTGTGGCAGAACGGAAATTGGTTAAAGACTATACACAGTATACAAGCACCGTACAAATTTGTTTATCAAAAGGACTAGGAGCCCCTGTCGGATCAATTATTGCAGGGAGCGAATCGTTCATAGAGAAAGCACGTAAATGGAGAAAAAGATTAGGCGGAGGGTTGCGTCAAGCCGGAGTACTCGCTGCTCCAGGTATTATTGCCTTAACCGACATGGTTGAGCGTTTAGAGGATGATCATATTCATGCAAAGCGTTTGGCTAATGGCATAAGAAACATAGAAGGTCTTTCGGTTATAAATAAAGTTGATACCAATATCATTTTAGTTGATACGTCAGAAAAAGGACTGTCATCAAAGGTCTACATCGAGCGCTTAAAAGAAAAGGGGGTGCGGGCTGTTTCTTTTGGTCCGACCACCGTAAGACTAACGACTCATCATCAAGTTACGAAAGAACAAATTGATAAAGTGTTATTCGTTATGCAAGGGATTTAATTTAGTAAAAGACACTAAAAACGTTGTGGGGTTCGGGTAAAGACCCATTTACAATGTTTTGGTGTCTTTTTTACTAATTGAATTTCGAAAAATTAAAGACTATGTATGTTACTAAAAGTAGAATTATATATATAGGTATAACAAAGAAAACGGAAGGCGGGGATCATATGTATAATGAATCTTTCATTCAACACCAGCCGCGTAATGCAACATTAAGTACTGGATTAAAAGTAATGGGAGAAGGGGTTGTAACGACAGCTCCAGACCAGGCTGAAATTTTATTAGGGGTGATAACAGAAGGTGCATCTGTAGAGGATACGCAGCAGCAAAACGCAACTGCAATAGCAAGAGTGGTTCAAACGATTACTTCGTTAGGAATAGGACAAGAGGCTATTCAAACATCCACTTATCGTGTTGATCCTCAATACGATTTTATTGAAGGGGTGCAGGTTTTTCGCGGTTATCGTGTTGTCCATCTATTACAAGTGACAATTGCTCAAATAGAGCTAGTTGGAACGGTAATTGATTCAGTTGTTCAAGCAGGGGCTAATTCGATTGCTTCCATTCATTTTTCAGTACGTGATTTAGATACTTATTACCAAAGAGCACTTGTACAAGCAATCGAACAAGCTAAAGATAAGGCTAGAGTCATGAGCAATGCGCTAGGAGTTTCCTTACAGCCAATTCCAATGCAAGTCATTGAGATGGATAAAACCATATCTAATCGAACTTCTTACCCCACAGTCTTATCTGCGCACACGAATGGAACGTCGATTCAAGGAGGAGAATTAACGATTTCTGCAATGGTCCAACTAGAATATGCGATTCAAACCTAATAACGAACCCAAAATGATGGATTGTCAACACTGACAATTACTGGTATTATTATCAGATTAGAAAAAATATTGGGGGAAGGATTGTGAGTCAAGCAAAGGTTTGGGTCCTGCTCGTTTTAGCTACGTTATTTTGGGCAGGAAATTATGTGTTTGGTAAATACGTTGTAGCTGAACTAACACCTGTATCAATTACTTTTTTGAGGTGGGTATTAGCTCTATTCATTTTATTGCCTATTGCTATTTTCGTAGAAAAACCAGATTGGAAAAAAGTGAAACAAGTCTGGCCTACTCTTCTTTTGTTAGGGCTTTTAGGGATCATTGGTTACAACATTATTTTGTACACGGCCCTAGGCTATACGTCACCAACAAATGCGGCTTTAATTAGTGCGGTTAATCCAGGATTAATTGTTTTGTTTTCCGTTTTCTTATTAAAAGAATCGTTGTCTAAAGTTCAGGTTATTGGATTGTTTGTATCTTTTTTCGGAGCGTTAATCATCATCACTCAAGGCAATATACTAGGGATATTTGAAATGAACTATAATCGTGGAGATTTGCTCATGGTTGGTGCTGTAATCGTTTGGACTTTTTATTCGATTATAGGAAAGCGTCTATTGATACCTCCTATAACAGCAACAGCTGTTTCTACGTTACTGGCTATGGTTGTGCTGGCACCGTTTGCTGTATGGGAAGGAATTGACCTATCGGCAGTGAGTTCTATTTCCATTTACGGAATATTGTACATGTTTCTATTTTCTTCTGTCTGTTCATTTGTTTTTTGGAATATGTCTGTTCGGAAAATTGGAGCGAGTCAAGCGGGGATTTTTTTAAATTTGATTCCTGTGTTCACAGCTCTCATTAGCTTAGCTTTAGGCGAAACGATTTTAGCTGAACAGATTATAGGTGGCTTATTTGTTTTCATCGGTGTTTACTTAACATCTGGGATGTTGTCCAAGCGAATGGAACAGGTAAAGAAGAAAAAAGAACTTTCTAAAGGGGCTTAATGGATAAAAGGAGTGAATAAGATGAAGGTTTACAAAGCGACGATGGAAGATGTCAAAGGTGTAGCGCACTTGTTTCATTTATACCGGGTGTTTTATGAACAACAATCTAATGTGGAAGAAGCAGAACGATATTTATCGGAACGTTTAACAAAATCAGAATCTGTCATTTTTGTTGCAAAAGAAAAGGATACATATGTAGGTTTTGTTCAACTCTATCCAACCTTTTCATCCGTTTCAATGACCAGAACGTGGATTTTAAATGATCTTTATGTCCTGCAAGAAGCCCGTAAAAATGGAATAGCCCAACTTCTTTTAGACAAAGTAAAACAGTTTGCGCTTGATACAGGAGCGAAATCGATACATCTTGAAACTGGACCTGATAATAAGATTGCTCAATCGTTGTATGAAAAAAATGGGTATCAAAAAGATAATATATATGTAAGGTATTCTTTACCATTGGCTTAAGCGAATATAGAAGCATCTCTTTCAAATGGAAGTGATGCTTTTTTTTGTTTTTTTGTAGCAAAAATGCTCGAAAATGATACGTAAAAAATGCAAGATAAAAGCGGGTTTCTTCTTGTTTTGTCATGTGCTTGATTACACCGTCATGTTCATAGTAGTCTTTTCATAGACTGCTAAGTTAAAGGGAGATGACTTCAAATGAATCGAATTCTAATTTCTATACTAGGTGTAATTGTAGCCGGTGTTAGTGTGTATTTCATAGCTTTTCAAAATGTGAATGAGCAGACAACAACTGAAATGGAACCAGAAAAGTTATCGAACGTAGTGGAAGTGGAAGAAAAAGAGGTTGACGTTGAGAAGGTCATAAAGGAGGAAGAAGAAAAACGGGTAGTGGCTGTTGCTTATCAAGAAAACCAAGAACAAATGGTGAAAGAGCTGATTGCCAAACATCATGATTATCTAAATCAATTAGCCGGTTGGGGAAATGTTGAAACCATTGATTTGAGCGCGCTAGATAGTGATGATAAGTGGCAGCAATTGCAAACTGACATTAAGTGGTTACTCGAAAGCGGATTTACTAATTCTTTAGTCGTGACAGATATGAAAAACGCGCAAGACTTTATGGAGGTAGCAAGTTCAGGTGATGCGAAATCGCTTCTGTATTTACATCGTATTTTTCATGATTTGGATGCAAATATAAACGACCAAAACGTCGATAAAATATGGGATGTTACCCATGCTTTTGGAAACAAATCGGAACAAGATCAATTGCTCACCTATTTGACTAGCGAACAGAATCAATAAGATTTGTCCTAGAAACCCTATATTAAATAGGATATGCTAGATATAGAATAACTAGCAGGTAGGGATTTCTATGAAACAGAGAAAAGCGTTTAAGCTATTTGGCGCTAGAATGGTAAAAACAGGGATTGCGGTTTTCCTCACAGCAAATATTTGTCATTTGTTGAATTTACCGGTTGTGTTTGCTGTTATTATCGCTATTGCAACGATTGAACCGACTGCATCTGATTCGATTCGAAAAGGTATGATTCGATTTCCAGCAGCTTTAATCGGTGCAGGACTAGCTATGATATTCACGTATTGGTTTGGTCAAACGCCGCTGACGTATACACTCGCGACGTTCCTAACGATTTATATTTGTATTAAATGCAAATTAGAACAAGGCGCTCTCATTGCAACCATAACAGCTGTAGCAATGATTTCAGTTACATATGATCATTATTTCCTAACGTTTTTGGAGAGAATTGGAACGACAACTATTGGTTTGGTCATTTCGACTCTTGTAAACTTGTTTATTTTGCCAGCTAATTTTTCTACTGAAATCAAACAGAGAAATGAACGCTTATACAAAGAAACGGCAAAACTTTTGAAAAAAAGGACAACCGAGCTAATTATGGAACAAAAAGCCGTTTCAAAAGAGTGTCAAAAAGAATATCAAAGGATAACACGTGAATTATCTAAATCATATCAATTGTGTCATTTTCAAAAAGAGGAATGGAAATATCATCGGCATACGTGGAAACAATTGCGTGCATTTGTGTATGAAACGAAGAAGTTAGATGTGCTTCAGCAAATTCATTATCATTTAGGGCATCTCATCTCCGTTCAAATTCGAGAAGCTCCGTTTTCAAGGAGTGACATAGCGTTGTTAGTCGACACGATTTCTTCGACTGTTCACTTTTTAGAATCTTCAGCAGCGGAACTCTCGGCTGATCATATCGAACGAATTCGAAAACTTGATCAGGAGTTTTGGCACTCAAAGGAAAGGGTCCATGTGACGGAATCTAAATATTACCATCACTTCACACCAGAAACCATACTGTTATTTGTAATTCTATCCATCCATGATGTACTTGAAGAATTAGAACGATATTCAAGACATCATAACGAAAAAGAGTATCAAATGGATCGACCTTCTGAAGCGCTTGATCATACTTAACGTGCTATAATAAACATAGAACAACAGCCTAGTCGTGTGGAGGAAGGAACATAATGAGCTTACAATTTTACGATGGGAGTCAATTTTGGAAATCACCATCAGAATATAAGCCTGGTCAAAGAGTAACAGAGGAAAAACGAACAGAAATCGAAAGTCTGTTAAACGTAGAATTGCCAGCAACATATATTCAATTAATGGAACAGCAAAATGGTGGAGAACTACTTTATCGTTACGTATTGTTTGAAGATGGAGATGCAGCGATTATCCCTTATTTCCATGAACTTGAACTGAAATCAGGAGTTGGACTATCATCTGTTTTTATAGAAGAGTTAGGGTTACCTAATGATCTTATTATGTTAACAGGGGATTTTCATTCTTGGCTTGCTCTTGATTACAGGCATGGAAAAAAAGAACCCTCTGTTCTTTATTTGTCTGAAGATGACCCCGCTAGTGGCGTTTGGAATGAACATCTAATAGCGAATACGTTTGATGATTTTCTAAAACAATTATTTAAAAAAGAAGGATAATAATGAACCATCTTTTCCATTTTGGATGAGATGGTTTTTTAACAATTGCCTCATTCAAAATGGGTTACAAGATTGATGAAGCATGGATAAATGACAAATGAAAAAGGAATGAAGTCTGTTGAAGAAAAAAGTGACTGTTATTGGAAGCATTAACATGGATTTAGTGACGACAACAAGAGTTAGACCCGATGTTGGAGAAACCGTTTTAGGAGAAACATTTTCAACCATTCCTGGTGGGAAAGGAGCAAATCAGGCAGTTGCAGCAGCTAGACTTGGAGCAGATGTTACACTGATAGGTTGTGTAGGAAATGATTTGTTTGGGCAACAGTTGAGGCAACATCTTCAACATGAGAACATTACTTTTTGTGAAGTCGCAAAACAAACGAACAAACATACAGGAATAGCTTCTATTACTATTAGTGATCACGATAATAGCATCATCGTCGTTCCTGGAGCAAACGCTGAAGTAACAGAAGAAGCGATTAAGCCTTATGTTAAGGTTATCGCTGAAAGTGACATGATCTTAATGCAATTAGAAATTCCGATACATACCGTTGAACATGTTATAAGAGTCGCAAGTCGTTCGAACGTTCCTGTCATTGTAAATCCTGCACCCTTTCAAATGCTATCAAACGATGTGATGGAAAAAGTAGCGTATTTGACACCAAATGAACATGAGGAAAAACGGTTAAAAAACCAAGGTGATTTCAAAGAAAAATTAATTGTCACAAAAGGTAGTGAAGGTGCAACAGTATGGAAAAATGGAGATAGCGTAAATATACCAAGTTATAAGGTTGAGGTCCTCGATACGACAGGAGCAGGAGATGCATTTAACGGGGCAATGGCTGTAGCGCTATCAGAAGGCAAGGAATTAATCGAGGCTTGCCAATTTGCTAACGCTGTAGGGGCATTAGCTGTCACAAAGTTAGGGGCACAAAATGGTATGCCTACCAAAAAAGAAGTGGAGCATTTTTTGATAGATAGGAAAAGAAGAGAGGACACCAAATAACGGATCTGGTGTCCTACAGTGAAGCAGTGCCCCAAGTGTGAGACTCCGCAGGCAAATGCTGAGGAGGCTCACCGGGCACCCGCGGAAAGCGGAGTGTCATTGCCCTGGGCAGTTAGGTACTTTTTCAGTGGTCTAGAACCTAAGAGTTCGAGGGTCTATTAAACAACATTTCTAGGATAAAGTGAGCAATTGTTTAATGTCCTCAGCACTTAAAGACTGTAGAGTTTCCTCACCAGGTTGGATAATGGAGTCTACAAGGGCTTTCTTTTTTTCGTGCATGGAAAGGATCTTTTCCTCAATGGTGCCATTTGCAATTAATTTAATCACTTGGACATTTTTTGTTTGTCCATAACGGTAAACACGATCAGCAGCTTGTTCTTCAATTGCAGGATTCCACCATGTATCGTAAAGAATAACGGTATCACCGCCAATTAAGTTCAGACCAGTGCCGCCTGCTTTTAGGGAAATTAAAAACAGCGATTTTTCTCCATTGTTAAATCGCTCTGCCATCTCTACTCGAGATTTTGGTGGTGTCTGGCCATCAATATAGTGATAAGTCCATCCTCTCTCATCAAAGCTTTTTCTAATTAAGCCGAGCATCGACGTAAATTGAGAAAAGATGACCATTTTTTGCTGTGCTTGTAAGCCCTCTTCTACATATTCTAGTAGACGGTCCATTTTTCCTGATTGATAGGTTGTCTGTGGGTCAATCAGGCTTGGATGGCAGCAAATTTGGCGTAATCTTGTTAGGCCAGCAAGAATCTCGATTCGTTTTTGCTGGAATTCATTGCTTTTAATGGCTTCATCTACATCATTTGTTAATTGTTTTACTTGAGCGACATACATTTTCTTTTGATCAGCACTTAAATCTGTATATTGAACAGATTCTTGTTTTTGGGGGAGTTCTGATAAAACATCGCGTTTCAATCTTCGTAATATAAAAGGACGAACTCGCTTCGAAATCGTTTCGTTCGATAACTCCTTGAATTGCTTTTTCGTTCCTAGCATTCCAGGTAAGATACTATGAAAAATGGAATAGAGCTCGTCTTGGTGGTTTTCAATGGGTGTACCGCTTAAAGCAAAACTACTGTTTGTTGGTAGAGTTCGGACAGCTTTTGTCGTTTTCGTTGCATCATTTTTAATTGCTTGTGCTTCATCTAAAATCATTGTAGAAAACATGCGTGAAGCATAAAGTTCATAATCTCGTTGGATTAAAGGATAAGACGTGATCAGTACGTCATATTCCTCTTCAATAAGCTCTTTTCTTGTCTGTTTGCTGCCTGCAACAACAGCAATACGTAAAGAAGGAGCAAATTTTTCAAATTCCTTCTCCCAGTTATAAATTAAACTAGCTGGAGCGATAATCAACGCCTGGAATTTTCCATGTGCTTCTTTTTCACTTTGAATAAAGGCAATTGTTTGCACCGTTTTTCCTAATCCCATATCATCGGCTAAAATTCCACCTAATCCAAAGCGCGAAAGGGTACGAAGCCAGCGGTATCCATTCAATTGATAGTCGCGTAGTTCGGCTTGGAGGCTATTGGGAACTGGCCAATCACTAAATTCAGGTGACTGAATATCAGATAACAATTGATGTAGTTGTTTTGATATTTTCGTTTGACCATTTTGTCGGTCAAGCTCAAACGCTTTATGCAATGGAATGGACATTTCTCTGTGTAAAGATTGTTTAGGTGTTGCGACTGTGTCAATCACCTGTTTAATGGAATCGAACCGACTGTGATTTAATTGAAGGTACGAACCGTTAGACAATTTGTAGTATTTTGCACTTGTTTGCAATGCATAGAGCACATCGATAATTTCTTCATCAGCAATTCCTTCCATTGAAAAGGTCACATCAAGCCAATTGTTTTCATGATTCACATCCAATTTAACAAAAGGAGACGTTGTTGGTGTAGCTATTACATTTCTGACTGCAGCTGTTGTATATACGTCCATTTTCTTTTGTAAAACTGGAAGATGCTCAAATAGAAAAGGGACAATCGATTCCCAATCTGTTAACGTGAGTGTTCCATCCGTAACCTCAAAATCAATTTGCTTAATGTGAGCGATAATGTCCTCTTCTTTTTGGACGTCTCGTGTAATGATTTTTTCATTCGTTTCTTGCGATTCTTTAAAAGGATTTCGAGTATGCTCTCCGTACTCAAACGAAACATTCCCTGTGAGTGTTCCATCTTGCAAGTCTAAATAAAATTTGGCCATAAGCGGTTTTGTTTCAATCGCATCATATAATTCTTCAGATAATTGGACCGTACCAACGGAAGAAAGTGAAGGAAGCACATATGAACAGAAAGCTTCTAATTGTTCCTTTGGAATCATATCAATTGTATCATTTAGATCTGCCTGTTCAGCTATTATGTGCAGATGTTTTGCTTGTTCATCCGTTAATTGATAAATGGTGTTTCCGTGTATGAGAATTCGTAAATCTTCACTCGCAAAATCAAATTCTGATAAATTAGGACTACTAAGGTGAACAGTGGAATCTTCCTCATTTGTTGATAAAGTGAAATGAAGAACGTGATTTTTTCCTAACTCTTTAATTTTAACGTCTTTCGATTGTAAACTTCCATCAATTGTAAGCAACAAGGGTTTTTCTTTTAATTGTTCTAACATTGGTAACAAGCTAACAGCGGGTATTTCGTAAGAGCGTTTTTGATTAGAGCGATAATAATAATAGTTGTCTTGATTGGCAGAGATGATTTCAGAGTACGTATATAGCTCATGTAATAGTTGTTTATCAATTTCAGAAACCTCGTGAATGAATGGATCATAGACAAAGTTTGCTGTAAATGTATAAGATTCATTTTTTACAAATGCCCTTAAAAAGTCATCCATGCTTTTGACGACGTAAAGCCGCTTCGCTCCGACTTTTAGACGAATTTCTACTTTATCTAATAATGGTAGATACGAGGAATGTGAGAAAAGAAGTTCATATTCAACGTCTAATCGTTCTTTTTGCCCTTTTACTCGTTTCGTATGAGAGAACACCTCTTGATACTTATCTAACATTTTACTTCTTTGTTTTGGTGGAGCAGAAGGAAAGGCTATAACAGTTCCTTTTTCCTCTTCCCATTCTTTTATCGCAAACAACATAGCAACGATATGCTTACATGCACCGGAATACGTAGCGGCAGCTTCGCATTCACACGAATATAAAATCGACTCAGGGCCTTTAATTGTAATTTCACATTCATACAGCAACGAACCGTCTATAAAAGCAAAATATGAGTTTGTTTCTTTTTCATAATCTAGATCAGCAACTCTTTCTAAGCGAAAGTAGTTAATTCCTCTATTAAACGTTGATTGATTTGATGCAATCGATAATATATAAGTAGCGGTTAACCACGGGTAAGACATGAATGATGTACCTCCTTAAAACAATGATTTAATCATAACACGAGTTAAGGAAGTGTACTATTTTTCTAGTTTGGGTCTATTATATAAAAATAAAACGTGTGTTAAAGGTGAATGGTGTGAGAATGTAATGGCTTTGAACCAAAAGTTAAATTTCTTGATTTATTCAAATTTAAGTGGTACGATTTTTTTAATCCAATGCTGTTTTTGAGATTTAATGTTGGAAGGTACTAGATTTATAATTGAATATGTTTCCTTCGGGGCTGGGTGGAAATCCCGACCGGCGGTGATGAAGCAAACGCTTCTTAGTCCGTGACCCGTTTCTTTTGATTAAGAGCGGTGGACCTGGTGAAACTCCGGGACCGACAGTGAAAGTCTGGATGGGAGAAGGAACGAAAAGGTACGAAGGTAAGGACTGTTATTTTCTTGTTTTTGAAAAATGTTCTTCGTTTAAAGGGAGTAGTCTATCCTTTTTTATGTACCTAGTAAACGACTATCTTTTTTTGTGGTACGTTTATTTCGTGACCAATTATTAACGCAAGCCCTGAGATGTACTACTCTCAGGGCTTTTCTGTTTGGAATATTGTTTGACATACTGCGAGGGATTTTTGATGAATGATGTTTACTATATGAAGCTGGCACTAGATCTTGCAAGGAGTACAAAAGGCCAGACATCACCTAACCCAATGGTTGGTTCTGTTGTGGTGAAAGATGGTGCCATTATAGGGATGGGCGCACATTTGCGTGCCGGAGAAGGTCATGCGGAAGTGCAGGCATTAACGATGGCTGGTGAAAAGGCAAGAGGTGCAACGATTTATGTGACGTTAGAACCTTGCAGTCATTATGGCAAGACTCCGCCATGTGCAGATTTAATTATTGAGCGAGGTTTGAAGAGAGTGGTTGTAGCAACAGGAGACTCTAATCCTGAAGTAGCTGGACAAGGCTTAGCTAAATTAAGAGAAGCTGGACTTGAAGTTGAATTTGGCATTTGTCAAGAAGAAGCGAATGAACTAAATGAAGTGTTCTTTCACTTTATGAAAAAACAAATTCCATTTGTTACGCTTAAATCGGCCACTACTCTTGATGGGAAAACGGCAACTGTAACAGGACAGAGTAAATGGATAACAGGTCCAGAGGCGAGAGAAGATGTTCATCGTTATCGTCACGAGCATGATGCCATCCTCGTTGGAATTGGAACCGTGTTAGCTGATAACCCGTCCTTGACAACAAGGTTACCAGCAGGAGGCAAAAATCCGATACGTGTAGTATTAGATCATACACTCAAAATACCAGTGAATGCGAACCTGGTTCAAGACCAAGAAGCCCCGACTTGGATTTTAACAACAGACAGCGCTTCACAAGTTAAACAAAATGAGTTAACACAATATGGAGTGTTGGTTGTAAGGTTACCAGATCTGTCTGTTGAGACGATTTTGTCCTTTCTTGGGACAAAAACCGTAACGTCTGTTTTTGTAGAAGGTGGTTCAGAAGTGAATGGGAGCTTCTTAGAAGCTCGAGCTGTTAATCAAGTAATTACTTATTTAGCCCCAAAATTGTTTGGAGGTAAGTTTGCACCTACTGCAATTGGCGGCAATGGTTTTGCTAAGGTTGATGAAGCGCTTGAATTAGATGTTAAAGAAGTGACAACGATAGGAAATGATATCAAAGTTGTTTCACGTCTGAAAGGAAGTGGATAAATGTTTACAGGAATTATTGAAGAAGTTGGTCATATTCAGGAGATGCGTTCAACGGGTGAGTCGATGATCATGAAAATTGGTGCATCAAACATTTTAGAGGATGTTCATCTTGGTGATAGCATTTCCGTTAACGGGGTATGTCTAACGGTCACATCCTTTACGTCCACTCATTTCACTGTCGATGTGATGCCAGAAACGGTTCGTGCTACTAGTCTCCAAAGTCTTGGGCGAGGTTCAAAGGTAAACTTGGAACGTGCGATGAGTGCAAAAGGTCGTTTTGGTGGCCATTTTGTTTCAGGCCACGTAGATGGAACAGGGACGATTTTGGCAAAAACTCCTGAACAAAATGCGGTTTATTATAGGATTGGAATAAACAGTAACCTTAGACATTACATGATTGAAAAAGGGTCAGTCGCTGTTGATGGTACGAGCCTTACGATTTTTGCAGTGGATGAAGAAAGCTTCACCATATCCATTATCCCCCACACGATTGAAGAAACGATTATTGGGACAAAAGGCGTTGGAGAAATTGTGAATATCGAATGTGATATGGTTGGAAAATACATAGAGCAATTTCTTTTGAGACGTTCTGAGGTAACACCGACAAAGTCACGTTCATCATTAACAGAGAGTTTTCTATCTGAACACGGATATAAATAAATAGAGGATGGTGAGATGGATGGCCAATAGCAAAGAAGAACCAATTGAATTTGATCCAATTGAAGAAGCTATATATGAACTCATGCAAGGGAAATGTGTGATTGTATGTGATGATGAGGATCGAGAGAACGAAGGGGATTTTTTGGCAATCGCTGAAAAAACAACACCTGAGATTATTAATTTTATGGTTACATACGGTCGAGGTCTTGTTTGTACGCCCATTACTGAGGAGCGTGCGAAAGAATTAGATTTAGTTTCCATGGTTGATCATAATACAGATCCTCATGGTACGGCTTTTACAGTTAGTGTTGATCATTTTTCAAACACGACGGGGATTTCTGCCAAGGAACGTGCAGACACAATTCTGGCTTTAGTCGATGAGAATGCGAAAAAGCATCACTTTAAGCGTCCTGGACACACGTTCCCGTTAGTCGCAAAAAATGGAGGGGTACTGCGTCGTGCTGGTCATACAGAAGCAGCAATTGACCTAGCTCGGTTATCAGGTGCCAAACCGGCAGGGGTTATTTGTGAGATTATGAATGAAGACGGTACGATGGCACGTGTTCCTGAATTGCGTAAAATTGCAGATGAACATGATTTAAAAATGATCACAATTAAAGATTTAATTAAATACCGCCATCGTAAAGATAAACTGGTAAAAAAAGAAGTTGAAATTAAACTACCTACAGACTTTGGTGATTTTCGTGCAATTGGATATTCTGATATTATTGAGGGAAAAGAAAGTGTTGCCCTTGTAAAAGGAGAAATCATTGAAGGGGAACCAACTCTCGTTCGAGTTCATTCAGAGTGTTTAACTGGTGATGTTTTTGGGTCACATCGTTGTGATTGTGGACCGCAATTGCATGCTGCTCTTGCTCAAATTGAGCAAGAAGGACGTGGGGTTCTACTATATATGCGTCAAGAAGGGCGAGGCATTGGCTTAATGAATAAGCTTAGAGCTTATCAGTTGCAGGAAGAGGGATTTGATACAGTCGAAGCAAATGAAAAGCTTGGTTTTCCAGCTGATTTGCGCGATTATGGGATTGGCGCTCAAATTTTACGTGATCTTGGAATTAAACAAATGCGTCTTTTAACAAACAACCCGAGAAAGATTACGGGGCTAAAAGGTTATGAGTTAGAGGTAGTGGACCGAGTTCCTTTACAGTTACCTCATAACAAAGACAATGAAAATTATTTACGAACGAAATCAGAAAAGCTAGGACATATGTTACACTTTTAAAGATAACACAGGGTAGACCTTTACCTTGTGATACATAACATAAAGGACAAGCTTCGCCAAACTAGGCATAACTTATTTGAGGAGGAATTAGAAATGGGACAGGTTTTTGAAGGACATTTAGTAGGAACAGGACTAAAAGTAGGGATTGTAGTTGGACGTTTTAATGAATTTATAACAAGTAAATTGTTAGGTGGTGCAGAAGATGCATTGAAGCGTCATGGGGTGAATGAAGCCGATGTGGATGTAGCATGGGTACCTGGAGCATTTGAAATTCCGTTTGCAGCTAAAAAGATGCTAGACTCAGGAAAATACGATGCAGTCATTACATTAGGTACCGTTATTCGTGGCACTACTCCACACTTTGATTATGTGTGTAATGAAGTGGCAAAAGGAGTAGGTTCTCTTGCTCTATCTACAGGGAAGCCGGTTATTTTTGGTGTGCTAACAACCGATACGATTGAACAAGCTGTGGAACGTGCTGGCACGAAGGCTGGGAACAAAGGTTGGGATGCTGCAACTGCTGCTATTGAAATGGCTAATTTAGGGAAAAGTTTTGAATAAGTAGAACAAAAGAGAGGTTCCTGAAAGATAAATCAAGATGTAGCTGTTGATTTTATTTCGAGTAACCTCTTTTTTTACATGATTTTGGTTCTTTATGTTTATTTTTGGTAGAATAATTGATAAAATAACGTTGGGTGTTAAAAACCACCTAAATAGATCAGGATTAAATGAATTAAAGGAATACATAAAAAAGGAGTAGAAAAACATGAGCAAAGTATTAATTTTTGGACACAAAAGCCCGGATACGGACACAATTACATCTGCAATTGTTTATGCAGACTTGAAAAACAAATTAGGTGTAGAAGCAGAAGCTGTACGTTTAGGTGAAATTAACGGAGAGACGAAGTATGCGTTAGATCATTTTGGTGTGGAAGTTCCACGTTTAGTCGAAACGGTAGCAAATGAAGTAGAGAACGTTATTTTAGTTGATCATAATGAGCGTCAACAAAGTGTATCAGATATCGATTCTGTTCGAGTTCTTGAAGTGATTGATCACCATCGTATTGCTAATTTTGAAACAAGTGATCCTCTCTACTATCGTGCTGAGCCTGTAGGGTGTACTGCTACGATCTTAAATAAACTGTACAAAGAGCATGGTGTGGCGATTGAGAAAAATATCGCTGGTCTTATGGTATCGGCTATTATTTCTGATTCTTTGTTATTTAAATCTCCAACGTGCACAGAGCAAGATATTGCAGCGGCTCGCGAGTTAGCTGAAATTGCAGAGGTTGATTTAGATCAATATGGTCTTGAAATGCTTAAGGCTGGAGCAGACGTTAGCAGTAAATCAGTGGCTGAGCTTATTTCATTAGATGCTAAAGAATTTACAATGGGTTCACATAAGTTAGAAATCGCTCAAGTGAATGTTGTTGATACTAACGACGTATTTTCACGTAAAGCTGAAGTAGAAGAAGCGTTAACAGGGGTTATTAGTGAAAAAGGATTGGATCTGTTTTTATTAGTCGTTACAGACATTCTAGAAAACGATTCAAAAATTTTAGCTCTTGGGAAATTAACTGACGCTGTAGAAAAGGCTTATAACGTAAAATTAGAAGATTCTACGGCTGTTCTAAAAGGTGTTGTCTCTCGTAAGAAACAAATTGTTCCAGGATTAGATACCGTTTTAGCAAAATAATTTCAAAGTTGGAGAGCACATGAAGTAAAATTCTGTGCTCTTTTTTTACAATACGGATCCTTTTTTATAGAATATGCATAGTATATATTGAACAAATAGCCTAAAAAAATGAAAAAAATTAAGTCATTTTTTTGTATTTTGTGGTAGAATATTGTTGGTGAAAGCGCATACGAAAAACAACTCATCACCTGAGTTAGAAATGTGAGAGGTCTACTATGCTTGTACCTTATAAAAGCCTTAATCAAAAAATTGCCATGGGTCTTCTTTCTTTTATGCCTAAAGAGAAAGAAATTAAACAACTAACGAAAACGATGGAACGCTATGAAAATGATCCAGATTGGAAGCTTTATTTATGGAAAGAAGACGATTTTGTAGGGGTTCTCGGCATCGTGATAACAGATGGTGAGGCTAAGCTGCAACACATATGTGTAAATCCATCTTATAGAAAAGAAGGTATAGGGAAAAAGATGGTGCAAGAATTAAAACGTGTGTTGCCGTGTGATTTGAAACCTACAACCGACACAGAAAGCTTTTTGCTTTGCTGTAAAGAAGGAGAGAAGAACAGATAATTTCTTCTTCTCTTTTTTTTATTGTTTTTTACTATTTTTCTTTAGAGCTAATTGTCGCTTTCTTTCTAGTATGACGTCCGTACGGTCTCGTAATGTATGTTTATGAATAAGCTCTGTTGGTATGTCTTTTTTTGTTTTCCACTCAAATCCCAATGTTTCGCAACGTTTTTGACAAGCGTGGATAACGTCTTTTGATAGTGGGAGTGCAATGTCATCAAATCTAACATCCGAATCTGAGGCACGTAGAATCTGAACGTCAAGTTGTTTTATAAGATCGAGTTTATTTAATCCTAACTGTTGAAGCTGTACAGTATTTTTTTCTAGAATAGAGCGTGCTTTTGTATACATCCTAATTGCCCCGTTCACATTACCTCTTCTATGGTGATACAGGCCAACAGCAATTTGAATAAGGCCAACCCAATGTGAGTCTCGTTTTTTGGGATCGTGTTCTTTCCAATATTCTTCAAGAATTTCGTGGCATTCAAAATAGTCTCTCTCGATATGAAAATAAATGAGATAATCTAAGTAAGCAGTTGGATACATGTAAATTCCCCTTTGTCCGTCATTACTTATAGTCTACCAAAAATATAGGTGTGAACGAAGTAGACATTGAAGTCTGTTCCAATTGTTATAAAAAGTATGATATAATCTCATCTAGCAAACATTACACAAAGCTAGTGGTGGTTAAATGAATCCTTACAGTGTGAAGCTTGATACATTTGAGGGTCCGCTTGATCTTCTCCTACACCTTATCAATCAGGCAGAGGTAGATATATATGATATTCCTGTTGCTGTGATTACCGACCAATATTTAGCATATATACACGCTATGCAGGATTTAGAATTGGATATAGCGAGTGAATACTTGGTCATGGCGGCTACATTGCTTGCTATTAAAAGTAACATGCTTCTCCCGAAACAAGAGGAGGAGCTTTTTGATGATGACTGGCAAATGGAAGAGGAAGAAGATCCGCGCGATGAACTCATGTATCGGTTAATCGAATATAAAAAATATAAAGAAGCTGCGTCAGAACTAAAAGAGAAAGAAGAGGAGAGAAGCCTTGTACACACTCGTCCTCCGGAAGATTTAGATCCTTATATTTCAGATGAAGAACGGCGTGATCTTGCAATAGCGGGGGTCTCATTGTTTGATATGCTCAGTGCTTATCAAAAATTATTGAAAAGGAAAGAATTAAAAGCACCTCGAATGACGACAGTGAAAAGTCAAGAATATGCGATTGAAGATCGAATGCAAGAAATTGTTAGCCAATTGAAAAATAATTTTAATGGGTTTTGTCATTTTAATGACCTTTTTCCAATCCCTGAAAAAGGACATATCGTTGTTAGTTTCTTGGCCGTACTGGAACTAATGAAGACGAAAACGATTCGTTGTGAACAAGAGAACAATTTTTCTGACATCATGATCTACAGCATTGAATAAGAAAGGAGTTCACAAATGACTCTTGAAGAGATTTTTGCAACAATTGAAGGATTATTGTTTGTTGTTGGGGATGAAGGGATGACGATTGAAGATATGGCGACGGTGTTAGAATTGGAAAGGGAAACGGTCCATGAGGCAATGCTGTCTCTACAATTGCAGTATCAAGATCAAAAACGTGGATTGCAAATTGTTGAAATGGCAGGGGCTTTTCGCTTAACAACAAGGCCTGAACATGCCCCTTATTTCAAAAAATTAGCTGTTTCACCATTACATTCTAGTTTATCGCAAGCTGCGTTAGAAACATTAGCTATTGTCGCTTATCGTCAGCCCATTACGCGAATGGAAATTGATGACATTCGCGGTGTTAAGTCCGATCGAGCTATTTATACCTTATCTACAAAGTTATTGATTAAAGAAGTAGATCGAGCCCCTGGTCCCGGTAGACCCATTTTATATGGAACAACGACATTCTTTTTAGATCACTTTGGTCTAAATACACTAGATGAACTACCACCATTACCAGAGAATATTGATGAGAATGCACTCGAAGACGAGGCGGATTTATTTTTCAAAAAATTTGAGGAGACCCTTGAAGCGGAGTAATCGTTTTGCTCTGCTTTTTTCTATATATACAAACACACAGATTACTGAAACTGACATAGTATAAACCGTTACTGCTATGTTAGAGGAGGAATGAGTGTGAACTCACATGAAAAAGCAATTTTTGATTGGGCAAAAGAAGTAAAAAACATTTGGAATCAATATGGTTCTAACATTGAATCGACTGTTAGTTATGACAAGATTAAGCCATTTACAACCTCATTAGTCACACTACTTAATGAATGTGAACAGTCAAATGAACAGCGTGCACATAAAGATGTTGATTTAGATGAGCTTGCGCTGGATGTGTATCAGCAGTGGTCGGAATTAGTACCAAATCGTTTAGAGGCTAACAAAGTCAACCTTGACCCTGTCCCGATTGGAGGACACAAACTGCCCCCATTGCCTTATTCTTATAATTCATTAGAGCCATATATTCTAGGAGAGATCATGAGACTCCATCATGAGAAACACCACCAAAGCTATGTAGATGGACTAAACAAAGCGGAAAAAGAGATGGAAAGATCCAGAAAGAAAGGCGATTTCGATCTAATTAAACATTGGGAGCGAGAGGCTGCTTTTCATGGAGCAGGACATTATCTTCATACCATTTTTTGGAATGTTATGAGTCCACGTGGTGGAGGTCAGCCAAGTGGGGAGTTAGCTTCACAAATAAATCGCGACTTTGGGAGCTTCAAGAAATTTAAGGAACACTTCTCAAAAGCAGCAGAAGCAGTCGAGGGAGTCGGATGGGCATTATTAGTCTGGTCTCCTCGAGCTCATCGTCTCGAAATTTTACAGGCAGAAAAACATCAAAACTTAACTCAGCAAGATGTCATTCCCCTTCTCGTATTAGATGTGTGGGAACATGCTTATTACCTTCAATATAAAAATGAGCGAAAAAAATACATTGATAATTGGTGGAATGTTGTCCATTGGCCTGAGGTACAAAAACGCTATCTTGAATCACGTGAGCTAAAATGGAAGACCTATAAATAAAAGTGAAGGGGGTGACCCCTTCACTTATTTTAGTAGTTGTATAAAAAAGTCTTTTAATGCTTCCATCCGTTCATCTTCTAACTCATGGTCACTTCCTGAAACGATCATGGAAGTGATGGTATCATTTTTATGAAGGCCACCATGTTCACCACCTTCATTATGAACAGGTGCTCCTTCTGATTTAAGTGTATAGCCCGGTTTAGCTGTGACGATCATTGTTTCTGAATGACTGTTTAAGGCTTCAAATAATTGATGAAATATATCTGGATAATCGTTATACGTAATCAATTGATTTGATTCATCTAGTTGGATGTCTGCAATCTGCTCATTTCCTTCTAGTGTCCAAGTTTGTTCATATCGATCTGACCAGTTGCCACCTTCCTCGATGCGTAAGTAACCTTCTGTGCCAACTTGATATAGAACAAGTTCTCCTTCGTCAAGCCAAGCAAGATGATCGATTCGTTTATCTTGATTTAATTTGCTTGCTACATCAAAGAACTGAATATCAGGAGTGATTGTATACAAATACGCTGAACGATGATTATTTGCAATTACAATGTCTCCACTACTTGGTTCATCCATTAACGGAGCAACGTGAAATGGATCAAGCAATGGTTCTAATTCAATGGCTACTTCTTCTTTTTTTTCTTTCAGCTGATCTTGGCCATGGTCTCCCATAATGACGAAGATGTTTTCTTCAAGAGCCTCGTCCCAACTATCGTAAGCGTTTAGAATGTTTTGCAAATACCCATCCGTTTTGGCAAAATATTCAGGGCTAACAGGTCCATTAAAATGCGCATCTTTATCATAGTCAGGAAAAAAAACCATTAAAAAATCAGGTTGCTCATTTTCTTTTATTAATTTGGCTGTAACTTCAGAAGAATAGGAATCGTTCAGTCCGAATTTTTGATAGATGCTGTCATCCAAGCTTTCTCCTTGTATTTTCTTTGGTTTCACTGCTTGACCAAAGGCAAGTAAATCAGGCCCTTTTGTTTTCATTTTATCCGGTAAATGCAACAAAGTCTTCATGTAACCGGGAACAGTAATCGGATGAGATTTCTCTCCGCGGTATACAAGTAAATTGATCGAACCACTTGTTTTTTTATTTCTTTTTTAACTTCCTCATAAATAGTGTCAACTTGAGGAGATAAATGATTTGTGTTTAAATGTACGAGTGTATTCATTAATGTATCATTAATGCCTAATTTCCAGTACTTTGATAATGTAGAACCGTAATCAACAATAACGTCTCCATCCGGATCATACCAAACCAAACCTGGGACTTGGTGCTCACCTACAGATGATCCTGTCATTAATGTACTTTCAATAGCAACGGACATAGATGGAAAAGGTGCTACGATATCATGATACACTTGTCCTCGATCAGCTAAATATGATAAGGCAGGAAGAGAGTTGTTTTCCATCCCAGCATTTAGAACAGCTTCAGTCATTGAATCAATGACGACAACGATGACATTTTTATCTTGAGAGTCTTCAGTTGATTGAATTAAAGAAGCACCCTCGGGACGTTCTTGTTGACACCCTAGTAACATACAAGCAAGAAGGGTGTATAAGATGATTTTTTTCATGTTTTCACCACCTACGTCTAGTATGTTTGAATTTCAAACCCTTTTCCTTTTTGCCAATCAGCAAAGAAAACTGCTGAAGGACCAGCGATACCTCGTTCTAACAATTCATCTGTTAACCAGCTTTTTTGCTTATTTAACTTCATTAATCCTTCCTCAATTATCTCTCCATCAAGAATAAGTAAAACAGGAAGATAAACAGTCTTCTCAGGAACATGTAACTCATGATTAACTGGGTGATCAACCGCGTGTTTCCGCATTACGTTCACAGCTCCATTTGTTTCAAGAATTCCATACTCAACTTCACGGACAGAAAAAACACCTTTATCACGTAAGAGGTGTAATAGTTGATCCAAATCTAATTTGTTCTTTTTTAATTCCTCGTATTGAATTTTCCCTTGAGATATGATGACGGAAGGTGTTCCTTCTAACCAAGGTCGAGATTTTCTCATTTTTTGAGTGATCATTTCGATTGTATAAATTAACGATCCCCATATGAAAACGGCATAGAGAACGTATTGAAGTCCAATATCTTTATCATAAATGGCATTTCCCACTAATTCTCCTAAAACAAGCGCAGAAATAAAATCAAAAGGTGTAAGTTGAGTAATTTGGTTTTTTCCGAGCACTTTCGTCATGACTAGTAGAGCAAAAAAACCGACAAATAGTTCTAACGTCAAGGAAACGAAGTTCGTATTCACACTGCTACCCCTTTGTTCGTGATCACATTATCACTTAGTGTAAACGAACAAAGGGATTTTTATGAAAAGGAATTTAATTGTGTTAACCACTGATCAAATTGTTGAACAAGCATTTTGGAGGAATGGTGAAGAAAACCGAGTTCTGTCTCTACTTCTTCTGGTTTGCCACGGAAGACCGTTTTAATCTTCCCGTCTTTTGTGAGCCAATGTGTTTGTAAATAGTCTTGATAAGCTGTCCAAAACTTGTGAAGAATGATTGCTTCCTCTGCGGAACAAACAGCAGAAAGTTCACTTGAAGAGAGGTTATGGTGGCGAGGAGTATGTTCAATTGCACTTGCATGGATAACGGATTGTTGTTTAGCTACAGCTTCCCGCACTTCATATGTAAGAAGCAGCACATGTGCTCTTTTTTCTTCTAATAACTTCTTTTCGAAATATTGATGGGAAGCACTTGAATGTGCCGTGAATTGTTCGATTTTCTGATTTAACTGGTTCATGTCTTTTGTTAATTTTAGTTGATTTCGTAAGATGAAGCATAATAAAAGAAAAGTGATGAAAAACAGAATAATAAAATAAAACATGCAATTGCCTCCTGACTTAATAAATACAGTGTAGCACAAAAATAATTGTCTCCTTTACATAAATTTGTTTGTCATATCCCTTGAGGAAAATCCTATGCTAAACGTTGAAGGGAATTCTCTTCAGTTAGTTGACACGAATCTTAGGAGGAAATAAAACATGACAGTAGCAGTTAAATTTAAACAAACTTTAGCAGGATTAAAAAGTGCCCAGGCAAGCCTTGAAACATTTGCGTTAGATACGGAAAATCAACAAGCAAAACAACTTTTTCAACAAGCTGCGCAACAAACACAAACGGTTATTGATGGGTTAGAGCCTCGCTTTCAACAAATTATAGAAGAAGAACCTCAATATAAGCAATAAAGGAAGCACTGACAAAAATTACTTCTCATAGATGAACGGTAATTAACTTAATCTAACAGTAATATCTCAGGAGGAGCTCTTCATACAGTAGCTTACTAAATATATGCTGTTAAGGTGAAGAAGTATCAGACCAGACTATTGTAGATGGAGTAAGCCAAGACTCCTACAAAAACTATGAGTAAGACAAAAACGTCATACTGTCTCAAGTAAGCCCTACTAATCGTAGGTTCTTACTTGAGACAGTTCCTATCTACATAGAAAAGGGGAGACTTAAAAATGAGAATGACAAAAGCAGGTATTTTCTTTTTATGTATCATACTAACTGGGTGTCAGAACTTAACGGGTGCCACACCAGACGTAAAACCAATGACTTTGTCATCCAATGCAGTTGTTGAACAAGATCAAGCCGATGAAGCCAAGGAAATTGTTTTATCAATGGAAGAAGTTGTTGAGATAAAAGGTGTATCCAATAATGATAATCGTATTTATCTAGCTCCTAGGGTCAAACATTTTGATCGCTTTCGTTTAAAAGAAATTCGAAAATCTGGTTATGATTCCGTAAAAAAACGTTTTCCAGAAGCAACCGTATTTTTATCAACCGACCAGAAAATCTATATGGAATTAGAAAAGTTAGAGACTGAGCTAAAAAACCAAACCATTAGTGAAGAACGTCTAAATAAACGATTAACCAAACTAGAAGAAATGATGAGAGGCTAAAAGGGGTGAAACATTTATGTCATCTAGCAAACAAAAAAATTTGACACCAGCTCAAAAAAAATACCAACAATTAGAAAAGAAACATGAAATAAAAAGACCAGTTGTGAAAAATTGCTTTAAAGCTTTTTTAGTGGGTGGGTTTATTTGTTTAATTGGACAAGGTCTTCATGTGTTTTATTATACTTTTTTTGATTTTACGCAACGAACAGCTGGGGATCCTACTGTAGCAACATTAATTTTTATTGCAGTTTTGCTTACGGGCTTTGGGGTTTATGATCATTTTGGGCAATTTGCTGGCGCTGGAACAGCTGTACCGTAACGGGATTTGCCAATTCGGTTGCATCGGCGGCCATTGAACATCGAACGGAAGGATATGTTTTAGGGGTTGGGGGAAATATTTTTAAACTTGCTGGTTCAGTCATTGTATTTGGTACAGTAGCCGCCTTCATTATTGCGCTTATTAAAACGATTCTCATCAATTGGGGAGGGTTGTAAGATGTTACAAGGTCACCAAACGTGGAAGTTTGAAAACAAACCGGTTATTGTATCGACAGGAACTGTCGGTGGTCCGTTTGAAGCAAAAGGGCAATTAACGGAAGACTTCGATTTACTTCATGATGATTTATGGATGGGGCAAGATTCATATGAAAAAGCTCAAAAAGTCTTAATTGAAGAATCAATTTCTAAAGCGATTGAAAAAGCAGAACTTCGTAACGAGGATATACAATTTATGTTTGCGGGAGATCTGATTAATCAAATTACTCCTTCTAGTTTTGCTGGGCGAACACTAGCTATTCCCTATTTAGGGTTGTTTGGTGCTTGCTCGACTTCGATGGAAGGGTTAGCGTTAGCATCATTCATTGTAAATGCGAAAGGAGCTGAGCGTATTATTGCTGCATCATCCAGCCACAATGCAGCGACAGAAAAGCAGTTCAGATATCCAACTGAATATGGAGGACAAAAACCACCAACTGCTCAATGGACGGTTACTGCAGCAGGAGCAGCATTAGTATGTAACGAAGGTGATGGACCAGTAGTAACATCAGCGACAATTGGAAAGGTCATTGATATGGGTTTATCTGATCCGTTTAATATGGGTGGAGCCATGGCACCAGCGGCAGCTGATACCATTGTTTCTCACTTCAGAGATTTAGATTTACCCGCCGATCACTATGATTTGGTTGTAACAGGAGACCTGGCGAAAATTGGGTTACCAACAGCAAAAGATTTAATAGAACAAAAAGGGTTAGTGTTACCTGAAGGAACGTTTCAGGATTGTGGCTTGATGATATATAAGGACAATCAGCCGGTTTTAGCCGGTGCAAGCGGGGCAGGATGTTCTGCGTCTGTCACTTACGGTCATCTATTAAATCGAATAAAAAAAGGGGAATTGAAACGAATACTAGTTGTGGCAACGGGAGCATTGTTATCACCAATGTCTTTTCAACAAAAAGAAACAATTCCATGTATTGCTCATGCCGTTTCTATTGAGGCTGGAGGTGAATCCCTTTGATTTTTATTAGTGCTTTTGTTGTAGGTGGACTTATTTGCGTCATTGGTCAAATTTTAATGGACGTTTTTAAACTTACCCCTGCGCATACGATGAGTACGCTAGTTGTTTCGGGGGCTGTTCTAGACGGAATTGGTTTATATGAACCCTTGATTGATTTTGCAGGTGCTGGAGCTACGGTCCCTATTACAAGTTTTGGTAACGCACTCGTACATGGTGCGATGGCTGAAGCTGAGCAAAGTGGAATCATTGGCGTATTAACAGGAATTTTTGAAGTAACAAGTGCGGGGATCTCAGCGGCAATTATTTTTGGTTTTCTCGCTTCACTTGTATTTAAATCAAAAGGATAAGGAGATAGAATCATGACTGTTGGCAGCAAAATACAAGGTTTACTTACCTCACTTCAATCAATCGATGCAACTTTAACATCTCTAGCTCTAAAAACGAAGGAACCGAAAGCACGTGAAGCTTTTCACCAAGGAGCTCTAAAAACGAGGACGGTTATTCAAGAAATTCAGAAAAGAAAAGGTCAAATTGAGTTTGAAGAACCGACATATCAACAAACGTAGAAGGGAGGATCTATCATGATGGGATGGGTTGAGGTTGCCTTAAGAAGTTTTGTTGGTTTTATTATTCTCATTGCAATCGCGAGAGTCTATGTTAGGAAACCAATTGGGGAAACCTCACACTTAGAGTTTGGATTAATCGCTACAGTTGCCATTATATTAGGTGTGGGTTCCATTCAACTTGCCGTTCCTCCAGCTTATTTACTTGTTGCAATCGTTATATGGGCTGGTGGTGCCATTGGAATTTCTCTATTTAGCTTAAATAATGCCTCTTTTCGCGCCGCTATTTATGGAAAAGGAATTCCAATTATGAAAGATGGGAAAATACTCGAGGATAACATGAAAAAACAGCATATAACTACTGATGAGTTGTTACGAAAGCTAAGAGGAAAGCAAGTGTTCCAAGTAGCGGATGTAGAATTTGCTGTGCTTGAAGGCAATGGAGAGCTGAACGTATTGCTAAAAAAAGAACAGCAACCGATTACGGCTAAAATGCTTGATCATCAAGTAGCACCAGCAAAGGAACCAGAGACCGTCATTATGGATGGGAAGGTACTGAATGAACCATTAGCAACTAGAGGACTAAATCAAGAATGGTTAAAATCGGAACTAGAAAAAATGAATGCAACGGTGGAGAATGTATTTATGGCTCAAATTGATGAATATGGCCAATTAACCATTGATCTTTTCAATGATGTAATGCAAGTTCCCCAACCTACTGAGCTTCCGATGCTTGAAGCAAACTTAAAAAGTGTAATTGCAGAGTTGGAATCATTTGCATTAGATACAGAAAATCCCCAAGCAAAACAGAGTTATAAATGGTGTGCAGAGCAAATGACCCATGTACATGACAATGTTGCTCCTTTTACAAAAGGATCGTAAATTAATGTTGAATTCTTTGATGTTTTTCATCTTTATAAGTAAAAGCAAGATGAAGCTTGCCCTCTTCATCCATTGTACAAAGAAAAATATTCTCAATACGAATGACCCCTTCGTTGTGCAAACGCTCGCGAAGGGTTTCGCTTGTTAACTGTACTTCTTTTAAAATTTCCTCTTGAATGACGCCCTCAATAATAACGGGATAGGACATTCCGCTACCTTTCTTTGTTAGCCCTAAGTCTTCTAGTGATGGACTTGATTTTTCAGGTAATTTTTGCACTGTTAGTTCGCCGTTTGCTTCAATGACAGCCAACCTTACTTCATTTATATCAAAGATATTTTTTTGGCGCAGCATTTGAAGGATATTATCAACAGTAAATTGAATCGTTTGCAGATTATCGACTAACATTTTTCCATCTTTTATGACCACAAGCGGTTCGAACGTAATTAGTTTTCCGAATTTACGTTTTTTAAAGGAAAATGTGGCCAGTAACTTTTGTAAAAAAGCAATAGCGACAATGGCAAAAGCCGTATGTATATGACTAACAGAAGGGTCTGCTAAATCGGCTCCAGTCACATTGGCTAATATAGCAATGATCAAAAAATCAAAGACAGGCATCTGTCCAATTGACCGTTTTCCCATGTATAAAGTCATTAAAAGTAAAAGCGGCAAGATAGTAACGATTCGGCCCAGAACACTGAGTAGATCAAGTAACATGATAAGCTCTTCCTCCTCTTCCTCATTGCCATTATTCTCCTATTTTTAATAAGATAAACTGTCATATCATTGGTTGTCCTGCATAGACTTGGCTAATAAGAGAAGAAAAAAGACAGGCGCATAACGTGTGTGCATCAGGAGTTTACATTAATGAGACAGGACGGGGATCGAAAATGAGAAAAAAACTTGCACTTATTTTTATTGCCTTATTATTAATGGGTTCGGGAATTCCGCTTCAAGCAAAAGCGGAGCAACGGAATTTTTCTGTCTCGGCTCAAGCCGCTGTCCTTATTGAGCAGGAGTCAGGACGTGTACTATATGGAAAAAATGAGCATGAGCCATTACGAATTGCAAGCATAACGAAAATCATGACGGCCATTTTAGCAATTGAATCAGGAAAAATGGATGAAATGGTCAAGGTTTCGACAAATGCAGAAGGAACAGAAGGTTCATCTATTTACTTACGCGCAGGAGAAAAAATCCCATTAAAGGATTTAGTATATGGTCTCATGCTAAGAAGTGGTAATGATTCAGCTGTTGCCATTGCTGAACATGTCGGAGGGAGTTTAGATGGTTTTATTTATATGATGAACGAAAAAGCTGAGCAAATTGGAATGGTCAATACGATGTTTCAAAACCCACATGGTCTTGATGATCATGAGGATCATTTCTCTAGTGCACATGATATGGCTCTTCTAACACAACATGCAATGGATAATGAGATGTATCGTGAAATTGCTTCAACAAAAAGCTATCGCTCTGATGGAGAACAAATACGAGTATGGCAGAATAAAAATCGATTGTTAACAGAGCTTTATGAATATTCGACTGGTGGAAAGACAGGTTATACCAAACGGGCAAAGAGGACGTTGGTTTCAACAGCCACTAAAGACGACGAACACTTAATTGCCGTAACATTAAACGCGCCAAGTGATTGGCATGATCATATGAATCTATTTAATTGGGCATTTGATACATTTGATTTGGAAGTTCTTATTGAAGAAGGATTGCTTGATAACATTGATGACGAATTTTACAAGAATCATGTGTATACACCGTATTCGTTTGAGTACCCTCTTTCACCATCTGAGCAAGAGTCCTTATCAAGCAAGGTAACATTATATCAGCCACCTTCTAAAGAGGAACGGGATGGATACATTCCGCCACAACCGGTTGGCAAAGTAGAGTTTTTTATTGGTAATGATGAAATAGGGCGAGTGCCACTTTTATATGACCCTCCAGAAGTGGAAGAGAAGACAGGATTCTGGACGCGTTTTCTTGACTTTTTTTCCTTTACTATAGGGGTGAGAACAAGTGATTAACAAAATATGGGTCGCGATGCTTGTAATTGGTATTGCCTTTGGAGCTGCTAATGGTCGGATGGAAGAAGTAAATGAAGCGATATTTGCTGGAGCTAAGGATGCAGTTACGATCTGTTTAGGATTAATTAGCATCCTTGTTTTTTGGCTCGGTTTAATGAGGATCGCTCAAGAAGGAGGACTGTTAAAAGCACTTGCCAAGATCATGCGACCAATTGCAACAAGAATATTTCCTGAAGTTCCACCAAATCATCCTGCAATGGGCTATATTTTATCCAATATGACAGCTAATTTGTTTGGATTAGGGAATGCAGCTACGCCGATGGGTATCAAGGCGATGCAACAATTAAAAGATTTAAATGGTGGACGAGATTCGGCAAGTCGCTCGATGATTACCCTACTTGCTATCAATACAGCAAGCATTACATTAATTCCAACAACCGTAATTTCCATTAGAATGAGTTACGGTTCTGTTTCTCCAACTGAAATTGTCGGAACAACTCTTATTGCTACCACTTGTTCAACAATTGGAGCTTTGATGATCGATCGGTATTTTTACTTTAGACGGGTAAGGAAGGGGCGTGCTTAGATGGAATGGATCACAGTCATTTCGATTTGGTTTATTCCTGTCTTAATCGCGTTTGTCCTTATGTATGGAACGTACAAGCAGGTACCCACATATGAAACGTTTGTTGAGGGAGCCAAAGAAGGGTTTGGAATGGCGATTTCTATTATTCCATATTTAGTTGGAATGCTGGTCGCCATTTCAGTTTTTCGTGCCTCTGGGGCAATGGATTTTATTATTGAGTTGATGAAGCCAGCACTACAAGCAATTGGCGTTCCATCTGAAATCGTTCCACTTGCTATGATTCGTCCTATCTCAGGAACAGGCGCGTTAGGTATGACATCGGACTTAATTGCAACGTATGGTCCGGATTCCTTTATCGGGCGCTTAGCTTCAACGATGCAAGGAAGTACAGATACAACATTTTATGTATTAACCGTTTATTTTGGGGCTGTCGGAATTAAAAAAATGGGAGATGCATTAAAGGTAGGGTTACTTGCGGATGTCGTAGGGGTTATTGCTTCGATTATTATTGTTACTTATGTGTTTGGAGCGTATTAAAGACAGGGTTCAATGTAAATTGAAACAAAAAAGTAGAACGTCATATAGCACTGTGAATTGCCGTAATAGGAGTCGTTACTCTTATTACGGCTTTTTTGTATCAATGATATTACGCCCTTTTTATGAATGGTAAGAGAAAAATATCAAACACTATTATTGTTATGTCAGTCCCTAATACATATCTTTTGTGTATAAGAATTCTAAATACAAGGAATTTAGAATCGGGGCTTTCATTCTATTTGAAATGAGGGAAGAAGAATGAATGATAAGCCTCCTTATAAAACATTACTTGTTACACTTTTTATCTGGGTTACCATTGCAGGAGTCATTGGATTGACCATAGGCTCGACAACAGCTTTGCTATTACATACAAACGATTTTCTAGGTTTAACTCGAAAAGAGAATAGTTGGCTAATTTTTCTTCTTCCGTTAGCTGGTATGGCAATTGGCTTTTTGTACATGCAAGCCGGAGAAAAATCAGGGAATGAACTGTATAAAGGAAATAACTTGGTCATAGAAGGAGTACAAGGCAAGAAAACCATGATCAGAAGGTTAGGACCATTGGTATATGTGGGGACATTTTTAACTGTATTATTCGGTGGATCAACAGGAAGAGAAGGAGCGGCGATCCAAATGGGAGGGAGTGTTGCCGAGACCGTTATACGTTTCTGTAAAATAAACGCAGTAGATACCAAACTATTATTAATGAGTGGAATTAGTGCTGGGTTCGGAACAGCATTTGGTGCACCTATTGCAGGTGCAGTCTTTGGAATGGAAATGACAGCGCTGGGGAAATTGAAATATGAAGCCATTGTTCCATGCCTTGTTTCAAGTATTGTTGGTCATTACACAGCTGAAAAACTGTGGGGAGTGAAACATGAATCATTTATAATCGAAACGGTTCCGACTATGTCTTTCCTTACGGTTTCAAAAGTTATTCTGCTAGCCATTTTGTTTAGCTTTCTAAGTGTTCTTTATTGTCAGGTAAGACATGGAATACAAAAGTATTCAGAAAAAATCACAAAGAAAAACCATGTTTTAAGAGCTTTTGCTGGGGGAATGATCATTGTAGCTTTAACGATGATCATTGGAACGGTACAGTATAACGGTCGAGGGATAGAGATGTTGGAACAAGCCTTTCATGAAGAGGTACCAGCCTTTGCTTTTCTGTTTAAACTTGTTTTTACAGCCGTCACACTTGGAACCGGTTTTGTTGGGGGAGAAGCTATACCTTTATTTTTTATGGGAGCAACATTAGGTAATAGTTTATATGGATTTGTTGATCTGCCGCTATCATTTCTTGCAGCGTTAGGTATGATTGCAACGTTCGTAGGAGGGGCAAATACGCCAATTGCAGCTTTTTTATTAGCAATTGAGATGTTTGACGGAAAAGCGATTGAGTTTTTCTTTTTAGCTTGCGTAACAAGTTATATTTTTTCAGGTCATCATGGATTGTGGCCGTCTCAAACGATTTATGAACCAAAAAGCAGATTATATAAAATTCCAACAGGAAAAACGGTTGCGAGTATTGAAAAGAAGAAGGAAGAATAGAAACTCTGTAAAAAAGGTTGTAAGGGGGTGTATTTGCCTCTCTTAATGCTGCCTTTATTTGTCTATTAAACTACTATAAAGTGAGTAGCACATTTTTAAGGAGGAGATCGCATTATGAATCATTGGAGTTTATTTATTAATGGTGAATGGATATCTGAAGGTGAAAAGATTGAAGTAATCAATCCATCGACAAGAGAAATTGTCGGTACCGTACCGAAAGCAGGATCGAAAGAAGCAGAGCAAGCTGTCAATTCAGCTTATGAAGCTTTTCCGGCATGGTCAAGTCTTACTGCGGGTGAACGCAGTGAATTTATTATGAAGTGGCATGATCTAATTAATGAACATAAAGAAGAAATTGCTAGATTGATGACGGCTGAACAAGGGAAACCCTTGAAAGAAGCAATGGGAGAAGTCGCATATGCGAACAGCTTTCTTTCATGGTACGCTGAAGAAGGGAAACGCATCTATGGAGAAATGATTCCGGCTTCTGTTCCTAACAAACGACTTTTTGTTCAAAAACAAGCAGTTGGCGTTATTGCAGCTATAACTCCATGGAATTTTCCAGCTGCTATGATCACAAGAAAAATAGCTCCAGCTTTGGCAGCTGGTTGTACAGCGGTCATTAAACCAGCTGAACAGACACCATTAACGGCATTCATGTTAGCCAAACTAGCTGAGGAAGCGGGTTTTCCTCCAGGTATTATCAATGTCGTGACAGGAGATCCAAAAGAAATCGGAGAAGCATGGATGAGGGATGAACGGGTCACAAAAGTGACGTTCACAGGTTCGACAGAGGTTGGGAAGTTGCTCATGAAACAAGCGGCCGATACAGTGAAAAAACTTTCACTTGAACTTGGTGGACATGCCCCGTTTATTGTGATGAATGATGCGAATCTTGATCTAGCTGTAGAGGGAGCGATTGCTTCAAAGTTTCGAAATGCTGGTCAAACGTGCGTGTGTGCGAATAGAATTTATGTTCATGAAGATATTAAGGAAGACTTTTTACATACATTTAGTGAGAAAGTGAAAGCGTTAGCTGTTGGAGACGGATTAAAAGATGGATCAGATATAGGACCATTAATTAATGAGCAAGCGATTTTAAAAGTGAAAGCACAAGTTCAGGATGCACAAGAAAAAGGAGCAAACGTGTTAACAGGTGGGAAAGAAGTTTCAGGTTTGTTCTATGAACCTACTGTTATTGCGGATGCAACAGACGACATGCTTTGTATGAAGGAGGAAACGTTTGGACCTGTTGCCCCTGTAGCAACGTTTAAGACAATGGAAGAAGTAATAGGACGAGCAAATCATTCACGTTATGGATTAGCTGCCTATGTGTATACACAAAATTTATCTCAAGCGATTAAGATGAGTGAAGCTTTACAATATGGCATTGTAGGTGTGAATGGTGCATTACCTGCTGTTGCTCAAGCGCCTTTTGGAGGGTTCAAAGAAAGTGGATTAGGTAGAGAAGGTGGGCATCATGGAATTGAAGAGTTTTTAGAGACGAAGTATATTTCTATGGGCATATAAGCATAATTGGATATAGGAAAAGAACGCTTAGGATGAACAACAGTATCCTTAGCGTTTTTTCAGTTATGAAAGAAAATCTCTTTCGCTTGAGAATTCACAACTGGAAGAGTATGATGGTACATGAGGTGAAGAGATGGAACGGTTACAGAAAGTAATAGCCCAAGCGGGAATAACATCACGACGTAAGGCAGAGCAGTTAATTGTAGAAGGTAAAGTGAAAGTGAATGGAAAGGTTGTTCGCGAGCTCGGAGTAAAAGTCACTCCAAATCGAGACGAAATTGAGGTAGAAGGTGTCCCGATTGACCGAGAAGAACCAGTTTACTACCTTTTGTACAAGCCAAGCGGTGTCATTTCAAGCGTCAAAGATGAAAAAGGTAGAAAAACAGTTACAGATTTTCTAGAAGTCGAGCAAAGAGTCTTTCCAGTTGGTCGACTTGACTACGATACATCTGGACTCATTTTATTAACAAATGATGGTGATTTTGCAAATCAACTTATGCATCCTAAATTTAAAATAGAAAAAGTGTATGTGGCAAAAGTAAAAGGAATCCCATCAAGAGAAAAATTAAAACAACTTCAAAATGGCATTATGCTTGAAGATGGAAAAACAGCCCCGGCAAAAGTAAAAGTTATGTCGATCGATAAGAAAAAGCAAACGGCGATTATTCGCTTAACGATCCATGAAGGACGTAATCGACAAGTGCGTAGAATGTTTGATGCGATCGACCATCCAGTTATGAAATTAAAGAGAGAACAATATAGTTTCCTACATCTAAGAGGGATGAACCCTGGTGATGTGCGCCCGTTAAAACCGATAGAGGTAAAACACTTAAGAGAATTAGCTGTCACGAAACCGTCATAAAGCACCTATAGTAGGTATCGTTTCTAACGTTATAATAGAGGAAAATAAGTCAGGGGCTTTTGTGTTGTAAAGGGGGAGCTGTTGTTGAAACAAAAACGTTTAATGATGAGGACAAGTATTCTAGCAATTATCGCAATCGCACTTGCTTACACTTTATATTCTAACTTTATAGCAGATCGGAGTGTAGCAAAAGCCGGTGATTTGTCTATTAATTTTGTCTTGAATGACCTAGAAGGAGAGCGGATAGAATTAGAGGATTACAAAGGAAAAGGCGTATTCTTAAATTTTTGGGGAACGTATTGCCCTCCATGTGTAAAAGAAATGCCGATTATGGAAGAGCTTTACGCTGAATATAAAGACCAAGGTGTAGAAATTATTGCTGTCAATGCAAGTGAACCGAAGTTGACTGTTGAACGTTTTGTTGATCGTCTTGGTTTAACGTTTCCGATTGTCATTGATCAAGGTAATAATGTGATTGATGCTTACGGAATTCGTCCATTGCCAACAACCATCTTAGTTGATGAACATGGGGTCATTGTTCGTGTATTTACTGGTGGTATGACAGAGCAGATGATTCGTGATTTCATGGAAGAGATAAAGCCCGGGACATAATTGAGGTGTGGGGAAATGAGTAAATTAACGTGTGAATGTGGCCACGACAATCCACGTGGAACAATTGTTTGTGAATCATGTGGAAAGCCACTTGGAAGCAATGAAAATGAAGAAAAATTGCTAGATATGAAATATGAAGGGGTTGCAAGAAGGTCACAAACATACACAACTACCTTTATTGATAAAGTATGGATGTTCTTCTCATCTGTAAAAGTAGGAATTTGGATTATTATTGTTACATTACTTGCCTCTGCAATAGGGACCATTTACCCGCAAGAAATGTATATTCCACCTACTGTTAGAGCGGTCGATTATTATGCCGATGAATATGGATTGTTCGGTCAAATTTATTATCAATTGGGATTGCATAATATGTATAGCTCGTGGTGGTACATGCTTTTAATTGCGAGCTTAGGAATTTCAATTTTAATTGCTAGTATTGATCGATTCTTTCCATTATATCGAGCACTAAAAAACCAACGTGTCACGCGCCATGCGAACTTCTTGAGAAGGCAACGTGTTTATGGAACATCTGAAGTAGATAACATTGATGAAGCCTTTGAGAGCGTGAAAGTAAAATTAAAAGAAAAAAAATACAACATTTCAGAAGAAAATGGAAATATCGTAGCGGAAAAAGGTCGGTTTGCACGTTGGGGTCCTTATGTTAATCATATTGGGTTGATTGTCTTTTTAATTGGCTGTATGCTCCGTTATTTTCCTGGAATGTATGTTGATGAACATATGTGGATACGTGAGGGTGAAACAACTGTTGTACCAAGCACAGGAGGTCAATACCATATTGGTAATGAAGAATTTCTTGTTGAGCTATATGACGAGGATGATGAAGTGTTTGGAGAAGCAATGCAGCGAGCTGGAGGTCCAATTGTTAAAACGTACCAAACTAATGCTGTTTTATATGAGAGAGAGAATACAGGAGCAGTTGGTAGTGAAGGGGAATTAATCGAAGTTGACCGAAAGAAAATCCGTGTAAACGATCCAATGAAGTTTGACTCTTATGCTCTTTATCAAGTTGACTATAAGCTTCATGAATTAAATAAGATGAGCTTTACGTTAGAAAATAAAGAAACAGGAGAAACGTTTGGTCGGATTGATATTGATCTGTTTAATCCTGATGCTGTTTATGATTTAGGTGAAGGATACAGAATTGAAATTAGAGAGTATTTTCCTGATTTTGTTATGTCTAGTTCGAATGTTCCCTCTACACGCTCTCAAATCCCTGATAATCCAGTGTTTATATTTGATATGTATACACCGGAGACACCAGAAGGGGAAGTGAGTTTTGTCGGCATTCAAACAAATTTAGAGCCCATGGGCGAAAATGATTATAAGATGACGTTTGTTGATGTAGAGACAAAACACGTCTCTGCGTTAATTGTTAGAAAAGATTATACGTTACCATTCTTAATTATTGGTGGAATTATTTTTATGATTGGATTGGTGCAAGGTTCTTATTGGGCACATAGACGAATTTGGTTCCAACGAATTGATGGAAAAGTTTGGATAGCTGGCCATACAAATAAAAATTATTTAGCACTTCGAAAAGATATTGACCACGTCATTGAGGAGACGTCCATATCTTCTCCAATTGATCAGGTAGAGGAAGAAGAAAAAGAATAATATATTGATTTAGTAAGGTTCTAAAAGGGTGAGGAATAAGAAACATTCCAGCCCTTTTTAAGAGGAGGATACAAAAATGGCTGCACTTAGCTCAAATTTACTACTTTATGCCTTTTTCGTTTACTTGCTAGCAACGATTGCATTTACTGTTTCGATTACAGGTAAAAAGTGGCGTGATAAACAAGGAGATATGACGGGGAACAGATGGGGATTTTTTGGTTTCTTGTTATCCATAGTAGGGTCATTATTATCAATTGGTTATTTTGTCACAAGGTGGATCCATGCGGGACATGCACCAGTTAGTAATATGTTTGAATATATGACGTTCTTAGGTATTGCAATTGGGTTTGCGTTCATTATTATTTATGCCATTTACCGGTCGAATTATTTAGGATTATTTTCTATGCCGATTGTTATGTTAATTATTGCATATGGCTCTATGTTTCCAGGTGAAGTAGCACCGCTTATTCCGGCTCTACAAAGCATTTGGTTGAAAATTCATGTCATTACAACAGCTATTGGGCAAGGAATTCTCGCGATCGGATTTGTTGCAGGTCTTATTTATTTAATTCGAACAATCGATTTTACAAAGACTAATAAGCAGACGCGAGCTTTGGAATTTGTATTGTATTCCATTTTAAGTTTAGTCGGCTTTATCTTAATGGGATCCATTTTCAATGCAATGAATTACGAAGCGAATTTTTCCTACGTCAATGAAAATGGTTTCGATGCGGAAATGACTTATACGCTTCCGCCATTAGTTGGACCAAATGAAGGTGTTCTTTTAACAGATGAAGTAATGTCACCTTTTGTTCAAGCTCCAGCTATAATAGTAGCAAATGACTTAAATACGGTTATTTGGTCTCTATTTTCAGGTCTCATCCTTTATTGGGTTTTAAGATTAATACTACGCAAGAGAATTGGCGCAGCTATTCAACCCATATTAAAAGGAGTTAGCCCTCAGGCTGTTGATGAAGTAAGTTATCGTGCCATAGCAATTGGCTTCCCCATTTTCACACTTGGTGGGTTGATCTTTGCCATGATCTGGGCACAAATAGCTTGGACTCGGTTCTGGGGTTGGGATCCAAAAGAAGTATGGGCATTGATCACATTTTTATTTTACGCAGCTTATTTGCATTTGCGTTTATCAAAAGGATGGCATGGTGCAAAATCTGCTTGGTTATGTGTAATTGGGTTTGCCATTATTATGTTTAATTTAGTTTTTGTTAACTTAGTTATTGCAGGTTTACATTCGTATGCACTATAAGTTTGGAACAATGTGAAGGACAATTTTGGATTGTTGGACTTCATTTCAATTACAGGGGTTGTCCCAAAAAGTCAAAACGGACCTTTTGGGACAACCTCTTCTATTAAATGCAAAGAGGTTTTCTTTCATTTTGCCTTTCATGATAAAATACATATAATAGCTGTTTTTGGAGGAGGAAATCAGAATGGAAAAAGAAGCGCGCGTATTAGTTGTTGACGATGAAGATCGTATTCGTCGTTTGTTAAAGATGTATTTGGAACGAGAGAACTATGAGGTAGAAGAAGCTGAAAATGGCGAAATGGCCTTGCAAATGGCTCTTGATGATGAGTATGATGTGATTTTACTTGATATTATGATGCCAGGAATGGACGGGATCGAGGTATGTCAAGAACTTAGAAAGACAAAGGCCACGCCCGTAATGATGTTAACGGCTAAAGGAGAAGAAGCAAACCGAGTTCAAGGATTTGAAGTAGGAACAGATGATTATATTGTTAAACCTTTTAGTCCTCGTGAAGTGGTACTACGTGTGAAAGCTTTACTTCGCCGCTCATCATCAACAAAATTTTTGCAAACGGACACACAAGCGAAAGATGTATTGGTGTTCCAACATTTAATGATTGATAATGATGCCCATAGGGTAACTGTTTCTGATGAAGAAATTAGTTTGACTCCAAAAGAGTACGAGCTACTTCATTATTTAGCTCAATCACCTGATAAAGTATTTTCTAGAGAACAGCTGCTAAAAGATGTATGGAACTATGACTTCTTTGGGGATCTTCGTACGGTTGATACTCATATTAAACGGTTGCGTGAAAAGTTGAATAAAATTTCACCTGAAGCTGCTTCGATGATTTCAACCGTTTGGGGGATTGGCTATAAATTTGAGGCAGTGAAATAATCAATGTTTTGGAGAAGTGTAGTAGGGAAGCTATGGTTTACGTTTTTGTTACTAGTCTCCGTCGTGTTAAGCATATTAATGGTTTTGCTTTTACAATCATTTGAACGATTTCATGTTCATGAAGCAGAATCGCAGCTTGTCAATCATGCCAATATGATCGCAACAATGTTTGAAGAATATGATAGTCAACAAGATGCTTTTTATACGATTGAGCAATATGGACAAGCATTTGATACACATGTCATTATCCTAGTTGAAGGTGAAAAGGCTTGGAGTACGGATGAAGCAGAAGCACACCAAGTAGCATTAGACACATTTTTTACGGATGAGACATTGTCGCAAGTGTTCTCGGGTGAACAAGTGGTCATGACAGAGGGAGATTTTGTGTTTATTGGCAATGGAGAAGAAGTCCTGTCTGAAATTATGATTGTTGGTGTTCCTCTTTCTCCTAATCGCTATCAAGATGGGGCCGTATTTCTGTATCAATCCCTTTCCGCAATTGAAGCGGCTTCGAATGAAACGAAACAAATTATTTATTTTTCAGCTGGAATTGCCCTTGTTTTAACGACGATTTTTGCTTTTTTTCTTTCAACTCGAATCAATGCACCGTTACGAAAAATGCGTGAGGTTGCGTTAGAAGTTGCTCAAGGGAAGTTTGATACGAAAGTACCAATCGTGACTCATGATGAAATAGGTCACCTTGCGATTGCGTTTAATAAAATGGGCCGAGAGTTAAACAACAATATTCATGCTCTTAATCAAGAAAAAGAGCAATTGTCTCGTATTTTAGGTAGCATGGCTGATGGAGTTATAACAATTAACAAAAAAGGCCGTGTGGTTTTGACCAATCCACCAGCAGAACGGTTTATCCAATCTTGGTATTATGAGAAGGGCTTGTCACAAGGGGAAGATGAACAGCTGCCGGCTACGATGAAACAATTGTTTGAGAAAGTGGTCTTATTAGAAAAGGAACAAGTAACAGAGGTTGAGATGCAGGGAAGAAGTTGGACGGTTCTTATGACTCCTTTATATGATCGACAAGAGATTCGTGGTGCAGTCGCTGTCTTCCGGGATATGACAGAAGAGCGTAGGCACGATAAGCTTCGAAAAGATTTTATTGCCAATGTGTCTCACGAACTTAGAACACCTATTTCGATGCTTCAAGGGTATAGTGAAGCCATTATTGATGATATTGCAGGGTCTGATGAAGAGAAAAAAGAAATTGCTAAAATCATCTATGATGAGTCATTACGGATGGGGAGACTCGTCAATGAATTGTTAGATATTGCCCGTATGGAAGCTGGACATGTTGAATTAAATGTTGAAACGGTTGAACTTCAGCCTTTTGCGGAACGAATTGTCTGGAAGTTTCACGGATTGGCAAGAGAGCAGAAGATTGATTTGGATTTAGATATGAAGGATGTTTCTAGAATTCAATGTGATCCAGATCGGATTGAACAAGTACTAACAAATTTGCTTCATAATGCGATTCGTCATACGAGTGAACATGGCCGAGTAAAATTGGTCATTCATGAATACGATGAAGGCTTTAAATTTGATGTCATTGATACAGGATCAGGAATTCCGGAAGAGGATCTTCCCTACGTTTTTGAGCGTTTCTATAAAGCGGATAAAGCAAGGACGAGAGAGCGCGGAGGTACGGGCTTAGGTCTTGCAATTGCTAAGCATATTGTAGAAGCGCATGAAGGAACAATTTCCGTTCATAGCAAGATTAATGAAGGGACAACGTTCTCTTTTTATCTTCCTAAATAATAATAGAAGGAGTCTGGCACCATACAAGCTATAGTGTCGGGCTCCTTTTTATAACGGTGATAAATAAAAGTACCTAAAATGAACAAGATGGCATAAAATTTAGTATACTAAAATGTATAACAGTTCATAGAAACTACATATTGTTTATGCATCAAACTTAACTAAAATAATCAAAGGGAGTGATTAGATGAAATTGTATACACGTACGGGGGATGAAGGGAAGACAAGTGTTATAGGTGGAAGGCTTGATAAAGATGATATCCGTGTTGTTGCCTATGGTACAACAGATGAACTAAATTCATTTATTGGGCAAGCTGTTGCGCAGCTTGAGGAAGAACATTTTTCTGATATAAAAATGGAATTAACGAAAATTCAACACGAGCTGTTTGATTGCGGTGGGGACTTAGCGATGATGAAAGCAACAGATAAGTTTCCTTATAAGGCGAAACAAGAGATGATTGATTTTTAGAAGAGAGGATTGACGTTTATATTGATGAAGCTCCTCCTTTAGAAAAGTTTATATTACCTGGTGGGGCTCCGTCAGCTGCCACATTACATGTTTGTAGAACCGTTGCCCGACGTGCAGAAAGGTTTGTAACGAAGCTTCAACGTGAAGCAGAAGTTAATCCAATTGTCTTAAAATATTTAAACCGACTATCAGACTATTTTTTTGCAGTGGCAAGAGTTGTAAATGCTCGACTTAGTGTAAAAGACATAGAATATGAAAGAAGTGCGATCGTGTTTCGAGGAGGAAAACGGAAAGAAGAGAAGTAAATCATAAACCACACTAATCTTAGTGTGGTTTTTTCTTATTTTTGCCTCAAAATAGGGTTTGTACATGGAATGAATCATGTTTACTCACATATATTGGTAAATGTCTGTGATCAATAGAGGGGGAGTAAGGATGAAGAGATGTTTGTTTGTAGCAATGATATTATTGGCTGGCTGTAGCAATGAAGTATCAGCTGAAGAACGCAAACCAGTAGCCGCCCATTCTTCCTATCACGAAACGGAAGTAAATTGGAAAGCTCCTGTATACTGGAAAGTAAGTCTAGAGGATGAATGGAATCAAATGACTCATGACGTCTTGTTGAATGACTATGGCTTTAGGAAATCTGAGGGTCTAGACAAAGAGGCACTAGAACAATTAGCTAGAAACTTAGCGATAGAAATAGATACCCCAATGGAGAATCCTCGTATTTTACCGAGTGGGGAAGTGACACCTGGAAGAGAAAGAGTTATTTTATCAGAGTCAGAATTGCTTGAACAATTAAAAGAGCTAGAAGTTGGTACGAAAAATATGACGTTACCTATTTATGTTACAGAGCCATCTATTACCGAAGAAGATTTGATTGGCATTGATCAGCGTACTATTGGCGAATTTAAGACTCATTTTAACCCAGGTGTGGCGGGTAGAACTCAAAACGTCAAGCTGTCAGCAGAAGCCATTTCTGGAGTGGTATTAGGACCAGGAGATACTTTCTCCTTTAATCAAACAGTCGGGGAGAGAACGAGAGAGAGAGGATATCAGGAAGCGAAAGGAAATTGTAAATGAAGGTAATTTGGTGATGGGTATTGGTGGGGGGATTTGTCAAACATCTTCAACATTGTTTAATGCTGTTGATAAAGCTGGACTTGAGATGATAGAGCGAATCACCCATTCCAGAGACATAGGCTATGTGGCTCCAGGAAGAGATGCAACCGTTTCATGGGGAGGTCCGGATTTCCGGTTTAAAAATCCTCACTCTTATCCTATCTTAATTAAGTCGGAAGTTAATGTGAATAGTGGTGAACTAGTTGTGAGAGTTCACTCTCACTAACGGGAAGAAAAGAAGCTGATTGGAAGAGATCCTAGCAGCTTCTTTATTTTTTTACGTGTGTACTCAATGAATATTAAAGTTATATCTTTAACGAATATGGTAATAATCGTAATAGTCCTGTCCAAAATAAAAGCGTAAAACAATGAAAAGTCATCGAGTTAGGAGCGGATTTAGTAAAGAATTTGGAATACTTTGAGTCAAGCCTCATAGGATTACAATGAAAACATGGAAAAAGATGAAAAAGTTCGTTACGAACGAGGAGGAAAAGATGGTTGATTTTATAAGACGAATTTGTATTGTTTTAGCCTTAGCTACTTTTCTTGGGCTTTTATTTATAGGTGCATCTTTAACAAGTTATGCCGAATCTAAAATAGAAGGTAAGGTGCCAGAAGAGTTAATAGAGGCTCTCATTTGGCCCACTGTTGGAGAAATTACAGATACGTATGGTACTAGATGGGGGAATCACTTTGGAATCGATATAGCTGCTCCAGAAGGGACAACAGTTGTAACGGTGGCAGATGGCACAGTTAGTAGATCCTATTATTCAGATACATATGGAAACGTTGTTTTTATTGAACATGAGAATGGATTAGAGACCGTTTATGCTCATCTTCATGAACGTCATGTGGAAGAGGGAGAAGTTATTTCAGAAGGAGATAAGTTAGGAACGGTTGGAACAACAGGACGGTCATCAGGAAATCATCTTCATTTTGAAGTGCATCATGGCAATTGGAATATTGAAAAGTCAGAGTCAATTGATCCTTTCTTGGTTCTTTCAAAAGAACAGGAGTATATGTTCGCTTCACTAGGAGAGGAATCGCCGTATGGACAAGACTGGCAAGACCGTGAAATTGCTTCTGTGATGAGTTCGAAGCAACTAAATGACAGGGAGAACGAACTAGAAGAGGAGTCAGTTCAAGTTATTGTATCAGCAGGAGATACGTTGTGGGCAATCGCTTCTAAGTTTGATGTGTCTGTTGATCAATTAAAAGAGTGGAACGATCTTAGTAGTGATGTGATAAAAGTAAACGAAGTCCTAGACATCTATCATTCTACACATACCCATGTCATTCAATCAGGTGAGACGTTAACATCTATAGCTCGTAATTACGGAGTATCAGCAGATGCCATTATTGAGTTAAATAATTTAGTAACAGATCTCATTGTTCCTGGTCAAACAATTGTGATTAATTAGTGGACAAGAGTGTGAAAACTTTGTCGAATATGGTAAGATGAAGACAAGTATTTGAGTGGTTAGGATGACATAAAATGGGATTACAAAAAGTGAAGGTACATACAGAGTTATTCCAATGGCTTAATCAACAAACAGATTTAACTAGTAATCAAGTTGATTTGGTTGATGGGTTTATCTTTATGCTGAAGAAAGTAAAACTTCATCAATCCATTCGTATGATAAACGAACAAGAAGTGCACCCGCGTTTTTGGAAGTGTCACGATCGTACCTTTGGTTATGGTTTAATGAGTCAAAAGAAAAAGCGTAAAGTGGCGCATTTGTATCAATTTTATGTAGATGTATCATTTGCTGAAGGACTAGTGATACGAAAGAAGGATCGCTTATGTCTAACACCTCTTGGAGAGCGTTATATACGTAAAAGCCAAGAAGAACAATTGGATGTCCTGTTCAAGTACATTTGGTAAGTATGTTACCATACTAATATTCGTTATTTTATTATAAAAGCCAGTTCATACAGATTTTGTATGGGTGGCTTTTTCTAATTCTCTTATTTAAGCTTAACAACTCGTGAATAATTAATCATCAATGGGTAATTGAAAATTCGACTGTATGGATTGTGTCTTCTCCTCATATATATCAAAGAAGGAGGGGTGACATGAAACATATTATAGAAAAAGGAGAAACGGTTAAAAAAGTAGCTTATTTATATCAGATTCGGCCATTTGACCTGTTACTTTTTAATCCACACATTTATTCTGAGACAGCTTATTTACACCCTGGTATGGAGGTTTACATACCGAACATTGATGCGGTAAAACCACGTCACGATTGGGACAATCACACTGAATTTTCACAAAAAGATTTGGAAAAATGGCTGCCTGATCTTAAAAAATTAGGTGTGAATGTCGAAGTGATCGGACATTCGGTCATGAAACAACCGATCTATTCGCTTAGTATTGGAACGGGAAAGAAAAAGGTTTTTTATTCGGGAGGCTGGCATGCTAACGAATGGCATACGAGTAAGTTTTTAACGCGTTTTATACATGAACTAGCGACATGTCAAAAGCAACACAGTCCATGGTTGCATTTTGACGTCAATAAACTACTATCGGAAGTAACACTTTATGTTGTTCCATTGGTAAATCCAGACGGTGTGGATCTAGTTCTTCAGGGCGTGTATGATCAGCATCCTTTTCAAAATGATGTATTAAAGATTAATAAAGGAATGAATCGATTTGAGCATTGGTCAAGTAACATTCGTGGAGTCGATTTAAATCATCAATGGCCAGCTGGTTGGGAGGAAGAGGCTAAAGGAAGTCCGCAAATCCCTTGGCCCCGTCATTATAGCGGCTCGGGTCCGTTAACTGAGCCAGAGGCCTTAGCTATTTATCATTTCACATTAAAACATACGTTCGCTTATGTGCTAGCCTTTCATTCACAAGGGCAAGTGATTTATTGGGGGTACCGTGGGCTTGAACCAACTAGTAGCAAACATATGGTGGAACGATTATCATTGGCTAGTTCCTATACCCCTGTTCATACAGCTGAGAGCGATGGAGGATATAAAGATTGGTTTATCCAAGAAACGGGTCGTCCAGGTTTTACCATTGAAGTCGGAGTCGGAACGAATCCGCTTCCACCTGAATCTTTTTCAGAAATCTGGTCAAATAATTGTTTACTCGCTTTAGAGGGCCTTAGTTTATAAGGCCCTCCTTTCCATTGCCAAAGTTCAAAAAGGAAGGTACAATTTAACTAAATAAAGGAAGTGGAAAATCCTTTCTGTCATGATTAGAGAGGTTTTGGGGGTAGGACAAATGGCAATTGAACAGGTGAGACCTAAGAAAATATATGAGATTGTTGCAGAACAATTAACAGAAATGATTCGGAATGGAGAAGTTCTACCGGGACAGCGTTTAGCGTCTGTTCAACAATTGGCGGAAGAATTTCAAGTTGGACGTTCGGCAATTCGTGAAGCGTTAAGTGCCTTAAAAGCAGTTGGCCTTGTTGAAATTAAACAAGGAGAAGGAACGTTTGTGAAAAAGGTCAATCATGATTTAAGTAGTAAGGTCATTCCTTCTGTGAAATTTATGAAACAAGAGGATATTCGTCAATTATTTGAAATAAGAAAAATTGTTGAGACAGGAGCAGCCTCCCTTGCAGCTGTAAACCGTACTGAGGAAGACTTGGAAAAAATCAATCAAATTCTTGAAGAAATGAAACGCTCGGAAGGTGATGGAGAATTAGGGGAAAAAGCGGATGTTGATTTCCATATGGCTATTGTCTCTTCAACGAAGAATGATATGTTATTAAAGTTGTTGGAAACGGTTTCGGATACGATGCAAGTTTCCATGAGAGAAGCTCGTAAGCTGTTTTTGTATTCTGAAACAAAAAAAATGAAGCAGCTTTACAATGAACATATTCTTATCTTTGAAGCAATAAAAAAGCAAGATGCCAACCAAGCATATGAGGAAATGATGAAACACATTGTAGGGGTAGAAGAAGCCATATTTCGATCGGATCTAAAGAAAGAATAAAAAGCTACTGATCGTCACAGTAGCTTTTTTACCTATTCAAATTTAAGTGCATCACCGTCGAAGGATTCGTCAGCGACTTTAATGGAGTCTGTAGGACAACCTTCTTGGGCATCGATCATATCTTCCTCTAATTCTTCAGGAACTTCAGTTGTTCCTTTGTTATCGTCAAGAATTACAAATGCAATTCCTTCATCGTCATAATCATAAATATCTGGAGCAGCAGCACCACAAGCTCCGCATGCAATACAGGTATCTTTATCAACGATTGTATATTTTGCCATATCAAAAACCTCCAATTTGTTGCTATTCGTTTGTATTGGACGAACAGGTTATGCTAATTATATATATGTTTTTTTCTACTGACCTATTGTAAAACGGATTGACAAACTTTTCAACAATTTTACTCCATCAATGTTCATAATTTTCACTTGTTCGTCTTATTTATTTACTCAAAGCATCGTTTTCAGCCGCTTTCTTGACTGGAATTTGTTACAATAAGATAAGATTTTAGGGGGTGAGTAAGTTTGCTTTCGACTAGACAAGCTATCGTTGCACTAATCGGATATCGAATTCATTCAGAAAGATCCATTTATGGAATTTTACATTTATTAAATGGAAAAAAATCAGCACAAACAATTCAAGACGGCTCTTTTTTTGGAATTTTGACATACTTTGGTTTATTTCCGAAAATGGCACGTGCTGATATAGAAGAGGATGTTCGCTTACTCATTGAAAAAGGAATTGTTAGTTGGATCGGTGAAGACCGGATCAAGACAACTTCTACTGGCATAGATCAACTCAAAGAATTCGAGGAAAAGAACCTGTATCTTTCTGATTTACGAGGATGGGAATATCATTCTATATATGACCAAGTATGGTTAAGGCTTTCTTTATTTATTCAAGTTATTGTGAATTTAGCACAGAAAAACACTCGCTTTTATCCAATAACCCAGCAACGTAATATCCAACATTGGGTCAAGCAGCATCTCCCTTCAGGTCAGGTCAATATTTTAAATACTCACAAACAATTGTACACGGAATTGGAACAGTTTCTGTCTACTTGTCAAGACCTTCAGGCATCCATTTTCGTAGATCAACTAAGCGGGATCAAAAAAGTCGGTTTGACAAAGGAACAGATCGCTACGCGCTATAATCTTGACCTTGAGGCTGTTCATGTTATTCATGTCGCAACTTTACATCGCCTTATTTATTTCGTTGAACAAAATGAGGAATTCTCATGTTTGCCTTCTTTTCTAAAAGGGTTAAAACAGTCTATATCTTTAACCGAATCTGCAAGGGAGACACTCTTTCTTTTGGAGCAAGGTTACTCTATTGAGGAAATAAGTCACAAACGAAAGTTGAAACGAAATACAATTGAAGATCATATTGTTGAGATTGCTATACAGCATCCGACGTTTTCGATTCGACCATTTGTTACGGAAGTACTTGAAGAAGAAATTATACATATTTCCAATACTCTCCAAACATCACGTTTACGTACGTTGAAAGAACACATGTCAGATAACATTAATTATTTCATGATTCGACTAGTGCTAGCTAGAAAGAAGGGTCAAGATGGAGCTTGAAAAAAATTTAAAAAACTATTTTGGCTATAGCCATTTCCGTAAAGGGCAAAAAGAAATCGTGGAGGCCATGTTACGAGGGGACGATGTGGTAGCGATGCTTCCTACTGGTACAGGGAAATCGATTTGCTATCAGCTTCCTGCTTTACTAGCACCAGGAATAACCATAATTATCTCGCCTCTATTGTCCTTAATGGAGGACCAAGTGCAATCTCTTCGTACGGAGGGGATTAAATCAGTTGTTGCACTTAACAGCTTTATGCCTAAAGAGGAAAGGCAGGATGCTTTAACATCTCTACATCAGTATAAGATGATTTACATCTCCCCTGAGATGCTTCAGGTCCCATTTGTTCAACAACAACTTGCGAAACTTAAGATCTCCTACTTTGTTGTGGATGAAGCGCATTGCATTTCTCAATGGGGGCACGATTTTAGACCGGATTATTTGAAACTAGGTACAGTAAAGAATGCATTAGGAAATCCACCTACTTTAGCGGTAACAGCAACAGCTACAAAGGAAGTACAAAAAGATATAAGTGAAAGCTTGGCGATGAGTCAGCCTAAATTTCATATTTATTCCATTGATCGTCCTACCATATCGTATTTTGTTGAAAAACATGAATCGGTTCAAAAAAAAATAGAAAGAGTCGAACAACTTATTCAAACATTACAAGGCCCGGGAATGATTTATTTTTCTAGTAGGTCTTGGGCGGAAAATGTTGCGAGCCTGTTAAAAAGTAAAGGATTAGGACGAGTTGCGTATTATCATGGCGGGTTATCAACCGAGGATAGACTTTTAATTCAACAGCAGTTTATGAACGGACAACTGGATGTGATTTGTTGCACGAGCGCCTTTGGAATGGGAATCAATAAAAAAAACATACGATTTGTTATTCATTTTCATTATCCCAACGACCTCGAGTCATACGTTCAAGAAATTGGACGTGCAGCTAGAGATGGACAACCAAGTGCAGCCATACTAATGTATTGTGAGGAAGATCGTGGGTTAAATATGCTGCTTCTTGAAAGGGAACAATTATCAGATGAACAGCTACATGAATTTTTGTCATATGTTAAAAGCCATAACTCGTGGACGAAAGAAACAGAGCGTCAATTATTGCAGCGCTTTAATGGCCTTGATTTAGGGTGTAGAGCCATTCTCTATCAATTAGAGGCGAGAGGAATTTTAAAAGATGGTTTTGTTCGCCCCTTTTCTATTGACGCTCTTCTTTTAGCCATTCGGCAAGAACAAGAAGAATTGCAACTTAAGAAGAAGAGGAAATTAGATTTGTTTTTAAGGTGGATACGTACGACAAATTGTCGTCGAGAACAGATGTTGACCTATTTTTCTGAGACGGTTGCTAACAATTTTGATCAGTGCTGTGATCAGTGCGGAGCATTATTAGACAGGTTCAAAAAGAAAGAGAATGTAGAATTACATCTTGAAAAACAGGAAACCTGGAGAAGGAAATTATTGGATCTATTTGAACAGGGTGTTACAAATAATGAGTAAACAAAGTGAAATTGTTGCGACCATGACAGATCAAGAACTGAAGCTTAATGTATACCTATCACAAATGATTATGCTGATGCTAGCAATTGTTTTAGCATTCTTCGTTTTTCCTAGTTGGGATGAATTTAGCGCCTTGTTCGAGTTAGAGCTTGGCCTTATGATAGGGGTAGGAGGAGGCGTTGCAATAGCGATTGTTGTCGTAGATCTGATTCTAGATCGTATGTTACCGAAGTCCTGGTTAGATGATGGTGGAATTAATGAAAGAGTGTTTAAAAATCTTTCTCTCGTTGAATTGACCTTGCTTTGTTTTGTGATAGCTGTAGCAGAAGAGTTATTATTTCGTGCTGTTTTGCAAACAGCTTTTGGGTTAATCATTGCAAGCACAATCTTTGCTCTCATACACTTTCGGTATTTGAAGAAACCTGTTTTGTTTATTAATGTTTGGATCGTAAGCTTTTTACTTGGGGTTTTGTTTCATTGGACAGGCAATATTGGTGTAACAATTGTTGCCCACTTTCTGATTGATTTTTTATTAGGACTAACCATTCGCCAACGTTACAAACGAAAACAATCATAGAAGGAGGTTTGACATACATGGTTGAAGAAAATAAGGATCAAGATCAAGCAGCGCCATTACGCGACCAAATGGCTTCGTTTCAATCAAGTTCTGAAAAGGATGGACCTTTGCCACCAAGAAGTCGAGTTCACCGAAAAAGGTCAAGAAAGAAAAAAAAGACAAAAGGTTTTTCGTTTCCCCTTATTAAACTATTGCTAATCTTATTTTTATTACTTATTGCTGCAGCAGTCACATCTCCTTATTGGCTTTTTTAATCGATTTTTGAATTTTGTCCATTTGTATTCTAAAACTTGTCTCCATAGCATATAAGTGAGATGGGGAGGTGGTGGATGGATGAAGGTTTTTAAGGAGTGGAATGTAGCAAAATATTACGGACCCGTTGTCGTAAAAGTCATGCTAGAAGAGCTCATTTCTAGAAAAGAAAAACTAGAGAAAATGGAAAAGGCTAAAATGCTTTGGTCTTTATTTGCTATGGGATGTGTGGCTGTATTTCTTTTATTTGGGACTACTGTATTATCGAATCAGCAACTGTCTTTCCAAACGAATCTTTTAAGTGCTATGGTCAGCCATCCACTTATACTAGTACTCATGCTTCTTCTTTCAATCGGGTTTATACAGCTCCACTTTTTTGGTAAAAAGGCTAAGAAAGCTGAAAAAGAATTTGATCAACTCAGGGAAGAACTGATTGATCGAAACACGGAGTTTTGGGATAACGATACTGATTGGAAAGCAAGGGAGGCACTTTACTCCTATGTGAAAAAAGAACATGATATAAATCTCTATCATAAGTAAATCCAATAAATCGGGTAGTGAATAAGTCTAATTCACTACCCGATTCGTTTTCATTTTTTATTCTTACTTATACTTCAAGCCTTTACAGTCAGCGCGGGTTTTCCGAAAAATAAATAAGTCGAACGACAAAAACCATTGTCTCTTATTTGGATTTTTTGTTCATCAAATTCTTTAATTTGTCCAAATGCGATTGTTTTGCCTTTTTTGGAGCAAAAGACTTCAACTGGAAGCCCTAAACGATGATTAAGTTCAAGATCTTCATTTGTTACAAGTGTTTTGGTTGTTAATTTCGTTAGTATCAAAGCACATCACTCCTAGGTGAATGATTTTATCGACGGATTTGTAAGCGTTTTCTAATTGTTCTTACTTTCAGTATAAAATAAATTAACAAAATTTTCAATTTTTTTGTGGAGTTTTCTGACATCATTAGTGAGTGAAGAACGAGAGGGGTTTTGTCAATCCTTTCGTAGTAAAGTACGAAAATTTCTCGAATTTGTCACATTGTTGTTTTTTACTTTTATTCATTTATGCTACTATTTAAGTAGGATACTTGTTAAACTGATAGGGGTGTGGAGTGAAATGACAGCAGTACAATTAGTTGCGATCTTAAGTATTGGTTTACTTGCAATGGCTTCAGCAGTTGCAATGGCTATTTATATGTTGAAAATTTCGGAGCATTCAGAATAAGAAACGGGAGAGGGGGGCTTTGTGCCTCTCTTTTTTTAATTACCTGTATTTGTACAGGTTTTGCTTTAAAGAACAAATCCGTTAACTTAAAAAAATTATGTGAAAACAACCTGTTAATAAGAGGACAATTGTTTTCTTTTCGAGTGACGAAGAGTACAATAAGGTTATTAGGAGGGATATAGTTGAATCAATTGTTTAGTAGATTAGAAGAGTTGTTTCCGGAAATGGTTGAATTGAGACGAATGTTTCATGCCGAACCAGAATTGTCATTTCAAGAAGTGAATACTCCCAACTATATTGCTGATTATTTAGAGCGTTTAGGGGTAGAAGTGAAAAGGAATGTAGGTGGACGTGGTGTAGTTGGGTACATACGTGGTGGTAAACCAGGAAAGACGGTTGCCCTAAGAGCAGATTTTGATGCTTTGCCTATACAGGAAGAAACAGGATTGCCTTTTGCTTCTAACGTACAAGGAGTTATGCATGCGTGTGGTCATGATGGGCATACAGCTACGTTACTTGTTTTAGCAAAAGTATTAATGGAGTATCGTGAACAAATCGAAGGAACTGTCGTATTAATACATCAATTTGCTGAGGAGCTAGCACCTGGTGGGGCGATTGAAATGATTAAAGCTGGTTGTCTTGATGGAGTCGATGTTATTTTTGGGACGCATCTTTGGTCAACGATGCCACTGGGACATATTGGATACAGACAAGGCCCAATTATGGCAGCTGCGGATAAGTTTGAGCTGACAATACGCGGTCGTGGAGGCCATGGAGCCAGTCCTCATGAGACGGTTGACTCCATTACAGTCGCTTCTAGCGTTGTCAGTCAATTACAGCAAATTGTTAGCCGGAATGTTGACCCATTGAAATCAGCTGTTGTAACGGTTGGTTCATTCCATGCTGGAGGACCATTTAATGTGATTGCTGATTCAGCTACGTTAGTCGGTACAGTTCGGACGTTTGATTCATCCGTTCAAGATTTTATCATTGAGCGCATGGAACAAATTACAAATGGAATCTGTCTAGCGATGGGGGCTGATTATGAACTTGATTACAAGAAGGGCTACCCTGCAGTTGTAAATGACGTAACGGAGACGGAACAGTTTATTGATGCAGCTATCCAAGTTCAAGATGATGTGATTGTTCATCAAATGGAGCCGGTTATGGGCGGGGAAGACTTTGCGTATTATCTTCAACATGTTCCAGGAACATTTTTCTTCACAGGTGCTGGTAATGAAAACGAAGGAATCGTTTACCCACATCATCATCCGAAATTCGATTTTGATGAAAAAGCAATGTTGATAGCAGCTAAATGCTTAGCAAGTTCGGCCATTCAATTTTTGAATCGAAAACAAATAAATAAGCAGGAGCAACCTTCATAAGGCAAAAGGATCATAAAGTTTCTACACTTTATGATCCTTTTTTAGGCTTCTTTCCCAAAGTTTTTCTTTGATCCTAGCTGGAACGAAAAGCTGATTTTTACCTGAAACAATAAAAGGAAGTAACGACATATTTTATAGACGAAAAGGTGTGAAACAATAAGTCTCAAGGAGCTAAGATTTGCATAGGTTGTACGGAGGGGGTCTACGTTATGATGTCAATCTGGTTATACAAAAGAATGTTGCTTCTGTTAGCTGCGTACGGTGGTGCTTTAGCAGCGATGAATTTATTTCCTGATGTTCCGATTTGGTCTGTTTCTGCTTTTCTTGGTGAAGTATTGTTTTCCCCGTTTAAATTACTCATAGCAGTTCTGCTATTTACATTAGGGTTTCTCTCGTATTCTTTATTTGTACGCGATTTCTTTATCATTTTACAACCAACCCATTTTCTCCCCTTTAAAAGAGTTAGGTTATTATTTGTCATTGTTGCGTTTGTTTCATGGTTTCATTTAATTACTGTTAGTGTTAAGCTTGCTTTGCTTGTATTACTTCTAGCATTATGGTACGGGATTATGGACGCTCAAACAAAGTATCGAACATGATCTTGCCTAACAGGTACATATGTCATTAGGAACAACGATGCTTTGTGACACTAGTAGCGTTTTTTAAGAAATTGTCTACCATTAAGAAAAGATTACACAAAATATATACAGGGTGGTACTTTAGTGTGGATGACATCATGTCTTATCATTTTACACAATTCGTGCTTTTCGCTATACTGATTGCAAGGTAATGATGAGAAAATGTCCATTTTAGAACAGTGTGTGTTACATCTAGGAGGAAAGAATATGGCTTCAAAAGAAGGGAAATATAACATCAAGGCGATCTCAAAAATGCTTGGAATTCAAGCGGGAACGTTACGAGCCTGGGAGAGACGTTATCATATCATTGAACCTGTTCGAAATCCAGCGGGTCATAGACTCTATTCGGATGAACATGTTGCTATCTTAAAATGGTTAATTGAGAAGGTGAACAAAGGTTTTACAATCGGACAAGCTGTAGATTTGTTCGATAAAAGCAATGTGTTAGTTGAGTCACAAGAACAAACACATCATGAAGATTATTCTCTTAAATTATCCGATGATCTTTTATCTGCCTTGCTTTCCTTTCAAGAAAACAAAGCGAATCAGTTGCTTAATCAAGCTTTTAGTTTATTTAGTATCGATAAGGTAACGATTGATATTTTAGGTACCCTTCTTGTAAAAGTGGGCCGAATGTGGGAGAACAATGAGATTACTGTAGCGCATGAGCATTTTGTCACATCTTATTTGCGTACGAAAATTGGGACGGTTTTTCATGGTTTTCCTGTGGATGGATTTAAACCAAATGTTGTAGCGGTTTGTGGCCCCAATGAAACGCATGAACTAGGACTTCTTATTTTCACATTGTTCTTACGGAGAAAAGGGTATGAGGTTGTGTACCTTGGTGCAGGCATACCTGAAGAAGATCTAGAAGTAGTCGTTAAAGAAGTGGATCCAAAGATGTTCTTTACCTCATGTACAATGGTTACGAATTTACAAGCAACACTAAAAGTGGTTGACCATCTAAAGAAGAAGTTTCCTCAATTAATTATAGGAGCTGGTGGATCGGCCTTTGACCAGTTCGAGGATGAAAAAAACTTTACATATGAGAAAATTCTTGTTGGGAGAACACGACAAGATTGGGAAAAATGGTTGAAAAATAATTTGTAAATGTAATTTATAGTCGTGTGTATCGAACCTTCTTTTCTGTTCTCTCATATTGTATAGTAAGACCGTTTTGACGGAACGAACAATTTGAATAGTGTTCGTAAAAAGGAGGTTTTAAAATGCGTCTTGAGCGTTTAAATACAGATAAATTTAAAGCATTCTTAACCTTTGATGATATGCGTGAAAGAGGATTAACAAAAGAAGATTTATGGCAAGACTTACCTAAAGTTCATGACTTATTCCGCGATATGATTTTAGAAGCTGACGACGAACTTGGCTTTAAGGTTGACGGTCCGATTGCTGTTGAAGTATATGCAATGCCAGCTCAAGGAATGGTGATCATTGTCTCAAAAAATACACCTGATGAAGACTTTGATGAGGAAGGTTTCGAAGAAGGGTATATTGAGATGCAAGTTACTCTTGATGAAACGGAAGATATTTTTTACGAATTCAATGATATTGAAGATGTGATTGCTCTTTCATCAAGGTTGTATCCTTTCGGAGTTCAAGGTGGTTCCCTTTATGCTTATCGTGATCAATACTTTATAAAATTTGAAGAGTTTGATGTCGACCTAGTCAACCAAGCTACTTTCGTTTCGTTACTTGCTGAATTTGGTAATCCATCGACCGTTTCTTCTTATGTTGTGGAAGAATACGGAAAAAGGCTAATAAAGTATGACTCGGTTGCCGAATTATACCGTACGTTTGTTGCGAAATAAGAACTGATGAGTTCCTTTGTCAGTTCTTTTTTGTTGTTAGATTCTTCCTTAAAAGTTTAAGGAAACTTTAGAAAAAGTTTGCAATATAGGTGGAAAAGTTCTACTTGTTTCATTATAGTTAAAAGTGATAAAAGCTTGAATATCCATTATTGAGGTGAAAAGGGAATGGCAGAAAATAACCAGCAAGCAGAACAATTAGATGTGCTTGCATCGACACAAAGTGTCATAAAAAAAGCGTTGGACAAGCTCGGATACCCAGATGAGATGTATGAGTTAATGAAAGAACCCATTCGGATGTTAACAGTTAGAATTCCTGTTCGAATGGATGATGGATCAACTCAAATTTTTACGGGATTCAGAGCTCAGCATAATGATTCTGTAGGTCCAACAAAAGGTGGCGTTCGATTTCATCCGAATGTAACTGAAAAAGAAGTGAAAGCTCTCTCAATATGGATGAGCTTAAAAGCTGGTATCGTTGATCTTCCTTATGGGGGCGGAAAAGGTGGAATCATTTGTGATCCTCGTGAGATGTCGTTTCGTGAGCTAGAGCGGGTGAGTCGTGGATATGTTCGTGCAATAAGTCAAATTGTTGGACCAACAAAAGATATACCTGCTCCTGATGTATTCACGAATTCTCAAATAATGGCATGGATGCTAGATGAATATAGCCGTATTCGTGAGTTTGATTCTCCGGGATTTATTACAGGAAAACCACTTGTTCTTGGAGGTTCACATGGTAGGGAATCGGCAACGGCTAAAGGAGTTACGATTTGCATACGTGAAGCAGCAAAGCGAAAAGGAATTGACCTTGAAGGAGCTCGAGTCGTCATTCAAGGATTTGGAAATGCTGGTAGTTTTCTTGCTAAATTTATGCATGATGCTGGAGCACTCGTTGTCGGCATTTCAGATGCGTACGGTGGACTTTATGATCCTGAAGGTTTAGACATAGACTATTTATTGGATCGTCGTGACAGCTTTGGGACGGTAACTAAATTATTTAAAGATACGATTTCCAATCAAGAACTACTTGAATTGGACTGTGATATATTGGTGCCTGCTGCAATTGAAAATCAAATAACAGAAGCTAATGCACACCAAATCAAAGCATCGATTGTGGTGGAAGCTGCTAATGGTCCGACAACAATGGAAGCAACTAGAATTTTAACGGAGAGAGAAATCCTACTTGTACCTGATGTACTAGCAAGTGCTGGTGGAGTGACGGTTTCTTATTTTGAATGGGTTCAAAATAACCAAGGTTATTATTGGACAGAAGAAGAAGTCGAAGGAAAACTGGAACACGTTATGGTTGGTTCCTTTGATAATATTTATAAATTATCAAGAACAAGGAAGGTTGATATGCGCTTAGCCGCCTACATGATTGGAGTAAGGAAAATGGCTGAGGCATCACGATTCCGAGGATGGGTATAACGGTTTAAAAAAAAGAGGGAGACTAGAAGGTGGCAATTAGTTAAATGGTTGCTTTCTGAGGTCGCCCTCTTTGATGAAAGTAAAGGTGATAGCATGATAAAAGAAGAAGTATTAATTGTTGGCGGAGGACCATGTGGATTAGCCGCAGCAATTGCCTGTATGAATGAAGGGTTGAACCCTGTTGTCATTGAAAAAGATAACGTCGTAAATGCAATACATAAATACCCTACGCACCAAACCTTTTTTAGTACAAGTGAAAAGCTTGAAATAGGTGGAGTGCCGTTTGTGATAGAAGGACGCAAACCAAAACGAAACCAAGCCCTTGTTTATTATCGAGAAGTTGTTAAAAGGAAGAACATCCGCGTACAAGCATATGAACAAGTTCTTTCTGTTCAGAAAACAGAAAAAGGATCCTTTTATGTCCAGACAACAAAAGGAGAGTATGATGCTAACTCTGTTATTATTGCAACAGGTTACTATGACTCACCAAACTTAATGGGTGTACCAGGAGAGGATCAAAGCCATGTTTTCCATTATTTTAAAGAAGCTCACCCGTATTTTGATTTAGACGTTGTCGTAATCGGAGGGAAAAATTCAGCAGTTGATGCAGTGTTAGAGTTAGAAAAAGCAGGAGCACGAATTACGAATCTTTACAGGGGAAGCGAATATTCGAGTAGTGTAAAACCTTGGATTTTACCAGAGTTTGATGCTTTAGTCCGTCATGAAAAAATAAAAATGGAGTTTGAGGCTAGCGTTGTAGAAATTAAAGAAAATGAAGTGGTTTATAAAGTTGCTGATCAACTAAAAAGAGCTCCAGCGCAATTTGTGTTTGCAATGACGGGTTATCATCCGGATCATTCGTTTTTAACTAAAATGGGTGTTCACGTTGATGAACAAAGTGGGCGGCCACATTTTAATCCAGAAACGATGGAAACAAATGTTTCCGGTCTTTACATCGCGGGTGTGATTGCTGCAGGGAACAACGCAAATGAAATTTTTATTGAAAACGGTCGTTTTCATGGAGCACAAATTGCTAATGCGATTAAACAACAGTGATAACGGAGTTCCCAAAAGGTGAAGATGAACCTTTTGGGACAGATGTTATCTTATTTTTATTTGTAGAATCGCTCTTGAATATCATCATGTTTATTGACATGTTCTAACACGACCATTAATTTAAGTCGTGCTTTTTGGCCATTTAACCCGTTTGTGAAGATGACTCCCATTTCCTTTAATGTTCGGCCGCCACCTTCATACGCATAAGTGTCTTGTACGACGCCGCTAAAACACCGGGATACGAGCACAACAGGAACATTTCGATCAATAAGGTCCTTTAAAGCCTTCATGATTACTGGTGGAACATTCCCTTGTCCAAAAGCTTCTATAACAAGTCCGTCCACTCCAGTTTGACCAATCGCTTCGACAATCGATTCATCCATTCCTGAATACACTTTAAGCAGTGCAACTTTTTTCGAAAGCTTTGATACCGGATGACAGTCCCTTTGGGTTAGAGTGTGGTGAAAAAAAACACCACGTTTTGTTACGATCCCAAGAGGGCCATATTGTGGACTTTGGAACGTTGAGATATTACTAGAGTGTGTTTTTGTGACATTTTTGGCTGTATGTATTTCATCATTTAAAACGACTAATACCCCTTTTCCTTTTGCTTCATCATTTGCAGCAACCTTCACAGAAGCAATTAAGTTATGGGGGCCGTCTGCTCCAAGTTCATTGCTTGAGCGCATGGCGCCAGTTAGGATGACCGGAATGTCCCAATCTAGGACTAAATCTAGTAAGTAAGCCGTTTCTTCGAGTGTATCTGTTCCGTGCGTCACGACAACACCGTCAAGCTGATCTTTGTGGACTCGTTCTTTAATACGGTTAGCCAAGTCGATCATTAAGCGAGGCGTAATGTGTGGAGAAGGCATGTTTAAGTAGTCATCCACGATAACTGATGCAATGGTTGATAGCGATTCGATAGTGGAATATAATGGATTTATGATGTTAGGCTGGATACCCGCTTCACTTTCTTGCATAGCAATAGTACCGCCAGTATGGAGTACAAGTATTTTCTTCAAAATGGTCACCTCAGAATATAGCTGGA
>NZ_BAUT01000011.1 GCF_000513095.1 Halalkalibacter wakoensis JCM 9140
AGATAAAGCACAACCCAATGGGTTGTGCTTTTTTCACGTGCATAAACTTCTTCGAAAATTCATCAAGTCACTCTGTGAGACGAGCTTCTCGTATCGTAAGTTTCTTGAATTCTTCAATTAAGAGGTTACTGTCCTTTTCCTAGAAGAGAAAAGGGTATTTAGAATGTTCCGATTATGCCTAGTATTCGAATCCGAATGGAAAAAATGAACAAATAGTACAATAATAGTATTATAATGACGGTAAAGAAAGCTTATCTAGTATGAAGGAAATGCAAAAAGTCACCAGCTATCACTTGAGTATACTTAAGCGAGTAGGCATGGGAGTTGTAGAAATAAGTAAAGGCGGGAGTTCCTTGGAGGAAAAAGAAGTAAGACTATTTTCAGAACCACTTTATCCATCTATTAAACCTAATAGTTTGGAAGTACAATTAGTCCAAAGTAAACCACTTAGAAGGTTGAAACATTTAGCGCATTACGGTGCCGGTTCATTAGTTTCCCCTGTTGTACATAGTAGATTTGAACATACAGTGGGTGTATGGAAACTAGCTGCCTATTATTATCCAGAAGATATTGAATTACGGATAGCGGCATTGCTTCATGATATTGGTCACCTTCCATTCTCTCATGCGGTAGAAAACACCTTGAAATTTAACCATCACCAATTAACAGAACAATATATCTTAGAGAATGACGTATTTGCTATTTTGCATCAATTTAATATGGATCCGCATAAAATTATCGCGATCTTAAATAAACCGTCTGTTATCACGGGTAAAGACAATATTTTAGGTATTGACCATCTGGATAGTTTTTTTAGAGACACTTATATGGCGGGGACGTTAGAAATTCTTCCTAAACATATATTGCATAAAATTAGATGTACGTCAAAAGGAATAGATACCGATATTGAAACAGGACATTATCTACTACAACTGATATTGTCAGATCATAAACTGTTTTTATCGCCCGAAATGGTTGCCGTAGATCGATTATTAGCAGAGGCGATTAAACTTCATTTTAGTGTAGATACAATGACTAAACAAGAATTTGCCAGATTAACAGATTCAGATGTGCTAGCAATGTTAAAAGCTTCTCCTTCTCGTGAAGCTAAAGAGCTAATAAATACGTTACTGTTTAATCCACACAAGTTCAGAATTAATCAGCACCAAACAGGCAAGGGGTACCCAATTAATATAAGGAAGATATACAGTAAAGTACCTTTGAATGATGGGAAACCATTAACTGAACATAGTCAGAAAGCAAAGAATATTGTAGATGATTTACAAAATTTATCATTTGAATCAGAAGTTCTCATAACTTCTTGAATCAACAATGTAGAGAAACCATTTTAAAGAATTTTTACATAATCAACAATTAGGAAATAAGTATAATGATGAGGAATACAGTTATTGGCGGGCTATTACTGTTTTATTAATTTTATAATAGAAATAGCAATTCGTGTAAAATAGAAACATCAACTATAGATCGGAGAAAGTATGATGGAAATAAAAACTGCTACCGACTGGGATGATCATCTATGGCGAGTCGCGAGCCCGCTCTATATGGAGGCATTTGGAGATAAAGGAGCTAAACCAACAAAGATCATCCAAAATATGTTTGCTAAAGAAATGGCCGAGCTTCATGTAGGGTATAACAAATCGACTCCTGTTGTAATGGCTCTCACTGGAAAACTAGAAGCTGATGGTATGATGATCATTGATTATTTGACCGTATCTGAAAACGAGCGTGGCCATGGACTAGGCAAGCTGTTGATTGCTTACATAAGAAAACAAGCGATGACAAAAGGGTATAAGAATCTGATTGTTGAGGTCGAGTCGGAAGAAACATCAGATAACAAAAGGCGAATCGACTTTTGGCGTTCATGTGGTTTTTTCCTTACAGAGTATGTCCATCACTATATTTGGGTTCCGGAAACCTATCAGGCCATGTACCTTCCTCTTGTTGCCGGTTCGGGGAAGCTGAGTGGGGAAGACCTGTTTGTATCGATCAATACTTTTCACCGAAAATCGTTTCGTTTAGGCGGGTGAGGCTTCTTCTTATGTTTGTTATAGAGTTCGGGGATGTTCCATCAAATTTTAAAAAGTAGGAATTGATCAAATGAAAAAAGAGATGATGATTCAAGTAAGCGATTGTAAGCTTTATGCCCAATTACTCGGGGAAAACAAAGGAAAGCCAACAATTGTAATGGATGCTGGGTATGGCGATTTTTCAACAGTCTGGGATTCTGTCATAATCGAACTTTCTATGCTGTCAAATGTTTTCGTTTATGATAGAGCCGGACTTGGAAAGAGTGAATCCAGTTCTCGTTCAAGGACGAGTTATGAGATGGTAAATGAATTAAAAGAACTTCTTACTGAAGCAAAGATAGAAGCGCCATACATATTGGTTGGTCATTCCTTTGGAGGAGTTAATGTACGGTTGTTTGCAACTGAATATCCGAATGACGTTTGTGGAATTCTCCTAATTGATTCTACGCCTGAAGAGTATCGAGAAAAATTTCTTCCGACGATGCCAAAAGAATTTCAACTAGCGTACAACAAACAATTTGTAATTGAGGGAACTTATGATGAGTTTATGGAAAGTCTAAAACAACTTCAAGACTCAAAGAGGAAGTTACATGTACCATTAATTGTGCTGTCAGCTGGCAAAAAAGCTCATTACTCCAAAGAATCACAATTGTTATGGAATAAAATGCAGAAAGAAATTAGTGATCTATCAACAAATAGCCAATTCATTATTGCTAAAAAGAGTGCTCATTATATACAGGATGATGAGCCAGAAGTCGTGGTTAGTGCGGTCAAATCTTTGATTGATAGCGTAGTGTGAGGCTTGGATAAATGGACAAATAAGCCCTCTCAAAATAGGAGGGCGATAAACTAATTTGCCTTTTGTGCAGATGCTAGTAGGTGGACCCTACTGTTTATGTGTTATAACCGCTACTTTAAATCAAACCCTTGCTTTAAAATAAACTCTTTTAATTTTATATTGCGCCGATTCCCCATATAGGTAGATATTTGTTTAGTCCAGCCAGTTGTTTTTAGTCCGTTTGTACGTTTTGTGTAATAACTAGCTGAATCTATCTCGTACTTAGCCAATTCCTCGATCATATTTTCCGTTTTATAGGTTTCAGAATGGATGGCTGTCGGAGTAGGTAAACGAGGTTTTTGGCCTGGAATTTCCGTTGGTTCGGGATAGCCAAGGCACATACCAAATAAGGGGAAGGTGAAAGGTGGTAGTTGTAATAGGTCAGCTACCTCAGCAAGGTTATTTCTGATTTCTCCAATCATCACCCCTCCGATTCCATGTGAACGAGCAGCAATTAGAACATTTTCGCCGACAAGAGCCGCATCTACTGCCCCGGTCACTAAGTCGTTTGTTTCTTCGATATTCATAGACAAATCATTCATTTCAGCTGCTAGATGGACGCGGTAGTAATCCACGCAAAAGACTAAAAAGATAGCACAATTAGCAACGTATTTTTGGCCTCTACAAATCGTTGATAATTTCTGCTTCTTTTGTTGATCCTTAATGGTAATAATGCTGTATGCTTGTGTGTTATGACTAGACGGTGCCCATTGACTTGTACTTAAAATGTCCTCTAACACTTCCTCAGAAATTGGCTCTTCTGTATATTTTCTAATTGAACGATGACTTCTTAGTAAATCAGTTACGTTGTTCAAGGAAATCGCCTCCTATTTTTTCTATTTCATTATAGAGAGGCTAGGTGAATTTATGCCTTTTATTGGAAGAAGAACTGACAAAGTTTTACTATTTGTTCTGTATGGTTTGATAAGATAGTAGAAAAGAGTATGTGTGTGGAGGGGAAACGATGAATATCGAACAACTCATGTCCGAGCTGCCAATTGGAGTTATTGTTACTGCAGAAACGGGAATGATCCAATATCATAATAAAGTCGCTCTTAAAATGTTGAAACTACCAGAGTGTAAAGTAACGGATGAGTCGATCATGAAGGTTCTTCCAGAAAGCAATGCGATTAAATCGATAAAAACGAATCAACCATCAATCTCCATACTAAAGCGTAATAAAGTCAACCCACAAATTATCTATGAATACCCACAAACAATGGGAGGAAATCCTGTAGGAATTAGTCTTATGTTTCATAGTAGCTATATCGAGCAACTGGCTTATTTTGTTGATAAGATTCGTGATTTGCGACAAGAGTTAAACTTAATTATGAACTTAGTCGGTGAACTAGTCACGATTACAGACGCGGAAGGAAATATTTTAAAAGTAAATGAAAAATGTGAACGAATATTAGGTGTAACCCGAAAAGACTTTATTGGAAAACCATTAGAGTCGCTCGAAAAAGAAAAGATCGTCAGTACATCTTCAACAAAAAAGGTGATTGAAGAGGGGAGGAAGGTCACGATCACACAAACAACCAAATCAGGGAAAAGGTTGTTAGTATCTGGACATCCAATCTTCAATGAAGAGGGTACGTTAACAAAAGTGATCAATATTTCAAAAGACATCACCGAAAAAAGTCTGATCACAAAAGAATTAGTAGAATTGAAAAATATAATTCAGCAATATGAATCCGAATTGCATAGTAAAAAAAGAAAGAGTAAACCAATTATAAAGTCCCAGAGGATGAAAGAAATTTACGACTTAGTTGAGCGAATTTCCGATGTGGATTCTACTGTTCTTTTACTAGGGGAATCTGGAGTTGGAAAAGAGGTGTTAGCTAGATATCTGCACCACTCTTCTACTATCCGTGGTGATCAGCCTTTTGTAAAAATAAACTGTGGAGCCATTCCTGAAGCTTTAATTGAGGGGGAATTGTTTGGGTATGCCCAGGGCCAAATGATGTCGCCAAAACAAAAAGGTACAAAGATAGGGTTAATTGAAGAAGCGCATCAAGGTACGTTATTTTTGGATGGTATTGCAGAACTTCCACTACATTTACAAGCGAAATTGCTTCATGTTATTCAGGAGAAAAAGATTACCCCCTTAGGGCAAGCGGAACCAAAAGAGATTGATATTCGCATTATTGCGACAACCGATCGAAACTTAGAGGAAATGGTCTTGGAAAATGAGTTTCGTAGTGATTTGTATTATCATCTGAACATAGTGCCTATTCGTTTGCCTAGCTTAAATGAACGAAAAGAGGAAATTCCTTTTCTGATCAATCACTTTTTAGATCGATACAACAAGAAATATTCTCGTCATGTTACGATCACTGAGGAGGTAATCTCTGCATTTATTCATTATGATTGGAAAGGAAATGTGAGGGAGTTACAAAATACAATTGAGATGCTTGTTGTGACCGTGTCTACTAATGAAGTAACATTTGATCAACTGCCTGAGCATATCTCAAATAAAGCCCTTTTGGAAATAGATTTTACTGAGCATTCCTTAAAGGATGCCGTTGACCGTTACGAAAAACATTTGATAGAAAACACATTGAAAAACTGTCTCACCTTAAAAGAAGCTAGTATGAAGTTGGGGATAGATGCGTCAACGATTACAAGAAAAGCTAAAAAATATCAACTCAGTGTTGCAGGTGTGAAATAAAAATTGCAAAAATGCAATTATGTTTCAAATGCTTGTGTAAGAAGAAGAAATAAAATAATTTTCAGAATATTAAAAGAAAACCAATTGCATAAACGCAATTGGTTTTCTTTTGATTCCATTTTGATAGAGAGATTATCTTACCTTTTTTAGAAAAAGGCCAATTTATTTAGATAAGATAACAGCAAGTTAGCAAGAGAGTTGTCAAACTATTAATCATAAGTAGAGGTGTTGAAACAATGAAACTAATCGGTGTAGATGTAGGTGGAACGTTTACAGATATTATGTATACCGACACAGATGAAAATAAGACATGGATTAATAAGGTGCCAACAACACTAGAGGATCCTTCTATCGGAGTTGTTCAAGGCATTATTGACTTATGTGAAAAGGAAGGAATCAAAAAAGAAGAGATTGATCATGTGTTCCATGGTACAACCATTGCAACAAATGCAATCTTAGAAAATGATGGAGCCGTTACGGGAATGATTACAACAAAAGGGTTCCGAGATATTACCCATATTGGCAGACATCAGCGTCCCCAAAACTATTCAATCATGCAAGAAATTCCATGGCAAGATCGTCCACTTGTTGAACGAAGACATAGAAAGGTCGTAAGCGAAAGACTGACAGCGCCAAAAGGAGAGGTTTTAACACCGCTTGATGAGGAGGAAGTGCGAGCCGTTGTCCGTGAGTTAAAAGAAGGGGGAGTTCAATCCATTGTCGTTTCGTTTCTCTTTTCTTACATTAACCCAATACATGAGTTACGAGTGAAGGAGATTATTGAGGAGGAGTATCCAGAAGCGTTTATTACGAGTTCGGCTGATGTGTCTCCTCAATTTCGAGAGTTTGAGCGTTTTACTACAGCAGCCATTAATGGTTTTGTTGGACCGAAAGTAAAAAACTACATTGAAAACTTAAAAGTAGGTTTAACAAATGCTAGCCTTTCAGCTGATTTACATATTATGTGTTCAAATGGTGGGGTTGGAACCGCGGAAACGGTATCAGCTAAGCCGGTGAATACGTTGTTATCGGGACCTGCAGCTGGGGTGCTTGGTGGAAGTTGGGCAGGGAAGCTATCTGGAAAAGAACGGTTGATTACCTTTGATGTAGGTGGAACAAGTGCAGACATTGGTATTATTACTGAGCAAGGAATTGATGAATCTTCCGCTCGAGATACATGGATTGCAGGATACCCCGTCATGGTACCGATGATTGATATTCATACGATAGGAGCAGGGGGCGGTAGCATTGCTTATGTCGATGAAGGCGGGGCATTTAAAGTAGGTCCGAGAAGTGCTGGCTCAAGACCAGGTCCTGCAAGCTACGGGCATGGAGGAACGAAGCCTACAGTAACAGATGCCAATGTTGTGTTAGGCCGCTTGGATGAAGATAATTTCTTAGGTGGGTCTATGTCGATTTATACGCAAGAGGCGTTGAATGTTGTAGAAGAGTTGGCAGATAAAATAGAGTTATCAACTAACGAAACGGCTGAAGGCATATTAACCATCGTAAATAACAATATGGCAAATGCCATTCGTGAAAAAACCATTCAAAAAGGTCACGATCCTCGGGAGTTCTCACTCGTTGCATTTGGAGGAGCCGGTCCACTGCATGCGGTAGAAGTTGCAAATATATTAAATATTCCAGAAGTCATTATCCCTCCACATCCAGGAATCACATCTGCGACAGGGTTGCTCACTACTGATTTAAAATATGACCTTATTAAAACGGAATTCATGCTTAGTAATTTACTTGATTTAGACAAATTAAATGATGATGCAACGATTCTTTCAACACAAATTATTGAGCAATTAGTAGAAGATGGGGTGGATCGATCTAGTATCCATATAAAATGTACGGCTGATTGCCGCTATGTTGGTCAAGGTTATGAGTTACGAGTTAATTTGCCGGCAGAGGAGATAACTGAAGAAAACATTCAAAGCTCGTGGGCAGAATTTCATGCTCTGCATGAAGCGGAGTATGGTCACTTTTTTCAAGAAAGTCCGATTGAAATTGTAAACATTCGGATTACAGGAAAAGGATTAATGCCTAAAATTCAAAACCCTGTCGTTGATAATGAGTCTACTCTTGATGAAGCGCTTATTAAAAAGGGAAAAACAGTCTTTCGTGTCGATGGGGAGTTGAAAGAATTTGAAACGAGTTTTTATCAAAGAGAAAGACTTCCAGCTCAAGCGACTTTCCATGGACCAGCCATTGTTTTCCAAAAAGATACGACAACCGTCATGCCGCCAAACTGTCGGGCGTTCGTAGAGGAGAATGGAAATATAACGATTTCGTTAGGAGGAGAATAACATGAGTGTCATAAAAAACAAGACAGCCATTGATCCAATAACCTCACAAGTCATTCAAGGTGCACTCGAAAACATTGCGGTTGAAATGGGGCACAAGCTTGCTCGAATGTCCTATTCTAGTATTATTCGGGAATCAGAAGACTTTGGGTGTGCCATTGTAGATGTGAATATGCAGCAACTATGTGAATCAACACAAAGTACACCACTGCAATCAGGGCCTATTCCTGGTTACGTTCGCGGAATCCAGAAAATTTTTAATGAGAGAGGAGATGACTTCTCACCTGGAGATGTGATCATGCATAACTCTACGTACCACGGAGCCTCTCATGGACCAGATATTGGAATCTGTATTCCCGTTTTCTACTCAGGTGAATTAATTGGGTTTTCTGTAACGACGGCGCATCACCTTGATATAGGGGCATTAACACCAGGGAGTTGTGGGATTGTTGATGCTGTGGATGCGTACGCAGAAGGCTTACAATTTAAAGCGATAAAAGTATATGAACAAGGGAAAAAGAATCAGCAAATATGGAGCATTTTAAAAGATAACATTCGAGCTTCTGATATGGTCGTTGGAGACATTGAAGCGCAAATTGCGGCAGCAAGAATTGGGGCGGACCGTTATATTGAACTGATTAAAAAGTACGGGTTGGAAACCGTGCTTGCTGCTAGTGAAGACTTAATGACTTATTCAGAAACCATGTTGAGGAAAGCGATTGAAAATCTGCCGAATGGTACGTACTCAGCAGAAGGTTTTCTAGATGGATATTTAGATAGTGATGACCCATCTAGGAAGGATTTGAAAATTGCCGTCACCCTTACGATTGATGGAAGTGATATCAAAATTGATTTGACGGGAACTTCCCCACAAGTCGATCGCCCTATTAATATGCCGTTTGAAGGAACCGTTGATTGTGCGATTTATTTAACACTACGTTCAATCTTACTAGATTCACAAACATATGGTCACATACCGCAAAATTCAGGATTGATTCGTCCGGTTGAAATTTATGCACCAAAAGGTACGCTATGTAACCCGATATTCCCTGCACCAACGATTGCTAGATTTTGCCCTGGGAATATCGTAGCAGACACGTTAATGAAGGCACTTGGTGAGGTTGTTCCTAATCAAATTAGTGCTGGAGTTGGGAACTTACAGGTTGCTGCCTATAGCGGATTAAATGGGGAAGATTATTGGGTATTCATGGACATTATGGAAGGAAGCTATGGAGGTAGAAATGGCATGAAAGGGATGGATGCTGTTGATACACTGTACGCAAATACGAGAAACAACCCTATTGAGGATATTGAATCTCATTATCCGTTACAAGTAAGTAGGTATGAGCTTAGAAATGAAGCTTGTGCTCCAGGTAAGTATCGCGGGGGGATTGGCTCCGTGAAAGAAGTAACTTTTTTATCAGATGGAAGCTTATCACTAGAAGCAGATGGCCACAAATATGCTCCTTGGGGATTTTTAGGAGGGGCAGATGGATATGTTGGAGGTGTCGTTCTCAATCCAAACACAGATAGAGAGCAGCATTTACCGTCAAAGATTCCGAATACTACGATGAAAAAAGGAGATAAGATCTTGTTAACTGGACCATCTGGAGGTGGGTACGGAAATCCTTTTGAGCGAAATCCTGAGGAGGTATTGGCTGATGTACTTGATGACTTTATCACCCTTGATATGGCGAAAGAAGAATATGGTGTAGTGATTGAAAAGAATCAAGTAGATCTAAAACGGACACTCGCTCTAAGAGGTCAATGATGAGTGCACGGATAAAGGGCGGTCACTACCTTATTTAATGCCCTCCAAATACCATTGACGGAGACTAGAACTAGAAATGAGGAGAGATATGAAGCAATTATATAGAGTCAACAGTCAAAGAATGCAAAATCGAATTTCTGAACTAGCGGAAATCGGGAAACAAACGAGAGGAGGCGTGACAAGAAAAGCATTAACGGAAGAAGACCGCAAAGCTCAATTGCTCGTAACAAAGTGGATGGAAGAAGCAGGAATGACGGTTAAACAAGATCACTTCGGTAACATCATTGGTAGGATCGCAGGTACGAACCCTGCGACTCCTGCAGTGGTGATCGGGTCTCACATTGATACAGTTCCAAACGGGGGTAATTTTGACGGGACCATTGGAGTAATCGGAGGCATTGAGGTTGCTCAAATCATCTCAGAGGAAAGCATCACCATCAACCACCCATTAGAGGTGATTGCCTTTTTAGACGAGGAAGGAACGCGCTTTGACGGTGGGCTATTCGGAAGTAGGGGAATGGTAGGAAAGCTTACTGAAGCGGACTTATTGAAAAAAGATGGTCAGGGAATAAGTCGTCTAGAAGCCATGCAAGAGTTTGGTCTCGACCCTTCACTGATGATGGAAAGTGTAAGAAAGAGAGAAGACATGAAAGTTTTTTTAGAACTGCATATTGAACAAGGCCCGTATTTACAAGCAATAAATCAACCTGTAGGAATTGTGAAGGGTATTGCAGGACCGGCTTGGTTAAGCGTTACCGTTAAAGGAGAATCAGGTCATGCCGGAACAGTCCCTATGAAACTACGAAAAGACCCCATGGCAGGGGCAGCCGAAATGATCTCGGAGATAGAAAGGATCTGTTCGCGGCAAGATGATGCACCTACTGTTGGAACCATTGGGAAAATAAATGCTCTACCTGGTGGGACCAATGTTATACCAGAGCAAGTGGAGTTTAGCTTAGACATCCGTGATATAGACCTTACAAGAAGAGATGCTTGCATGAAAGAAATAAAAGAAAAAATAGAGCTGATTTGTCACAAAAGAGGTTTAACCTTTCATATATGTGAACATTTGGTTCAAGAGCCGATTGCTTGTGCCGGACATGTAATAGATACAATGAAGCATGCAAGCAAGTTATTAAGTGTTGAGGCACCAATTATGATTAGTGGTGCTGGACACGATGCCATGATGGTAGCCGACCTAACGGACATTGGCTTAATTTTTGTGAGATGCAAGGATGGAATAAGTCATAACCCAAATGAATGGGCTGACATAGATGACATTTCTATTGGCGTTTCTCTTTTGTTTGAAACAACTCTAGCATATTGTTAAGGAAAAAAATTGAGGGGGTTTTCAGAAATGAGCGAAAAAGGTGGATTAAGTTTAAGAGGTAAGGATATTGAACCAACTCCAGATAAGAAGCGTAACATCTCAACTGTCGGATTTTTCTTTTTATGGGTAGGAATTGCTGTACAACTTGCTACATTTTCTGCTGCTGCTCAATTATACCCCTCCCTTTCACCGATGCAAATTATCCTTGCCGCCTTATTAGGAAATTTCATTGTTGCTGCTCTACTTGTGTTACTTGGTGATTTTGGTATTAAATATGGAATTCCGTATGCTGTGTACATTAGGGCGTGTTTTGGGTATTTAGGAACACATATTCCATCAACAATTCGTGCAATTCCAGCTATCTTCTGGTTTGGTTTTCAAACATGGATGGGGGCTTTCGCACTTGATCAAATCATGATCATACTGTTTGGGTACTCCAACTTAACCTTATTAATCATTTTATTTGGGGCTATACAAATTATTAATACAGCAATGGGAATCGATGCGATCAAAAAGTTTGAAATTTTAGCTGCTCCAAGTATTTTAGTTATTGGGATTTACTTACAATACTTAGTGATGGATCGTTTTGATATTACATTTAGCTCCTTATTTTCTCTAGAAGGAAATGGTGGTCTTTCATTAGGCTATGGAGTTGTTGTTTTCATGGGGATGTACATTACGATGGCATTAAATGCGGCTGATTTCACTAGATTTTTAAAAGTGAAAAGCGCAGATAAAAAGGGGACTTGGTTCCAAGCGAATAAAGGTAGCGCCATTGCTCAAGTTTTTGGTCTACTTAGCTCAATGATTTTATTTACGATTATTGGGATGACAAGTGGTGTGGCAACCGGTAATTGGAATCCAATTGAGACGATGACCGTTGTATTAGGTGAAGGAAACCCTCTCGTTCTCGTTATTTGTTTAGCATTTGTAATCTTAGCTCAATGGTCAACAAACATTAGTGCAAACCTTTTGCCACCTGGGTACATTATTGTTAACTATTTCCCTAAAAAGATTACATTTGCGCATGGAGCAATTATCGCTGGTGTTATTGGGCTTGTAGCTCAGCCGTGGGCAGTCGCAGATTTCCTACCACAAATCTTAATCATCATTTCGGCATTATTATCGCCTATCGCTGGAATTATGTTCTGTGATTACTACTTATTACGTAAACGTCAGCTTAATATCGAGGAGCTATATACATCTGGCGGACAGTATAGGTATTGGAACAATATTAATCCAGCTGCATTATTGGCCTATATTCCTGCTGGGTTGTCTGTTTTCTTTTTCCCAGACTATGGATTCTTTACTGCGTTCTTAATTTCTAATATTCTGTATTATCCATTAATGAAGTATTGGATTGCGAAGAAATATTATCAGCCTGAAATTTTCGGGAAAATTGAAATTCATCATCAGTTGGATACACAAGAATCAGAAAGCAAGGAGGCAATCTAAGTGAAAATTAAAGTAATTAATCCTAATACGACGTGGGAAATGACAAGAACCATTGAACAGGCAGCGATTAGTGTAAAAAGAGAAGATACAGAAATTGTTGCTGTTAGCCCGGAATTAGGGCCAGCATCGATTGAGTCTTTTTATGATGAGTATTTAGCCATTCCTGGGGTGTTAGAAGAAATAAAAAAAGGAGAAACCGAGGGAGTGGATGCCTATATCATTGCATGCTATGGAGATCCTGGCTTGCAAGCGGCGAGGGAAGTAACATCGGCTCCTGTTATTGGCATTGCTGAAGCGTCTATGTACATGGCCTCTATGTTAGCTGCTCGGTTTTCAGTTGTAACGGTGTTGCCGAGAATTAAGACCATGTTAGAAGAGGTTGTTGCAAACTATGGAATGGGGCATCGAGTCTTAAATATCCGAACAACTCCGATGTGTGTTCTTGATTTTGAACGTGATCCGATTGCAGGAATGGAAATGTTACGGCAAGAAGGGCGGAGAGCGGTAGAAGAAGATGATGCGGAAGCGATTCTTTTAGGATGTGCTGGGATGGCCGATTTTGCTAATGATTTAGAAGAAGAATTAGGTGTTCCTGTAATTGATGGAGTAGTCGCAGCGGTTAAAATGGCAGAGGCCATCGTTGACCTTGGGAAAAAGACAAGTAAACATAAAACGTATAAATTCCCGGAGAAAAAAGAATATATCGGAATGCTTACTTCATTCGGTAGTCAATAAAACGGGCAAGGACAAAAGAGGAGAGAACAAACGGTTTTCTTCTCTTTTGTTTCACAAAAGAGTAATAGCTTCATCGAAAAAATAGCAAAGTGAGGAGAAGAAAATGAAAAAGCTGATTAAAGGTGGAACAATCGTTACTAGTGCAGATACTTATAAAGCGGATATTCTTGTGGAGTCAGGAAAGATCGTAGCAATCGCGAACAATTTAAGTGATGCTGACGCTGAAGTGATTTATGCTACTGGTCAATACGTATTACCTGGCATGATTGATGAACATACACATGTAGAAAGTCCTTTTGGAGGAACCATCACAGCCCCCTGGAAAACCGAAAGTGTCGCAGCAGCTGTAGGTGGAACGACAACAATTGTTGATTTTGCTTTGCAAACCCCTGGTGAGTCATTACAGGCAGGTGTAAATACGTGGAAAGAACGAGCTCATGGTCAATCAGCTATTGATTATGGTTTTCATATTGGTGTGACCGATCTACATTCAGAGACGATTCGTGAAATCCCTACATTAGTAGAAAAGGGCATACCAACATTAAAGTTATTCATGGCTTATAAGGGAGATTTGATGATAGAGGATTCAACATTATATGAAACATTAGAGGCTGCAAAGGAAGTAGGAGCTCTTGTTATGGTTCATGCTGAAAATGGTTCGGTTATTGATCTCTTACAAAAAAAATGCTTGGAGAATGGACAAACAGAACCATATTACCATGCCGTCAGCCGGCCAATTGAAGTGGAAACAGAAGCGACAAGTCGAGCGATTGCCATTGCCGAAATTGTTGGTGCGCCTTTATTCATTGTTCATGTTAGTGGAGAAGAGCCAGCCGAAAGAATTAGGGAAGCGAAAGCAAAAGGTCTGCCAATCTATGCGGAAACATGTCCTCATTATCTGTTTTTAACAACGGAGGAATTAAAGAAACCTAACTTTGAAGGAGCCAAGTATGTTTGTTCGCCACCACTCCGTGATAGCAAGCATCATGAGGCATTATGGAATGCACTTCAAGATGGTACGTTGCAAGCGATTGGATCGGATCATTGTGCATTTAATTTTAAAGGACAGAAGGAACTAGGAATGGGGGATTTCACGAAAATACCGAATGGAGGAAATGGCATTGAACATCGTTTAACTTTGCTTTATACGTATGGGGTGACGAAAGGCAGAATGACCATTAATCAAATGGTTGATCTGCTTGCAACGACTCCGGCAAAAGTAATGGGGTTGTATCCTGAAAAAGGAACGATCGCAGTTGGAGCTGATGCCGACCTTGTGATTTTTAATCCAAACGAACGCAAAACCATCTCTCACGTCACATCTTATCAGGGATTAGATTATGATATGTTTGAAGGATTTGACATTACTGGCGTCGTGAAAGATGTCTTTTTAAGAGGCAAGCAAATCGTCAAAGACTCTAAATATGTTGGAACACTGGGAGATGGCAATTTCCAAATGAGAAAGCCATTTGGTCTTTGTTATAAAGGGGTGGCTACTGTAGAAAAAGCAAAGGCTGAGGTGTAACTATAAATTAAGGTTTTTGGGAAAATAAAAAAAGTGGAGAAATGGTATCTCCACTTTTTTTGCCATTCTTTCTTAAGCCGAAACTTGATTAAACATTTTTTCACTAGATGTAAATCAACTTACATAAAAGAAAAAAGGATGATTTATTGGAATTAATAGATGTGCACAGATCGATACGAATAGAATTAATGAAATTTCACGTACCGTATTAAATATTCATTTTTAATTAATTTGTTAGCTGGTAGTTGAAGAATCTAGTAAACGCATGCATAATAAAGGATGAAAAACATTAGGAGCTCGAAATTTTATTGGTTTGGGATTTTTCGTCTGATTGTAATTGTATCTATCAGAAATTTACGTCATGAGTAAGGTGGGGAATCATGAAAATCAATGCCAAATACAAAAGCCTATTATTTGCCTTTTTGATGGCTTTTACTATGTCTTTTTTTATCTCTTTTATCTTAGTTTCTATTAACTTTGGCTTTAGTCAGACGTTCTTGCATACTTGGTTGAAAATGTGGTCGCAGGCTTTTATTTGTGCTTTCTTTGGAGCTTATTTCTTTCCAAAAGGAATTCAAAAGTTAATGGGACACATTACCTTTGTCGATGAACCTGTCCAAAGAGAGAATGACGTAATATTGAAAGAAAAGTCGATTGATAAATAGGATGTAACTCCGCAGAAACCAAAAGATCTGCGGTTTTTTTGTGGACTGTAAAATCTAGGGTTCTATGTAATTTTCTAGTGACCTAAAGAACGATCGGACAATAAAAGGCAGAGAGTGGACAATAAATTGCCTACTCTCGACAATAAACTTCGCATACTCGACAATAAATCAACGTAGCCGGACAATAACGGCTAGAAATGGCGATGATTGAAGGGTGAAATCAATAAAAAAAGACCTCCAATGGGGAAACGTACCCATTGGAGGTCTTTTTTACTTAACGAAATGATTAAAATGACCGGACGCTACTTCGTTTTTGTTTCTTTTTGTTCGCTCGGGCAGGCGTGTAGCCGTTGGGGTAGATCGTACCTTGCCCAATTTCAAGTTTTTCAATCAGTTCTTCGTGACTTGAAACTTGGTTGTATTGGCAGGCTTCTAGATACACTTGCGCAGCAACTTGAGCGTCTTCAAGGGCATGGTGGTGTTTGAATTCAAGCTGTAAATGTTCTGCGACGACATTTAGCGAATAGCTATGTAGTCCAAGCCACGTTTTTTTCGAAACGTTAACGGTGCAGTTATATGAAAAGGTTGGATAGTCAAGATCACATGCATCGAGTGAGTACCTTAATACGGACATATCAAAGCTTGCATTATGAGCAATGACGAGAGTTCCTTCTAATAAATGGGAAACGTCCTGCCACACTTCTTGAAAAGACGGGGCATCCTTAACATCTTCAGGGGTAATGCCATGAATTCGTACACAGATCGGGTCAAAATACATATCGTCTGGTTTAACCAACTGGTAGTATTCTTGTACTACCTGGCCATTTTTTACGACAACAAGTCCGATTGAGCATACACTTGAGCGGGTTGTATTCGCTGTTTCAAAATCTATTGCAACAAAATCCAATGAAAATCCTCCTAACAATCTATCATTAGTATAGTTAAGTATAACGAAAAATAAGAGAAATGACATAGAGTTTCGGATTGGTATTTTTTTGAATAGGAACAGTCGAAGCAAACCAACGAGTCTTCTAGGCAGGAGCTAGCTGGGGAAACTTCGGTTATATATGAGATAGTGTCTAAATTATTTAAAAAAGGAAACTCTAGGAAAAGAACAGGTTAAAGGAGATCGGTACATGAAAGTCTTATCAATGATTCAGCCGTGGGCAAGCTTATTTGTCCATCGTGAGGCCACGTATGAAACACGATCTTGGAAAACGAATTACCGAGGTCCACTTGCTATACATACAAGTAAAAAAATCGATAAAGCTGTCTTGAACCATAAGGCAGTCGAAGCGTTATTGCGTAAGCATGGCATAACGAAAGAAAACATCCCAACTGGAACGATCATAGCTGAATGTCTGTTGATCAATTGTTTGAAGGTAACAGAAAATCATGGAACATCAGCGGTTTTAGAAGATGGGAGATTGGTTATGGGCAATGATTATTTTTTGGGGGATTTTAAAGTTGGAGGGTATGTGTGGGAAGTGGAGGGAATGAGACTGTTGGATGATCCTATTCCCGCAAAAGGACAACTTGGATTATGGGAGTATGATTGATAAGTGGGAATCATACTCCAAATTTGATTTTTAAAAAGGGAAAAACAATGGAAGCAAAAAGATGGCAACTAATGCGATCAGCAGCTGTAAAGGGACACCAACACGAACAAAGTCGAGGAAGGTGTACTTGCCTGCTGCCATCACCATTGCATTAGGAGGAGTTGCAACAGGTGTAGCAAACGCCATGCTTGATGAAAAGGCGACAGCCATGACTAGTGGGAGGGGGCTCACACCCATTTGTTCAGCTGTTAAGATCGCAACTGGAAACAACAAAACAGCTGTTGCTGTATTGCTGATGAACTGGCTGAATAAGGATGTTAAACCATATAATCCTGCCAGAACAGCTAGTGGGCCGATTGCTCCTAAGCTTTGGATGAGTCCTTCAGACATAAAGGTAACACCGCCTGTGTTCTCTAATGCAGTAGCCATGGGTAGCATGCAGGCAATAAGAATGACCGTTTGCCAATTAATCGATTGATACGCTTGATCTGTTTGTCTGATGCAACCTGTCAAAACCATGAGTAATGCGGCGATGACGATGGAAACGACTGCAGGAATCCATTCGAATATCATGGCTAAAAGCATTCCAAGGAGGATGATTCCGGCTATCATGGTGTGGTGAGTTTGGTTGGCTAAATCCGTCTCTTCGGCAGCTGATTTTAAAACGACGGTATCATTTTTTTCAGCGGAGAGAAGGGCAATATCCTTCCACTTTCCGTGGACAAGAACCGAGTCACCATAAAGTAATGTTTCATCAGCCGTAGCTTTTTTAGGTTGTTTAAATTGATGTTTCATTGCCAGAACGGTTAGCCCATATTTGGCTCTAAATTGGACTTCTTTGATCGTTTGGTTTAGCAATCTAGATTGTGGTGTTAAGATGACTTCAGCTAAATGACCTTCCTCAAGCTGATAGGTTCTTTCTTTTTGCCAAATCAAATTCGTATCGGCAATAAACGCGCTCATGGATTCTTCTTCTCCGTAAATGAGAAACGTGTCTTCAGCTTCTATTACGTAATTTGGTTCAACTGTAACTCGTTGCGATTTTCCGCGTCCGGTAAGACGCGTTAGTTTGGTTGCTTCTTCTTTAATTACTTCTAATGCCGTAAGTTTATAGGTGCTTGGCATATGAAGATCTTTAATTCTTAGACCGATGACTTTGCTCTCAGTCGGTACGGTTACGGCAAAAATAGCATCTGAGATTCCGTATTGATCCACAAGTTCTGCTGCATCAAATTTGACTGCTGTACCTGTCTTTTGATCAGCGGGTTTATCAAGCATTTTTCGGCCAACAAACCATAAGAAGAGGATGCCGACAGCAAGCATTGTCAGGCCAACTGGTGTGAATGAAAAAAAGGATAATTCGCCATATCCAGCTTCTTGTAAACTTTGGCTTGCGATTAAGTTTGGCGCCGTCCCAATTAATGTTAATGCTCCTCCCATACTACTGGCAAAAGCTAGCGGAATTAAAAGCTTTCCGGGATGAATGTTCATTTGTCTACATAAGCTGACAACGATGGGAAGAAGAATGGCAACCGTTCCAGTGTTACTAATAAATCCACTTAGTCCCGCGACTAGAATAAGCATAAAAATCGTTAATTTCCATTCGCTGTTTTTCGTCTGCTTGATTAAGACATCGCCTGCTTTTTGAGCTAATCCGCTTTGAAAAACGCCTGCTCCAACAATAAACAAAGCTGCGACCATGATGACGACGCTGTTTGAAAAACCAGCAAACGCTTCAGGGACCGTTATCAACCCTGTTACTAACAAAGCTAGCAAAGAACTTATTGCAACAAGGTCAGCTCTAAAACGTGGGACCAGAAAGCATATAGTTGTAATAATTAAAATGAGAAAAACTAATTGCATATCTGTTATCATTGTAGAAGTATCCTTTCATTTATAACCCATTTGAAAAAGCTTCTAATTAGTTTGCACGTACGAATTAATTTTTATCAAGGTTGCTATTTTGAAAACGACGTGCTATGATTAAGAAGTTATTTTTGTTCGGTCTGTTGAGGAAGATAAGTATTTAAACTTTTCGCCTTTGATATCTAACTTGAGCATCTATAGTAATAAACAGTGGACTAGGTTCCACATAAGGAGATTAATCATATGCAACAAGGTACAGTAAAATGGTTCAATGCAGAAAAAGGATTTGGATTTATTGAAATCGAAGGTGGAGATGATGTATTCGTACATTTCTCAGCTATCCAAGGCGAAGGATTTAAATCATTAGACGAAGGCCAAGCAGTAACATTTGATACTGAACAAGGTCAACGTGGACTTCAAGCAGTTAACGTTAACAAAGCATAATGATTGAAAAAGGACTCTATTGTAGAGTCCTTTTTGTTTTGGTTAAAAAAGGGCTCCAAATTAAGGTTTGTGTATACGATGACTTCACGGAGAGAAATCTAATATTAGTCTAAAAAAAGAGGTAACGACATGAGCGAACGAAATTTTGATGAATATCATTTAAGTGAAGAAATAACACGCGCACTTCGTGTAATGAAATTTGAAAAGCCTACAGAGGTGCAAAGGAAAGTAATACCAAAGGCGCTTGAAAAGTCTGATCTTGTTGTGAAATCACAAACAGGAAGCGGGAAGACAGCAGCCTTTGGTGTTCCTGTATGCGAATTGATCGAATGGGAAGAGAGAAAGCCTCAAGCCTTAATTCTGACCCCGACTCGTGAACTTGCTGCTCAAGTGCGCGAAGATATTACGAATATTGGTCGATTTAAACGAATAAAAGCTTTGGCGTTGTACGGGAAAGAGCCGTTTTCAAAACAAAAAGAAGAATTAAAACAAAAAACACATGTTGTCGTTGGGACACCTGGTCGTGTCATGGACCATATTGAACGGGGAACGCTCGATGTAGCGAAAATAACCCATTTGGTTATTGATGAAGCGGATGAGATGTTGAATATGGGCTTCATTGACGACGTAGAAGCGATCGTCAAACAACTACCTTCCAATCGAGTGACGATGGTGTTTTCAGCTACATTGCCTAAAGACGTTGAAAGCTTGTGCCATAAGTACATGAACGATCCCATCAATATTGAAAGAGTAGCGTCAGGAATCACTACATCTACAGTCGAACATCAATTAATAGAAGTGAGAGAAGAAGGAAAATCGGCATTGCTACAAGATGTCACAACGATTGAAAATCCTGATAGTTGCATGATTTTCTGTAATACAAAAGAACAGGTTGATCAAGTATTTGCTTCATTAGAGCATGCTGGTTACCATTGTGAGAAGCTTCATGGGGGCTTAGAGCAAGAAGAGCGCTTTGCGGTTATGAAGGGATTTAGAGCTGGAGACTTCCGTTATCTTGTCGCAACGGATGTAGCAGCAAGAGGAATTGATATTGATAATGTAACGTTGGTGATTAATTATGATGTACCGATGGAAAAGGAGAGTTACGTCCATCGAACAGGAAGAACGGGTCGCGCTGGCAATGCTGGAACAGCGATTACATTTGCAACTCCAAATGATGGGAAATACATTAAGTTAATTGAAAGATATATTGGTTTTGATATTCCTGAAGTTGACATTCCAAGTCAACATGAAGTGATTGCAGCAAGAGCAGCATTTGAAGAGAAGATGAGCGTACGTCGAATTGTAAAAAACAATAAAACAGAACGCATCAACCAAGATATTATGAAGCTTCATTTTACGGGCGGGAAAAAGAAGAAGCTTCGAGCTGTCGATTTTGTCGGAACCATTGCTAAAATTCCGGGGGTGACTGCTGAAGATATTGGCATTATTACCATTCAGGATACCTTAACATATGTCGATGTTTTAAACGGAAAAGGTTCGTTAGTGTTGCAAGCAATGGAGAATACAACCATCAAAGGCAAGAAATTAAAAGTCAGCAAGGCGATTAAATAGGTTAAGCAAAAAGGTAGTGATCCAACTAGGATCACTACCTTTATTAATAAAAATGGTTCAACCTAAAGCTCTTCTTTCTGATTGTGATCACTCTTTTGCCAGTGTTCAACGTTTTTCAGTCCGGGGATACTGCTAGCTACAAATTTAGGGTTTTTACCTGCTTTTCGTTGTTTTCCATAATCAGATAGAGCAGCAAAGGCAAATTTTCCTAAAAGGAAGATAACCAAGATGTTCATCAAAGCCATCAATCCCATTGTAAAATCGGCCATATCCCAAACAAGGTAAAATTCAGCTGTTGCTCCAAATAGAACCATGGCAATTACCGCTAAACGGTAAATCATAATAGACAGTTTACTCTTTTTGATAAACTCAATATTCGTTTCCCCATAGTAATAGTTTCCGATGATAGAGCTGAAAGCAAATAAGAAAATCGCAATGGCTACAAAGATACTAGCCCATTCACCCATTTGCGAAGCTAGCGCATTTTGAGTTAATTCAATTCCGACCATTCCGTTTGCGAAATCACCTGAAATAAGGATGATAAATGCGGTTGCACTACAAATAATTAATGTATCAACAAATACGCCTAATGATTGAATCAATCCTTGTTTTGCTGGATGGCTAACGTTTGCTGTTGCAGCAGCGTTCGGCGCACTACCCATACCAGCTTCATTTGAGAACAATCCACGCTTGATTCCCATCATCATCGCAGCGCCGATTCCTCCACCAATGGCTTGCTCTAAGCCAAAGGCACTTTTGAATATCAACATAAACACACTAGGAATCGCTGTTAAATTCATCAGAACGACAATGAGAGCAACAAATAAGTAAATTAAGGCCATCACAGGAACTACGACGGCTGTTACTTTCGCAATTCGGTGTACACCACCAAAAATAATAACAGCTGTTAAAATGGCAATAATAACTCCAATTGTAAACGTGTTGGAACCGAAGGCACTATTCATGGCCATCGAGATCGTATTCGATTGAACCGAGTTAAAAACAAGTCCAAAACAGAACGTAATAAGAACAGCGAAAATGATTCCGAGCCATCTAGCGCCTAATGCTTTTTCCATGTAATAAGCTGGTCCACCTCGGAAGCTATCCCCATCTTTTACTTTATAAATTTGTGCTAACGTGCTTTCAACAAAAGCGGTTGCTGCCCCTAAGAGAGCAATCAGCCACATCCAAAAAATAGCACCTGGTCCTCCAAGAGCAATGGCTGAAGCTACCCCAGCTAGGTTTCCTGTTCCAACTCTTGAAGCAGTACTAATGCAAAAGGCTTGGAAACTTGATACGGTTTTCTTTCCCGTTTGGATCGTCTCTTTATCCGTTAAAAGGCGGAACATTTCACCGATGTATTTGAACTGAACAAAGCCAGAAGCAATCGTGAAGTAGGCACCCGCTGCTATTAGTAGAGCAATCAATAGATAGCTCCAAAGGATGTCATTTCCTACTGATACGATCGTTTCAATAAATGCTGTCATCATCTGACGTCATCTCTCCTTATAAGTTTTCTAGTAAAGTAAATTACTAATGAGTAACTCTACTATTATAATACAAAGTGAGCGAAAAGCTAGAGTGAAGCGTACGGGATTCGCTGTTTTGATGCTTAATAAAGAACTTTTGTTTCAAAATACGAGATATTACAGTTAATCTATGTTATTGTTTTAAAATATATTTTTTATATTACTATATTTTGTTGGAAGGAATCGATTATGTCACAAGAGCAATGGAATTCGAAAGTAGGTTTTATTTTTGCAGCAGCAGGGTCTGCTATTGGGTTAGGAGCCATATGGAAATTCCCGTATGTAGCTGGAACAGGGGGAGGAGGGGCTTTTTTCCTTGTCTTTTTGTTATTTACGTTATTATTAGGAGCTCCACTTTTATTGGGGGAATTCGTTATTGGCCGCAAATCGCAAAGTGATGCGGTTACAGCTTATCAGAAACTAGCTCCGAATTCTTATTGGGGAATAGTTGGAAAATTAGGGGTTGTTACTTGTTTTATCTTATTGTCTTTTTATAGTGTCGTTGGAGGATGGATCATACTTTATTTATTCGAGGCAATAAGAGGTGGACTCAACGGGTTATCTCCTGAGCAGTTTGGCTCGTTGTTTGGTGAGATGATTTCAAACCCACTGCCGACTTTGCTTGCTCAATTTCTTTTTATCGTCATGACAATTTTGGTCGTTGCAAAAGGGGTTCAACAAGGGATTGAAAAAGCGAGTAAAATAATGATGCCGGCCTTATTTATTCTTTTTCTACTACTCGTTTTTCGTTCTATTAGTTTAGAAGGAGCAAGTGAAGGAATTACGTTCTTTTTATATCCTGATTTCACTAAGTTAACATCCGAGATCATTTTATTAGCGTTAGGGCAGGCATTTTTCACCTTGTCGCTTGGGGTATCAGCAATGGTAACATATGCGTCGTATTTGCCGAAAACACATAATCTACCTAAATCGGTGTTTTCGATTATCTTCATGAATATTTTCATCGTTCTACTAGCAGGGTTGGCGATTTTTCCAGGGGTATTCTCGTTTGGAATGGAGCCTGATGCGGGACCGGTGTTGATTTTTTCCGTATTGCCAGCGGTATTTAGTCAAATGCAATTTGGAATGGTTTTCTTTATTGCCTTTTTACTTTTGTTTTTATTTGCTGCTTTAACTTCGGCCTTTTCAATGGTTGAAATTATCGTGGCAGCAATGACGAGAAAAGATCAGTCAAAACGAAAAAAAGTGACATGGACCGTTGGAATATTGATTTTTATTGTAGGTATTCCATCATGTTTATCGTACGGGGTATTGTCTGATGTTTTGGTATTCAATGTCACGATTTTTGACTTGTTTGATTTTGCTGTGAGCAATGTATTTATTCCACTAGGTGCGTTATTGATCTCCATTTTTATCCCGTTAAAACTATCAAAGAGGGAATTGATGGAAGAGATAGCACTTGGATCACAAAAGCGGAAAATATTCTTTTCAGTCTGGTATTACTTACTGAAATATTTCACTCCAGCTGCCATTGTTCTTGTGTTTATGGATGTGTTAGGAGTTTTATAGGGGGAAGGGAAGCGCCTTTTAGGGTTGCTTTCCTTTTTTGATAGGTGAAAAAAGAGCGATCATTATACACAAGAAAAAAGCACCTAATTCAGGTGCTTTTACACTTAACTCTCCAATTTATTCATTCGGTCAACTGAAGCGGAAATGGCTCCATCTCCGGTGACATTACATGCAGTACCGAAGCTATCTTGTGCAAGGTAAAGAGCGATCATTAACGTAATCATCGTTTGGTTAAAACCAAGCATGGTTTCCAATAAGCCTAATGCAGCCATAACGGCCCCGCCAGGAACCCCAGGAGCTGCTATCATTGTAATACCAAGCATAAAGATAAATGGAAGAACAGATGCAATCGTAGGTGCGTCTCCCATAAGAAACATTATTGCCATCGCGCAACTAACGAGTGTAATCGTACTACCTGATAAATGAATCGTAGCTAGTAATGGAACTGTAAAATCGGCGGTTCTTTCTCGTACACCCATTTTTTTGTTTGTCTTAATGTAACAGGTATGGTTGATGCAGAAGATTGTGTTCCAAGTGCCGTGAAGTATGCTGGTAGCATTCCTTTTATCATCAGCAATGGGTTTCTCTTATTTAAGATCCCACTTCCTGTATATTGTAAAGACAACATGACAAGATGTAGAACAATGACTAAGATAAATACTTTTGCAAAAACAGACATAATTGTTTCTACTTGTCCTGCTTGGGACATATTAGCAAAAATGCCAAGAATATGAATTGGTAATAATGGAATAATGATAGCCGTAATGACCTTCTCGATAATCCCTCTAAATTCAACTAGTACCTTTGTTAATGTGTCTCCCTTTATAACAGTGACCCCTAATCCTAATAGAAAAGCCAGTACCAAAGCTGACATCACACCCATGATCGCCGGCATTTCAACCGTGAAGAAGGAAGAAAGCAGCCCTTCTTCAGGATTTTCAAAAGTTGCTAGAACGCCATCAACCTGCAAAATAGAAGGATAGATGATAGAAGCTGCAAAAAAGGCTAGCAGACCAGCTATGATAGTAGAAAGATAAGCGAATCCAGCGGTTATCCCTAAAAGTTTACCCGCTCCCTTTCCAAGTTGCGCAATCCCTGGTGCAATAAATCCAATGATAATAAGCGGGATAATAAAACCTAAGAAATTCCCAAATAAGCCATTAAATGTAGCGAGTACTTTTACAGCCCAGTCGGGTGCTACCTTTCCGATTAAAATCCCAATAATGATGGCTAAAATAATTCGAGGCAATAGTCCAAAATGTTTCATCCTTCTTCTCCTAATCTATGAAAAAATTTATATTCTGAGATTATACAATAATTTTTTAGAATAGTTAATGAATTTTTTGTGCTTTTAACATTTGGATAAATGATATTGTTAAATGCCTATATAGAAGGGAATGTGGTGTTAACTGTTTGAGATGGAGTGGGATAAAGTAGATAGTTAATCTTTTTTTGCTATATTTTCTGAAAACGTATTGCGCTTTGATCTTTTTTTATGATATAGTATCCAGCGTTGCTTTAAAAAATATGAGTCTACGATGAATTTTTTGATAAAAGGCAAAATTATAGAAAATTGTTTAATAAGTGACGATTTTGAGTTGGGAAGGTCCTTATAGGCAAAATGTAGGGAGAAGATGAACGTGTCATCAAGAGTGTCATTCACAAGTTTTATCGCAGTAGGTTTTATGTTGTTTGCTTTATTTTTCGGAGCGGGAAATTTAATTTTTCCTGTCATGCTTGGCCAAATGGCTGGTGAGAATATTTTCTTAGCTAATGCTGGTTTTATAGTAACCGGAGTGGGGTTACCGATCCTTGGGGTATTGGCTTTGGCCTTTTCAGGAAAGAGTGATTTGCAATCATTGGCAAGCCGCGTCCATCCAGTATATGGGTTGATTTTTACTGTCGCTCTTTACTTGGCGATTGGCCCGCTTTTTGCTATACCAAGAACGAACACCGTTTCTTTTGAGATGGGAGTTCGACCATTTTTAGGTAACGCAGACAGTGCTTGGCCACTGATGCTATTTACAATTGCATTCTTTGGGATTTCGTTATTTTTCTCGTTGCAATCTAGTAAGCTAGTCGATGTGATTGGGAAATTTTTAACACCGTTATTATTGGTTTTTATTGGAATTTTAATTGTTGTGGCTTTTGTAAACCCAATTGGTGATGTACAAGCACCAGTAGAATCATTTGTTGAGAACAGCTTTTTCAAAGGGTTCCAAGAAGGCTATTTAACGATGGATATGCTTGCTGCGTTTGTATTTGGTATTGTCATTATTAACATCATGAAGGAAAAAGGGATTACGACGAAAAAGGAAATGATGGTTTCCACATTGAAAGTAGCAGTCATTGCAGGGGCGTTGCTTGCGATTATTTATTCGTCTTTAACGTATATGGGTGCGAAAAGTGTAATCGAGCTAGGTCATTTAGATAATGGGGGCGCGATTTTAGCGAGTATTTCAAGTTATTACTTTGGTTCATTTGGTAAAGTTGTGCTCGGTTTTATCGTGATTGCAGCTTGTTTAACAACGAGCATCGGTTTAATCACATCGTGTGCATCTTATTTTAATAAAATTGTACCTAGGTTCACGTACAAAACGTGGGCGATTGTGTTCACGATTTTTAGTGCTGTGATTGCAAATGTCGGCTTGTCGACATTAATCTCGATTTCAGTTCCTGTGTTGTATATGCTCTATCCGCTAGCGATGTGTTTAATGGTCTTAACGTTTTTACATCCTTTCTTTAAAGGAAAGCAAAAAGTCTATCAGTTTAGTATTTTGTTTACGTTTGTTGTGAGTTTAGTGGAAGGATTAAATGCTGCAGGCCTTCAAATCGATGCCGTTCATCAGTTATTTACTGATTTTCTTCCATTATATACGGTTGGACTTGGGTGGGTCGTACCGGCTATTATTGGAGGGTTAATCGGGTTCTTCGTTGATTCAAATCCTAAAGGGGATATGAATCAGCCAATAGCTGAAGAGAAACAAATTGTGTGAGTAGAGAGCTATCTAATGCCTGAAAGGGTGTTAGGTAGTTTTTTTGTGGGATGAGGGAAATGGCAGTGGACAATAAAGGAGGCGGAATGGACAATAAATGGTGAACCCTGGACAATAAATTCCTATTTGTGGACAATAAATTCAAAATCCTCGACAATAAAACAGCCGATCTCTACCGATTTTATAGCTTTTTTTAAGTGAAAGAGCAGAAACACTGGAAATTTATGCGAGAAAAACAAAAAGAGCTAAATCTAGAAGAATATTTATTTCTTATTTCCAAAAATATGATATTATAGTGCTAGTCCTTTTGGAGGGATTCTCTGCCAGTTACTTTATCTTTTAACAATAAAATTAGATTACCGTACGAAAAGGCAAACCTGTTGAAAAATAGGGACGCAAAGCCACGGGCCTAAAGCAAAAAGTGCAATGGCGGCTGGGTTACCGAACAAGTGGACTTCCACCTTTTTCGGGTGGTTTTTTTGTTTTCAATTTCTTTAACATCATGATTTAACAAAAAAGGAGAGTGTCTTATGAAGTTAGTAGTAAAAAATACAGTAGTCATGAGTTTGTTGATTACCGTATCGATGATCAGTCTGTCAGCTATTGGGTATATGAAAGCAAAAGACTTCCTGTATGATCGATTCCAAGATCAAGCTTTTAGTCAACTAGATTCCGTAAAAGCCAATATTGATATTTGGATCAATGGAAAGCAAGAAGCGATGGAATACATAGCAGAAGCGGATGAACTAAAAGCAAGTAATGAAAGTAGTGCAACTACTTTAGGAACAAGAATAGGGGAGAGAATGGACAACCCGGATGCGTTCGGATTTATGGATGCAAATGGGCTTTTATACTTAGATGGAGCAATTATTCCTGTCGCTGATTTTGAACATTATCAAGGTGGGATGAGTGAGCTTACGAAAACATATGATCCAGTTCCTTCTGCCTCTCCTAGTGTAAATGGCGCGCCGATCGTTCTATCATCAGCACCGGTTTATGACAATAATGGTGCTGTTGTTGGAGTGGCCTCTGGAGGGAACCAAATTGAAAGTCTCATGACAATCATCTCTAATATAACATTAGGGAAGAGTGGTTACGTTACCGTCTTTACATCAGACGGAACGATTGTTGCGGGGCAGCATCCAGAAGATACACTTACCAAAAACATGTCAGACTATGAAAATGCTCTTTTGGATCAGTTGGTTGAAGAAAGTATGAATGGACAAACAGGTGTCGTTGAAACGAACTTCAATGGCGAGATGAGCTTGCTATTTTATAGCAAAGCGACAGAGATGGATTGGGGAATTATGATTTCCATTCCAACAAGTGAAGCTTTTGCAGATGCGAATTCGCTATTGAACTATTTTGTGATCATAACCGTTATGTTCATTGTGATTAGCGCGATTATAAGTTATGTGCTGAACAAAAGGTCCTTAAAACCAATTAACGACATTAACAAAAAAATTGAGGAACTAGTTAACAATGAAGGAGACTTAACTCAACGATTGCCTATTAATCGAAAAGATGAAGTCGGGGCATTAGCTACAAATTTTAATTTGTTATTAGATAGTTTACAGGATTTACTTGGAGGAATTTTGCAAAAAGGTGAAGTGGTTTCGAAGCATACGAATGTTTTATCAGAGAATGCAGAGGAGATGGTTCAGCTCTCTGATGCGGTGACAACGAATGTTCAAGTGTCAGCAGAGCTTTCGAAAGAACAAGAAAATGGAAATAAAAAGAACTTGGAGTCGATTAACGGGATTACACATATTGTTTCAGGGATAAAGGAACATTCATCATTGGTTTCTGATAAAACAAAAGTTGCGTACGAAGAAGTAGAAAGAGCGAATACAGAGGTAGATGAATTGCTGCGTGAAATGAATCATATTCAAAAATCCGTTCGGCACTCGTCAGAGATTGTGAGAAATTTAGGAAATCGCTCATCAGAAATTGGGAATATTGTTCAAATGATTACAAGTATTACTGAACAAACCAATTTGCTAGCTCTAAATGCATCAATCGAAGCTGCTAGAGCTGGGGAACATGGCAGAGGGTTTGCGGTTGTTGCGGATGAGGTTCGCAAATTAGCGGAGCAGTCCGCTGAATCAGCGAAGCAAATTGCTACGCTCGTTCGAGAAATTCAAAGCGAAACATCAACTGCGGTGGTCGAGATCGAGTCTGGTACTAGTCAATTCGAAACAGGAATGGAAAAATTAAGGGACGTAACAGGAAGTTTGCAAAACATCTATCATTCTTCTAAAGAATCAACAAATGAAGTAGATAAAATTTTTATAGAAGTTGAGAACCTATTAGGAAAAGTGGAAGAGGTTGAAAACGTAATAAAGATTAATTCTCAGAAGTTCCAAGAATCTACGAAGTACATTCGTGAGGTGGCTTCTACTTCTGAAGAACAATTATCTTCTATACAAGGAATCAATGATTCAATTGAACAAACAGCGCAATTTGCTGAAGAATTAAGAACGTTGTTACATCGATTTAAGATTTAATTGCATAGCGGCAAGAAAAAAAGTGTCACAGCCTTTAAGAGCTGTGACACTTTTTCGTTTGGTGCAATAACACTATTCGGCTTGCTTACTCCTTTTAACAAAAAGAGCGAGAACAACTGCTGCTAAGGCTAAATAAAAACCAGTTGAAAAGCTTTGCTGTGCTCCGTGTGTAAGAGCAGCTATCATATCTTCTGAATTTGGATTAACAATATTATTGCTCGTTAAATAGCTTTGTTGTCCTGTTTCCATGACGGAAATAAACAATGCGGCTCCAATCGCTCCAGACACTTGCATGAGCGTGTTCATAATGGCTGTACCATGAGGGTACAGCTTTGCAGGAATTTGATTTAACCCATTTGTTTGGGCGGGCATCATGATCATCGCGACAGCAATCATAAGAATGGATAATTGAACAATGATCATCCAAACCGGAACACCAGGAACCGTGAAGCGATACGTGAAAACAACTGAAGCAAGAATAATGGTACCTGGAATTAATAAAGGACGCGGTCCGAATTTATCAAATAGACGTCCCATAAAAGGTGACATCGCTCCGTTCAATAATCCCCCTGGCAACATGATTAACCCCGTCAAAACAGCCGTGAACAAGAGAGCTCCTTGCATATAAATCGGCATAACGAGCATCATCGCAAACATCGTCATCATTACTAGCATGACAAGCAAAAGTCCTAGTAAAAACATCGGATAGCGGAAAACGCGAATGTCAAGAATTGGCGATTCAACCTTTAGCTGGCGCCAGCTAAAAATACCGAGTGAAAGAAAACCAATAAGTAAAGAAGAGAAGACAAGTGGATCAGCAAATGTTGCATCCCCTTTTCCGGCTAAGCTAAAACCGTAGACAATTCCACCGAATCCGATTGTGGATAAAAGAAAGGATAGCACATCAAGTTTTGGTTTTGAGGTTTCGGACACATTGGTTAAAACTTTCATTCCAAACATTAAGGAAAGAAGTGCAATCGGAAAAATGAAATAAAACAACCAACGCCAAGTGAAATTTTCCACGATTAGGCCTGAAATAGTTGGTCCAATTGCCGGTGCGAACATAATCACAAGCCCGACCATTCCCATTGCTGCACCGCGACGTTCAACTGGAATCACAGCTAAAATAATATTAACTAAGAGCGGGATCATAATCGCTGTGCCGACAGCTTGTGTTAAGCGGCCTACAAGAAGGATGGAAAACACTGGGCTAAAACCAGCAATCAGTGTTCCAATTGTAAACAAAGACATCGCTGTAATAAACAGTTGGCGTGTTGTAAAGCGTTGCATAAAATATGCCGAAATCGGGACTAGCGTACCAATGACAAGCATGTATCCTGTGACGAGCCATTGTACTGTACTCGAACCAACCCCAAAATCAGCCATAATGGCATTTAAGGCTACATTTAATATCGTTTCACTTAAGATAGCGACAAATGCGCCGGAAAGTAACACAGCGATAAGTGGAATGACGTTTACCGTCGGCTGGTTTGTTTCCTGTGTAGCAGCGGTGCTATCTTGAGCTATACTAGCCATAAGTATTCCTCCAATCAATCTATAAATACGAAACGGCTTCGTTTCGCTAAATTATCTTATCACCATCAAATACGAAACGCAACAGTTTCGTATTTGAAAAATAATAGAGGCGATGCTACACTACGTTTAAGGATAAGGACGGATGCTGAAAGGTAGTGTGAATCACGATGTCGGAACCGAATGAACAAAAAGATGAAGAAAACAAAAGAGGGAGACCGCTTGATTTATCTCGCAATGAAGTCATTTTAAAAGCAACGCTTGATTTGTTGGCAGAGTGTGGGTACGATGCGTTAACGATCGATGCAGTAGCAGGAAGGGCAAAAGTCGGGAAGGCGACAATCTATAGGCGTTGGTCATCGAAAACAGAACTTGTTATCGAGGCGAATGCTTTTATCTGGCCATTTAACAAGTTAAATGAAACTATAAACAGAGATCTAGGGGTACGAGAGCAATTAATGGATGTTATTTCCCTAATTTTTCAATTTGATAATTATAAACATCAAAGCGCAATGATGGCCATTCACGCGGCAACGTCTTCAAATGAACAATTAGAAAAAGAGCTGAAAAATGATTTTTACTGGCTCACGAAACAGGCAATTGAATCCGTTGTCAAACCATTTTTGAAAGAAAAATCTTTAACCGATGCAGAATGCGATCTTCTTACGGATCTTGCACCAGCCTTGCTTACGTATCGAGGAATTTTTATTGGGAAACCATTTGACCGAGATTATGTGGAGCAAATCGTTGATAACATGATTATGCCAATCATTCAAACAGCGTTAAGGTCCAATTAAAGGAGGAGTTAGCATGAGATGCAACTCAAAATGCTTTTTAGTTGAAATGGAACAAAACGGTGAAAGACAGACAAAGACTGTCACAGCGAGGAGTTCGATAGAAGCCAGAAAAACGATTCGTGGCCAATACGGAGCAGCGACTGTTATTCAATCAGTAGTAGAGAAGCGGTGATAATGATTTCTTTTTAAGAAGCCTTTTCCATGGGAAGGGCTTTTTGTTTTCGGAAGGATCGGTCTAAGGTAATTTTTATAAAAATGTGGTTGTGTTTGCAAGAATAATAGATCAAAACTACCTAAAAATGGTAAAATGTTACTGTTGGTGAGATGGAGGAAAGAGAGGAGGAGCTTATTTGGTGTCATTAGCAATCGGAATCGCCATTGCTGGATATTTTATTGGACATGGGTTGAGAAACATTAACAATCCCGATGCGAAAAATTTCATGGAATCGCTAGAGGAAGACGATGAACATGAATTAATTAAAGAAAAAGAAGTCCATCATTTTATCGGAATCTCAAAAGAAGATGCAAAATCGTTAATTCAAGAACATTCAGATATCCCACACATTAAAATTAATGGAAATGTGTACTACCCGAAGCTAAGTTGCGCCAATGGTTGTTAGATTTAGGTTAGCCAATGATAGAAAAGAGGATATTGGTATGGATGGAATTAACGGACTACTTAGACAATCCAGACATCTTCTTTGTAAATATCTAAACAGCTGATTTTTTTATTTACGATGATCGTGACTGTGAATTAATTGCTAGTAAAAAGGAAACGATCAGTCCGTTCTACATGGAATATAAAGAGATGATTCCTGAGCAGTAACAAAAAGAGTTAAAGCAATTGTTTGAACATAAGTAGGCTGCGGCAAACGGAGGATATCATGAAAAAAAAGAATCTGATAGCGTTAACGTTGTTCATAGGGCTGATTTATTTGTTGCATTCAACCCCACATTTGGCTGTGAGAACGTATGTATTCTTCACTGGTTATCCGGTAGCCGCTGTTACAACAAATATTATTCATGACGACTACCATAATGAAGTCGACAAAGAAAAATTCGCTGAATGGAATGCGAAAGCATACACCTTGACAAAACCTCCAATTGAAAAGGCGACACAAGGGGAGCTTAGAAACTACCTCGTTAAAAAAAGAGGCTTTTTTCATATCGTAGAGTTTTACGGTGAGGGGTAAATGAACCAGTTCATTTTCAGGAATGCGAACATGCCATTGTAAGAAAGTCTATTTCAATCTGGAGAGGGGAACTTTTCATGAATGAAGGTAATGTTGACTTGCTGCAAATAAGAAGAGAGTTATCTATAAAAGGGAAGAACGGTATCGGGTTTATTTTGGCTGCCGCTGCGATCTGGACGATAATTACGATCATCTTTGCTTTGCCCATAGAAACGCATGCTAAGAACATATTGATGTTATTCACTACGGGATTATTGTTTCCTTTAGCGGTCGTAACGTCTAAGTTGTTGAAAGCGGATTGGCGTTTTGAAAATAATCCACTTGCCAATTTAGCGACGCATTTAAATGTAGCTCAAATCATGTACTTCCCTATTCTTTTTTGGGCGATTGCATATAGTCCGAATGAGGCTGTGTTATTCTTTGCCATTATTGTGGGTGCTCACTTTTTTCCCTATGGTTGGTTTTATCATACAAAAGCCTTTTATTTTATGGCTCCCGTTATTTCTGCTTTAATGATTTTAATTTGGTCGTTCGTTCAACCTGAGCAACTTTGGCTCATTCCATTGTCTATGGTTCTATTGTTGCTATTGCTAGCGTTATGGCTTTACAACGATTATAAACGAAAAGTAAAATTATAATTTAATTCAATATTAAACTCGATTTGTGTGGAGGGAGGTGTAAAATGAGTAAAGACATTCTTGTTCAGGAGTACTCCTCTAACTATCAAGCTCACGTTTTAGATTTGATTCTGCATATACAGCAAGTAGAATACAATATATCAATTACGGAAGAGGATCAGCCTGATTTGTTTGTCATAGACGACTATTATCAAAATGGAACTGGGAACTTCTGGATTGCCCTGAATAACGAGGAAGTAATCGGTACAATTAGTCTTTTAGACATTGGGGAAGATCAAGTCGCGTTAAGGAAGATGTTTGTACATAAAAATTACCGTGGACAAACGTATAAAACAGCAAGCCTTCTACTTCATACGGCCTTAACATGGGCGAGGAAGCAACAACTTCATGCTATATACCTTGGGACAACACCGCAATTTTTAGCTGCTCATAGGTTTTATGAAAAGAACGGATTTAGCAGCATTTCTCCAGGCGAATTACCTGAGAGGTTTCCTGTGTTAGAAGTTGATAAGAAGTTCTATAAGTATGTGATTAACTAACGAATAGGTTATGCTAGAAATCGTCCCTTTTAAGGACGATTTCTTTCGTTTATTATAACTCTAATACAGAACGTTTTAGTTCGGTAATAATACTTTATCAATAACATGGATTACACCGTTTGATGTTTCGATATCGGGTGTCACGACATTTGATGAATTAACTCGAACAGGGTTTAGTGAAATTCTCACCGTTTGCTCGGTTGCGGTTTTAATATGTGCTCCGTCTTGTAAGTCTTCAGACATTACTTTTTCTGGTACGACATGGTATAAGAGAATGTCCTTCAAATCGTCTCGTGCTAACAAATCTTCGGCTGTTATGTCTAAATCCTTTAATAGTTTTTCAAAAGCGTCATCTGTTGGAGCAAAAACGGTAAAAGGACCTTCACCTTTTAGTGTATCAACCAACTCAGCTTTTTCTAAAGCAGCGACCAAAGTGTTAAAGGTACCAGCTTCTTTCGCTGTTTCTAAAATGTCTTTCCCGTTATCAGAGTTCTCTGCGGCTAATACACCATTAGCCAATGATAAAATCATCATCATGACAACTGACATCAACACCAATTTCTTCTTTACCATAGTTAAGCCTCCTGTTATTCACTTTTTAAAATGTGCCAAAAATAAGATAAATGCGCTCTCATGTACGATTGTTGCGCGTTCCACCTCCAAGATCAATCTAAAAGGTAGTATTCGATTCAATGACCTTTTTATTCCAATTAACAGGTAAACAGCAAAATAAAACGCTTGGATGTGAACGCTCTCCAAACGTTTTTGCTATATGATTTCTTAAAAATCTTAAAAATAATAGACACCTTCCGCATGAGCGGTGAACTATCATTGACCGAGCATTGTTTAGATGAAAAATAGATAACACGGTACAATATAGGATTCATGAAATAAAAAGAAGATTAAAACGATCGTACTGTACTGACTATGAGCACGTGAGAAGTCAAAAGGAACGTTGGAAGGAGTAATAAATGGGTGGTAATAGAATTCAAAAATAAAATTCGTTTTGACTAACCTAGTTCATATAATAGCAATCTGCAAACAAATTACGGTTGTATGGTGACAGGTGTTCCGATGGGGACAATGCTAGCTAATTCCTCGACATCTTGATTGTACATACGAATACAACCTCTAGAGACAGCCTGGCCGATGGAACTAGGATCATTTGTTCCATGAATTCCATAGTGTTGTTTCGACAAGCTCATCCACATTGTCCCAAATGGTCCACCAGGATTCGGAGCTTTATTAATAATAATGAAGTTGCCGATCGGTGTTTCATGTAGAATTCTTCCAACCGCAATTGGATATTGTTTTTGTATAGCGTTATCCTTTCGTAACGTTAACGAGCGGTTGTCAACAGACACATCAATCCTATATGGAATGGTATCAGGGGACGGAAGCCCTGGGATCACAATAGATTGACCAGGAAGAATTACGTTGGGGTTTATAGATGGGTTAACATGAATGATGTCCTGTAGTGATGTTCGATAATCAATGGATATTTGAGTGAGTGTTTCACCGGGTTTAACGATATGAATCATCTTTCACACCTCCGCAATGTTGGGACTTATCTTATTCTATGTTATGGCATCAAACATTTTGACCTATGAATCTGATCATCTGGGTTGGTTGTAACAGTTAGGGTGTGCCGCTTATTTTCAACAAAGCATTCACTCAATAATAAAGGGACATTCTTTTAGTGGGAACTTTTCGCTTTGTGAGACGTACATATTAATAGAATAAAATGGAAGGGAATGTTGTCGATGTGATGACCTTTCCTAAAGAGTGTATTCTTCTTAAGTAAAATCGTCAAAATCTAGAAGCTTAAATTAATATTTATAAGAGTAGGGAGAGATGATAGATGAAATATTGGGAAATCACACATCATATGCAAACGATTCGAGTGGAGAACAGATGGAATTCGGAACGGTTATATGTGAATGGAGAATTACAGGATGAACGAATGGGTGTGAGATCGGAATCTCGGCTTTACGGGAGGATTTATAATCAAAATCAGGAAGTAGAACCTATTAAAGTATCGATTGGGACGTATGTTTTTAGGTTACATTGCTTGGTTTTTATTAACGATCGTTTAGTGTTTTCAAGTGTAGAGCATTCATAGGGTCAGTTTTTATGTAGATATAATAATGCGAGTTTAGACTTTTTTAAACACAAAAGGGAACTCTACTAAATGAGAAGTTCCCTTTTTAAAGGTTTATTGAACGGATGAAGCAACCTTGTTTAAATTTTCAAGAATGTCCTCTTTACTTCCACCACAATAAAATGCAGTTACTAAATCGTAGCATGTATCCTTATTTATTAAATAGCAACGGTGCGACCCCATATCGTAAACAAAGTGGCTTTGCGCGTTACCATGGATCCGTCAAATATTTTATAATGTGCAAGATCAAATAATTCGCGAGCGCCATTTTTGGCTAACTCAAGAAACTCTTCTCTCGAGATTTCTCTTAACGCGTTAAGTCCTGCTAATTTATTCATCTTAAACCCTCCAGTTGTCTTTGTTTTATCGTTTTCTTGCATTTAGTTTTTCTGTTTTATACTTTAACATAATTTCATTTTTAGGTACACTACTTTTTAATAATTATTTTAAGGTTATAGTGATTATATTTAAAGGTGAATCTTCCATCTCGGCATGTTACCATCTTGATTACTAGGATCAGTCATGAAACGAATAAGAATGAAGGCGCCACTCTCTTGATACAATGGTTGTGCAATCGGACTAAGGATATGATGGTTTAAGCCTACTTTAATTAATTATATTATTGGAGTTATACAATATTCTAATTGTTGAAAGGAAATGGGCTGAAAAGAGCGATCTGAGCTAGTTATTTGGTATATCGTTCTCAATCATATGAATTAAATGAAAAAAGGGTCGGGAAGATAGCTTACATAATATAGGCTTCCATCTCATTTTTATTTAACCCAGTAGATGAAGTAGTATAATAAAGTTAACGTACACAAATAGACTAGTGAAAGGAATGTATGAAAAATGGAAACCATTAAAGTCTTACCTGATGAACTGAAGGGGAAAACCGTTGAAGACATGGCTATCACAAAGAGTGCTGTCGTGATTAAATTTACCGATGGTACGTTTTTCGACATCTATCTTGATAAAACTGCACAATCATTAAAAACATCAGCTAATAAATTGGATGAGTAAAAATAGGGTCAGTCTAATGAAAATAGAAAAGTAATAGGACTAGACTAACAATCGAATTATGTAAAACAATGCGTTCCTGATTTAGATTAGGAGCGCTTTTTGTTTGAAGTTTTCTTCGTAACAATTTGGTTTTTTATTTTCTCTTAGCAGTTCCCCTTATCTTAGGTTAAATTACAATCATGATATATTATTAATCATTAAATATTTATTGATAATCGATAAAATGTATATTAAGATCTACATGAAAGATTAATTAGTGAGGTGCTATGATGAAACCAAAATTTAAGGAAATAGCTGAGCAAGGAAAAACACTCATGTTAAAGGTAGCGATTTTTTTAATTGGCTTTACGGTAGTTGGATTATGTGCTTTTTGGTTGCCTTGGATAGGAAATGTATTGCATGAAATGTATCCAGAGTTTGGTTATGTTAAGTATCCTCTATTAATCGGCATATACATTACGACTATTCCGTTTTTCGTTGCTTTATATAGTGGGTTAAAACTGTTGAGCAACATTGACAGAAACGAAGCTTTCTCAGAATCATCTGTAGAATCATTAAAATATATAACCATATGTGCAAGTACAATCACTCTCTTATATGTGTTCGGCATCATCATTCTTATTACGGTTAATGCAGGTAACCCAGGAATTTTACTTTTAGGAGCAGTAATTACGTTTGCTTCAATTGTTATTGCTGTTTTTGCAGCGGTTCTTCAGAGATTATTTAAAAGTGCCATGGCTCTAAAAACAGAAAATGACTTAACGGTTTGAGGTGAAAGAAATGGCAATTATCATCAATATTGATGTTATGTTAGCGAAAAGAAAAATGAGTGTAACAGAGCTATCTGAAAGAGTTGGAATTACAATGGCTAATCTATCTATTTTAAAAAATGGAAAAGCAAAAGCCATTCGATTTTCAACGTTAGAAGCAATTTGCAAAGCTTTGGATTGTCAGCCTGGTGATCTGATTGAATATCGGAACGAAGATAATGATTAACCGAAGAACTTTTTTACGAAGAGCAACTTCTGTTGAACGCTATGGGAAGAGGGACTAAAATGATACTACTGTTCATCGTGCTACTTCTGGCTCTGCCTATTTTTAGTCTATTTCTTTATCAATATACGAAACGTACAGCTGTATTCGTTGCCTCATTCCCTTTAGTTCTTTTGATTGGTTGGTGGGTAGTAGCCACGAACCATTACTTCGTCCCTTCGACTAACTTACAGAAAGAATCAATTGGCGATTATGCGTTACAAGACACACGAACATCGGAATTTTTCCATAAGGTTGGTTCGTTTGAAAAAAGGGAAAAGGCTGATGGCTATACTTATATGTATGATGACTTTTTTCTAAGTACAAACAAAGAAAATAAAATTGTTTCATTGTCAGTTGGTTCGTTACCAATTGAAACGTCTTCTGGACTACAAGTAGGGGACTCGTTAGAAAAAGCTAAACGCATTTATGGGGATCACTTTTACACATACAGAGAAATGGGGTTGGGGAAAGCCGTGGTTTATGTTGATCGAAAAAATAGACACTTGCTTACTATATGGACCAAGGATGAACAATCTGTCGCGAACATCTGGTTATCGATGTATTAGGATTGTTCGAACATTCTATTAAGACTAGTTGATTTGTCGTGCATCACATGAATACGAGTGGTATAATGTTGGAAACTATTTACAAAATGCGATGATGAGAAGAGTAAATAAAATGTTTCTATACAGAGAGCTCCGCAAGCTGAAATGGAGCAAGAATCGTTTTGTTGAACCAAGTCTTTGAGTAGTACATCGGAACCTACAGTAGGGGGTGGTGTAACGGGCGCTCCCGTTATAGAGCTAAGGTATAAGCATATTCATGTCGTACCTGATAAGGTTAGTATGGAAACATATTAATGAACTGGGGTGGCACCACGATTTTAAACTCGTCCTCAAGACACTAAGTCTTGGGGGTGAGTTTTTTTAGTTGAAACATGATTTAGGAGTGAACGAAATGAACATAAACAAGATATTAAAATCGTGGAAATATCCATTTATTTTGTTGGCTGGAATAGGCATTTCGAATGTTGGAGCTTGGGTTTATTTACTAGCATTAAATTTGATTGTCTTTGAGCAGACAGGATCCCCTCTTGCTGTAGCAGGGCTGTATATTCTTATTCCACTAGCTACAATCGTAACAAACTTTTGGTCTGGGAGCTTAATTGATCGATTAAATAAAAGAAGCTTAATGGTTGTTCTAGATTTGTTTCGAGCTCTATGTATTTTTTCTTTACCATGGGTGCTGGATGCTTCAATCTGGTTGCTTTACATGATCGTTTTTTTGATTAATATGGCTACCTCCATGTTTAATCCAACATCGATGTCCTATATAACGAGATTAATACCAGCTGAACAAAGAAAGAGGTTCAACTCACTTCGAAGCTTAATGGATTCAGGTGCGTTTCTAATTGGACCAGCGATTGCAGGAGTTCTTTTTATGATGGGGGACCCAGTTTTAGCTATTTTAATCAATGCAGGTGCGTTATTTCTCTCAGGGATAATAACCCTTCTTATGCCTAATTTGGAAAAACAAACGTCTTCTATCGGAAGAGAGGAATGGTCGTGGCGGCTAATTAGAAGCGATTTCAACACGGTTATGGCATTTAGCGTAATCATGTGTACGTCATGATTATTTATTTGTTATTTAGTTCCGTTATCGTCATGACAGCAGCTGTCGATTCTTTAGAAGCCGCATTTGCTAAGGAAGTTTTGAATTTATCTGATAGTGACTATGGTTTTTTAGTTAGCGTTGCGGGTGCAGGGATTATAATAGGAGCGATTTTGAACACGTTTGTAGTGAAAAAAATAGCTATCTCTATTTTAATGGGAATTGGCTCTGTCTTTGTCTCAATTGGTTATCTCGTTTATGCCTTCTCAGAAACGTTTCTTTTGGCAGCTGTTGGCTTTTTTATTCTTGCCTTTTTTCTAGCATTTGCCAATACGGGCTTTCATACGTTTTACCAAAACACGATTCCGATTGAGGTAATGGGAAGAATGATTAGTTTGTATGGGGTCGTTCAATCATTCTTTGTATTACTAACAACGATTATGATGGGGATTGTAGCACAGATGATTTCGATTCAAACAGTTGTCATTGCAGGTGCTTTTGTGATGCTATTGATAGCTGTTCTATTAAGTTGTGTTGCTTTATTACCTTTAAAAAGAAAATACGAGCAATCACCTCATGTTGATGAAATGAAAGTGAATTAGGTTAGGGAGATTTTTTTGAATGTGTGGTAAATAATCCCTTTTCCTGTGGTACACTTAATTCTATTGATCTTGTTATCGTTAGGAGAGATGTGAGATCAGAAACGCACTTATTTTCTCGACTGTAATGATGGCTATTTTGTTTGTTTCTGCTTGCGGAGGTAGGGAAGAAGTAAGCTTAAAAGATGAGTTAAATCCCCTGAATGATCAGTTCTTTATTGAAAAGCATGAAAGTTATGTTGAGATGTTAATAGAAGATCAAGGGTTTTCAATGGAAGAGGCAAACGAGGAAGCATATAGGATTCAACTAAATGAAGTCGCTATTGTGAATCGAGCTATGGAACTAGGAATGGATGTTTCCGAAGAAGAAGCACTCAACGTTGCTCAAGAAATGAGACAGTACTTGGTCGAGAATTCGAATGAAACTGAAGAGGCTTCGGCTCATACGAAAGCAATAATAAAGCAATTGGGCATCTCAGAAGATCAATATTGGAATGAATACGTCATTACTTCATATAAGCAAATGTTAATGAGAGAGCAAGTCATGGAGTATGAAAGACAAGAGAACCCAAGTAAATCATGGAATGAACGACAAGAAGAACTGATAGACGAATTTAAAAGAAACGAAGCAACTCAAATACAGGAGTTTAAAAGGCAAGTCGGATTATAGATAAATATGAAAATGGTGGAGTGGTCATTATGGAGAGAGTTGATGTCGCATATGCACTGTTGTTTGACGAAAGAGAAAATAAGGTTTTAATGGTATTAAATAAAAATGAGAGATGGTCTTTACCGGGCGGCGGAGTTGAAAAAGGTGAAACCTTACGAGAGGCAGCTGTTCGCGAGGCGAAGGAAGAAACAGGTTATGATATTACGGTTGGTCATATTGCCATGTTAAACGAAGCTTTTATGAATAACCGTCATATTCATTTTATTACGTTTTATGCGGAAGTGGTAAAACAACCTAAGACCATTCCACAAGAAGAAAATATCGTAAAAGTAGAGTGGAAAAATTTATCAGAAGCAGACCGCCTAATGCCATATTATCCAAAGGGAATTTCAGCGCTTGTGAGTCAAGAAGGTGCACCATATACATTGCAGGACTAGAAAGTAGAATTTGGAGTCTATGGGGTATTAAATCGTGTTGAACTTGCTGTATTCGTAGTTTGAAGTTATATGAAATTTACAAAAGAGGGAAACCAATGACCGAAGAGTATTTCAATGAAATGAAACGTACAAAGAAAAAAGTACGTACAGTATTTCTTTCGTTTGCCATGTTGTTTATATTAGGGATCGGATACGGAATTTATTGGGCTTTTTTTGATATGAGTCGATTGCCGACAGGAGAGTTTCTCACAGAAGAGCGTTCCCCAGATGGGGCTTATACTGTACGAGCTTTTGTCTCTCATGGCCATGCAACCGTAGCTGATAGTATAAGAGGAGAACTTGTAATTCATAACCAAAATGACAAAACGAAAACAATCTATTGGAATTACCGTGAAGATTTGGCAACGATTGAATGGATTGATAACGATACGGTTAGCATTAACAACTATATCCTTGATGTCCCTCATGATAAATATGACTTTAGGAATCCGTAATGAATGGTGGAGTTGCTGTAGCAGCTCTTTTTTTTCGGGAAAAAAGGTGAATTTTTTTTGGGAGAGGGAACGCATTCGAAATCTTTACAGTCTAATAGGTGAAAGGAGGCTAAGAGCTTGAAAAAACTGAAATCATTATTTAGTAGGTCGAAACAACCATCATTTGAAACATTAATCAAAGGTGAGCAAGAAAAGCTGTACAAGATCGCCTATACTTATGTGCGAAACGAGCAAGATGCATTAGATGTAGTGCAGGATGCCATTATCAAGGGTTATAACCATTTTGATAAATTAAAGAATCTCGACTATTTCTCAACATGGATGACTAGGATTTTAATTAATACTGCATTGGATGCAGTTAAGCGAAAAAAAGATGTTGTTTATCTTGATCAAGATAGGTTTGACGATAAAGTAACAAAAGATCCTCCATTCACACAACAAATTGATCTTCTTGAAGAGCTTAATCACTTAAAGCCTGAGCAAAAGACTTTGGTCATACTCCGCTTTTATTATGGATATTCCATAAAAGAATTAGCCGAACTATTAAAAAAGCCAGAAGGAACGATTAAATCACAGCTTCATCGAACACTTAATGAATTGAAAAAAAAATTAGGTGAAGGGGGAGAGCAGTATGGAAAAGCTTGGTCAAAGTATTAAAAAATCGATAGATGACATTTCAGTTCCGAAAGAGAAACTTGATCGTGCTGTAAATGAGGCTTTTGCTAGTACGAGAAAAAGGCAGATACAGAAAAATCAGCGCGTGTTAATGGGGATAGCCTCTTTATTCATGATTGGTTTAGTTACTCTTTTGTTTGCAACGGTCTTTTTACCATTAGGGGAAAGGCAATCAATGAGTAGCAACAACGATCCTATTTTTATGATTGATGACGAAAGGTTGCAAAAAGTGGCGGAAGAAGGACGTTTTCAAGAACTTGAGAAGTTCATAGAGAATGAGGATGTTATTTTCGCAATTGAAGAGGCTTACTATGACAGTGGATTAGTTGCTTTAACTTATAAAGTTAAAGTCAATACGGATTTACTAAGGAACGATCAAGTTATTGAGCTAGATTCAATGGGAGTTCTGATTGATGATGAACCACAATTCTTTTTTCCAAAGCCGTTTCGATTCACTCAGAACCAACCAGTCTATGAAGATGTCTTAATCATAGAAAATTTAAAAGATGCTCCCGACCAGCTCTCCATTGATGTTTTCATTCCAGAGATTAGACAGAATAAGATTGGGGTTGGGGAAGAAGTTCTTTCGATTGTAGTGGAAAAAGATACTGAAGAAACGGTTACAGATTTCTATGTTACAAAAGAGCTAGCTGAAGATCAATTAATTGAAGTCGGACCAGTTCAGTATACTCCTTCACAAGTATTACTCCATACGAAACTGAGAGTACCAAAAGAACTGTCTTTCGGTTCAAAACCGAGCATTGGAGTCTATGTGATTGGAAAAGAGGAGAACGGCAGAGTCCAACATTCACCTCGATTATTAGGTTATCAAGCTGAGCCTAATTATCATGATATTTCTTATAAATATTCATCATTTAAAGGTGACGTTCAATTTAGTAGAGAACATTTTGCGGATCAGTTTACAGTCGTTCCATATGTACATGCTAGCGATGAGGAGTGGGTTATTCATACTGAACTTAAGGAAGGGTCAACTCTTTCTTTAACCGAATATCCAATGAATGTTGTAGCTATAACGGATTCAGATCCTCACACAATTGTCACGATCCAAATGGATAAAGAAAATTCGTATTTTCCATTTCATTTAATCACAGCCTATCGTTCTAAAAGTGATCAACATTATCGGCCACTCTATTTTGAGAAACTAGATAATGGATTCGTAGAAATCGTGTATCCTCAAATAGAACACAAAACAGGTACGGTGTTAACGGTAGAGAACTTTAGGATTTTCGAGGAATTAGCCACTGAGGTAGAGCTTAACTAGAGTTGATATCTTGAATGCTGCCCTTTTTCAGAAGAGAAGAAAGAAAAAGGGAACGCAAATGGAAGAATGCTGCTCTTTTTCGGAAGAGAGGAAAGAAAAAGGGAACACAAATGGAGGAATGCTGCCCTTTTTCAGAAGAGAAGAAAGAAAAAGGGAACGCAAGCAAAGGAATGGTTCCCTTTTACAGCAGAAAAAAGAGAAAGGAAATCATAGCCCTTTCTTCTAGGTCTCATCTAATTAGGAATAAACTTTTGTCCTCTCTTACTCAATTACTTCCACTTCATACGCTGCAGTTTGCGGTGGAAGTGACCGAGTCATCGCTTTTGAATGGAGTATGGTGATCATTTGTTCTTCTTGTAGTTCGGTTAAGTTAATGGCAGTGCATTAGATGTTATCTTTGTCTCTTTCGTTATATTTAACGCGATCAATTCATGGTGGTTGTGAACAGATGGTTGAACAAGAACCCTATTTCCTTCTGAATTCACTTCTACGACCATTGCCTGGTCAATTTTAACACCGTCAACTGGTACTTCCTTGGCGGTTGTTTCAATAGGAACAACATCTCGCTTATTAGGCTCCATAGCGATTGCGCCATTGATAGCTCCCATAATAAGACAAGTGAAAAATCCTGTAATTACAATTCGTTTAAACACGTCAAAAACTCCTCCGGCTAAAATGGATTGTACGTTCTTAGTATGAAACGTATATGAGATAGTGAACGTTTCATTTTTTTAGATTGTACTAGTTAACACTTTCCCACAAAAGGTAACATGATAGAGAACTTTTATAATATACTCCATTATTTGGATAATTATGTTAAAATCTAAAAGGAAATATGACCTCACTGGTTTTGTTGAGAGGAGATAACTAATTGGAAGAAAACAGAAAAAGAAATTATTCCATAATGGTTGTAGGTGCAATTGGCACAGTTATGATATTAATAGGGGCGTTGCAATTTTTTGAGATGGATAACATGGATGGATTCATGACTACGCTTATTGGCTTTTTGTTAACCATTAGTTACATCAATTATTTAGAGTCAAAAGCGGGTGTTGGTAAAAGAGTAATTGTAATTAGAATTATTTTTTCTATTGTACTGCTTACGATCGTAACGTTGATCTTTTTTTAGTTTGCTTGGACGGGAACAAAAGAAGTTCATTTAATACATATATGGTTATTTAAAGGAGAGTTTTATGAAAGAACTAGAAATCGAGAGGAATACGGATCGTTCACGTATCCTTTTCCTTTTATTGTCGATTGTATCGGCGCTCTTATATGTTCAAAGTGAAGGCTCTACTCTTTTTTGGATTCTGGCATTAGTTCTTATAGGAACTTCAAAAATTGAGAAGGCTGAACATCATTTGTTACGAGTCGCTGGAGTGGCTACATATGTAATTTACTTTTTATGGATTGGCTATAAAGGATTCGAATGGCTGTTTACAAACTTTATCAGATAATTGTTGTGTCATCAATTGGATGAGCTTGGAGGGGATCATGATTGAACTATGTTTTTATGATGGTTATTTTGTTTCTAAGCGCATACAACCTTTACATCAAAAAAAATAAAGAAGCCTGGGAGGAAGTGCGTAAAGAAATACATTTTCCTTCTATTAAAAGTTCCATCCAGTTTCTTTTTTTTGGTGCTATCAATTCTTTTTTTGGAGCCTATATTTTTGGAATTGAGTGGCTGTATTGGATCACTCTTTATTCTGTGTTAGGGCTTGTCATTTGCTATGAAACGGTCAGTAGTAAAAAAGAAGAAAAATCGTTTTTGTCGTCGTGATACTTATATTGTTTTCCATTTTTAGAGTTCCGACTAATCCAGCTTCATTTGATCATTTTGTAAATTCAAAGGAATCGTATCAATGTTTATCTAGCTGGCAATGTGTGAAGATCGTTGAACATGTAACACCTGAAGATATGTTGGAGATTGTACCAGAAGTCGTTCAAGTACAGGAGAGACGCTTTAATTGGTTTCTTTTTTATTCAAAAGGGCTCCTCAAACTGGAGGACGAAAAAGGAGATGTAGAAGAATTGAGAGGGTTAAATGTAGCGGGGTTTTGGTTTGAGTATTAAGTGGAATTTACAGACATAAAAGCAGAGATCAGGAAAACTCGTGATCTCTGCTTTTTCCTTTATTAATCTAATTTCGCTCCATTGGATTCAATTACATTTTGGTACCAGTAGAATGACTTTTTCTTTCTGCGTTCAAGGGTACCGCTGCCGTCATCGTGTTTGTCTACATAAATTAGGCCGTAACGTTTCGACATTTCGCCGGTTGACATACTTACTAAGTCAATACAACCCCAAGCAGTGTAGCCCATCACTTCGACGCCATCTTCAATTGATTCTCCGATTGCTTTAATATGTTCGCGCAAGTAATTGATGCGATAATCATCATTGATGCTACCGTCTTCTTCAACTGTGTCGTATGCGCCAAGTCCGTTTTCAACAATGAAGAGCGGAACACGGTAACGGTCATACAGTTGATTTAAGCCAATTCGTAAACCAGTTGGGTCAATTTCCCAGCCCCAATCACTCGCTTCAAGATGTGGGTTTTTTACACCCGCGATCAGATTTCCTGATGCTTTCTCTTCTGCAGTAAGCTCTTTCTTTTCAGTACGAGACATATAGTAGCTTAATGAAATAAAGTCTACAGGGTATTTCTTAAGCGTGTCTAAATCTCCTTCTTCCATCTCGATAGAAATGCCATTTTCTTTAAAGAAACGTTTAGAGAAAGCTGGATATTCTCCACGAACATGAACATCTCCACAAATAAAGTTGAATACTTGTTCTTCTTTCATTGCATGTAGAACATTTTGTGGGTTGCAATCGTACGAGTAAACAGGCATATAAATTAACATACAACCAATTTGTGAGCCAGGAATGATTTCATGGCAAGCTTTTACAGCTAAACTACTTGCAACAAATTGATGATGTAACCCTTGGAAGCTTTCTTGTAAGCGAACATCTTCTGTTGCAGGGGAGAAGCCAAGGCTCATAATTGGAAGATGAGTCGCTCCATTGATTTCATTAAATGTTAACCAGTACTTTACTTTTTCTTTGTAGCGATTGAATAATGTTGTTGCGTAACGCTCGAAGAAAGTGATGACTTCACGATTTCTCCAGCCACCGTACTCAGTAATTAAATACAAAGGCATTTCATAGTGTGAGATCGTGACAACTGGTTCAATCTTATGTTTTAAACATTCATCGAACACTCTGTCGTAAAAGGCTAGGCCGTCCTCATTTGGTTCCAATTCGTCTCCTTTAGGGAAAATTCGAGACCAAGCGATTGACATCCGGTATGTTTTAAAGCCCATTTCAGCAAATAGGGCGATATCCTCTGCATAACGGTGGTAGAAGTCGATTCCATCGTGGTTCGGATACGTATGTTTATCATGGTCAATTTTAAAATCGAAACCAGGTTTTGAGATAACATTTAAACGGACTTTTCCTCCAGGCATCACATCAGCTAGGTTCATTCCCTTGCCGCCTTCAAGATAGGCACCTTCTAATTGGTTGGCTGCTGTAGCGCCACCCCATAAAAATCCTTCTGGAAATTGATAATTTGTCATGTGAAAACCTCCAAGTAAAATATTTGATAGTGAATCTTTGTCACAAAATGCAAATAAAAAAACCTAAACCACGTAAGAGGGACATACGAATTCCTCATGCATACGTGATTTAGGTTTTGCCTGTGTGAACAGTTACAATCCTAAAAGGGTTGTTTTGTTAAGTTGCGATAACTATAACATGATTTTTTTTTAGTGGTCAAGGATTTTGTAACCGTTGTATTTCTGTAGGTTAAGATACTTTCTTAGGGAAGCCACCTTTTAGTGCTTTCTCAATCGCAAAGGCTACCCCGTCGTTCGAATTAGTTTTTGTCGTGAAATCACATAGATTTTTGATAACAGGATCAGCATTTTCCATTGCAACACTATACCCAGCTACTTCGAGCATAGAATAATCATTAAGATTATCACCGAGTGCCATTACATCCTTAAGTTCAATCCCTAATCTGTCTGTATAAAAGGCAAGGGCGACTCCTTTATTAGCATCCCTATGATTGAATTCTAGATTTAGATGACCAGATGAGGTAATAGTAAGGTCATGTTCATTTGTTAACTGTTCACGAATTCTTTGTAGAGATTCATCTTCTAGTGAGAAAGCAAGGAACTTGTAAACGTCAATGTTGTCATTATTGAAAAGTTGATCAAAATCATCAATGGTTTGTATCTTTTCATCTTGAAAACGTTGCTGAATTCGCTCCTTAATCTCGTCTGTTCCGACGTTTGGATAGTGCGATTTCATCATATTCACCAATACATGAATAAAATGATCACGGTTAATGGAGTAACCTCCAGCACTCGTGAATATTTCAAAGTAACTATGTTCACTCGTACAAGCGAGTTCGATTTTTTTGCATGATTCTCTCTCTAAAGGAATACTACGAATGATCTCACCATTTTGCAAATAGATGAGAGAGCCATTTACACAAATGATTGGACATGATAATCCCGCTTTTTGTAAAGGTTTTGATGCTGCCTCATAAGATCGACCTGTTGCAATGACAACCTCGATACCTAATTGTTGTGCTTTGAGTATGGCCTGAATGTTTTCAGGACTAATTTCGTTGTTCTCGTTTAATAATGTTCCATCCATATCTGTTGCAATTAATTTCATAGGTTTCTCCTCTCCATCACTCTGTTTCTATCATACTCATAAACAAGATCTAAAAAACAGGAAATTTTTTTGAAGATCTGTTGACAATCTATTTAATCCCATGATATAAAATGAGTAAGCGATTTCAATTAAATATTTTTTCTTAGACGGATTGTTACTGTTCGGCAGGCAAAACCTAAGTTTGTTTCGGAATCTCGTTATTGGTATTCTGTATACAAGGTTGGGTTTTTTTTGTACCCATTTTTACAGAAGACCGAAACAAAACAGAAGTAGGGCGGGTTTGAAGATGAAGATTAAAAAAGTGTTTAACAATAATGTCGTAATAGCAAATAACGAAAAAGACCAAGAAGTGGTTGTAATGGGGAGAGGGCTTGCCTTTCAAAAAAAAGCTGGAGAGCCAATCGATACTTCTAAGATCGAGAAAACCTTTGTTTTAGAAAAACATGGTGTTTCGGATAAGTTAGCTAAGCTATTAAACGATACTTCTGAAAGATATTTAAATATATCGTCTAAGATTTTAGATTATGCCAAATCGCGACTGCCTTACAAGTTAGATGATCATCTATATGTAGCTTTAACAGACCATATTAGTTTTGCTATTAGCAGACATGAGCAGGGGATTGCTTTAAAAAACCCTCTTCTATGGGAAATAAGAAAACATTATAAACTTGAATTTCAAGTAGCATTGAAAGCACTAGCCATTATTCAAGAAGAAACGGGGATTTTGTTTGGTGAAGATGAGGCAGCGTCCATTGCGCTTCATTTAGTCAATAGCCAACTATCCGGTGAAAATATGGCGGAAGCCGTACAAGTAACAGAAATGGTGAACAATATACTAAACATTGTAAAGTACCATTTCGGCATGGAATTAGATGAAAGCTCCATTAACTATGAACGCTTTCTGACTCACCTTCGCTTCTTTGCGATGAGGTTTGTCCGTAAAGAAAAAGTGGAGGAATCTGAAGACCATTTCCTCTATGAACAGTTGAATAAAAAATACCCAGAAGCCTTCCGGTGTAGTGAAAAAATTAAAGTATACCTAGAAAAGAGCTATAACTGGGAGATTTCGAAGGATGAAATCATCTATTTGACGCTTCACATTTATCGCGTCACACAGCGTTACCAACAGAGCTGAGCATGAGTAAAAAAAGTTCAAAAAGCAACAGCACTCTTACTTTTTTTGAGAAAGATAGAAGTCAAAACTTAATATTTCTACCATGGAATGTTACCTTAAGTGGGCTTAACCTGGTCTGATGAGAAGCACAAATGATATCTCTGTGCGCTCGATCGGATCAGGTTTTTTATTGGAAAAAAAGACGAAAGATAATGAGAAAGCGGGGGTTAGTCATGAAATACGAGCAATTAGCCAAAACCATTATTGAAAGAGTTGGCGGAAAAGAAAATGTGAAAAGTGTTGTTCACTGTATTACAAGATTACGTTTTAAATTAAAAGATGAAAGCAAAGCGCAAACAGAAGCGTTAAAAGAGATGGATGATGTGGTAACCGTTATGAAAAGCGGTGGTCAGTATCAAGTTGTCATTGGGAATCATGTTCCAGATGTGTATAAAGAGGTTGTCGCTGTCGGTGGGTTTGCGGATCAATCACAGCAAAGTGGAGAAGAGGAAAAAGAAGAGAAAGGTAGTCTCTTAAGTCGCTTTATCGATATCATCGCAAGCATCTTTACACCAATTTTAGGTGTGTTAGCTGCTACTGGGATGATTAAAGGATTTACTGCCTTATTTTTAGCGATTGGATGGCTTGATGCAAGTGATGGTACGTATCAAATCCTCAATATTGTTGGAGATTCTTTGTTTCATTTCTTACCGATCTTCTTAGGTTACACGGCCATGAAGAAGTTTGGTGGATCACCATTTATCGGGATTACGATTGGTGCGGCATTAGTGTATCCAGCAGTTGATACATTAATGACAGGAGATCCGCTTTACGTATTATTTGCAGGAACGATGTTTGAATCGCCTATTTATGTAACATTTTTGGGGATACCGGTTATTTTAATGAGTTATGCATCTTCCGTTATTCCAGTTATTCTAGCAACCTATTTTGCAGCAAAAATTGAGAACTGGTTTAAGAAAGTTATTCCTGATGTTGTAAAAACATTCTTAGTACCATTTTTTACATTGCTTGTTATTGTCCCATTAACATTTATGATCATTGGACCAATTTCTACATGGGCAGCACGAATTATTGGTCAAGGGACGGTATTTGTTTATGATTTAAGTCCAGTCATTGCAGGTTTATTTATCGGAAGTTTCTGGCAAGTATTAGTTATTTTTGGGTTACATTGGGGCCTTGTACCTGTTGTCATTAACAACTTATCAACATTTGGTGCAGACCCAGTATTAACAATGATGTTTGCTGCTTCGTTTGCACAAATTGGTGCGGTACTTGGTGTTTATTTAAAAACAACGAATAAAAAATTAAAGTCACTTAGTATTCCGGCATTCATTTCAGGTATCTTCGGAGTGACAGAACCTGCCATTTACGGGATTACGCTACCGAAGAAAAAACCATTTATCATCAGTTGTATTGCTGCTGGTATTGGTGGAGGAATCATTGGATTCTTCGGAACACAAACGTATATGATTGGTGGCCTTGGAATCTTCATGATCCCATCCTTTATTGGTCCAAATGGTCTTGATATGACTGTATGGGGTGCTTTAATTGCGATGGTTGTAGCCTTTGTATTAGGTACAGTTTTAACGTATTTATTTGGTGGTGTGAATAAAGAAGAAACGCCACTTGAGAAAGCAGAACGAAAGACGTCTGAAACATCTGTAGATTCAGGAGTAGAAGAAAAAAACGTAAACAGTGAAGTAGAAGCAAAAGGTGAAGTCATTTCCAGTCCATTCGTCGGTCAAGTACTGCCTTTATCAGACATTAAAGATGATGCGTTTTCTACAGAGGCGCTCGGTAAAGGTGTTGCGGTTGTTCCAGCAGAAGGAAAATTAGTAGCTCCTGTGTCGGGTATGGTTTCAGCCTTGTTCCCAACAAAGCATGCAATTGGGATTACTTCTGATAACGGTGCGGAATTGTTAATTCATGTAGGGATGGATACGGTTCAATTACAAGGCAAGTTCTTTGAAGCACTTGTGAAACAAGGAGATCGTGTTGAAAAAGGACAACTTCTGATTGAGTTCGATATTAAGGGAATCCAGGAAGCTGGATACGAGATTTCTACACCTGTAGTTGTCACAAATCCAGATCACTATAACTTGATGACAACGAATGAAAAAGAAGTGAAACATGGTGATAGCTTAATTACATTAATTAAATAATGGTCTAAATGATAGAACCAGAAGGAATACAGGACGATATCTTGGCCTTCCTTCTGGTTTTTCTTTTAATAATGGAAGGAGTTTTATGATGTCTAAAGTGCAATTCCCAGAGAACTTTTTATGGGGCGGTGCGATTGCTGCCAATCAAACAGAAGGTGCGTATTTAGAGGGAGGAAAAGGGTTGACGCTTGTTGACTTATTGCCAACTGGAAAGAAGCGTTGGGATATGATGTTCGGGAAACTAGAACAGTTTACACCGATAGAAGGAGAATTTTACCCTTCTCATGAAGCAATCGACTTTTACCATCGATATAAAGAGGATATCGCTCTTTTTGCGGAGATGGGTTTTAAAGCTCTTCGTGTGTCCATTAGTTGGGCTCGTATTTTTCCATATGGCGACGATGCAGAACCGAATGAAACAGGCTTGCAATTTTACGATGACTTATTTGATGAATTATTGAAGCATAATATTGAGCCCGTTGTCACGATTGCTCATTTTGATGTTCCTGTTTATTTGATTGAGAAATACGGTAGCTGGAGAAACCGCAAGCTTGTTGGTTTTTTTGAGACATACGCAAAAACAATTTTGGAGCGTTACAAAGAGAAAGTGAAATACTGGATGACATTTAACGAAATTAACATGCTTTTACATCTCCCTTTTGTTGGAGCAGGTCTTGTGTTTCAAGAAGGAGAAGATCAGAAGCAGATTAAGTACCAGGCTGCGCATCATCAATTAGTAGCAAGTGCTTTAGCGGTAAAGGCATGTCATGAGATCAACCCAGATGCTAAAATTGGATGTATGCTTGCTGCAGGGATGACGTACCCATTTTCGTGCAACCCAGAAGACGTTATGGATGCGATGGATAAAGACCGTGAATCGTTTTTCTTTATCGACGTACAATCTCGTGGAGCTTATCCAGGATATGCGAAACGCTTCTTTAAAGACCATAACCTGTTGATTGAAATGAATGAGGGGGACGAAGCGTTATTAAAAAAACATACCGTTGATTATATAGGATTTAGCTATTACGCAAGTCGAGCAACGAGTACAGATCCGGAAGTACTTAAAAATCAAACAGCCGGTAACGTATTTGGTTCAATTGAAAACCCGTACTTAGAAAAATCAGAATGGGGATGGACGATTGATCCTAAAGGGTTCCGTATCACAGCTAACCAATTATATGATCGTTATCAAAAACCTTTATTTGTCGTCGAAAATGGATTAGGTGCTATTGATGAAGTGAACGGTGATGGTGAAATAAGGGATGATTACCGAATCGAGTATTTACGGAAACATATCGCCGAAATGGGAGAAGCGATTGAAGATGGGGTCGAAATCATCGGTTATACAAGCTGGGGCCCAATTGATATTGTTAGTGCTTCGACTGGAGAAATGAAGAAACGTTATGGCTACATTTATGTAGATAAAGATAATGAAGGAAATGGCTCTTTGAATCGCACGAAAAAGAAAAGTTTCGATTGGTACAAACAAGTAATCGAATCAAATGGTCAAAAATTAGATTAAAAAAAAGAGGCGTTTGGTTTTTATGAAGCTATGTGAAAGTATTATTCAGTGTTAACATGAAAAAATATTAATCATCTATTTTCAATAAAAGAATCAAGCTAAGAAAACTACTCTAAGATGGAGTAGTTTTTTTCTTGTTTAAGGTTTTCATTTTGAAATAGGTAAAGCATTGTGTGAGGCCGAACTATTATAAAAGAGCTAATAAAAACCAAAAACCATTGTTAAAATAAGGTAAATTCTTCGGAACAGGAGTATAATGAATTCGAGATAACAGTTTGAAGATGGAAGGAGAGGTGAAAACATGACAACGATTGCCGGGCAAGCCAGTCTAGAAAAGAGTCTAACTAAATCGGAAAAGAAGAAAGTCATCTTTTTAATTTGCTCAGTTTTATTGTTTTCTGTCATGAATGGAACGATGTTTATGATTGCAGTGCCTGATATTGCGCTGACGTTCTCGCTTGCTCCCTCACAAGTCAGTTGGGTTGTTACTGGGTACATTGTCATTTATGCGATTGGGGCATTAATGTACGGGAAGTTAGCGGATATTTATCCTTTAAGAACGTTATTAACCATTGGATTAAGTTTTTTTGTTTCTGGTTCTATTTTGGGTTTCTTTGCACCTAGCTTTGGGGTTGTTATTCTTGCTCGGGTTATTCAGGCAGCCGGTGCCTCTTCCATTGTGGCATTAGTTTTTATTGTGCCGACAAGATATTTTCAGGAGGAAAGGGGAAAAGTACTTGGAATTGTCTCAAGTACAATGGCTTTTGCTTCAGGAATTGGACCAGTCATTGGTGGATTTATTGCTGGTGTTCTTAATTGGCAGTTTCTCTTTTTAATCTCTGCATTGGTCATTTTCGCTATTCCGTTTTTTTGGATTTGGATGCCGGAAGAGAAAAAGAAGGAGGGAAAAGTCGATATTTTTGGGGCAGGGCTGATTGCGTTCGCGGTTGCTTCATTAATGCTTTTCATTACAGTGGTTAATTGGTGGTTTCTCGTAAGTAGTATCGGATTTTTTGGGTTGTTTGCCGCAAGAACGCGGACTAGTGAGAATCCATTTATCCGTCCTGATTTATTTCGGAACAGACCATTTAGAACGACGATTCTTGCTGGCTTTTTTGCGATTATGACGATGTTCGGCATGATGTTAATGCTGCCTCTTATGTTAAATGAAGTGAATCATCTTAACACATTACATATCGGGCTTACGATTTTCCCAGCTGCAATGGCGGCTGCTTTTACTGGAAGAATAGCGGGGGTTTTAACCGATAAAAGAGGGAGTAAGCAGGTAGTTATCATTGCATTTGTGTTAATGGTAACTGGTTTTTTCTTGTTATCGACATTTGTTGGCAGCCCGGCTTGGGTCATAGGGTTGGTTGTGATTATAAGTTATATTGCCTTTCCGTTTATTCAAACAGGAACGGCGACGTTAATTTCCACCTCTCTTCCTAAAAATGAAATAGGGGTTGGAATGGGAATTTACAACTTATTTAATTTTATGTCAGGAGCAATTGGTGGAGCTGTTATCGGGAAAATTTTAGATTACGAAAGTGGAGTCCTGCTTAATCCTCTTTCTTTTGCGCAGGACCACGCCATCATGTATAGCAATGTGTTTATTGGTTTGTTGTTGTTGACGGTCGTGAATGGTTTTTGTTTTTATTTAACTTTAAGGAATTCAACTGTTTAAATTAGAAAATCTTTTGAATCAAATGGAGCAAATGTCTGTGACTTCTACTCCATTTGATTATGAAAAAAACTTGCTTCACCAACAACCATTTTCACAAACAGCCTTTGAATTTAGAATTATTTTCTTTTTCTTTGAATAAACCCTCCTTTTTAATAAAAAATAACGATGTGTTTATTAGTAGATAGGAGATGAATAGATGAAAAAGAAAATGATCAAATGGATGTTGGTTTTAGCGCTTATATTATGTTTTCAAATTTCAGATAGCTTAGCTACTCAAGCAAATGAGACGAGCGCTGTAAATGGTGATGTGGAGCAGCAGTTTTGGTGGAAGAAAGACAAGTCTGATAACCCTAAAGAAGACATTCCTGATCTTAGAGGAGGGCCTGAAAATCCAGAACGAGTTCGTCAGGTACCAGTAGATATGAGGATCTTGCAGCAACGCTACCCAGATACATTTATTTTACAAGGCCCTGCTGATCAAAATAGAATCGCTTTAACGTTTGATGATGGTCCAGACCCTCGTTTTACGGAGGAAGTATTGGATGTATTAAATCAATACAATGTTCCAGCTACATTTTTCTTAATGGGATCAAGAGCAGTTGCATTTCCTGAGATTGCTCAGCGAATCAATAATGAAGGTCATGTGATTGGAAATCATACGTACTTCCATCCGAACCTTGTGGAAGAGGGAGATATACCTACATTAGAGAGGGAAGTAGCTAGAACGGAAGACGCTCTGAATGACGTGATTGGGTATCGAACCAGTTTATTTCGGCCACCATACGGTTTTTTGTATAATGAATTGGTAGAAAAACTTGCTGAAATGCAATACTTAATTATTGGCTGGTCTGTCGATTCGTTGGATTGGCAAGAAGATCCGCCAGAAGTGATCGCATCGAATGTATTAGATAACGTTCACCCTGGTGCGGTTATTCTCATGCATGACGGCGCGGATTGGGACGGAGATCGAACGAATACGATTGAATCTCTTCGTCAAATAATTCCGACCTTGCAAGAACAAGGTTACGAATTCGTCACCGTACCGGAATTATTGAATGTTCCGTTTACGAAGTGAGACTCATAAATAGAAGGTCATGTATGTAAAATACGTGACCTTCTTCTTTTGTCTATTGTATAGACAAATATTAACAAAAAAGCTAGGTTCCTGTATGATTAATGAGAAATAGAAAGTTATAGGAGTTGAACCAATGGAGCAATCTATCCAGCAAGTTCTTAAAGACCTCGCATCTAAAGACAAACAAATACAATATGAGGCTTATCAAACCATTATAGAGGTTACAAAAGAAGAAGTAGACTGGGCTTATGAAGTATGGGATCAATTGCGAGAAGAGGTCACGAATAAAGACGCGCATAAGCGTTCGAGAGCAGCGCAATTTCTAGCGAATTTGGCTATTAGTGATCCAGAAAAAAGGATAATTCAAGATTTTTCGGCTGTCTGGGAAGTGATGAAAGATGAGAAATTTGTGACAGCTCGACATAGCTTGCAAGCAATTTGGCGCGTAGGGCTAGCAGGAGAAGAGCAGAGAGAGATGGTCGTCAATCACCTTCGAGAGAGGTATCTTAATTGTTTAACGGAAAAAAACTACACGTTGATTCGATTTGATATTATGGAGGGGTTAGGAAAGTTATATGATGCTACTAAAAATGAAGAAATTAAACAGCAAGCTCTTGAATTAATTCAAGACGAATCAGATGAAAAGTATCAGAAGAAATATGCAAAGGTATGGAAAAATAGATAGTGAAAGGGGGGTTGGGTGATGATAGGATTTATCGCATTTTTACTAGTGCTAGGATACATCGTCTATGTACCTTTTAAGAATTTTCGCGATTCGAAATATGAGGCAGCTAGTGGAAATGGTTTTATAAAAACGTTTTTTGACAAAGGCAATTACGGAGAGTATTTAACTTATTTAAAGTTACAGAAGGTCGATGGATATAAACGTATTATGACGAATTTATATATACCAGGAAAAGATGGCAAGACGACAGAAGTCGATCTGCTTATGATCACCGAGACAGGGCTGTATGTAGTTGAATCAAAAAATTATAGTGGCTGGATTTTTGGAAGTGAGAAATCGAGGTATTGGATGCAGATGTTTCCAAACAAGCAAAAACATCAATTTTTTAATCCGATTTGGCAAAATAGCGCGCACATCAACGCAATAAAAGGCGTTCTGGATATGCAGGAAGCTCATTTGTTTAAGTCTTACATTATTTTTAGTGAAAGGTGCACGTTGAAAAAGATTGATGTCGTTTCTCCAGATGTAAAAGTTATGAAGAGGAATGACCTAACTCGAACACTTACAGACGAAATGAGTAGGTCAGAAAAACGTTGGAGCTCCTTCCAGGTTGATAGCATTTTCTCGAAGCTTTTTACATATTCACGAGTGGATGATACGGTTAAAAAGTTACATATCGAACAGGTGAGAGAAAAGAGAAAAGTTAGCGGAAGAAAATAGAGGTGACATACGATGACACTACAACAATTAAAATATGTAATTGAAATAGTCCTTTGTGGATCAATTAATGAAGCAGCAAGAAGGCTTTATATGTCACAACCTAGCCTGTCAAAAGCGGTTAAGGAATTAGAAAAGGAATTAGGAATTACGATTTTCACACGAACAACAAGAGGAATTACTCTTTCTCCAGACGGAGCTGAATTTTTAGGTTATGCTAGACAAGTAGTGGAGCAAACGGAACTGTTAGAGCGACGCTATTTTGATACGGCTCCTACTCAGCAGTTGTTTTCCGTTTCGACTCAGCACTACGCGTTTGCGGTCAATGCTTTTGTAGAAATGATTAAAAAGTACGGTGCTGACGAATATCAATTTACATTAAGAGAGACAAGAACATATGAAATTATTGAAGATGTGAAAAACTTGCGCAGTGAAATTGGCATTTTGTATGTGAGTTCATTTAACGAGAAGGTTATGAGGCAAATGCTGAAAGAAGAAGGACTAGAGTTCAACCCGCTTTTTGAGGCATCTCCTCACATCTTCGTTAGCTCAGAAAACCCTCTTGCGTGTAAAAAATCAATCACGCTTGAAGATTTAGAAGAGTATCCAAGGTTATCATTTGAACAAGGAGAATTTAATTCATTTTATTACTCAGAAGAAATTTTTAGTACCATTCCGCACAAAAAAAGCATTCAAGTAAGTGACCGAGCCACTCTCTTTAACTTGTTAATTGGTTTAAATGGATATACGATCTCAACTGGAATTTTAAACTCAGATTTAAATGGATCGAATATTGTGTCCGTTCCTCTTGAAGAGGATGAGTCGATCTCGGTTGGCTGGATTGTTCATAAGAAAACACAATTGACTCGAATGGCCAAATTATATTTACAGGAGCTAGAGCAGATCATTGATTCGCATGTCTCATGAGGAAGGTTCATTTTGATAAAGGTGTAATGATCTGAAAAATATCAGCAATTCGGTAGCACGATGTATATGAAATGACCAGGAAATTTTTTATAATGAAAGAGTCAGTAACTTTAGTTTGAAAGTGTTTATAAATGTAATTGCGTAACTAGTTAAAAAGCACTAGGAATGGCTACACGTTAGTGAAGTTTGTGATGATTTAGAAATTTTTAACTAGAGATGGATTAAAACATGTTTTAGATATTAATAGAAATAGAATCAAAAGGGTTGATTTAGGCATGGTTCAAGCATATATAGCGAGGTAAGAGAGCGTTGTGTAAGAAATGGAGTGGATCCAAGTAAGATTCCTTCTTTTTCAAAGGTTACGGCTGAAGAATTAGCAAAAATGGAGATGGAATACAACGAGATGATCGTTGTCATTCATTTTTTTATCAAAAAATTTTTAGAGAAAAGTAAAGGAATTCCATTATTAGTCTCAGTAACCGATCAGAATGGAGTTTTTATTGAGTCAATTGGAGATAAAAGCATGAAAGATACAATGGTACACCATGCTGGATTACAGAAAGGGATTCAATTTACAGAAGAGAAAGCTGGTGTTAGCTCTGTTTTGGCTGCAATAGAGTTAAATCGTCCCATTCAATTGTTAGGATCTGATCACTATCACCATTTTCTTCATTCAGCTGCATGTTACAGTGTTCCGCTATCTGTAAACAACAAGTTAAAAGGCACCATATCGGTTATGACATTTTTAAACTATGCGCATCCTATGATTCTCACTTCCTTAGAAACTGTTGTTGATTCCATTCAAAGAGAATTAGATTTACGCGAACAAAACCGCTATTTAGATCAAATCAATCAAATGATGCTAGAAAAATCGACGATTGGATATATCGTGATTGAGAAAAATGGTCATATTATTACGGCTAATCCAAAAGCAAAATCGCTCATGCCTGCCCTTGAAAAAAAGGGACAGTTTATCCATGATATAAAAGAGTTTCATGACATTCAGGAATTCATTGAACAAGGCAACAGCTTAAATGACTATGAAATGGTTCTGCGCAACCCCCAAACGAGTATTTGTTTAGTGGATTGTTTTCCTTTTTTAGAAGGAAGTTTAATTCAGTTGTACGACATTTCTGAGTATAAAAAAACGGAATCGTACATTCAGGATGCAGAGAAATTATCAATCCTCGGGCAATTAGCAGCTGGAGTTGCACATGAAATTAAAAATCCTTTAACAACGTTAAAAGGGTTTATTCAACTCATTCAAGAAAATCAATATGATGAATCTTTCACACCAGTTCTACTAAAAGAAATTGAGAGAATTAACCATATTACAAATGAATTTCTGAATTTATCTAGACCAACTGTGAATGCAAAAGATTGGTATGTGATGAGTAAATTATTTACAGAACTTGAAGTGATTTTATCCAGTCTAGCACTTCCTAAAAACATTGATTTTGTGTTGAACTTGGAAGACGTTCCAGCTATGTATTGTGATGGAAATCAATTGAAGCAAGTCTTTATCAATTTATTTAAAAACAGTGTCGAGGCAGTTGAACAAAATGGGGTTATTTCGATTTCTGTCCAGTTGGCTTCTGCTCAGTCTATCCGGATTCGGTTTGAGGATAATGGAGAAGGATTTCCTAATGAAATTCTTACAAAAGCTGGTCAACCATTTGTCACAACAAAACAAGGCGGGAATGGCTTAGGATCATGATTTGCAAGCGAATTATTGAATCAACTCATAAGGGGCAATTGAAGGTTTTTAACAATGAACATGGTAGCGCGGTGGTTGATCTTTTTCTTCCTTTGAACGAGAAAAAAACAGAAGGCTACTGAAAGTGAAATAAGATAAAGAGAAACTCAGGGTACTTTTGAGCCAAGAGCACGAAAAAAGGGAGATTTTCCTTTTTTCGTGCTCTACTCAACCCTGAGTTTTTTAATTGTTTCGGCTAGATTGTTGCAATGCTGGTCGCGTGATCGAAAAAAGTGAAAGATCATGTTTGGTTTTTCCAGTAAGAGCTAATTGGCTTAGGACTTCTCCTATTACACTAGCAAATTTAAATCCATGACCAGAAAAACCAGCGGCGAGAACGACATGTTTATAAAAAGGATGCAAGTCGATCACAAAATGTTCATCAGGGGTATTCGTGTACATGCACACCCGTCCTCTTTTTAGGCTGCCAGCAGCTTGGGGCATATAACGCTCTAAAAACTCTCGAGTATACGCTTCATCTTCTGGATAAATACCAAACTGACGATCAACCTTATCCGGATCAACTGGTTGACCGTAATCATGCCGCCCTATTTTGACACCACTCCCATCAAAACTTGGAAAGCCATAATACATTCCGATTGAGCTAACAGCCGTAAACGCTGGGAATGTAGTCGATGAATATAGCATTTCATCCGCTTCAAACCAGCCAATTGTTTGCCGACGTGGCTCAATGGGAACGTTTAAGTCGAGTTTAGCGAACCATTTACTGTTCCAAGCACCAGAGCTTAATATCAGTTTATTGGCGGTGAATAAGCCTTTATCTGTCTGAATGGAAACGCTATTCTCCCCAACGGTCACGTCCTCAACGGGCGTATTCGGTAAGATTGTTGCGCCGTGAGCAAGTGCAAGCTCACGGTACGCACGAATACAATTTTCACTAAACAATACACCTGATTCAGGCTCAAATATAGCATGATAATCATCCGGAAGTTTGACGCCAGACCAACGGTTTTGAACTTCGGTTGCATCAAGTACTTCTATAGGCAGGGAATATTGTTTGGCGCTTTCGATGGCTTCATCAATAAAAGCAGAATCGTTTTTGGGACCAAACCCTAAGACCCTAGTTTTCGTAAAAATATTGTGGTGTGTTTCATTTTGTAATTCATCCCATAATTGTTGTGCGCGTAACGCAAGCGGCACATACCCACGGCCTTCTCCGTAAGCATGACGGATGATTCGTGTATCCCCGTGGTGGCTACCTTCAGTGTGAGGAGGGTCAAACGCATCAACAAGTAAAGTTGTAACGCCTTGCTTTGCTAAGTAATATCCCGCAGCCATCCCCATTGAACCTGCGCCAATAATAATCACGTCAAAATGTCTTTTCATGAAAATCTCCTTAATCTACGTTTGTCTTGTTACTATGAAATTAGTTTTTTTGAAAAAGTCCATTCCAAAAGAAAGCGACAAGTTGTTCAGCCGATTCTTGAATCGTTGGGAAAATAGGAGTGTTATCTGGATTTCGGTAATTTCCAACCTTCATTAAAGAGATAAATGCTTGTGTAGCAAATAAAGGATTTACAGCAGTTATTTCTCCTGAGTCCATTGCTTCGTTAAAGGCTTTTTCTATTACATCATGCATGTAATGCTCGGCATCATGCATTTTTTTGATTTGTTCATCTGATAAGACGTCTTTTGTTTCTCTCAAAAAATGATCTAAATCGATGTCGACTGTCGCTTTTAAGTGACCAGTTGCCACTTCTAACAAGCGCTCGCGTAAAGGAAGATCTTTGCTTAACATCGTTTCCATATGCTGACGAATCCGGTACATTAACTGTATCATTGCTTCCGTGTATAATTCCGTTTTGCTGGAGTAGTAATAATAGACGGTTGCTTTTGTGACATTGCATGTTGCTGCAATGTCATCAACGGAGATATTTTTGTAGCCATTCTTTAAAAACAGGCTCGTAGCAGCATTTAGAATGAGATGATCTGTTGGTTGCTTTTGTTGATTAGTAGGAGGTCTCCCTAAAGCTCGTTTCGATGTGTTTCCCATCTGTCTCTCCTTGAAAAATAAAATTATGTTTTAGTATAGCATACATAAACAGCTCTTGTTGCTCTATATAAACACATTTTAATTGATAATTAACTAACCGGTATATATAATTAATGCAAATATGTGTTTTGACTGAAAAAGGGAGAGAGATGGAAATGAACCATTTTCTAAAAAATTATACTTCATATGTGGCGGGTTCAAAAACTCGTTGGCTCACGTTAATCGTTTGGATGGTCTTGATTGGACTAGTGTCTGTTATTTGGCCAGCAGTTAATGAACATGAGACCAATACAAGTAACTTGTTGCCGGAAGATGCGATGTCCGTTGTAGCCGACCAGATCATAGAAGAACAGTTTTCTGATGATGTTGGAATTCCTTTGCTATTAGTTTGGTACCAAGAAAGTGGCCTTACAGAAGAGAACTTTCAACTGATTCAATCGTTATACATGGACTTAGAAGTAAACCCACTTCAAGAGCAGTCTATGGTTCCACCTTTTGGTCAGTTGCCGATTGATGTGTTACGAAATGCAGCTTCAGAGGACGAAAAGGCAATTACGACTCCTGTATTTTTTAATCGTGATGCAAGCGTCGATGAATTGAAAGAGGCTTTAAGCGTACTCGAGGAAAAGGTAGGGAGCCTAACAGGAACAGAACTTTTACATATCGACCTAGCAGAAGAAGGGTTGCACCTTCGCTTTAGTGGACCAGTTGGGATTTCCATTGATGCAACTGAGTTGTTTAGCCAAGCAGATTTCACCTTGCTCATTGCGACCGTTTTATTAGTGTTGATTTTGTTGATTTTGTTGTATCGATCACCGATTTTAGCGATTGTACCTTTAATAGGAGTTGGTTTTGCTTTTGGGATTATTAGTCCTTTGCTCGGGTTTTTAGCTCGAGAGGGATGGATTGTTGTCGATGCACAAGCTATTTCCATTATGACGGTTCTTTTGTTTGGTGCAGGGACGGATTATTGCTTGTTTTTAATTTCAAGATACCGTGATGAATTGCAATTGGAAGAAAACAAATATAAGGCATTGCAGCTAGCTCTAGCAAACTCTGGCGGAGCTATTATGATGAGTGGATTAACAACGATGATCGGGTTGTTAAGTTTAGGTCTTGCCAATTATGCTTCCTATGATCGGTTTGCTGTACCTTTTAGTTTGGCGATTCTCGTGATGGCGATTGCTGTTGTAACGCTGTTGCCATCTTTACTTGCTCTGATTGGAAGAGTAGCATTTTTCCCCTTTATTCCAAGAACAGAACGCATGATTGTTGAATTGGAAAAGAAAAAAGGGAAGCCTGTTCGAAAACCAAAAATGCGAAGTGCTTTTAGTAAAATGACAGGTCGCCTCGTTACGGAAAAACCGTGGAGGATTATTATTGTAACTATGATTCTCTTAGTCTCGTTAGCAGCTGTTGTACCAAGAATCGAGTATAGTTATGGATTACTAGATTCGTTTCCAGAGGATATGCCATCTAGAGAAGGCTTTTCAATCATTGCAGAGCATTATCCTGCTGGTGAAATAGCACCAATACAAGTGCTTGTTGATACAAAAGGGAATGAGGTTGATTTACAAGATACGCTTCTTGCACTAGAAGCAGTTGAGAATGTAAGCGAACCCGTTTTGGGAGAGAAAAATAAGGAGATTCAAAAATATGAAGTAAAGGTGCAAATGGATCCTTATTCATCACAAGCGATTGAAGAAATACCGTTGATCAAACAAGTAGTAGAGGACGCGCTTAATGGAGCTGGTGTTAACCGTGCCTCTGAGAACGTGTGGATTGGTGGGGAAACGGCAGAATTGTATGATACGAAAGTGATTACAAACGCAGATCAAAATCGCATCATCCCTGTCATTCTAATCATCATGGCTATTTTATTAGTCATCTATTTACGTTCTGTTGTTGCCATGGCGTATCTCCTGTTTACGGTTGTATTATCCTTCTTTTCTGCACTTGGATTAGGTTGGTTGATTATTCATTATGGTCTTGCCCCAGCTATGCAGGGACTGATTCCGCTTTATACCTTTGTCTTCCTTGTTGCACTTGGAGGAGATTATAACATCTTTATGATCTCAAGCATTTGGAAAAAGAGTAAAACAATGCCGTATAAAAAGGCGATTGCAACAGGGGTCGAAGGAACAAGTAGTGTCATTAGTTCAGCCGGCCTCATTTTGGCTGGGACATTTGCTGTTCTCGCTGTTATGCCCATTCAAGTATTGGTGCAGTTTGGGATCGTTACAGCTGTTGGAATCTTAATGGATACATTCATCGTTCGACCATTACTTGTGCCTGCGATTACGACTGTATTAGGAAAATATGCATTCTGGCCTGGAGTTTTGTGGAAAAAAGAAAAGAAAGATAGCAAGTCAAAGGAGTATAGTTAGAGAACACCCCTAGCGTGGAGCTTTGTGAGGGCATTGAAAAAGGTCAATTTTACCTTTTTCAATGCCTTATGTGTTGGCACAGCTGGGAGTGTTGGTTTGCGGGACAATAAAATCGTGAATGTGGACAATAAAATGGCCGTGCTCGACAATAAATCGTTCCCACCGGCTAATAAATCAACGTGACCGGACAATAACACCCACTAAAGCGAACTTACTCCCCTGCAAGTGCGCGTGGAAACAGCACGTTATTCTCTAAATGAATGTGCAAAAAGAGATCTGATTCTAAATTTTCCAGACGTTGATAGACAAGGCGGTACGTGCCGCATGCACCTGGTGGTGGAGTGAAGTCATTGGTAACATCACGAAGTTCTTTTAAAATATTGCCAGCATGACTGTGTTCATGTTCAAGCGCATCAACAATTTTTTGCAATTGCTCGACCGTTTCTTCGGTGCGATGCTTCTCAACAGCTAGAATAAGAGGGAAATCAACCGTTTCCTCTTTTATTAAATGTTGCTCTAATTCCACCCGTAATTCATGAAACAGTCGATGAATTTGCGCTAAATGAGGTTGATGCTCCCCGTGTACGCGCAGCACTTTTGTGATGTATGGGCTTAGTTGAGGCAACTCTTCATTAAGATAGCGGTGGTGTTTTTGAATAATGTAATCAATTAATTCACTAAAGGAAGCATTCTCCCATTCAATACTGGCTCCATGTAAAGCCGTTGTTTCTTCAAAAAGAGTGTTTAAATTGGTTAACACTTCCTCAGCCGATAGGTTTCTTTCTTGGATCGCTTCAATGAGCGGACGATTCCCGCCGCAACAAAAATCAATCCGATATTTTTTAAATAGATCACTTGATTTAGGGAATTTGGTTACGATCTCAGCGACAACAGATGTTTCAGTAAATGTTTGTGTCATGTTTTATTCCTCCAGTACGTTTGATTTAACTTTCTATCAAAATGGTAACAATAAACATACATTTTCGTTGTGATTCAGATCACGTATTTGATGTGATTTTTCTAACAGAGTGCAGGTATGACATTGATCACAGTTTTCATGATCTCAATTCAGTAAAATAGAGGAAAGTCCATGCTAAGGGGTTTTGTAAATGAAACTAGCAACAATAAAAAGACATTTAAAGGAAGTGTCACTTTTCAAAGAGTTATCTGAAGATGAAATTGAACAAATCGTCAGGATTGCCAGGCTGCGGCCGTATTCGGAAAGATCCTTTGTCTTTATGCAGGGCGAACCACTTGATCGAGTGTTTTTCATACATTCTGGAAAAGTTAAAATACACAAAACCGACTTAGCAGGGAAAGAGCAAATTGTCTCGATTTTGCAGGCAGGAGATATGTTTCCGCATGCTGGCTTTTTTCGGGGAGGGGATTTCCCAGCTCATGCTGAAATTGTGGAGCGAGCTGAGTTGATTGTCATTCCAGTTGGGGAATTTGAAAACATTTTATTAACATATCCCGAGCTGTGTGTGAAGATGTTTAAAGTTTTAGGAGAGAAATTAGTTGATCTTCAAAACCGCCTAGAGGAAAAAATTCTTCGTGACACGTATGAACAAATTGTGATGCTCCTTCTTAGGTTATGTAAATCTCATGGTGAACAAGTGGCTAATCAATACAAACTAACCTCCCATTTTACCAATAAAGAACTCGCTAACATGATTGGGACGTCAAGAGAGACTATCAATCGAACCATTAATCAGCTGAGAAAGAGGGGTATGATATCTCCAGATCACGATGGGTTCTTTCTGATTCATGCAACAAAATTAGAAGATGAGATTATGTGATAGAAAAGACTGCTGATCGAAAAAATCAGTAGTCTTTTTTACGTGTGACAAATGATAATAAAATTTCAGTAAATTTGTTTGATTTTTTAGTATCTAGTGTGAATGATGTAACAGCCTTATATGCTCTGAAGATTTATAGTAGGGAGGAGATTGCGCAAGGGCATCGAAAAAAGGTCGATTTTCACCTTGTCCATGCCAACGATGGAGAGGAGGAGAAAAAATGAAAGATGAATTAAAGATAGGCGGGGTTACGCTAAAAAGTCGGCTAATGATCGGAACGGGAAAATTTCATCGAAATAGCCTAATTCACAATGTCGTCAAAAGCTCGATGGCTGAGGTGATAACTGTTGCCATGAGAAGGGTTGATCTTGATTCAATTGAAGAGAACATTATCAATTCTATTCCTGAAAACATGATTCTCTTGCCGAATACATCTGGGGCTAGAACCGCAGAGGAGGCTGTTCGGATTGCCAAGTTATCTAGAGCCACGGGTCTTGGGAATTGGGTCAAAATTGAAGTCATTCCAGATCAAAAATATTTACTACCAGACAACTATGAAACAGTAAAAGCGACGGAAGCATTAACAAAAGAAGGGTTCATTGTGTTGCCTTATATGAGCCCGGATTTAGTAGTGGCAAAACAATTAGAGGAAGCTGGTGCAGCCGCAGTGATGCCTTTAGGCTCCCCAATTGGTTCAAATAGGGGATTTCGGACGAAAGAGTTAGTGCGGATTATGATTGAAGAGAGCAATGTTCCCATTATCGTAGATGCTGGAATTGGCAAGCCGTCTGAAGCGTGTGAAGCGATGGAGCTTGGGGCGGATGCGGTATTAGTGAATACAGCCATTGCCACTTCATCCAACCCGGTCCAGATGGCGGAAGCTTTTGCAAACAGTGTGAAAGCAGGGAGAAGTGCTTATCTCAGTGGACTCGCAGATACGGCTTTAGAAGCAAGAGCATCATCGCCGTTGACAGGGTTTTTAGGCTGATTTCAATTTGAAGGAGGGAGGCGAAAATGAGTTTTTATAACGTGTATCAGCAATTGAAGACACATGATTTAGAGAATTTTCTTGATTCAGTGACAGCGCAGGATGTGATAAGTATTCTTCAAAAAGATGTGCTCAATAAAGAAGACTTTCTACAGCTTTTATCACCAGCTGCAGGAGAGTGCTTAGAACTACTCGCACAAAAAGCCCACCGAGTAACTGTGCAGCATTTTGGAAAAACGATTCAATTGTTTAATCCCATTTACATATCTGATTTTTGTGTGAATCATTGTACATATTGTAGCTTTAGCGTAACGAATCAATTTAAACGGCAAAAACTTTCAATGAAAGAAATAGAGAGAGAAGCAAAAAAATTAGCGGAAACCGGCATTAAGCATGTTTTGATTTTGACGGGAGAATCGAAGCAGCATTCGTCTGTAGTGTATATAAAGGAAACGGTCGAGGTGTTAAAAAAGTTCTTCGACTCGATTTCGATTGAAATCAATCCACTTGACACGGCAGAGTATCAACAACTTAAGGAAGCTGGTGTGGATGGGCTAACCGTTTATCAAGAAGTGTACAATGAAGAGATTTACAAAAATTTTCACGTTAAAGGACCGAAAAGGCATTACCGTTACCGCTTAGAAACACCGGAAAGAGGGTGTGAAGCAGGTCTGCGAAGTGTGAATATCGGTGCACTTCTTGGCTTAGATAATTGGCGAAAAGAAGTTTTTTTTACCGGCATGCATGCTGATTATCTCCAAAGAACATACATCGGAACAGACATCAGTGTATCTCTTCCAAGAATCCGTCCACATTTAGGGAGCTTTACACCGAGGTCAGAAGTGGACGATCGAGCTTTTGTTCAAAGTCTACTTGCATTGCGTTTATTTTTACCAAGGGCAGGAATTACGCTCTCAACGAGGGAACCAGCTCCGTTGCGAGATCATCTCATTTCACTTGGAGTGACAAAAATGTCTGCAGGCTCTAAAACAGAGGTGGGCGGCTATACGTTTGAAGCTGAAGGAACGAATCAATTTGAAATTTCAGATGAGCGTAGTGTAGAAGAGATCACCAAGGTGTTGTACAAAAATGGGTATCAGCCCGTGTTTAAAGATTGGGTACTGACATAAGGAGTTAATGAAAAGAAAAGTCAAACCATGGCTCTGGCTTGACTTTTCCTTTCAAACTACTACTATTCTAAACTCCCTTTAGGACCAAAAAATTCATAATGGGTTCTTTCTTGTGGTACGTTCCAGTCTTGTAATGCTTTGTTGATGGCTTTCATAAAGGGAACAGGTCCACAGAAGTAAAATTCTGCATCATTGTTTTCTAAAATCGATTGAAGCCAAGCAAGGTCAACATAGCCTTCTTTTTGATAGTTCTTTGTTTCTTTGTCTTGTTCAGTTGGAGATTCGTACGCTAAGAAGTAAGAAATGTTCTCTGATTGGTTTGCTAGATTCGTAACTTCTTCGTTAAAGGCATGATACTTGCTGTTAATGGCCGCATGAATATAGGTTACTTTTCTATTCGGTTGATGGTTGGCCACTGCTTTTAACATGGTTAGCATCGGAGTTTGACCGACACCTCCACTAATGAGAACGACAGGGCGACTGTTCTCTGAATCTAGGACAAAGTCGCCAGCAGGTGCCGTAACTTCAATCACATCTCCAACTGAAACTTCGTTGTGAAGGAACGTTGACACAATGCCTGCTGGGACATTTCCTTTTTGGTCTTCACGTTTTACGCTTATTCGGTAGTAAGGTTGCCCTGATGCATCAGATAAACTATATTGTCTTAAGTGCGTATAAGTCTCACCGTTTATAACCGCTTTCACGGTAATGTATTGACCAGGCTGAAATTCAGAAATTTGAGCTCCATCTTTCGGACTTAAGTAGAAAGAAGTAATGACATCACTTTCAACTTCTTTTTTTGCGACAACGAACTCACGGAAATCATCCCATCCGCCGGTTTTAGACGCAGCCACTTGATACATTTCTTTTTCAACCGAAATAAATACGTCCGCGATCACTCCATAAGCGTCTCCCCATGCCTCGATGATCTCGTCTGTTGCCGCTTCTCCTAGTACATCCTTAATCGCTATGAGCAAATATTTACCAACGATCGGATAGTGCTCCGCTTGAATTCCTAGACTGCGGTGCTTGTGCGCTATTTGCTTTACAACTGGCAAAATCGCTTCTAAATTATCAATATATTGGGCCGCAGCATAAACAGTGTTGGCTAACGCTTGCGGCTGTTTACCTTGTTTTTGATTCACATGATTAAAAATATGTAGCAGTTCTGGGTGGTTGTTGAAAAGTGTTTTGTAAAAATGGGTCGTGATTGCTGTACCGTGTTCTGCTAGTACAGGTACCGTTGATTTGATGATCTCAATTGTTCTTGAATCCAATGTTTTAGTAGACAAAGGAAAATCCCCCTCATATATCCAGTATTTGTAATACATGTTTATTATGAATCTGATTATGATTAAAAGCAATATATTAAATGCATCTTTAAAAAATAGACAAATTTTAATAAAAAAGTTTCAAGGAGAAGGGGATTAAATTAATATGAACTAGTTCATTAAACTGTTTTTAAAAGAAAAAGGTGTCTATGAGTCCTTTTAATGACCATAGACACCTTTTTATACGTGTTCAAATAGATGAAAAACTGATTTGTTGTCGAGTTTCTATGATTTATTGTCGGGAATGAGGCATTTATTGTCCACTTTTTATGATTTATTGTCCGATCAGTTCATTTTGTTATCCAAGTGCTTACCAAGCGCCATGCAATAACAAGAGGGATAAAAGAAGCACATTACATTTAAATAAAAAATAAAAGGTTCGACTTTGATGTCGAGCCTTTTGTTTTTGTTATAGTGAAATAGGAAGTAGATGTTAATTGGTGGGGATTAAGGTGGTAGGGCTAGTAGCCATGAAGCCTTGTGAACAAGAGAAAGGAGCACTGAGAAGTGGAATCGTTCAGTGCTCGCATATAACGCCTTTTTAGATTATCGAAATTGATACATAAACCGCTCCATATAATAAATAAAAACTTGGTTGTAGTAGCCTGGATAATACGTGTTGCTTGCATGTCCAGCTAGTGGCATTAGTACTAAAACTGAGTTTCCATTAGCTTTTTCGGAGTAAGATTGATGAAATTTTTTTGAGATCGATTGATCAACAAATCCATCATGTGTCCCTTGATAGATTAAAGTAGGAGGACTATCTTTTTTTACTAAGAGACCTGGGTCTGTTAACATCATGTTTCCATCTATCCCTGCTTGTTCTGATAAACCAATTGCCGGGTAAACGGAAATAATCCCTTTAATCGTTAGGTTTGGATGGATTACGTTATGATCTCTAGATTGAGCCCCTAGTGCAACAGCATTTGCTAATTGTCCGCCGGAAGATCTTCCTGAGAGAAAAACAGAATCTAAATTAGCCCCAAACTCTTCGTGGTGTTTAGCTAAATAATCAGTGAAGATCCCAACATGACGAACCATGTCATCAATGGTAAAACCAGCAACTTTATTTTTAGGAACATCAAGAGAATCAAAAAGCTGATCCGCATGGCTAAGTCCATGCTGAACGTCGAACACGACATACCCTTGGCTAGCAAAGTGTTTATTGATTTGAGCCCGATTTAAAGAGCCTTTGTCACCAGCTGTCCAAGCGCCTCCGTGAATCCTGATTAAGACAGCGTGTTTTCCAGGAAGATCTTCTTTGCCTTCAGGGGGCATGTACGCATCGAAATAGAGCTTGATCCCCTGGTCAACACCTGTTTTTCCTTCATAATATAGAATATTCTGCTGTACTTGATGATCCCCTGATGCAACCCCGAGGAAGTAATCTGGAAGTCGGAAAGGAGCTTCTGAAAAGTACTGTTTGTCTGTAGGTGCTACGATTTTCGTTGGCTCTTTATCAAATGCTTTTGCATAAGCCGATTCAACGTCTGAAATGGTTAACAACGTACTCAATAAAGGCAAACTAAAAATAAGAGCAAATGATAAACCCATGATCATCACACTGATGCGAAGTACTCGTAATGTCTTCGGAAGCATCTTTAAAACAAATACACACAGTGTAAAAAAGATTATGCTGACATACAACGAATTAGCTGGCAAAACCATCTCGACTAGATCACTGCTCCTGCCGACTAACAATTTATAGGTTAAGTAAATACCGAACAACAAGATCAAACCTGTAAAAATTAGAAGCGCCATCATTCGGAGTAATCTAATTTCAATAGGTCTTTTACGCATTCGTTTGACTTTTTTGATTGGTTGTAATTTTACGTTTGAAATGACGATGCCAAGAACAAACAGTGAAAAAAATAAAATAAGGGAAGTAATACTTCGTGATGTCGCATTCACAACTTCCTCGGAAGCGGATCGATTCATAATTGGGATGAGGACCATTGCAACAATCGTTAATAAATAATAAAGATAATCTAAGTATGTATGTTCACTTTCAAGCAAAGTCGCAGCCACGTTTCCTAAAAGAGTAAGGATAAGGAGCAGTCCGAAGATGTTCCACTTGTTATGGGAGGCCCCGGTTACGATATAAAGAAATCCGAGAAAAATCGATGCGATATTCGCACTAAGTAAAAGTTTAATCAAAATTTGTAGGTGTTTTCGTTCGTGTCTTACGGAATTTTTCATAATGTATGCTCCTTAATTGAATTGTAAACACAAACTATTCTTAAGGAATGATGTTTGTCTAAAAGTTGCACGCTTTTTATTTTTAACTCCTTACTTGGAATACATACTTATCTTTTTCTAGAGGTCCTTGTTTCACAATGAATTGTGAGTTTTTTGCTGGAGTATGGTAAGAGTAGCATTTAATGCTATTCAAACAGGTAGTTGTCGTAGCTGGAAATCTATGTTACTCTTGGTAAGAAAATTATGAAAATATGAATAGGGGAGCTACGAGGTTGGCTGAGAGGATATCCCGTTGAAGATATCGACCCTTTAAACCTGATCTGGATAATGCCAGCGGAGGGATGTTTATTAGAATTGCATGTTTACATGTGAAGTCTACACGCCTCTCTTGGTGTGTAGACTTTTTTTGTTGAAAGGAGGTATTTATGCGTACTTTGCGACGGGGGATCTCGTTTGCGGCACCTGCAGTTATTGCCGTTATTCTTTTTCTCGTCATTTGGGAAGTTTCTGTGTGGATTTGGAACGTTGAAGAGTGGATCTTGCCAGCGCCAAGTTTAATTTTTCAGGCGTTTTTTGATACATGGCACTTACTACCTGATCATATTTGGATGACGACAAAAGAAGCCGTACTTGGGTTTTTATTAGGGATTATTGTTGCGTTAATAATTGCTTTTATTTTAGACATTTCGCCATTGTTGCGAAAAAGTTTTTATCCGATTCTTCTATTCTCACAAACGATTCCCATTATTGCGATTGCCCCTTTATTGATCATTTGGTTTGGATATGGCATTCTCCCAAAAGTTCTCGTTGTTGCCTTAGTGACGTTCTTTCCTGTTGTTGTCAGTGTAGCTGAGGGATTGCAATCGAGTGATCGCGATATGATTCGACTGGTTCGGTCGATGGGAGGATCGTTCTGGCAGGTGTTTTGGTCTGTTCGCTTCCCGCACGCTCTTCCTTATTTATTTACAGGATTACGAATTGGAGCTACATATAGTGTGTTAGCAGCGGTGATTTCAGAGTGGGTTGGTGCGAGTAAAGGATTAGGAATCTACTTGATAAAAGCTCAAAGTTCGTTTGCAACGGATAAAGTCTTCGTTGTAATCGCCCTCATTTCGCTTTTAAGCTGTCTTTTGTTTTTCGTTGTTGTGTTACTTGGCAGACTGATGATGCCATGGAAACATAAGTCTCATAAAAAATAGAAACATAGTTGGAGGAGAAGGTCATGTTTAAAAAACTACGCACAAGTTTAGTCGTTGCGGGGATGTTCGTTTTAGCAGCGTGTAATCAAGTGGATGAGCCTACGCAAGTAGAAGAGGTTGAAACAGAGGTTGAATCCGATGCTGGAGCGGAAGCACCGGCTGAGTCAGAGGAATTGATGGAAGCAACGTTTATTTTAGATTGGGTACCAAACACGAATCATACTGGAATTTATGTAGCATTAGAAAAAGGTTTTTTTGAAGAAGAAGGAATTGATTTAACGATTATTGAACCAGCGATGGAAGGGGCCGTTCCAATTGTGGCTGCTGGCCAAGCTGATTTTGGGATAGGTTCGCAAACGGGTGTGACCATTGCTAGGTCAACAGGGATTCCAGTGGCTTCCATTGCAGCTGTCATTCAAGAGCATACGTCTGGATTTGCCTCTCCTATTGAGAAAGAGATTACATCTCCAGAGGATTTTGCAGGAAAGACGTATGGAGGATTTGGTGGAGCTGAAGAAGAAGCCATTTTAAACACGGTGTTAAATCAGTATGAAGTCGACCCAGCTTCTGTTGATAATGTTATCGTCGGTTCAGCTGACTTTTTTACAAATACGAAACGAGACATTGACTTTCAATGGATCTTCTATGGGTGGACAGGGATTGAAGCTGAAGTTCGCGGAGAAGACATCAACATGATCTATCTGAAAGACATTGATCCGGTCTTTAATTATTATTCTCCTGTTATTTTTAGTAGTGATGCCGTAATGGAAGAACAACCAGAGCTGGTTGAAAGCTTCACAAGAGCTGTATCAAGAGGGTACGAATTTGCGATTGAAGAGCCGGCGGCAGCGGCTGAGATTTTAATAGCAGCCAGTCCTGAAACAAGTGAAGAGCTCATTCGTGCATCACAAGAGTGGTTAAGCCCGCGCTACAAAGGAGACGCAGAGAAGTGGGGCATTCAAAGTGAAGATGTTTGGAACGATTTTACCGCATGGCTGCTTGAGGCTGAATTGATTGAATCGGATGTATCAACAGATGAAGTGATGACAAATCGATTCTTGCCCTAAAGAAAGGTTCTTATTATGGAAATAAGCATTCGCAATCTACAGCATTCGTATAATGGGGAATCTGTTATCAAAAACATTGATTTGTCGCTAAAAAAAGGAGAATTTGTTTCGATCATTGGACCGAGTGGCTGTGGCAAAAGTACTTTGTTTAATCTCATTACAGGATTAGAAGTACCTGATGAGGGAGACATTTTGTTTGATGGCAAAAATATGTTGGGTAAACGGGGACATAGCAGTTATATGATGCAAAAAGATTTACTGTTTCCGTGGAAAACGGTTTTAGAAAATGTTCTTTTAGGTCCTACTATTACAAAACAGGAAGCACAAGAAGCAGTAGAAGAAGCACGTTCTCTTTTTCCGATGTTTGGATTAGAAGGATATGAGCATTATTATCCGGAAGTGCTATCAGGAGGGATGAAGCAAAGGGCAGCCTTGCTTAGAACTTTTTTGCATAAAAAGGAGCTCATGCTGTTAGATGAACCTTTTGGTGCATTAGATGCGTTAACTCGAGAGAAGATGCATAGCTGGCTTCTAGACATATGGAGCCACATGCAGCGAACCGTTTTGTTCATTACACATAGCATTGATGAAGCCATTTTTTTATCAGATCGCATTTATGTGTTCGGACCACGTCCAACAGAGGTTATTCTTGACGTGAAGGTACCTTTGCCTCGTCCAAGAAATAAAGAGATGACCGTGACGCCCGAATACTTAGAAGTAAAACAACAATTAATGAACGCATTATATGAAATGAATTGAGATTAAGAGGAGATGAATATCATGAAATTTTCAGAACAACTTCGTCAAAAGGTAGATTCTATTTGGAATGCAAGCTTTGAACATCCATTTGTAACAGGAGTAGCCGATGGAACACTGCCAATTGAGTGTTTTTCATATTATGTTCAGCAGGATTCATATTATCTTTCAAAATTTGCCCAAGTTCAATCACTCGCAGCTGCCAAAGCACTTGATTTTGACACAACATCACGAATGGCGTTCCATGCAAAATCAACATTTGATGCAGAGCATATGTTGCATGAAGGATTTGCAAAAGACTTAGGTTTAGAAAAAAATAGTGAAGGCCACATGGCTTCTGAACCTGCCCCAACTGCTGTTGCTTATACCAATCATATGTTCTCTGCAGCATATAAAGGTTCTCTTGGTGAAGTGATTGCCGCGATTTTGCCTTGTTACTGGTTGTATTGGGAAATTGGAGAAAAGTATAAAGGTTCAACCCCTGGTCATCCTGTCTACCAAAAATGGATTGATACATACGGGGACGAATGGTTTGCTAATTTAGTAAAAGAACAAATTAATCGTCTGGATGAATGGGCCGAAAAAGCATCAGAAGAAGAAAAAGAACGAATGGAATCTATCTTTGTAACGAGCAGTAAGTATGAGTACATGTTTTGGGAGATGGCCTATACGCTTGAGAAATGGCCAGTATAATATGAAGAAACCCATTTGACTTTTGAATCAAATGGGTTTCTTTCTTTGGAATTGCAATTAGGTAACTTTAAAAACTATGTAAGATAATTTAACGTCATAAGAAATTTATAATGTGAAGTCTGTTAACATATTAATAACTTAATAAGTAAAAGCTAACTAGGGTTCCGTTTCATCAATAGATAAAAGACTGGTCCGAGAGTTGGCGGCATAGAGATATGCTACACGGAGGGAGAAAAGCCCGGGAGGTAACGTAATGATACGTTAGCTCTCTTTTTTTCTTCCCTTTCAGAAACCTCTACGTATGGATACAAGGCCAGGACGGAAGACTACTCGACATTTGTGTCTACATAGCCTGAGTAAGAAAGGTACGTGACACAATCGAGAGAAAAACAGCTAATATGGAGGAGTAACATGAGGATAAGGAATAAGCTTTTTTTAGGGTTTGGTCTAGTGCTGCTAACAGCTTTAGGTGCGTTTCTCATTGCTTATACGGCTTTGCAGGATGTCGCCAAACAATATAGGCATTTAGCTGAACAAGAAATCCAAGCATTGCATTTGGCTCAACAAATTCAGTTTGAAGATTTAACGCTTACAGATTCAGTAAGAGGAGTCATAATTGAACCTAATAATAGAGAGGAAAGAGACAGATACGACCAATATGCAATAACAATTGATGAGCATATAAACGCGGTATTGCCTCTTGTCTCAAGTGAAAGGGCAGAACAAATATTTGTTGAACTCGATCTTCATAATCAACAATTGATCGAATTAGAGGAAGAAATGCTTCAATTAGCAGGAACAAATGATGAGAGAGTATTAGAAATTTTTAATGGAGAGTATGCAGAAGTACGTCAAATTTTTAGTTCACATATTGAAGAATTTAAACAAATTCAATTAGAGTCGATTGCTTCTCAAATAGAAGTCGATGAAGCGATGATTGCTCAGAGATCGATATTCGGTATTATAGGATTAGTGGTTGCTTTAATAATTGGAGGATTGATTGCCTTTTTTATTTCTAGGCAAACAACAAAGCCTCTTACTGAAGTCGTACATAAACTAGAAGAAATTTCGAGCAATGAGGGAGATTTAACAGCTAGAATTTCAGTTAGCAGCAAAGATGAGATTGGACAGCTATCAATTGCATTTAATAAAATGTTAGATACCATTCAATCCATTCTTCAAGATGTAACGAAGGTTACAAATGACGTCGCATCATCTTCTGAGGAATTATCCGCCAGTGCCGAACAAAACGAACAAGCAACGAAACAAATCACCATGTCGATTCAAAGCATTGCCTCGGGTTCTGAACAACAATTGCTAAGTTCAGGAGATATTGAACATTCGATTATGGAGATGAGAAATGGACTCCAACAAATTGCAATTTCTTCTCAAACGGTTTCAGATTCAGCTGGGATCACAACAGAGGTTGCTGTCCAAGGAAACCGAGTTGTTCAACAAGCTGTTAATCAAATGAAATTAATTCACTCTACCGTCGGAGAAGCAAATGACAGAACAAATGATTTAAGTGATTTGACTCAGAAGATTGGCCAAATTTCAAATATGATAACAAACATTGCTGAACAAACAAATCTTCTTGCTTTAAATGCATCTATTGAGGCAGCGAGAGTAGGGGAGCATGGTAAAGGTTTTGCTGTTGTCGCTAATGAGGTGAGAAAACTTGCTGAAGAGTCTAAGAAATCTGCTGCCCAAATTACGGAGATCATTCACCAAGTATTAATCAACACGAATTTAGTTTCAAATGTGATAAAAAAAGGGGAGTCGGAAGTAAATAGTGGAATTATCTTAGTGAATGAGGCAGGAACTGCTTTTGAAGAAATTTTACAGTCGGTTAAGGAAGTTACAAAACAAATTCAGGATGTATCAATGGCTTCAGGGGACATGTCATCTGGTGTTGGACAAGTTGCGGTGGCCGTAGAAAATCTATCAGATATATCGAAACAATCTACTGCTAGTTCGCAAAATGTTGCAGCCTCATCAGAAGAACAATTAGCTTCCATTGAGGAAATTACAATGTCAGCAGAAAACCTTTCGAAAATGGCCGATCTTCTGCAAGGAACGGTAGGGAAATTTAAAATTCATGAAAAGAGCAAAGGCAATTGAATCTTGTAAGGGTAATAAAATATTAAAGGGTGTGATGCTTGTTAAGCATCTAACTGAATTGCCGTTGTTCCAAAATGTTGCTAATTCATTTTGAGAGTAAAATGGGGTTAAGGTTCTATTAAGTTGATTATTTTTAAAAGCCTAGGGTTGGTTCAAAGGTCAAAAAAACTATGAATCAACCCTTTTCCACTATCGTACCTCCCTCAACCCTTTCCCTTCAAGAATCTCCTGGACACCTTCTTCACAAACGCCATAAGCACGCCACGAACAAGTATCGCAAATCGTTTCAATATCGGAGGGGGTCACGTACTTTTGAATACTTGTCTCGATGCTATCCCAGCTTTTGACTTGGCCAATCTTGAGGTTTAGCTTTTTTAAGATAACAGCATCTCGTTCATAAATAACTGAATTTTGACAATGGTATTCACCGGAATTTGGGTATTTCAAACACAAATGATCAGGACCCTCTACAATTTGGATGATGGTGTTCGGCTCCCTTCTTAATTCCTGATGCAAGCGTGTCATATTTTCCGTGTATTCTGGAGAATAGCCCATCCCCCTATAACCAAGAAGACAAAAAAGATGGTGGCCTCTTAACTTGAACATAAGCAACACTCCTTCGTGATTGTAAACTATCATTTATCGCCGGTTAACAATTTTGATTATTATAACATAATCATAGAGTTTTTTGATGGTTCAAACTAAGGATGTATGAACATTTGTACAGCTTTTTCGTCTCATAATAAAAAATGACTAGTAACAGTTTGTATTATGCATGTAAGATACATATAAACAAAAACATAATGGCAGGCGGGGGGAGTACCATGTTTACCAAAATAGTAAATGAACATACGGAATTACGATTGTTAGAAGTTAGACATGCAGAGGAATTGTTCGAGTTAACGGATCAATCAAGAGATTACCTTAGAGAATGGTTACCTTGGGTTGACTTCACTACATCTATCGCGGATTCAAGGACATTTATCGAAGGCACTTTGGACCAATTTAGGAACAACAATGGCTTTCAAGCGGGGATCTGGTATAAAGGAAAGCTAGCAGGTGTCATTGGCTTGCATCATGTAAATTGGTCAAACAAATCAACCTCGATTGGTTATTGGTTAGGAAAAGAATTTCAAGGTAAAGGGTTAATGACGAATGCTTGTCAAGCAGTCATTGAATATTGCTTGGAAGAATTGAATTTAAATCGGGTTGAAATTCGTGCTGCAACCAAAAATGAAAAAAGTGCAGCGATTCCGCCAAAACTCGGGTTTCAAAAAGAAGGATGTCTTAGAAGTGCTGAATGGCTATACGATAAATATGTTGATCATTATGTATTTGGGCTAATTAAAAGTGACTACTTGAACAAGGGGAAGACTGAATGATGGAAGAACATCTAGTTACAATTGTGGATTTTCAAACGACGGAACATCGTACGACTTTTGTAAAATTGGTTGGTTACGATGCGGAGTCCAACAATAAGTTTGAAGGGGAAGTTAAATTTGTTGGAGGGAGACCATTTGGGGATCTCATTCACGCTGATAGATCGGCATTATCAGCTAGTTGCAGAGAATATGTACAAACGCTGTTAATTGTTAAGTATAATGAAGGGGAATTTAAGTAAGTGTGTGCAACTCACTTACTTAGTTCTCCTTTTTTCATAAAGGCAAAGATGCTTCTAGAAATAATTTTCACTAAAAAAACTAAGTAGAATGAATAAAGCCACTTCCATTTTCCTTTGAATTTTAGTGCATCTGTTTTTCGTTCGAGTAAAACTTCATAAATAGCTTGAGGAATCGAGAAAAGAATTAATTTACCTATAATCCCGGACCACTTTGAGTGATAGGTCGATTGACAGTACCAAACGGATAAGAAGGGACAAACTAAAAAATCATAAATAACATTTATTTTGAAGATTTTCGGTTTAAAACGTACAGGATATTCAATTTGCTTCGTTTCGACTAATGATTTGTCAAACAGATAATTAAATAGGCAGTTAGACAAATATAAAGAAATCCATAATTTAGATGAAGGTCTTTTAAATAAGGTGAACGAAGAAACTAGTCCAAAAACAACACCAAATCTCAAAATGAATGCTTCTATTTTCAATGAAATTCCCTCCTTTTGAGTAATAGTATAGGCAAACAAACAGAATAAATATGCATGTTTTCCTAATACAAAAAAAGAGCCACAAAGGGCTCTTTTTTACTAAATTAGTATGCTCCGTAACCCATCCAGCTTGCTCCAATAATAACAAGAAGGATAAATAACACTAAGATTAAAGCGAAACCTCCGCCGTATCCTGCTGCTGCACCCATTGTAACAACTCCTAACATATTGTATTGAGAAGCTTAACTTCACACTGTATCGTATGCGCATCGTCTTGTTTTGTTCAACTTCTGCTTTAATTTTCCGAAGCAATTAAGCGATCACATTAATTTCCTTGTCTAACCTGTTTGCTTTACGGAGATTTTATGCTCTAATAAAGGGAGGACCGTATTTATTAACGAGTTCAAGTAGTGGAAGAAGTGGGGATATAGGTTGAAAAAGTTCAAAAAATTTTACTTGGAAATTACGAGTATTTGCAATCTGGCCTGTAGTTTTTGTCCTCCAACCGAACGTCAGAAACAGTTTCTTTCGGTAGAGGATTTTTCGAAACGGCTTGATGAAATTAAACCTTATACAGATTTTATTTATTTGCATGTGAAAGGCGAGCCGTTGCTCCACCCTAAGATTGATCAACTTCTTGACATAAGTCATCAAAAGGGGTTTAAAGTCAATATTACAACAAATGGGACGTTAATTAACAAAAATAAACACAAGTTATTAAATAAACCAGCACTAAGGCAAATGAATTTTTCTCTTCATAGCTTTGATGGACATGCTGGTTCTGTCGATAAGGAAGGATATGTAGGAAGTGTTCTTTCTTTTATTAAAGAGGCAACGAGCGAGTCTGATTTAATTGTTTCGCTTAGACTATGGAATTTGACTGAAGACAATCAGACGAATGTAGAAAGACAAAGAAATCGTGAAGTGTTAGCGCTTATTGAAAAGGAATTTGATCTTGATTTTAAAATTGAAGAAAAAGTAACGCCTGGAAGTGGGGTTAAAATTGCTGAGCGAATTTATATCAATCAGGATTATGAATTTCAATGGCCTGCGTTACATGAAGAAGAGGATGATGGAAGGGGCTTCTGTCACGGTCTTAGAAATCAAGCTGGTATTTTAGCCAATGGTACAGTGATTCCTTGTTGTTTAGATGGAGAAGGGATCATTGATCTTGGTAACATTAACACGGATTCTTTTTCGAACATCATTGAAGGGGAACGAGCAAACAATCTGGTTGATGGCTTTTCAAGAAGAGAAGCTGTGGAGGAATTATGTAGGAAATGCGGGTACCGAAAAAGGTTTGGGAAATAGGCTTAGAGAAAAGGGTTGTCCTTTTGACAACCCTTTTTCATTAATACACTTTTTCTTCAATAGCAATGCCGCTCGGTTTATAGTGTATCTTAATATTTGTCATACATTCACCTGCACCAGCTTCGATTCCAACGTGTTGGGCTTTTTTTATAAGTTCGAAGACTTCATTTAGATCACCTTCTACAACTGTTTCCATTGGCCCAATATAAAATTCAAGACCCGATTCCTTGACTACATTTAGAACCTCTGGAATCATTCCATCTGTATGCATGTCTTTTCCATCTGGTAAAATTTGAAATCCGGCAGTTACAGTAGCCATTTGATCATCAGTCCTTTCTAGTTTATCGTATTTTTAAGGTCTTCCCGAAGTTGTTCTCCTGTTTTTGGTGTTGTGAGTAATGCAACGGTAGCACCAACTACGACACCTGCGACCGTTCCAAGTGCAACGCTTTGACGTTTCATAATGACCAACTCCTTTTTCTTGTTCTATTAGTTGGATACCCGTAACAATCGATGTAAAACATGAAAAGTCGATCTATCTCAAATCTTGTCGAAATAAAAATGCCACAAGCTTGAGCAACTCTACGCTTGTGGCATTTTTATTCATTTTAAATCGACTAAAATAAAACATTGGTCATCGCTCTTTTCATCTGACAGAGTTTGTTTCTGAAGAGAATCGATAATATGGTCTTTCAATTTGATTAAAGGCATAGCATCGTTATGTTCAATTAATGTGCATAATGAATCAGTTCCAAGCGGGTCGGTGACTCCGTCTGTATAAAGGAGAAGTCTACCACCATTTTTGTATGCAAACGAGCTTGTTTTAAAGTGAATGCCTTCAAATGTTCCAAGAGGAGGAGTTTTTGAAGAAAGCTCCTGAACCTGTCCGCTTTCATCTTGCCAAAAAGCTGGAGGGTGTCCGGCGTTAATATATTCAATGGTTTTTTCGTTCGTATCAATAACTAAGTTGATAGCCGTACAGTAATGCCAGGCTTCCTTGTTATTTTGAAACAAGTTATGAAGATAATGATCAAGCTCGTGCATCACGGTCTCTGTGTTAACCCCTCTTGAAATAAGTCTTTGGAACAAAGAATGAAGTGACATTGTAATTAAAGCCGAAGAAATGCCGTGTCCCATTACGTCAAGAAGAATAATCCCATAGCGGTATGAGTCGAGTTGATAAAATCCATAAATATCACCAGATAGTTTATTTGAACCTTGATAAAAAGATTCAATGTGAATGTGCTCATTTATGATTGGGTCCGTTAACGACGTTTCTTGAATTTTTCGAGCAAGTTCCAATTCTTTTTCAGTACTTTGTTTATAGGCGTGGTTTTGTTTATTTAGCTCCAGTAATTCAGCTTGTTTTTGTTTTAAGTCCTGTAAGGCTGCTTCAAGCCGACTATTCGCTTCATTTTTAGCAAGTAAAGCGGCTTCCGCTTCTTTTTTTGCTGTTAACAGTTCCTGTTCATATCTGCTTCGTTTCTGAATGGGAAATAAAACACAGTCAATTTCTATTCTGTCGCCTTTGTTTCTAGCCAGACCGTTTATGATGACGGGAATTTCTCTGCCATCTACTGATTGTAAGGACGTATGGATTTCTTCAATCTTCTTTTCAACGTTTACAAGCGGAACGAAATAGAGTTGATAAAACAGTTGCGCTGGAACAGTAAGGATGGTATTAATATGCTTTCCCTGTAGTTCCTCGCGTTGATATTGAAGCAATGTTAATAACGTTTCGTTAATGGCTAGGATAAAACCATCCTTTGATAAACTTAAAAAACCACATGGTGCGTAATTTAACTGGTCATCCATTCTTTTTGGTCACCTCTGTTTTACCCGATCATTCGACAATTGAAATTTACTTAAATACTGACGAATCGATTCAACTGTTTCTGTTGGGTGACTAATGTGAGGACAGTGTCCTGTTGCCTTCATTTTGATAAGCATACTTGAAGGCAAGTGCTGATGAAGAAAATCGCCCACGGCATTAGGTGCAATAATGTCATCGGAACATTGTAAAATTAGGGCTGGTACAGTGACGTATGGTAATTCTTTTCGATTATCAGCGAAAAATGTCGCTTCAGCGAATTGCCGAGCCATCACAGGGTCTGTTGAACAAAAGCGCTTTTCCAGATCATTCTTCACGTCTGGACGATCGGTATTATTTGTTAATGTTCCAGCGAACATTGAAGCCCAACCTATATAGTTTTTTTCCATCATGTCAAGTAACCCGTATAGTTGTTCTTTCTCAAAACCACCATAATATTTTGGTGGGTCATTTAAATAGCATGGTGAGGGGCCGATCATAATAAGGTGTGAGAAAAAGTTGGGTTGCGAAAGTGAAGCTAGCATCCCGATGATACTTCCAACAGAATGTCCAACTAAAATGGCATCCTTCATATGTAAAGCGGAGCAAACATCAAGAACATCCTGCACATATCCGTCAAGGGATTGGTACTTTTTCAAGTCATAAGCTTGTATATCTGATTCCCCGAAACCAACATAATCAAATAAAATGATTGTATACTCTTCTTCAAAAGCTGTAACGACCGATTCCCAGACGTTGGTCACAGCCAAAACCAGGAGCAAATAGCATATGCTTTTTCCCTTTTCCTCGGATTTTTACATTATTACGATGCAAAATGGTCTCATTCATAGTTTGACTCCTTCGTGTTGAACAGTAAAAAAATAGTCGTAACTCTATCATATCATTTTAAACTTTGTGAGTGGTAGATAAGATATACTAAAAAGAAAAGAAAAAGGCGAAAAGCAAGGAAATGTCGCTTTGCGCCGAGTAGAGATTTTTATTATTTATTAACTTGTTTTAACACCCCTAAGTATTCTTTCCAAGGCCCAACATCGTCTCTGTATCTCTCAGCCATAACCCGCGTAATTTGCGCTACATGGGTCAAATCATGTACGACCCAAGTGGAGATTAATTCTCTTGCTTTTACTTTGCCAAATGCAGGGTGTGTACCTGTTAATTCAAGATGCGCGTAAGAATCCATAAGGGTTTTGAGTTTTGCTAGATTTTTCATTCGAATGCTCTGAAATTGTAGCAATTTTTCTTTAATGGGTAGTGTGTTTTGTTCGTTTATGTGAGCATATCTATTAAATGGTGGAAAGGGGACAGCCTCACCTTCTTCAAGAATGATTTCTAACCTTGGAATCCAATTGTTTTTCTCCCCTTCAATAAGATGATCGATTACTTCAGAAGCGTTCCAAGTCCCATCTCCTTCATTACATGTCAGCCAACCGTATGATAATTCAGATAAAAAGGATACAAGCATCTCTGGAGTTCGTTCAAGTACTTCAATCGCTTCTTCCATCGTAAAATTCATATAGCAACTCCTGACTTTCCTATTTTTTAGTAAGATTCATTCTACAAATCTGTGTAAATCCCTTTTTTTAAAAGTAAAAGACTGCGTGAATATTCAAGTAAACTATTTATTGTCTGTACAGTAATGGTAAAATATAGAAAAAAATGAGTGGAGGTTCGAATGACACATGATAAAAAAGTGCAACAATTAGAAGAACGTATTATTAAATTGGAAAATGAAGTTTCACGGTTAAGCGGTTTGTTGCAATCCGTTGATACAAAGACGACAGTAAAAGAGGAAGACCGGGGTACGGAACTGACGAAAACACATTCTAAAAAACAAAAGCCAAAAAAAGAAGTCGATTATGAGAAATTGATTGGTCAGGTATGGATGCCTCGAATTTTTATCGTTGTGTTATTAATGGGTGTGTTGTGGGGGTTTAAAGCCCTTATTGATGTCGGCTTCATTAATGAGTTTGTTCGTGTGCTGTTAGGATATGTAGCTGCGGTCTTTTTGATTTGGACGGGTGCTAGACAATTCCGTCATAAGCGACACGCATTAGGTCAAGTTTTAATGGGTGGAGCCATTGTTGTTTTAATTTTAAGTACATTTGCTGGAAATGCTCTCTATGGTTTGATTCCTGGATTTTTAGCGTTCACTTTAAATGTAATCTGGGTGTTAGCGGGAATGTATGCGGCTCATACGTACAGCTCGCAATCAATCGCAGTGTTAGCATCAATTGCTGGTTTTTTTGTTCCTTTCTTAGTCGAGGGTACGTCACCGAACGTTTATTTGTTTGTTGGTTATGAAATATTCTTTTTTCTTGGATTGCTCTTTTTTTCTTTCATAAAGAAATATATAACTCTTTATTTTGTTTCAACCTTTTTATTGCACCTTACATTCGTTGCCTTTATGGTTATTACGGGTTTTGGGAGTGAATTAATCGTTGCTGGGGTTATCACTCAACATCTTTTCTTATTATTAGCTCTTCTGTTACGAAATGCATTTTTCGATCAGCAGAAAGTTACGCTGTTAACTAGTTTTGTTTTGACTCATATTTGGGTTGTTTCAACTGGGCATGTAGATCAAACAGTTTTTCTAATAGTTGCTTTTATAGGGTATTGTGTTGTTTCTTATATACGGAGGCAAACAGAACATGTGCATATCTTTCTACCAATAGCAACCTATAGCTTAGCGATGCTACTTGCAGATCTTTTTAGCTATGATCATTTAAGTGTGTTTTTGCTTCTTCAGGGGATGGCTGCTATTTATATGGGGCTTTATACAAGAGGAAAGTTGCAGACGATCTTTGGTTTCGTAATCCTCTTTTTTGGAGCGGCTATTGCGATCCTTACACCAATTGAACGTGTGGCTTCCTATGAGACTATATCTTGGCTTGTATTAATTGGGAGTTTGTTCGGTTTACGTGTGATCCTTAATTCGTTTCACTCGGTTTATGAGAAGTCATTTAATCGTCAAGCTATGATGACCTTTCTTTTTGGGAGTAAGTCTGTTCTGCTTCTTATTTTTATAACTCAATTGGGAATGGCTGCGACAACTGAATTTTCTTTTACCGTTCAAAATGTAACAGTATCAACATTATGGGCTTGTTACGCCATTTTCGGTGTCGTTTTAGGTGTTGTTAAAGACAGAAAGAACATTCGACTTTTAGGTATCGTTTTGTTGTTTTTAACATTGTTGAAAGTTATTTTTGTAGACATAGAAGCCATCTCAATCGTTGTTCGTGCTCTTTTGTTTATTTCTCTTGGTACAATTGGCGTAGCAATTTCAAGGTTTTTTTATAAAAAATAGCAGGGCAGAGTGTGGTGGATGCAGCATTTGTTTTTCAAATGGATCAGAAATGGTATAATCAGGACAATTACATGATTGCATAAAAAGGGGTTAAAAATGAAAACCATTCAAGATATTAAACAAACGCTCGTCCTTGATGCATCGATTGAAGACGTATGGGAGAAGGTAGCTACAGCAAACGGAATTGCTTCTTGGTTTATGGACAATGATTTTGAAGCAATTAAAGGACATGAATTTCACCTTCAATCTCCGTTTGGTCCATCACCATGTAAAGTTCTTGAGATCGAAAAACCAAATCACATTGTTTTTTCATGGGATCAAGATGGTTGGGTCGTTGAGTTTAAATTAGTTAAAGAAGACGAACATCAAACATCCTTTACTCTGGTTCATCGCGGATGGAAAGAAAATGATCAAATGGTTGAAAAAGCAAATGAGAAAAGCTCAGTGATCCGTGAAAGAATGAACCAAGGTTGGATTGGAATTCTTCAAAAGTTGAAAGAAGTGGTGGAGAAATAATGTAAGAAAAAATGCTACGAGCGAAAATTGATTATTACAAGTAAACAGCTGTCCTTTCGGTTTGGGAACCGGGAGAGACAGCTTTTTTTTGCACGTCAAAGATACGATTAAGGAATGAAAATAAGACATCACACTGAAAAGGGAGGAGAGGGCCTCTTCTGACAGGATTGGTGTTAAAAAAGAAGAAGGAGTCAGAAGAGGGTGCACCTTCTGACAGGATTGCAATGTAAAAGGATAAAAGAGTCAGAAGAGAGGTCACCTTCTGACAGAATTGCTACGAAAAAGGATAAAAGAGTCAGAAGAGAGGTCACCTTCTGACAGGATTGCAATGAAAAAGGATAAAGGAGTCAGAAG
>NZ_BAUT01000010.1 GCF_000513095.1 Halalkalibacter wakoensis JCM 9140
AAAGCTCCCTTTCAAGTCGACCTTATCGCCCTTTTGTTGGTTTATTTTCTTTTACATGCTGTTTCCATTCAGCTGCGATTGTTTCGATTACTGTAACTCTTGCAGACTTTTTATCGTTGCTATTAATGATATGCCATTTTGCATGATTTGTATTTGTTTTTTCCATCATCTCTTTAACGGCTTCCTCATATTCGTCCCATTTTTCTCGGTTTCGCCAATCTTCGTCTGTTAATTTCCACTTTTTAAAAGGATCTTCAGCTCTAGCTTGAAAGCGAGAAAGCTGTTCATCTTTTGATATGTCCAACCAAAACTTCATAATAATATGGCCATCATCAGCAAGCATTTTTTCGGTGTGATTAATCTCTTCATAGGCTCTTTTCCATTCAGCCTTAGTTGCAAAAGATTCAACACGTTCAACTAGTACCCGACCATACCATGAGCGATCAAAAATCGTCATGGCTCCTTTTTTCGGGAGGTTTTTCCAAAAGCGCCTCATATAATGATAGTGTAATTCATGTTCATCAGGAGCTGAAATTCCATGTACCGAATATCCGCGTGGGTCCAGGCGTTCGGTTACTCGTTTAATGGTGCCCCCTTTTCCTGCAGCATCCCATCCTTCAAAAATAAGAATAATAGGCAGTTGAAGTTCATAAAGTTCATGTTGTAACTGTAAAAGCTCTAACTGACTTTTCTTTAATGCCTTTTTGTACTGTTTTTTGGTTTCAAACCTTTGGGTGGAATGATTTGATTGTCGCAACTAAACGAAACCCCTTTCGAGTCTTAATGAGTATAGTCTGCTTATTGAGTGAGAATATATTTTTTTTTTCATTCGTATGAATGAAGGATACAAAAACATGACGCTATATAGAAAAAGAAAAATTAAGCACATCTGCCTAAGTTGTTGAATAAGATAGCTTATGGGTATAAGCCTGAAGTGGGCCACGAGAAGAGAAAAAGAACTCACCTGCAGAAAAAGAGTCTGTAGAAAACTTCCCAAAAGGGGCTGATGTATACATGTGTGGAATTACAGGGTGGATTGATTGGAGACAAGATTTACGAAAAGAATCAAAACAAATCCATACGATGGCCGAGACGTTAAATCGTCGCGGACCTGATGATTTAAATGTGTGGACTTCACCACATGCAGCTTTCGGGCATGCACGTTTAGTAGTCGTTGACCCAGAGAATGGCGTTCAACCGATGAGTCGTACTTATAAAAACAAAACGTACACGATGGTTTACAACGGTGAGTTATACAATACCGAGGACATACGCAAGGAACTACTTGCACGTGGGCATGATTTTAAAGGTCATTCTGATACAGAAGTACTGTTGAAATCCTATATAGAATGGGGACATCAATGCTTAGAGAAATTAAATGGGATCTTTGCATTTGCGATTTGGAATGACAAAGACGAAAGCCTTTTTATGGCAAGAGACCGTTTAGGGGTTAAACCATTATTTTATACGGTTCGAAATGGATGCTTGCTTTTTGGATCTGAGTTAAAAGCATTGCTTGCGCATCGAGATATTGAACCTGTTGTAAAGACAGAAGGGCTTGCTGAAATTATGGGTCTTGCCCCTTCAAGAACACCTGGGCATGGTGTGTATGATAACATAAATGAGCTTCGTCCTGCGCATATGCTTATTTATGATCGAAATGGAGCAAAGGTTAGTCGCTATTGGACATTGAAGAGCAAAAAGCATGAACATAATGTCGAAGAAACGGCTGAACATGTTCGATATTTATTGGAAGATACGGTTGAACGTCAACTATTTGCGGATGTTCCAGTAGGAATGTTTCTTTCAGGTGGAGTTGATTCAAGTGCATTAACAGCTCTTGCTGCTAAAGTATACGAGAAGCAAGGAAAAGGACCGATAAAGAGCTATTCCATTGATTATGATGAGAATGACAAATATTTCAAAGCCAATGATTTTCAACCTAACTCAGATGCTCCGTGGGTAAAAGTCGTTTCCGATGCCTTAGGGACGGAACATCACAACAAAGTGATTTCAATAGATGAGTTAGCCAACCGTTTGAAAGAAGCGGTCGATGTACGTGATTTACCTGGTATGGCGGATATTGATTCATCCTTGATTTGGTTCTGTCATGAAATCAAACAGGATGTGACGGTTGGTTTGTCAGGTGAGTGTGCCGATGAGATCTTCGGAGGATATCCATGGTTTCATAAACCGGAAGTGATGAATATCGATGGTTTCCCATGGATGCGTTCAATTGAAGAACGAGAAAATTTACTAAACGATAATTGGAAACAAAAGTTAGACTTGAAACAATATGTTTATAATCGCTATAAAGAAACGATTCAAGAAACACCTCGCTTTGATGGAGATACACCTGAGGAAGCCAGACGTCGGGAAATTTCCTATCTTAATATTATCTGGTTTATGACCAATCTCCTTGATCGTAAAGATCGAATGAGTATGGGAGCAAGTTTAGAAGTGCGAGTTCCTTTTTCAGATCACAGACTTATTGAATATGTCTGGAATATCCCTTGGGAGATGAAGCGACTAGATGGTCGGGAAAAAGGGATCCTTCGAAAAGCTTTAGAAGGGACACTTCCTCATGATGTCCTATATCGAAAGAAGAGTCCCTATCCCAAAACACACCATCCAAAATATACGGCAGCTGTACAGAAGGGGATGCAAGACATCTTAGCTCAAAAGGATGCACCTATCTTTGAGTTCATCAATAAGGATGCTTTAAAAGAAATTGCTGACTCTGGCGGTTTCCCAACAGGTCAGCCATATTTTGGTCAGTTAATGGCAGGACCTCAACTGCTTGCTCATTTTATTCAAATGGATTATTGGTTGAACAAATATAATGTAAAGATTAAAGAATAAAGAATAAAGAATAAAAAATAAAGAATAAAGAATAACGACTAGTAAAAGGGGCTTGGATTTTCCAAGCTCCTTTTTCTTGGGGGAAAATTAAATAGATAAACGAAACGAACTAATGAAAAAAGCTTAGTAAATGGGATGATTATCTTCTAGAAAGGGCAAAGTAACAACAGCAAATTTATGGAGGGTAGATAATGACATTAGAACCGAAAATAACATCATCTGAGTTAGGAACGCTCTGGATGACATATCAACAAAAAACGATGCTATATTCCATGCTGCAATATTTTATTGCAAAAGCAGAAAATCCAGAATCAAAAGAAATTATGTCGAACTTAGCAAATGGAATGGACACATACATCAAGAGGATGAAGGCGATCTTTCAGGAAGAAGGAGCTGTTGTTCCAGAAGGATATAGTGAAAAAGATGTTCACATTGATGCTCCAACACTATATGAGAATTATTTTGATATTCATTTCACAAGAGTCATGAAAGCTGTAAGCATGGGGATGCATACGCTACATCTTGGAATGGTATATAGGAAAGATCTTTTGACCTTAACTCAAGAATTAACCTCAATAACTCAGCAATATTTTATTAAGTGCACTAACTACTTGATAGAGAAAGGTGTATTAGTAAGGCCGCCACACGTAACCATGCCAACTGAAATTGAATTTGCAACGAAGCAAGATTATTTGAAAGGCATTAAATTTGGAGAAAAGCGTTCTCTTACAACAGTTGAAGTCGCTCATCTTTATCATGCGATCGAAAACAATGTAATTGGGCTGAACTTGATGAAAGGCTTTGCGCAAACCGCACAAAACGATGATATAAAAAAATATTTTACGAGAGGAATAAAGTTGTCAAAGCAGCTTATTGAGAATTTCAGCAAGGTGTTAACGAAAGGAGACATTCAAGTTCCATCGATTGAAGGTGGAACTGTGACGACTTCTGTTGTTCCACCCTTTTCCGATAAAATGATGATGTATTGTACAAGCTTATTATGCAGTTTTTCGTTAGGTAGTAATGCATTTGGGACGTCATTTAGTTTAAGAAACGATATTCCGCCTGTTGTCATGCTAGGTGCGAAGGATATATTTGATTTTGCGACAGATGGGGCTAAATTATTAGTTAAGCATGGTTGGATGGAAGAGGCGCCCAAAATGGAAGATAGAAAGAACTTGATAAACAAGTAACAAAACGAGGTGTCTCGAGTACATTTTTTAATGAATTGTTCGAGACATCTTATTTCTCTAATAAACGTAGCATTTCCTCAATAGGTGGTCCTTTTCTTCTCTATTCTCTTTAAATATGAATTTAATCAATTTGGAAAAAAATTGTCACCTGTTTTCTTATTTATTTTTATAAAATTCGTCGAAAAATCTGATTTATGAACTATAATGGTCATAACGTATATGTCAAAGCAATTGGTTAAAGGAGACTGTAATGGAACGGTATCAATCTAAATTTCTTGAACGAATGAATGAAACGATTACGAAGTGGAAAGAAGAAGGTGTTGTTTCACAAACGGCAGTAATACGCTTTTTTCATTCAGTAGTTGGAACAGGTGCTACAATTGGTTTGCAGGAATTTGCTGATTCTGCAAAAGAACATCTTCAATACGTAAAGAATCAAGAAAGAGATCATTGGACATTTAAAGAATTAGAACCTATGCTTGCTCAATTTCACAATGATGTGGATCACCAAGAGGCTAAAATGAATGAGGCGATTGATAGTGAAGAGGAAGAAAATGAATTTAAACCTCTTATCTTACTCATTGATGATGACCATGATTTTGTCGATTTTACAAAAAGAATGTTAGAAGAAGACGGATATGTCGTGCTAGCAGCCCTAACAGCTGAAAAAGGGATGCAATTATATATGAACCAACGCCCGGACTGTGTCATAGTTGATTATATTATTCCTGGTGTTGAATCTTTTCACTTATTAGACCAATTGCTTGGACGTGCAAGAAATAAATTTATACCAGTTGTGATGGTAAGTGCTGAAGCGGACCGAGCAATAGAAAAAGAAGCTTATCGAAAAGGGGTAACGGACTATTTTACGAAGCCACTTGAAAAAGAAGATTTTCTTATCCGCTTAAAAAATCGTCTGGACTATCGGAGTCTTATTCAAAGATCAGTTATGATTGATGAATTAACCGGTGCGTTTTCTAGGCGTTTTCTAGAAATTGAAGCAAAGCGTTTAATTGAGACGTTCAATCGTTATGATGAAATGTTCTCCGTTGCAATGGTAGATTTGGATCATTTTAAACAAGTAAACGATCGTTATGGACATCAAGTTGGAGACAAAGTGTTACAATCATTTGTTTCATTTTTAAACAAGTCGAAAAGAAAGTTAGATATGGTTTTTCGTTTAGGTGGAGAAGAATTTCTCATTTTGTTCCCACACACTTCAAAAGATCAAGCTCTTCTTACGATAAACCGGTTTTTAGAAGAGTTTCATAAGCTTGTCTTCAAAGAAGGAAATGATTCTTTTCAAATGTCCTTTTCTGCAGGATTAACGGAAATGAAAAGAACTGTCCAAACAATACAACCCTTAATGGAAGAGGCCGATCAAGCATTATATGAAGCCAAAGGAAATGGGCGTAATCAAGTGGCGATCTATGATTCACATTCTGTTAAGAAGTTTCATAGTCAAGTTCACGTTTATGTTGTGGATGATGATCCTATTATTCGTCAAGTGTTAACGGATAATATTCAGACGATAAAGGTTGATGGGATAAGAATCAATACGACGAGTTACCGCGAAGGGGAATCATTTCTACAATCTGATTGGTATAAACCTCGTGAAAGACATATCATTATACTTGATCGAATTATGCCAAGAATAGACGGGCTTGAATTGGTTGGTAAAATTCGTGAAAAATATCCAGAAGGTAAAGTCGTTATCTTAATGTTAACAGGGAGAAACAACGAGAAAGAAATCATTAGAGCACTTGATATGGGTGCAGATGATTACGTAACAAAACCGTTTAAGTTAGATGAATTGCTGGCAAGAATCAAAAGGTTGATTCATCGAACTTTCACTTAAGGAGTCAAAAAAATGGCGTATGTTTTTTTATTAATTGTCGGATTGTTAGTTATCAATCTCGTACTGCTCCTTTACTTGCTATTTCAGAAACAAATTGCTCAACAACATGCAAGAAAAAAAGAAGCCCTTACAGTAGAACTGATAAAGGTAGTTGAAGATGTTGCGAGGGGACGAATAGAGGATATTCCTCTAAAATACAAACGAACTTCCCTGTTTTATAGTGTTCTTGAAGAAACGATCAGTCACTATTTACAAATATTTAATGATGAACAAGCGAAAAAGCATCTTAAAGTGTTATGTCAGAGTGAATTTACTTCGATCTATAGAAAAAGACTAAAAAGTGGTGTATGGAGTGAAAGGATGAATGCTCTTTACTATACTGAAGAATTTGAGATGACGTCATTAAAGAACGAAATATGGAACTATTTTCAAACAAACCGTGCGTCAATCGAAGAGAAGTATCAAATGATTCGCACATTAGCAAAACTAAATGATAAAAGAATTGTTGAGCAAGTTAAGAAATCACCGAATTGGCCTACCTTTCTATTGAAGGAATGTTTTCGAAGATTTGAAATTTCGATGCTTATGTATTTGATGAAAAACCACTTGGAAGAATTAAATGAGAATGTTCAATTGGCTCTTCTTGATATTGCCATGGAGACAAAAGAACAGTCATTTTTGCCTTTCTTTGATCAGCTTCTTTTTTCTGAATTTCAGGAAGTGAGAGTTCGAGCATTAAAGGCAATTTCAGAGTACGAACATACATCAAAAGAGGAAGAACTAACCATCTTTCATCAGTCAGAATTTTGGGTTGAAAGAATGATGTTTGCTAGAGTGGCAGGGCAATTAAAAAGAAAACGATATAGTTCCGCTCTTGTCACCTTATTATCAGATGAAAGTTGGTGGGTACGCCAAGCAGCTGCAGAAGCGCTTGCTAATTATGAAGATGGGTTGCTCATTTTAGAGTATGTTTATGAGACGAGTGATGATCCATTTGCTCGGGATACTGCTTATCAATGGTTAGGAGAGGCGGTAGGAGAGATAAAATGAATGTAATTGATTTTTTTGGCTGGCTTATTTTTCTTTATATGATAGGTGCTTCGGTCTTTTACTTTGTCTTGTTTTTACTTTCGGCCATTACGTTACGAAGAGAGCGTGGACTAAATCAAAAAGTGCCGTATGATGATTTATTAGTAAGTAGAGATACGAAACCAATTTCCATTCTTGTTCCAGCTTTCAATGAAGAAGCCGGCGTTGTTAGTAGTGTTAGATCGTTACTGAGTATGAATTATCCTGAATACGAAATCATTGTAATTAATGATGGCTCAACGGATGAGACTCTTACAAAGATGATTAACGCTTATAAGATGGAACCAGTTACAATGACGGTGCGAAAACAAGTTCTTTCTAAAGAGATAATTGGGATTTATCGTTCGACTTTATTTGAGAACCTTGTCGTTGTCGATAAGCTTAATGGAGGAAAAGCAGACGCGTTAAATGCAGGAATTAACACATCTCGCTTCCCATATGTATGTTCACTTGATGGAGATTCAATGCTTGAACCAGATGCGTTGTTGAAAGCAATGAAACCTATCATTGACTCAAATGAACAAGTCATTGCTACTGGTGGAAGTGTAAGAATCGCAAACGGATGCAGAATTGAAAAAGGAGAAGTGATGAATGTAAACTTGCCTCGTAATCCAATTGTAACGCTACAAATTATTGAATACTTACGCGCGTTCTTAATTGGAAGAGTAAGTTTAAGCAAACATAATTTACTTTTAATCATATCCGGTGCCTTTGGTGTATTCAATAAGGGATGGGTCGTAAAGGCTGGAGGGTATAAGCAGGACACCGTCGGAGAAGACATGGAGTTAGTCGTGAGGCTCCACAAAGTCCTAGCTGAAGAAAAGTCTAATAAGCAAATACGTTATATTCCAGATCCGGTTTGTTGGACGGAAGCGCCTGATTCATTAGCGATTTTGAGAAGGCAACGTACTCGCTGGCAACGAGGCCTTTTTGAGACACTACGAACACATTACAAGATGCTTTTAAACCCAAAGTATAAAAAAGTTGGATTTATTTCCATGCCGTATTTTGTTCTTATAGAGTTACTAGGGGCTGTAATCGAAGGGTTGGCCTACCTTTATATTATTTTAGGGTTATTATTTTCTTTTATTCCTATTGAATTAAGTGTCATGCTACTTGTCGTGACATGGTTTTATGGAAGCTACATTTCAATGTGTGGTGTACTTTTAGAAGAGTGGAGCCTAAAAAGATATCCAAAAAAGAGACATCTGTTAACTCTCTTTTTTTATGCTAGTACAGAGATGTTTTGGTATCGCCCTCTCAACATTTGGTGGAGAATCCAAGGGTTATGGCAAGGAATTAGAAAACGTTCGGATTGGGGCGTTATGACAAGAAAAGGAATATCAAAGGAGTAGTTTGGGGGAGTATGTGTGAAAAGAATACTTGTTACGGACGATGAAGATGTTTTACGGATGTTAATTGTCGATACGTTAGAAGATGAGGGTTATGAAATTGATGAAGCTGGAGATGGGGAAGAGGCAATGGAAATGTATAATCAAAAGCAATACGATTTGCTTATTCTTGATTATATGATGCCAAATATGACAGGTTTAGAAGTTTTAAAAAAAATTAGAGAATCTGCTACTACAGCAACACACCAAAAAATTCTAATGCTAACAGCAAAAGGCCAGGCACAAGACAAGCAGGAGATGTTAGATAGTGGTGCAGATTCTATTTTAATTAAACCGTTTAGCCCAATTGAACTTATTGATCTTGTAAATGATCTAGTAAAAAAATAACAAAATTATGCCCCTTCTTTACTTAGATGTGAGGGCATTGAAAAAGGTGAAATTCGACCTTTTTCAGTACCCTCCTTAGATGTACTAGAAGGGGCATAATTTTACTAGTTTTCGAGAAGCTTCGGTTATGTTATAGTAAAGAGAAAAAATATGAGTGAATAATCATTCATAAAGGGGTTGAGGCGATGCCGAGCAATGCGGAAATTTTCGTTGAGCGAAATAAATTACTTTCGAAACTAATTTGGTTTATGTTTTTTCTTGGGCTTGTTAGTAATTTTATTAGTGGGGTGTCTTTAGCGGGAATTCTTGCTTATAGTTTTACAGGGGTAACATTAGCTTTCATCATCACAATTATAAGCTTCAAAAAATGGATTCCATTATTTGTACCATATATCGTAGCGATCTCTTTTGGAATATTGACTTTTGTCATGGGAATGACTTCTCCAAAGTTATCAAATTATTTGATGGTTTACATAAGTTTAGCCATTATAAGTTTATATCATCATTATTTAGTCATTGCGTTATCTGGAGCTATTGGCCTTTTCCTTACCAATTATTTCTTTATTTTTTTAAATGAAACCATGTTTTCAGGTTTAGGAAACGATGTACTTGTTTCCTTAAATTTATTTGTTCTTCTATTAAGCAGCATCTTAATTTCGCAAGCTCGTATTGGTGAAAAGATGAAACAGTCTATAGCTGAACAGGCTGAACGAGCTATGAGTGGGAAGCAGCAAATTGAGCAACTATTATTAAAGGTTAAAAATACATCATCAGTTATTCAAAATGTTAGCAAGCACGTTCAACAAGATGTCGAGTCGACAAGCTCTGTTTCAATGCAACTCGTCCAAACGTTTCAAGAGGTGTCAAAAGGAGTAGAGCATCAAGCTGCAAGTATAACGGATATGAATGGACAAATGACGGAACAAGATTTAGCTGTAAGAGACGTGTCTCAACATGCAACTAGTATGAATCTATTTGCTTCTGAAAGTTTACTGGAAACGACAGAAAGCTATAATGGAATAAAGCAAGTATCGATAGAAATCACCCATTTACAAAAAATGGTTGAGGGCACGCATCGAGCCATGCAGGATTTAAAGGACCGTACGAACCAAATTGGAACAATCTTAACTTCGGTTGACACTATTTCCGAGCAAACAAACTTATTAGCTTTGAATGCGGCTATTGAAGCAGCAAGAGCAGGGGAGCATGGAAAAGGCTTTGCTGTTGTGGCAAGTGAAGTTCGGAAATTAGCTGTTGATTCGCAACAATCAACGAAAGAAATTGCAATTATTTTAAATCAAATAACAAAACGTACGGAAAACGTTGCAAATGAAATCTCAAAGAGTGATCATTCAATTAAAATAAGTAAAGTTAAAACCGAACAAACAGAAACGCAATTAGCTAATGTTCTTACAAAAGTAAATAGTGTTGTCACGTCTTCAACAGCCCTTGAGAAATTGGTTAAAAAATTAGAATCGTCATCACATACGATTACTTCTGAATTATCTTCTGTAGCTCACGTTACTGAGGAGTCAAGCGCAATGGTTGAAGAGGTGTTCGCTTCAGTCGAAGAACAAAATGATTACATTGTTGCCATGAGTCAACGATTTGCAGAGTTGGATAAGCTTAACACTGAGTTGTCAAAAATGATTGAAACAATGGAAACGTAATTTGCTAGTTTAGTGGGAAGTGAACGAATCTTTATTTATAGCATAGTGTATAGAGAAAGGTTAGATGTGGCCGAATCTATCCTTTCCCCCTAGGGTGAGAAAAACGACTTATGAGAGGATTTTCCTTTTAAAGTCGTTTTTTTTGTAATGAACAGAATGGCATTTTGTATGAACTAAAGGAATTTTAAGGTAGACTGTAGACATCTTATTCAAATTTTATGAAGAAAGAGGCGTTAGGAATGGACAAGCGAGTTGTCATCGTTACAGGAGCTGGACAAGGGATTGGCGCTGCGATAGCAAGAGCGTATGGAGCAAATGGAGATGTCGTAATAGTAACAGATATTGACGAAATGAAAGCAAAGGATGTTGCATCATTCATTTCAAATGAGGGAGGGGAGGCGTACCCAATCTTATGTGATGTAAGGAAAGAAGAACATATTATGGAGACGGTAAAACAGGTAGAGAAGGAATATGCAAAAATTGATGTGTTAATAAATAACGCTGGGTTATCTAAGTTTACGTCACCATTTGAACTAACAGTAGATCAGTGGGATGATATACAGCAAACAAATGTAAGAAGTGTTTTCTTATTTTCAAGAGAAGTAGCAAAGGTCATGAAAAAACAAAAAAAAGGATCTATCATCAACTTGGCTTCAACAAGAGCGGTGATGTCTGAACCTAATTCAGAAGCATATGCCGCTTCAAAAGGAGCGGTTGTGTCGTTAACTCACGCACTGGCTGCTTCTTTTCAAGAATACGGAATCCAAGTGAATGCCATTAGCCCGGGGTGGATTCATACAGGAAGTCAAAACGAACTAAGGCCGATTGATCATGAACAGCACTTTTCAAAACGTGTTGGAAATCCAGACGATATAGCGCAGGCATGTCTTTTTTTATCAGCTGAATCCAATAGTTTTATTAATGGAGAAAACATAACCATTGATGGAGGGATGACACGAAAAATGATCTATGAACATTAAAAAAGATTCCCTAGAAGGTTTATTGAACCTTTTGGGGAATCTCTAAAATAATAGCCTTACTTTAAGCTGATTTTTTCATTGTTGTTTCCTGTTTTGTTTCTTGTAATCTCGATCGTTGTGTCATTGCAGCATAACCGAAGAATACAGCAACTAAAAGATATCCGATAGCGAAATCAGGAGCTGCATTAATCGCTAAAGCAGGAGCATGCATGAAACCAACAAACGATAAGAAAGCAGCAATGCAAGAGAAGACTATTGCTTGTTTAAAGTTATGATCAATAATGGCAACTGTTATTGCGCCTAATAAGATGGCAGTGAACATGGCCCCTTGGCCAAGTGGAACAATTCCAGTCGAAATATTCGCGACTACTTCTCCCGCTGCATTATTAAAACGTGTCATGACATAATTAGCTAAATAAGGTAACATTGCAATCGCAACAGCAGGATAATACTTTCTATCATTTGATAAGAACGCTGTGCCGACCATTGACATCCCAACGAAAACTAAAATCGGGGCCACGGCAGCTAGTGGAATAATAGCGGATAATGCTGCAATAACTCCAGTCATTGCAGCTATTCCAAATACAATAGCATTTAAAATGCTATAACCTCTACCAGCACCCATTTGTTTTGAACCAACTGTCGCAATATAAACGGTTGTCGGGAATAAACCTCCGAAAAAGGCACCGATCATCGTACCAACTCCATCAACTGCTTGACATTCGCGAATGTCGTATGAATCTCCAGCAGCCGCCATCGCGTCAACATTGTTCATGGTTTCAATTGCATTATATAAAGTGATCGGAATAAGAACAGCTAAAATACCAATTAATGCCCCAAATAAATAGGTCATTCCTTCAAAAGCAGCAAACGTTGGTAAGATTGGGTAAAACCCAATGTTGGCTAGGCCTTCTGCAATTTGAGTAGGGGATTGGTAACCTAATGCAAAAGCTAGTATAGTTCCAGCCAATACAGCAAATAAAGAAGCGGGAATGCGAAAAGGCATGGCAATTTTAGCGACAATCCCAACTAATATAATTGCAAGGGAAACAAGTCCAACAACAGGGATTGAAAATGTGTTAAATAACATTTCACCAGCAACGAAAGTTAACGCAACCCCTGCAATTGCTCCAAGCATGGCAGCACGAGGTAAGCGGTCACGGACCCACTTTCCACTAAAGCTGACAAGCACTTCTACAAGACCACTTAACAACGCAGCAGCGACACCAATTTTCCAAGCAAGTTCAGGATCTCCTGTTAACGCATTCGCAGGAGCAAGAACACCAAATAGGAAGACAAACATTACAGGTGTGCTAATTCCATAAGAAAGAGCTGTTACATCGGTTCGGCCTTCTTTTTCTGCTAAGCGTTTTGCCATATAAGCGTAATACAAATTTCCTACCATTACAGCGACAGCTGCTCCAGGAATGACTTTACCGAAAACGATACTTGCTGGAAAGCCCAATCCTAACATTGTGACAGCAATGATAACAAAATTGGCTAAATTATTTTGAAATAAAGCAAAGAATGCATCCGTATCTTCTTTTTTATATAGGGGATAGTGAATGGTTTTCGTCCTCATGATGTTCTCTCCTCAAATTGTTAGTTGTTGTTTGTTGTTACTAATTCATCGACAAATGTTACATGTCCGTTTTCTAAAGAATGAATTCTGGCTAAAGATTCAATTCGATAACCTTTTTCTTCTATTAGTTTTCGTCCGTCCTGGAAAGACTTTTCAATAACAATGCCAAGTCCAGCTACAGTTGCACCTGCTTGTTCAACGATATCGATGAGTCCTAGTGCGGCTTGACCATTTGCTAAAAAGTCATCAATAATTAACACACGGTCTTCAGAAGTAAGAAAATCTTTAGAGACGGTAATGTCATTCGTTTCTCTTTTTGTAAAGGAATAGACTTTACTAACAAATACATTGTCATTCATCGTGAGAGATTTCTTTTTTCTTGCAAAAATTAGTGGAGCAGCAAGACGTGCTGAGGCCATGAAGCTAGGTGCAATACCTGAAGATTCAATGGTAAGTATTTTTGTAATCTCACTATCCTTAAATAAACGAGCGAATTCCTCTCCAACTGCACCCATCAACTCTACGTCCACTTGATGGTTTAAGAACGTATCCACTTTCAACACTTCATTAGATAGAACGTTCCCTTTTGTTCGAATCGCCTGTTTTAATCGTTCCATTTCTTTCACTCCTAATTTGTTCAAATAAAAAACCGGATATCTAGGTACTTTTCTACGAGTGACCTAGATATCCGGCAACAAAGCGGTAATCCGTGCACTCGTAGTCAAGCCATTTACGGTAGCCTGGTAGAGACTTTTGGGCCATATTCCCAATTTTATACGAGTTTCATATTTGATTGTTTGTGTACACGGGTAAGTATAGTAGAAAAAGTGAAAGAAAGGAAGAGTTTTTTTAAAAAAAGCGAATAAATAAACCGCATAATAAAAAATTCGTTCGTTTTTAAAGGAGGGGGTAAAAAAATAAAAGAGGAAGAGAAGTGAGAGAAAAAGTACTATTTCAATTTGGTGAAAGCTCGTCGCTCAGCGTATTCAAGACACTTTTCACATACAGATATGATCTCCTGACGATCATTTTTATACTTTTGCATAAATGGTGTAGTTGACCGGCAAAAAGCGCAAGGGGTTCTTTTAATAAGACTCAATATTTTCCTAAACAAAATAAATCACCTGACCTTAAATGTCTATGAGCTGAAAGTCAAAGTTAAACAATAAAATCCGTTTGGGTCTCATCAAATATGCCTCTCCTTATCAATTCTGTTTTTAAGAGAGAAATGAATTCAGTATCTAAGTTTAGTTTTACCGATTGTTCATAAGCCTCAAGAATGAATAAATTGTCTAATTGACTGAGCATTTTGACCTTCCTTTACGACATATTTTTTACCAATTACTAAAAAAGATCATACCTTATAATCATTCTTTTGCATAGTCATTATGTCTGAATTTATAACAATCATAATCAGCTTTTGACAAATTTCAAACGGTTTCACCAATTTGATGTAGAACTTTGTACTTATTGAAAAACAAAGGGGAATGGGAAATTGCTTTCTTTATATTAAAATCCATTCCATCCTTTATTCTGCTAACTCCATTTTAGAGTATGAGTTAACAAGTAAGAAGGTGAAAATGGACTCTTTTAGAACCTCTAATGCAAACTTCTTACTATCATATATTGAGCTTTATTCTTTGTTTAGTCTAATACAATTGACAGCGTTTTATAGTCATATTAAAATTGAACTAAGTTAATAGGCAAGCTTGTTACTGTTCTATTCAGGCAAGACTTAAAATTGTAGAGGTGGAGAATCCCCCTCTGTGTTTTTAGGTCTTTTTTTTATGTATAAATGTAGTGAAAAAGGAGAATTTTATGTTAAAGAAATTGTTCGGTTTAGGAAAAAAAGAAGAAAAGAATGGACAAACACAAGAAGTGATTTTCGCTCCTATTTCAGGTGAACTGGTACCTCTTGAAAATGTTCCAGATCCAATGTTTGCACAAAAGATGATGGGAGATGGTTTTGCAATTGAACCATCCGAAGGGGTAGCATTAGCGCCTGTTAGTGGGCGTGTAATTCAAGTATTCCCAACAAAGCATGCGATTGGATTAAAAACGGATAGTGGAATTGAAATTTTGTTACATATTGGCCTTGATACAGTTAATATGAAAGGAGACGGATTTACTTCACATGTAAAGGAAGGCGATTACGTTCAAGTTGGTGATCTCTTAGTTGAGTTTGACCTTGAATTGGTTAAGGCTAATGCAACAAGCACCATTACCCCTATTGTTATTACAAATATGGATGCAGTAAAGGATCTACATAAAGAGACTGGACTAGAAACAGTTGCTGGACAGACTCTTCTCTTAACCTTAAAACTGTAACAGGGAGTTACAAACATGAAAATTAACAGGTTGTTAAATAACAATGTCGTTGTTGTGAAAGAAGGAGAAGAAGAAATTATTGTTATGGGTTCGGGTATTGCTTTTGGGAAACGGAAAAACGATATTATCTCTCCAGACAAAATTGAAAAAGTTTTTGTGATGAAAGATAAAGTGGAATATGAAAAATTCACACAAATTATTGATCAACTTCCAGAGGAACATATTGCACTGGCCGAAGAAATTATTACATATGCTGAAAAAGTATTGAAAACAAAATTGCATGAGCATGTCCATGTTGCGTTAACCGACCATGTATCATTCGCTATCGAACGGAAAAAGCAGGGTTTTCAATTAAAGAACAAATTGTTAAATGAGATTCGCGTTCTTTATTCTGCTGAATATGAAATCGGGTTATGGGCGCTCCAATTTATCAATGACAAGTTAGAGGTTCAATTACCAGAAGATGAAGCGGGACATATCGCTTTGCATCTTCATACGGCAAAATTGAATACGTACACAATGGATGAAACCGTTAGTACAACCGTATTGGTCAATGAATTAATTCAGAAAATCGAATCTAAGCTCGGTGTAAAAGTAGAAGAAGATTCAATCTCATATCAGCGTTTAATGACCCATTTAAACTTTGCTTTAAGACGAGTATCAGAAGGAAAACCTTTTGACGATGTTGATCATGATATGAATGAACTCGTTAAAGAAAAGCACAAGTCGGCTTACAATACGGCAGTAGAGTTAGGACATTACTTATTAGAATCATACGAGTATGTTCTTCCTCCATCTGAATTAGTTTATTTAACATTACACATACAACGCATTCAACGAAATAATGGAGAAGAGGTATAAGGATATGAATGGGATTATTTGTTTAGGTGAAGCGTTAATTGATTTTATTCCTCTTGATGCAGAGAACACGACATACCAAAAAAGCCCGGGAGGAGCACCTGCTAATGTAGCTGTAGCAGTTGCAAAACTAGGAGCCAAGTCAAGTTTCTTAGGGAAAGTCGGTAATGATGTATTAGGGAAGTTCATGAAAGAAACATTACAAAGTCATGAAGTTGATACAACTCAAATGACGTTAACTGACGAAGCGCGTACGGGAGTCGTTTTTGTTACGTTAGATAAAACAGGTGAGCGCAATTTTAGTTTTTATATCGATCCTAGTGCAGATCGCTTTTTAACGAGTGAGGATATTGATGAGCCTTGGCTTAAACAGTACAAAGTTCTACATTTTGGATCAATCTCGATGATTAGTGAACCAAGTAAATCAGCTACAGTACATGCTGTACAAAAAGCAAAAGAAAATGGGTTAATTATTTCCTATGATCCGAACTTACGTTTAAGCTTATGGCCTTCTGATGATCAAGCGAGAGAGACCATTTTTTCTATGATGAACAAGGCTGATGTTGTGAAAATTTCGGATGAGGAATTGGAATTCTTAACAGGTGAAACAGAATTAGAGGCTGGTATTTCTACGTTAGCTAAATACGACATTCCTGTACTTCTTATTACGTATGGTGCAAAAGGAAGTTATGTACATATAAATGGTGAAACGGCTTATGTACCTGCTATGAAAGTAGAAACAGTCGATACAACGGGAGCTGGAGATGCTTTTGTGTCCGGGATTCTTTATAATATCAATGAAGAAAAAACGATTGATTTGACAATGGCACGCTGGAAAGAGATTCTAACATTTGCATCGGTATCAGGAGCACTTGCTGCATCGAAAAGGGGAGCAATGACCGCTCTCCCGACGTTGAAAGATGTAAAAAACAAACTAGAACATTTGTAATTCGAGTGAAAAGCTACAGTTGGTGAATCCTCCTTCTGTAGCTTTTTGATGTATAACAAAAGAAATAGGACCTATTTAATGATTTTTTTGGAAAATCAAGCAAAAATAGTTGTATCTTGCTTGTATTTATGTATAATGAGATTAGTTTAAAGAATTATGTGAATATTTCTACTAAAGTGCTTGACAGTAGAGAGCATATAAGGAGGAATGCGAGTGGAAGGAAGAGATGATTTATTAACGCATCAGGATTTAGAGATTTTTTAAGTTTAGATATCAGAATTTTCAAACTCAAATAAGAACTTGACTAGGTGGGATCGCGATGACTGAAACACATGTAGAAACGTTCATTAATGAAATGGCAAATCAATATACGGTTCAATTTAATGTATATCGTGATGAACGTATTGACGACATTCCGTTGGATTTCTATGCGGAGTTTCAGCGACGTGATGAAAAGTATTTAATGTCTAAATCAGTTAAAGTTTGGAGCGTAGAAACACAACAATATGCTTTTATAAAGCGAGTAGACAATTTGACAAAAGAAACAATTCAACAATTTGCACAAGCAATAGATCGCAATATTCCAAACTTTGTACCTGGAAAACAAGAGCATATGTCTACCTATTTTATTGGAGTGCTTGTGACGACTAATTCTGTCAATGAAGAGCTTCAAAATTACGTGAAGAAAGCAAGAAAAATTCAGTTTTTGAAATATGGCTGGCATGGCTGGGCTGATCGTTATATAGCAATTGTAAGTCTTAATGATAAAAAAGCCTATGTAAACAAAAAAGGCAAAGAATTTGTGACAGCGTTTGAGGACGCTCTTAAGAAGGGGGAATAGATTATGAATTTTGTAACTTTAATGATGATTTGTGGTGTCGTTTTGTTATTAGCGTACCGATTTTATGGAAGGTTTCTTGAAAAGGAAATGAAGGTAGATCCTAATAGAGTAACACCCGCTGTCGAAGTAAATGATGGAGTAGAATACGTGCCAGCTAAGAAGCCTGTGCTACTAGGACATCATTTCGCAACCATTGCTGGTGGAGGTCCTATTACAGGTCCCATTGCCGCTGTTGTATTTGGGTGGCTACCTGCTGTCATTTGGATTATTATCGGTAGTATTTTTGTAGGGGGCGTACATGATTATACATCGTTACAAGCTTCCATTCGTCACAAAGCTCAATCAATTGGAACCGTTATCAAAGAGTATATGGGGGGACGTGGCCAAATTTTATTTCTCTCCTTTTCGATTGCTACTCTCATATTAGTTGTTGGGGTATTCATGATTTTAGTAGCAAACACATTTGTTTCTGTACCCGAAGCGGCAACAGCTTCAATCTTATTTTTAGGAATTGCAATTATTTTTGGATTTTTAGTGAATCAATTACGTATGAATCTAGTTGTAGCTAGTATACTAGGTGTTGCAGCAATGCTTCTCTCAATTTGGGTAGGAATTCAATTTCCAATTCATTTAAGCGCACCAACATGGTCATTAATTTTACTTGGTTACGCATATGCCGCTTCTGTTATGCCAGTATGGTTGCTCTTGCAGCCTCGAGATTATTTAAATTCATTTCTATTATATGGGTTAATCTTTGGAGCTGTAATCGGGATTTTGATTGCATCTCCTACGATGCAACTTCCAGCTTATACTGGGTTTAGACATGAATCAATGGGCTTCTTATTCCCGATTTTATTTATCACCATTGCTTGTGGAGCGATCTCTGGATTTCACTCGCTTGTATCATCAGGAACAACTGCTAAGCAGTTGGACAACGAGAAAAACGGAAAATTTATTGCCTATGGAGCTATGCTATTAGAGGCTTTTATGGCGATCATTACGATTGGATCGGTAGCTTATTTAACACAGGCAGACTTTGCAGCAAGGCTTGCTGAACTAGGTGGACCGATTGGAACATTTGCAGCAGGAATAGGGTACTTTATGTCATTCTGGGGTATCCCAGAGGCAACAGCTGTTACGTTCGCCGCATTAACAGCCTCTGCATTTTTATTGACAACACTGGATTCTGCTACTCGATTAATGCGCTATGCTGTTCAAGAAATTACAGAAAATCGTGCACCAAAAATGTTCCAAAACTCTCATGTAGCCACAGTAACAGGGTTAATAGGAGCTGCCGCTTTAGCCTTTACAGGTACGTGGGAACAAGTTTGGCCATTATTCGGTTCTGCAAACCAAATGCTTGGCGCTCTTGCATTATTAGCTGTATTTGTTTGGTTGAAAAAGTCAGGAGCAAGGACGTTTTATGTGGCTATTCCAATGGTATTTATGTTTATCGTAACTGTGTCAGCGCTTGGTGTCCTAATGTATAACAACTTTACTGCCGGTAATTACTTCTTATTTGGATCAGCCTTTGTCTTGTTTATCCTATGTGTGTTTTTAGCTATTGAAGGATGGAAGTCCATGGTAGATGATAAATCAGATCGAACGGTCAAAATGTAACGAAAAAGAACACAGGCCCATATGAAAGGGCTTGTGTTCTTTCTGCGTTAAAAGCTAAATCGTGGGAAAACATAAGGACTTTCCGGTTGGTCAATGACTTCAATTTCACGTAACTGGATCAGCGGAATTCTAAATTCGTTGTATTGTGTCTGGTCTAGAATGCCTGTAACTCTGACCCATGTATCATTTTCAAATTGGCTAGCCTCACTAGCTTCGACCATTGTTCCAAAGACGGAAGCATCTGCGACACAGCAAGTCATACCAAATCTTGCAACAACTAATTGGTCGTCTTCAAACTCAGGTTCACGGTAAACAAATCCAGTGATTTCAATTGGTTTTCCAATGAACTGTTCGAGTTGAAGATCAAGCATGGTCATCATGTCTAAATAATTTTCCTCTGTAACAACAATGTGGCCTTGTTCTAATATTTCTTCTGTTAACTCATCATAATACTGATTAAAGCCCTCTTGAGTAAAATACTCATCTACAGTAATGTGTTCCTCTACTGATTCGTCCCCACCAGATTCAAGTTGATCAAAATAGGCATCTGGATCATCTAGAAAAGCTTCAGCGCGTGATGTGGCTTCTTGTTCTGCAGATGCTTGATCAGCTAAAATACCAGAACCAAATTGGATCCCCCGATTGGCTGCGACTGAACTGTCTAGAAGTTTGTCAGGAAGAACAAATCCTAGAACAATTGGAGCGACAAAAATAGAGTAGATAAGCAGTTTCGTTACGGGTGAACCAGAGACATTATGATCCGTTCCACAATCACAAAGCTCTTCTTCTTCTTGTCCTTTATTGGTACTCCGAATGATTTGGATGACCCCGAGTAATAAGAATACACCAGTAGCAAAGTAAATAAACGGCATCATCGTTGGTGCGATGTAATAAATGATGTTTCCTGTAATAATGAAGGCTAGCATAAGTAATGCAAAACCAATAAGGATAATCCCGCGAATGTAGGCATGGAATCCTAAATCTGATTTCTTTTCCATAAAAGCAGCTCCTCTCCTTTAGAAAATAGCTAATAATTGCAGAGCAACAACTGCTATAAAAACAATAGCTGTAACAACTGCTATGAATACAAGAACAAATTTTGCTTTAAAGAAAGCAAATAACATGATCGTATTTTTTAAATCAAGCATAGGGCCATACACTAAGAAAGCAATAATTGAACCTGTGGTAAATGTACTTCCAAATGACGCAGCAACGAATGCATCTGCTTCAGAACATAAGGATAGTAAAAAGGCAAAGGCCATCATTACCGCTGTTGAGCTAAATTCATTACTGCCGATTGCTTGTAATAAACTCCGATCAAGAAAAGTTTGAAATAGTGCTGCGATGAATGCACCTAAAATCAGAAATTTACCCATTAAGAAAAATTCATCAGCTGCATGATAAAGTGTTTGTTTAAAACGATTCATCTTTCTTGGTGCTGTTGCACTTGTTTCTAAAACAACTTGTCGTCCAACGAACTCTTCTTTTGTCCATTTTAATTGATCACGGTTTTTAAAGACAAGGTACAATATTCCTCCAATAATAATTGAAAGAACAAATGCTAGTCCCATTCGAGCATAAAGAACGGTCAAGTCTGTTCGGAATGCAAAGAATGTAGATGCTGCAACGACCGGATTCAAAATAGGTGCAGCAACTAAAAAGACGACACCAACATGCAACGGCATTCCCTTTTTGATTAAACGACGCACAATCGGGACAATTGCACATTCACAAATAGGAAAGATCGCTCCAAGTATGGCAGCGGGCAATAAAGCAGCATAGGCATTTTTGGGCAAGTACTTGTGAATGATGTCTTCTTTTACATAGATTTGAATAAGAGCTGAGACAAAAACACCAAGCAATATAAAAGGAACGGCTTCAATGACAATACCTAGAAAAATGGTATTTACATTTAGCCACGCATCAGGAACGGTGAAGCCATAGCGTTCACTTTTAAACGATTCGATGTTAAAAAATAATATAAGAAACAATAAAAGCAATACAAAACCTAAGAAATCTTTTCCGAATGAAAGGAAAAATTGTTTAAATTTGTTCATTCAAATTCTCCTTATTATACTCTATGAAAGTTCTTTCGCTATTTTAACATAGATTTAGTGAAGGAAGTATGAATTATCCGTATGTAAAAGAAATGAAATCTTTGGAAGAAATACAAAAAATCTTTTATAAAATCATCTAGATAAAGAGGATAATTCCTGTTACACTACGGTAGTTATCTTAGATTAAAGGTAGGTGTTAACAATGCTTCAAGCGTTAATTATTTTTGTCGCTCAATTAATTTATGTCCCGGTATTAACATTACGTACCATTACGATGGTTAAAGGAATGAAAGGGAAAGCTTCTGCATTAGGAACTCTTGAAGGGGTTATATATGTTGTTGCAATTGCAATTGTCTTTAGTGATTTATCTAATTATTTAAATATGGCTGCTTATGCAATTGGATTTGGAGTAGGGTTATACATCGGTCAAATTATCGAACAGAAACTGGCGATTGGATATGTTTCAATAGAAGTAAATTTAATGAGTAAGAATGAAGCCTTAACGAACAGACTGCGCGAAGTTGGATTTAGTGTATCAACAGCTGAAGTAGAAGGAATGAATGAAGCAAAGCGTTTCCGCTTAGACTGTACAGCTAGAAGAGATCGTGAACAAGAGTTCATAAAAATTGTGAGTTCATATGAACCGAGTGCTTTTATAGTTTCTTATGAACCTCGTAACTTTAAAGGTGGTTACATCACAAAGGCAATGAAAAAACGCAAAGAAAAATTTATGAAAAGTAAACAAAAAGAAAAAAACGTTACAATGTAACTGGTGAGGTTGTCTCTAGTAGAGATTCTGACTCTAAAGAAGGAACGTTCGTTTTACGACCTATCTTCGGGGCAGAACACTTAGGAGGCAGCTTTTTTTATTTTAATTTAAAGAAGTTGTGGCAAAGAAAGATTGCTTTTTCTGGAAGTGCAATGGAGCATAGGGGCACGAAAACGGTTCTACTTAACCAAATAAACAAAGAAAACGAAATTAGTCTTTAAATAAGAATTCTTCCTATTTGTAACGTTGGATATAGTATGCTACTTTTATAGAAAGGAGTGAATTGTAATGAAAATTCCTGTATATATCGTAACAGGCTTTCTTGGTAGTGGGAAAACAACTGTCTTAAAGAAAATGCTACGGTCGTTAAAAGAACAAGGAAAACGACCTGCATTAATCATGAACGAGTTAGGATCTGAAAACGTTGAAAAAGAAATGTTTGAAGATGAGGCAATGATTGAACTTTTAAATGGTTGTATTTGCTGTACAATTCAAGAAGATATGAGAAATGAACTTCAACTTTTTCTATCCCAAACAACGAATGTTGATGTGATTATAATAGAAGGCACGGGGATCGCCAACCCGGCAGAAATTGTGGAAGCCTTGACACATCCTGAATTAATTGATCTGGTGAAAATCGTATCCATTATTGGAATGGTAGATGCTAGTCGTTATCTTGAATATCAGAGTCTTTTTCAAAGCTCTAAAGAGATAAGAACGATGTTAAAACAACAAATAGAGTCGAGTGCGCTGCTAATTATGAACAAAATGGATCTAATCGATCAAAAAAAGGAAAAGAAAGTACGTGCTAAAATAGAGGAAATTAAAAGGCGGGAAGTCCCAATTGTTTATTCAACATATGGAGATGTTTCTGAGGAGACGTTACTTGAAACTCGCTTTTTGACAGATGTCATTTCTACGGAAAAGTCGACGCACCATCATCATCATGATCATCACCATCATACTTTTCAAGCAATAAAAATAGAGGGGATTAACTCATTTACTCAAAAGGATTTTGAGAAATGGCTTAAAAGTCATGGCCCCACCTTATTAAGAGCAAAAGGGTATATTACTTTTTTAGGGGAAGATAAGGTGAATTCATTTCAATATGCTGCAAATCGTCTTGAAATCGAATCAATTGATATACCGAAACAAACGTGCATCATTTTAATTGGGACAAACCTTAACAAAGATGTGTTGGACCAATCGTTATCCGAATTCGTTCAGCAAAACATTTAACATTTTGGGGTGTGTTAAAGGTCGAAAACAGGCTTTTGACACACCCCTCTACTTTTCGGTCGTTGTGAGCTTGGGGTGAGACAGTTATACTAAGCTTTGTATTGCAACGGATTCGAACACTGCTTAAGGGTAATGAAAAAACGTTTTTCAATGCCTCAGCAGGAAGACTAAACGGCAATGGAAGTGTTGTGAGGAAAAAAATAAAAGAACAACGAACACGAAAATAACCTTTTTAAAATGATATAATTTCCATATACTTCAATTTGAAAGGAAGATCTTTATGAAAAACGATTTAATACATACATTTTCTATTGTTGGATTTGATCCAGAAACTGGTGAGCTAGGTGTAGCTGTGGCTTCAAAGTTTTTAGGGGTTGGAGCGATTGTTCCTTGGGCAAGAGCTGGGGCTGGTGCAGTGGCGACTCAATCATGGGCTAATAAGGAATACGGGCAAAAAGGATTGGAGCTATTAGAACAAGGAAAGTCAGCAGAGGAGGTCATTCAACACTTAACTCAAGCTGACGAAGGAATTGATTTACGACAAGTTGGAATCGTTAGTGCAAGAGGGGATAGTGCAACTTTTACTGGGAGAGAATGTTACCAATGGGCGGGAGGGCTATCTGGTCCTCACTTTGCTTGTCAAGGGAATATACTTGTAGATGAAAAAACGGTAAAGGTAATGGCTGATACTTTTACGACAATGGAGGGCTCGTTAGCAGAGAGGCTGTTAGAAGCTCTTTATCAAGGTCAAGAAGCAGGAGGAGACAGTCGTGGAAAGCAGTCAGCTTGTTTGCTTGTTGTCAAAGAAGGTGCCGGTTACGGCGGAACGGATGATCAATACATAGATTTGCGAGTTGATGATCACCAAGAGCCTATAGTGGAATTGAAACGTTTATTTGATTTACATCAACTATATTTCAATAAACCTAACCCAGAAGATATGATCAATATTGAAGGCGGTGTAAGAGATCGTCTTATTACGAATTTAACAATCCTAGAATATCTAGCTGAGGATCCAACTATGGAGGAGCTTACCGAGGCAATTCAATCGTTCCATTTAATTGAAAACTTTGATGAACGTGTTCTAGAGCCAGGATTAATTGATAAAAAAGTTATAGAATACATGGAAAAGTTGGCAGCTCAGAAATAAACAAGGAACAGGTTTGGTTTTCTTTGTTTAAGGGGGAATAACATGAATGCCGTTTTGGCACTAGCACAAGAGATGTTTGTCTTGTTAGCAATTGGTTTGATTGGGTTTGTTATGAGGAAAGCAAATATTTTACCGAAAGAATCAAATTATGTGTTAACACAAGTAGTTCTTTACATTACTCTCCCATGCTTAATCATCTACTCAATGGATATTACTATGTCATTGGAGATTATGGTAGAAATCACTTGGCTATTAAGCTTATCTTTGTTTGCTTTGTTTTGTGCAACGATTACTGGTTATGTTATGAGAAAAACAGCGAAGATGCCAGAAAATCAAGAAGGCGTGTATGAAGCTGCTATTATTTTTGGGAATCAAGGCTTTTTAGGATACGCAATTGCCTTTTTATTGTTTGGTGAAATAGGTGTATTGTACACAGCCTTCTTTATGATCTTTTTTCTCTTCTACGTATGGACGTATGTTATTTATGTTGTGGCAAGGGCGGGACAGACCATTTCTTGGCGCCAAATTTTACTCAATCCAGGAGTAATCGCAACTTCTATCGGATTTCTTGTCTTACTTGCACCGTTTCGTTTGCCACTATTAATAGGAGGAGTACTTGCTGATATTGGAACAATGACATTGCCTTTATCTATGATTTTAATTGGTAGTTTGCTAGCTGGACTTACTTTGGATTCTTTCAAACAGTTAATAAAAAATCGTTATATTTGGTATGCAACAGGAGCAAAACTTCTGTTGCTGCCCATGTATCTTATTCCTTTTTTGTGGTTACCCGTTTCAACAACGGTTATGGGAGTTGCCATCTTAGTGACCGCTACCCCCACAGCGCCAACAGTTCCGATGTTTGCTCAAAAGTATAATGGTGATGTCTCGTTTGCTACTGTTACGGTTGCAACTACAACCATTTTATGTGTAATTACGATTCCACTTTTATATGCATTTATTTTGTTTGTAAGATAAGAAAAAAACAGCCGTTATGGCTGTTTTTTATTGTTTTGAATTATAAATCAATAATCATGCTGTTATCTAAAAAGAAGAAAACAAAGATCGCAGCGATAAAGCAGTAGATGGCAAAATAAACAAGTTTGCTTTTCTTTAAGAATTCAATCAACCAGACAATCCCAAGCCATGAAAAGATAAAGGTTGCAATAAAGGAAACAACTAAAGCTGGTATACCAACTTGTGAAACGAGTGTACCGTCTGTGAAGTCTCCAATTGCTAATACACTTGAACCTAGAATAACTGGAATCGATAATAAAAAGGAGTAGCGAACAGCAGTGTCTCTACTTAGACCAGCAAATAATGCCGTAACAAGTGTTGCGCCAGATCTCGAAATTCCAGGGAAAACAGCTAATGTTTGTCCGAGACCAACAATGATGGAATCTTTAAAAGTCATTTCTTCTTCCGTACGGTTTCCGTATTGAACAAAGCGTTCTATTATAATAAGGAAGAGTCCTGTCACTGCTAAAGCAATGGCGATAAAAGGAGGTGTTTTCATTGAAGCTCCAATGAAATCTTCAAGTAATATCCCTAGAACTCCTGTAATCATAGTAGCAACAATAATGTAAACTCCAAAGAAAAATTGAGTGCGATTGTGTTTTGAACGGTTTGATAAATAACCGATAAACCCAAAAATAACAACGAGTAAATCTTTTCTAAAATAAATAACAACGGCCAAAATGGAAGCGAAATGTAGATATATTTCAAAGCCAAATCCAGGGAATTGATACCCTAATAAGATTTGTGTTATAACGATGTGGGCTGTACTAGAAATTGGCAAAAACTCTGTAATGCCTTGAACAATTCCAAATATTAAAGCTTCTATTATTGACATAAAAACAAACCCTTCCTTTCTATGTAGGGAAACACTGACTTTGTTATTCTATCAAAATTATGCATGCAGGGAAAGACAGTTTTTGGTATTAACCTAATTTGTTTTTCGCGAAACTTGCGTTACAAAGAATCCCCTCTCTATAATAAGTGAGAGACAGAACAATGTTGCAGGGGAGATAATAGATGAAACGCAAAATAACCATTTTAGTATTAAGTGTTGTGGCCATTGTTATCATTGGGCTTGTGTTTTTCCAAGACCGGCAAGAAATTGGCAACGAACGTGGAATGATTGCTGAAAACTTTACATTGCCTATGTATACACAAGAATCAGGAGAACTATGGGATTACCGAGGTGATGTCATCATTTTAAATATGTGGGCTTCTTGGTGTGAACCATGTCGAGATGAAATGCCTGATCTTATGGACCTTCAAGCTGACTACGGTGAGTCGGGGTTATCTGTTGTAACAGTTAATATGCAAAAAACAGAACGTACGTTACAAGATGCGCCTAATTTTATTGAAGAAATAGAAATCACCCTTCCTGTCTTTTTTGATGTCGATGGTGATGTGGCTGATCGGTATAAAATATTTGGTATGCCTATGACCTATATTATTAACAGAGATGGTGTAATTGAGCATGTCATTCGAGGGGAAGTAGATTATAAGGGCCTCGAGACTTTAATTAAACCAATTTTGTAATAAGTACTTGATTTCTCGATCTTTCTATATATGTCCTATTTTTTGGTCATACTAGTATAGCTAGAATTTAACGACTTCTATTTAATAAGCCCGTAGTTAGGCGTGAGAGAATGTATAAAGAAGTAAAAGCTAAAATCGTTGATATCAGTTTTGAAGATCAATCGATACAAAAGGTAGTTACAAACAATGGAAGTAAAAAGGCAATATTATATAAACGCTTTACTCCAAGAGTTGAAATTGGAGATTGGACACTCGTTAATACGACAGCTACTGAACTGCAATTAGGAACCGGTGGATGGGATATTGTTAAGTCGGTTTTAGGGAAGACAGACTGGCAATCAGAAGACTCAACTGGCCATATTATAAAAGCCCGTTATACACCGATTCAGCATAGTATTTTAGCAGTAGAAGCACAAGAAAGCCACTATCATCAATTCTTTAAAAAATCGTTTTCTTTATTAGGTACTCCTGTATGGCTGGCGGAGTTGCATAGCATGGTTCCACTGTTTTTCTATGTTTCTCAGCAAGTTTCTAGAGAAAGTACTTGCTGTGTGATATTTGACGATCAAGCATCGCTGCCACTCATGATGAGTGACCAGCTAAGAAGCTTGCAAACGAATAAGCAGTTTTTTTCAATTAGTGTTGGACAAGCGTTTGGTGCTCAGTATGAAGCGGTGACAGTTGCTTCTGCTCTTCAATTTGCCAAGGAGATGTTAAAGGCAGATATGATCTTGATTTCTGTTGGGCCCGGAGTGGTTGGAACAGGAACGAAGTACGGTTTTACCGGAATGGCCCTTTCTCATTGGTCGCATACAGTCAGTGCTCTTGGTGGAGTCCCGATTTGGATACCAAGGTTGTCATTTGTTGAAAAAAGAGCACGACATAATGGAATTAGTCACCATACACTGACGCCATTATGCGAATTTACGTTTAAACCAGCTATTCTGCCTTTTCCTTATTTAGATGAAGATGAAAGGAAAATTGTGAAGAAACAATTAGATCCCTATTATCCGTTTCATGCTGAACATGAAATCGTATTTGCCGAACAGGACTTAGTTTCTAAACAAGTCGAAAAAGCAATAAAGGAAGCCAAATTACCTATTCAAACAATGGGGCGCAAATACGAAGATGACCCTATTTTTTTCTGTGCTGTTGGCGAAGCCATTCGCGTTGGATTGGAATTGGTTCGATGAACTGAATCAACCCATTGTTCCATCGTGTCAAAGGAATGTTGCATTTTTTTTAACTTCGCTTGGATTTCCCATGCTTTTCCAGACATTATGATTCCATTTTCATGTACGTAAACTTTCATGAATTAGCTCGTCCCTTCATAATCGATTTATGTTACACATGTATGAAGGGGGGAGAAGGAAAAGAACAGAAATTTGCAGGTAAGCACACTACTAAATTAAAAGGAGGAGAACATGGAACATTTAATAGAAAGAACATTGAAAACAAACGAAATATTTAAGGGGAAAGTGATAGATTTAGAAGTTCAAGAGGTTGAACTTCCTAATGGAAAAACAAGTTCAAGGGAAATTGTGAAACACCCAGGAGCTGTTGCCATTTTACCAATTACAAATGAAGGAAAGATTATCCTTGTACGTCAGTACCGGAAAGCACTTGGGAAAACGATTGTGGAAATTCCTGCAGGGAAGCTTGAAAAAGGGGAGGATCCTCTTGATTCAGCTAGGAGGGAATTAGAGGAAGAAACAGGTTATAAAACGAGTAAGTTAGATTTCCTTTTATCGTTTTACACGTCACCAGGCTTTGCTGATGAACTTATTCATTTGTATATAACAGATAAGCTTGAAAAAGGAAAAACGAATATGGATGATGATGAATTTTTAGATATTTTAGAGGTTAGTTTAGAAGAAGCAGAGCAAATGGTAAAAGATCAAACGATTCATGATGCAAAGACAGCTTATGCCATTTTATACTTACGGATGAAAGCGAGTCAATCACTGTGATAAAATTACAACATTTTGTTACGGATTTACATGTACATATTGGAAGAACCAGGTTGGGGGCGGCAGTGAAAATTACTGCTGCTCCTTCTTTAACGTTACCTACTATTATAAAGTATGCAGCAGACATTAAAGGAATTAACATGATTGGCATTATTGACTGTCATGTACCGGAAGTATTGAATGAATTAGAGAGTATGATCGGAAATGGAGAAGCGTATCAACTAACAGAGGGTGGTGTGCGGTTTTCAGGGATAACATTGCTATTAGGAACAGAACTTGAAATTTATGATGAAAACTGTAATGGACCAATACACGTCCTATGTTATCTTCCTTCGATTGACTCTATGAGAGTATTTGGTGAATGGCTTGCTCATAGGATGAAAAATCGTCATTTAAGTTCGCAGCGCATCTATGAACATGCACAAGCCATCCAAGCTAAGGTTCGTCGCTTAAATGGCTTGTTTATTCCAGCTCATGTGTTTACTCCTTTTAAAAGCTTGTATGGAAAAGGTGTGAAAAAGAGCTTAACAGAAGTGTTCAACCCAGATTTAATTGACGGGATTGAACTTGGACTTAGTAGTGATACGGCAATGGCTGAGCAACTTGAAGAACTTGGGCGTTATCCTTTTTTATCAAATTCAGATGCTCATTCACTTGAGAAAATGGCTAGAGAATACCAAATCGTTCAAATGAAACAACCATCTTTTATGGAGTTTAAATGGGCATTACAAGAGCGTGAAGGAAGAAAAATCGTGGCTAATTACGGGTTAAATCCACTGCTAGGGAAGTATCACCAAACGATTTGTGCGATTTGTTCCAAAAAGGTAGATGGAGAATCATGTACGAACTGTCAAATTAATAAAGTAATTAAAGGAGTTTCCGAACGAATTAAAGAACTAGCGAGTAGGAAAACGAAGAAAATACAACGACCACCCTATATTCATCAAGTACCACTTGAATTTTTGCCAAAGGTAGGAAAACAAACGTTAAGGAAATTAAGAGATCACTTTGGAACGGATATGAATATTATCCATTCAGTCCCATATGAAGAGTTACAAAAAGTCGTCTCGATGCAAGTGGTGAATGGAATTAGAATGGCAAGAACAGGAACTCTGCCGATTGAAGCGGGCGGAGGAGGTAAATATGGAAAAATAGATATAAAAAATTACTAGAAAATGTATAAGAGAAAATCCAAAACTATCGAAACATTCCTTGTCATAGATTTGTACCTCAACTCATAGAGTTAAGTATGAGCATAAGAGGAGGTCTTGGCATGAGGCAGTTTGGTGTACGAGAAAGAATCACATACCATTTAGAAGAAAACCGAACGATCTATGTATTTACAACCGTTCTTTTTTTAATAGGAATCGTATTTGGGGCTATTGTTGTTAACAGCTTGAGCTTAACGCAAAAGCATGATCTATACACATATTTGAATCAATTTTTTGGACATGTTCAACAAGGAGAAATAGCTAATCCTTCAGCAATATTCAGTCAAAGTTTTGCTCATTATGCTAAGTATTTTGGACTTATGTGGATTTTAGGATTATCAATTATAGGGCTCCCTGTCATACTAGTACTTCTATTTTTAAAAGGGGTTGTTGTTGGATTTACAGTTGGGTTTCTTGTGAATCAAATGGGAATGTCAGGGTTTTTCTTAGCATTCGTATCCATTATGCCACAAAACTTTATTTTAGTTCCTGCTTTTATTATTATTGGCACAGCCAGTATTTCATTTTGTTTGAAAATGATAAGACAACAATTTATAAAGCGTACAAGCATCCCAATTTTCCCTCAGTTTTTAAAATATTCATTTCTTGTATTGTGTATTGGATCAGCTGTCGTAGTTGCATCAGCCTTTGAGGCCTATGTCTCTCCTGTCATGATGAAATGGGTCATCGAGTCAATGGTTTAATTTGTTATTACTTAATAATAATTATTGATTAAAACGTAATAATCACTACGATTGACACTCTTTTTTTGAATGATTATAATAAGAGGAGGGAAAATGCTTGAGGGGAGGCATATAAATGGAGAAAAGACTTGAACGTATAAAAAAGCACCTGCACTCGCAAAGCTACAAGCTTACGCCACAAAGAGAAGCGACTGTACGCGTTCTACTTGAACATGAAGAGGACCATTTAAGTGCAGAAGATGTTTACCTCCTCGTTAAAGAAAAATCACCTGAGATTGGACTAGCTACAGTATATCGAACGTTAGAGTTACTGGCTGAGTTAAAAATAGTCGATAAAATAAACTTTGGAGATGGTGTATCTCGATTTGATTTGCGCCAAGAGGGAGCAGCTCATTTTCATCACCATCTTGTTTGTATTGAATGTGGGGCAGTGGATGAGATACAAGAAGATTTATTAGGTGATGTAGAAGAGGTTGTGGAACGAGATTGGAATTTTAAAATTAAAGATCATCGCTTAACATTTCATGGGATATGTCATCGTTGCCATGATAAAGAGAAGTTGGAAGAAGAAGCTGATTAAGCCTTTCTGCATAAGTAGGAGGGCTTTTTTTATTTTTTTGCTTCCTTTCTGTTAACAATTTTTTGGACTACCTCCTTTTTATAGGTATATTACATAGGGTTTTTGGCATAGCTTGTAAAAAGGGATCGTGCAAGAAGTCATAAGCGGAGGTATGTCCCATGAAATCTTGGTTTCAAATCGTCATCCAAACAATCAAAGTGTTTCTCCTATTTATGGGATGCACACTTCTCTTTTATTATGGTATTCTATGGGTAAGTCAAGAATATGAGAGTTACCATCGGTATGATGAGCCTCAAGGGAAAGCAGTGAAAGTTTTTCATATGGAGCAAGAACAGGGTACGTCTGTGTCATGGATTGAACGTCTTTTTTTGTTCTATCGAGAAGGGGAATAAAATTTTAGTTCGTAAGGTGATATAAGATGGAACAAGAAAGAAATGAATTTTTGTACTACATATCAAATGAACGTAAGCTCGCCCAAAATACGATTCAATCTTATGAACGAGATTTAAAACAGTACGAGCTTTTTTTAAAAAATGTTGAAGAGATAAAAAAGATAGAAGAGATTGAAAGAGGAACTTTAGAGAGGTATGTATCCTATTTAAAAGAACAAGGACGGGCGGAGACGACAATAGCTAGAATGATTGCATCTTTAAGAGCCTATCATCAATTTCTTTTAAGGGAGAAATTAGCCGATCAAGATCCATCCGTTCTTATCGAAATTCCCAAAAAGAAGAATCGACCAGTTCATACGTTGACGTTGAAGGAAGTGGAAGCATTGCTTGAAGCCCCTTCAGGGAACGATTCGATCTCCATTCGAAATCGAGCGATGCTAGAAATGCTTTATGCCACAGGGATGCGTGTTACTGAATTGATTCATGTAACGGTTTCAAATACGCATCTTACAATGGGTTTCGTACGCTGTGTAGGGAAAGAACAGAAGGAAAGAATTATTCCTTTAGGAGGTGCAGCGTTAAAAGCTCTTCAACTTTATCTCGATCATAGTCGACGAACACTGATGAAAGGGCAGAATCATGATCTACTATTTGTAAACCGTTTAGGGAAACCTCTTTCTAGGCAAGGTTTTTGGAAAATCGTAAAGCAGCTTGCCCAAAAAGCTTCCATTAATAAACCTTTAACACCTCACACATTAAGACACTCATTTGCTACACATTTACTTGAAAATGGAGCAGATATTAGAGCTGTTCAAGAAATGTTAGGACATGTAAACATTTCCACTACTCAAATTTATACACAAGTTACTAAAGCAAGAATGAAAGATGTCTATGCTCAATCACACCCGCGAGCATAGTATTTTTGTGATACTAGAGGTCAGACTTCTGACAACGTTTGTCATTTCAAGTTACAATGAAAATCGGGCATAGTATCAAATAAAGGAGGAATACATCAGTGGAAAAACAGCATTTTAATCGCATATTTTTAATTGTTATGGATTCAGTTGGAATCGGGGAAGCACCTGATGCTGCGGAATTTGGAGATGAAGGATCAAATACGCTTGGACATATAGCGGAAAAAATGAATGGCTTGACGATGCCAACAATGGCGTCACTTGGGTTAAGTCATATTCGAGACATACAAGGAATTGAGAAAGTCGAAAACCCCCTTGCTCATTATGGGATTATGCAAGAAGCTTCAAAAGGAAAAGATACAATGACAGGTCATTGGGAGTTAATGGGCTTACGTGTTGAAGAACCATTTCGAGTATTTCCTGAAGGGTTTCCAAAAGAATTGGTTGAGAGATTAGAAAAAGCATGGGGACGTGAAATGATTGGGAATAAAGTCGCATCAGGAACAGAAATTCTAGATGAGCTCGGAACAGAACATGTTCAAACAGGGAAGCTCATTGTTTATACGTCAGCTGACTCTGTCTTGCAAATCGCTGCCCATGAAGACGTTGTCCCAATTGAAGAATTATATGAGATATGTGAAAAAGCGCGAAAGATAACCCTAGACCCGAAATACATGATCGGTCGAATTATTGCACGACCATTTATCGGAACAGATGGAGATTGGAAGAGAACGTCAAACCGTCATGATTATGCGCTTAAGCCATTTGATCGTACGGTTATGAATGAGCTTGCTGATAACGGGATAGACTCGATTGCACTTGGGAAAATCTCAGATATTTATGACGGAGAAGGGGTCACCGAAGCAATTAGAACAATCTCAAACGATGATGGAATGGCTAAATTGCTAGAGACGATTCGAAAGCCTTTTAACGGTCTTAGCTTTTTGAATTTGGTTGATTTTGACGCGGTTTATGGACACCGAAGAGATCCAATCGGATATGGAAAAGCTTTGGAACAATTTGATCGACAGTTAAAGCAGGTAATTGATGAACTAGAAGAGAATGATTTATTAATCGTTACCGCTGATCATGGAAATGATCCAACTCATAAAGGAACGGACCATACGAGAGAATACGTCCCATTAATTGTTTATAACAAAAAGCAAAAAGCTGCAAAGAATCTAGGGGTTCGTTCTACATTCGCAGATGTGGGAGCAACAATCGCAGACAACTTTGCTGTGCCTCTTCCGAAACATGGCACCAGTTTTTTGAAAGAGATTTACTAAAGGAGGATATTAGAATGAAGGGAATTAATGAAACAGCTACATATTTACAAGGGAAAATGAAGGAAACCCCGACAATTGGTTTGATTTTAGGGTCTGGGTTAGGTGTGTTGGCGGACGAAATTGAAGACCCGATTAAAGTACCTTATGGAGACATCCCGAATTTTCCTGAGTCAACCGTTGCAGGTCATGCAGGTCAGCTTGTATTTGGCGTACTAGAAGGGAAACAGGTCGTTGCTATGCAAGGCCGCTTTCACTTTTATGAAGGTTATTCAATGGATGTTGTCACATTTCCAGTTCGTGTCATGAAGCACTTGGTGTGGAGCAAATCATAGTAACCAATGCCGCTGGTGGTGTGAATGAATCTTTTGAACCAGGAAATTTAATGATTATTAAAGATCACATTAATAATATGGGACAAAATCCGTTAATTGGACCAAATGATGAGTCATTTGGCGTTCGTTTTCCAGATATGTCCACGGCCTATTCAGAACGACTACGTACGTTAACACGTGGGCAAGCCAAGCAGCTTGGTTTGACCATTCAAGAAGGAGTCTATGTTGGCAATACAGGTCCAACCTATGAAACACCTGCTGAGATTCGGATGTTACGTACGTTAGGGGCAGATGCAGTTGGGATGTCAACAGTTCCAGAAGTCATTGTTGCTCGGCATGCAGGCATTGAAGTACTAGGAATTTCTTGTATTTCCAATATGGCAGCAGGAATACTGCCACAACCTCTAACACATGATGAGGTAATGGAAACAACAGAAAAAGTAAAATCTGACTTCCTTGCACTCGTAAAGGCTGTTGTAAAAGAAATGTGATGGAGTTGAAATGGTCAGGTCAGTTCTTGTCATTGAATCTAAAAGGATGTGTAACGAATGCGAATGGTTGACGTTATTGAGAAAAAAAGAGATGGTCTTAAGTTAACGAAAGAGGAGATTCGCTTTGCAGTAGAAGGTTATACAAACGGAAAAGTTCCAGACTATCAAATGTCAGCACTAGCGATGGCTATTTTCTTCCAAGATATGACAACAGATGAGCGAGCGGAGTTAACGCTTGCTATGGTGGAATCTGGTGATCAAATTGATTTATCTGCTATTGAGGGGATAAAAGTAGATAAACACTCTACAGGAGGAGTGGGGGATAAAACAACTATTGCGTTAGCTCCGCTTGTTGCAGCAGTTGGTGTTCCTGTTGCTAAAATGTCCGGTCGAGGTTTGGGTCATACCGGAGGAACCATTGATAAACTAGAATCTATACCAGGATTTAGTGTTGAAATGGACACGGCTACATTCCAAGAATTGGTTAATCATAATAAATTGGCTGTTGTCGGGCAGACAGGAAACTTAACACCGGCTGATAAAAAGTTGTATTCGTTAAGAGATGTCACAGCAACAGTAAACTCTATTCCTCTTATTGCAAGCTCTATTATGAGCAAGAAAATTGCTTCTGGTGCTGATGCCATTGTCTTAGATGTAAAAACAGGCTCAGGAGCTTTTATGAAGGAATTAGACCAATCGAAGGAATTAGCTGAAGCTATGGTCGCGATCGGAAAGAGTTTAGGTCGGGATACAATGGCAATTATTTCGGATATGAACCAACCATTAGGGCTTACGATTGGAAATGCACTAGAGGTAAAAGAAGCTATTGAAGTGTTAAAGGGAGAAGGACCAGATGATGTCCGTGAACTTTGTTTAACATTAGGAAGTCAAATGGTCTATCTTGCAAAAAAAGCTGCCTCGATCGAAGAAGCTCGTCAGCAACTTGAAGAGGTTATCGCAAATGGAGAAGCTCTTAATGTATTAAAGACCTTTATTAAAGCTCAACATGGTGATCCATCCATTGTTGACTCTCCTGAAAAACTTCCAGAGGCAACGTATAAAATAGCCGTACATGCAAAACAAAGTGGAACAGTTTCTGAAATTGTTGCCAATAAAATTGGTACGGCAGCTATGGTACTAGGAGCGGGGAGAGCAACAAAGGATGCGCAAATTGACTTGGCAGTAGGAATTGTTTTACATAAGAAGATTGGTGATTATGTTGAAGCAGGAGAGCCGATTGCAACATTACATGCCAATAAAGAAAATGTTGAACATGTAAGTAAAATGGTACAAGAAGCGTATTCATTCACCGAGCAAAAAGTAGAGAAACTTCCTCTTATTTATGATGTTATACAATGAGTTTGTTTAATGGTGTACGTACGAAAAAAGACATGTAGGAGTTCCTACATGTCTTTTTATCATGATTTAGTTACAGCTTCAAGAGCTACTTCCATCATATCACTGAAGGTTGTTTGGCGTTCTTCGGAGGTTGTTTCTTCTCCTGTTAAGATATGGTCACTTACTGTAAGAACAGATAGTGCCTTTCTACCAAATTTAGCAGCTATGGTATAAAGGGCTGCTGTTTCCATTTCAACAGCTAAAATACCGTACTTTGCCCACTTTTCTAATTCAGCATTGTCGTTATAGAACATGTCCGCTGTAAAGACATTTCCTACTTTGAGATTTAATCCTTTTTCTAGGCCGGCATCATACGCTGACTTAAGTAAATCAAAGTCTGCAGTAGGAGCAAAATCAACGCCGCCGAATGTAAGGCGGTTCATTTGAGAATCCGTTGATGCACTCATGGCTAAGATTACATCGCGCACCTTCACATCCTTTTGAATGGCCCCACATGTTCCGACACGAATTAAGTTTTGAACATTATATTCTTGCATTAATTCATTAATATAAATGGAGATTGATGGAACTCCCATCCCAGTTCCTTGAACCGAAATCCGTTCACCTTTATATGTACCTGTAAATCCTAACATGCCTCGTACTTCGTTATAGCAGACTGCATTTTCTAGAAAAGTTTCAGCAATGTATTTTGCTCGTAGTGGGTCTCCTGGTAAAAGGATTGTTTCAGCAATCTCACCTTGTTTTGCACCAATATGTACGCTCATTTTTTTCCTCCATTCTTACTTATCATTCTCCTCACTACTATAACACAAACCATACGGATCTCAAATCAGTCGGCGAGCAAACGAAAAGGTGACCTCCCTTTAGCATGCTTACGGAGATCACCTTTCTTTGAATTACCCAATGTCCTCTTTTAAATCCAAACGAGAGACAGGAGATAAAGTACTGTTAGTAGTGTTTAATGTATATGCTGAAATCTGCACACGTTCCGGGATAAGAGGGTGTTTTTCTAAAAGTTCCTTACTCTCAAGCAATGTATGTTCGACTCCACCTTTTCCTTCACCTAGCCAAGACATTACACCTTTATTTGTAACTCGGACGTAATCCAGCGTATCAATTAATGAGGGATCAATGCCATCTTTTTTAAAACGATGTAACAGGGTGGTTTCATCGATGTCTACAGTTATTTGATCTTTAGGAGCAATTAGGTATATGTGTTCGACCCCTTGTTGGTAAATAGCTAATATAATGTTTCGAATTAAACAGCCATAAGGTTGTGTGATAGCTGCTCCTTGGCTAGAAAGAATGAAAACACCTGTCTCCCCTAAAATGGTTCCTAGCTTTTGCTGAAATTCATAAGTCACATCGGTGACAATGAGTACAGGTGATTTCCCTTCACGTCTATCATTTACCATAATAAATGCCTCCTTATAACAGGATAAACCATTGTGCCAATTGATAGTAAAGTGGTATTCCAATGATTAAATTAAATGGAAATGTAATTCCAAGCGCAAGTCCTAGGTAAACAGATGGATTTGCTTCAGGGACTGATGTCCGTAGGGCAGCAGGAGCAGCGATATAAGAAGCACTTCCTGCTAATACACCCATTAACGTCATGCCTCCGAGTGATAAACCTATCATTCCTGCAACAAGAACACCTATTGTACCTCCAACGATGGGCATCAAGATCCCGAATAGAAATAACTGTATCCCATGCTTTCTGACTTCTGGTAATCTTTCTCCAGCGGTTAAACCCATGCTAAGAAGAAATAGAATGAGGACACTGTTATACATATCCATAAATAGTGGCTGAACTGCTGGTAATGCGCTCTCACCAGCAACAAGGCCAATAATAAGAGCGCCAAGCAATAGAAGGATACTTTTTCCAAATAATGCTTCCTTTAATACATCCTTATCAATCCAAGCTGTAGCAGGTGATGAAAAAGCGATATTCTTTGATGAATAAGCAACAGAGTCAGATTGTTTTTGATCCATCACTTTTAAAAGAATTAAAGATATGATGATGGCTGGACTTTCCATAAGGACAACCATTGCATTCATGAAACCTTCATAAGACGTACCAATTTGTTCAAGAAATGAGATAGCTGCACCATACGTCACGATGCTAACAGATCCATACGTAGCTGCTAATGCAATTGCATTTTTTTATCTATCTTTATGATTTTTAGAAGGAGCAACGTAATAATGGGTAAGATGGACCCTAAAAACAATGTAGCAACAACCGGACTAATTACTTCTGCAAATGAGTATTTAGAGAGTTCAATGCCCCCTTTTAAACCAATCGCTATAAGTAAGAAAATACTCAATGTTTCACTTAAAGCACTTGGAAATTTTAAATCGGATTTCACTAGAGCTGCTAAGATTCCTAAAACAAAGAATAAGACAACAGGGGATAATAGGTTTTGTATCATAATGTCATACACACAAACAACCTCCTTAAAAAATAACATGTTTAAACAAAAGAAAAAGCCACCAACGAAAAGCTGTCTCATCTTATATAAAAGATGCTTCAGCTTGTTCAATTGGTGGCTTATCTTTAACGAGCTTTTAAAGCTATTTAAAGATCTTCCAATAACTACGTTAACGTTTTCTCTAAGTCTTCCGCTAATTTAAAGACCATTAATCGTTCACCTGTTTTCGTGCTAATATCGGTGTGAAGTGTTATCACTTCAATACCCACAATTTCTTGGATCAGTTCTCCTAACGTTTCTCTACCAGATTCTACAAGTTCACATCGTATTTTCTTAATAGATAAACGTCCTTCGTCTTTTTGACATACAGCATATTCAGCAGGTGTTAACACGCCTTTGAGGGTAACGATAATCATGTCTCGTAGGATGTCTGTTTTAACAGAAACAGATCCTCGTCCTAGGAAATCTTTTTCCCATTGCGTTAAGGACTTAGAGATCGTTGCTTCCAATGAGCCTTTAGTTTGTATCATTATGAGATACCTCCTATAATGATAGACGAGACAGTATAAAAAAAGGCATATTTCTTCATGGGTATGGAGAAATATGCCGATTTATCATAGTCTAAGTGAGAAGGTGGAAATCTTTTTCACCTTATCGATCATCATCAACAAAGTGCTAAAAATAACTTGACTTCTCTCTTTTCCATTTGATCTCTCGGAATCTAATTACTTAAATAATAGCGAAAGATGTAAAAATTGTCAATGGGTTCTTTCTGAATAGTTCAATAAGTGATCATCCATAAAATTCCTTTAATTTTCTAGTATATTTTTTGAAAAAAACAATTGTCTAAATAGTACTTATTCTTTATAATGATGAACAATGAGTTAAAACCAACTCAACTTCTTGGTTTTTCCTGCTAAAGAAAAAAGATTGGAGGGAAAAATACGATGAAGCCCATAAGAGTTCAAGCTTCGCCTAGTTACTATGCTTGTGAATTACATGCATATGACCGGTTAGAAGGGATTTTGCTTGAAGGGAAAGTCGAAAGAGCTTTATTGATTCATGGGACAAAGTCACTAGAAGCGGCTCAATCGTTTTTGTCTTCATTTACCCAAGTTAAAGTTCAGTTTGAGCTATATCACGGTGAATGTTCAGCAAATGAAATAGCGAGAATGAAACATATTGGAGATAGGGAAAAGGTAAATGTTGTGATAGGGCTTGGTGGTGGAAAAGTAATGGATTTAGCAAAATCTGTTGCAAATGAGCTAAATATTCCTGTAGTGTTGCTACCGACACTTGCATCTCAATGCGCAGCGTGGACACCACTTAGCGTTATTTATACGGACTCGGGTGACTATGTGAAGTACACTCCTTTTGTGAAAAACCCTTGGGTTGTGTTAGTAGAACCTACTATTATTGCTCGTTCCCCAATAGCTTATTTACGAGCCGGAATTGGTGACACGCTAGCAAAGTGGTATGAGGCAAAGGCGCTAACAAAAGGTTAAGTCATATGCGCGTACCTGTGCTGTTATCGATGCAAACAGCTAATCTCTGTAAACAGCTTCTTCTTCAAGAAAGTGAACAAGCATTAGCTGCTCTTTCTCAGAAAGATGTAACGGACTCACTGATCTCAATTATTGAGACGAATATAATGGCCGGTGGACTTGTTGGTGGACTTGGGGACGATTATGGAAGAATTGCTGCTGCTCATTCAATTCATAATGCCCTAACGCAGTTTGAGGAGACCCATCATTTTCTTCATGGGGAGAAAGTGGCATACGGAATTCTCGTTCAGCTTGCTCTTGAACAAGAGTGGGAAGAGTTGGAAAGGTTGTTACCTTTTTATAAACAAATAGGTTTACCTTTATCGCTTGAGCATCTCGGTCTTGAATCAAGCGAAGAAGTGCTTAAAGCAATTGCTGATAAAGCTTTACTACCAAGTGAGTCGATTCATTTCATGAATGAATCATTCACACCAAACGAGGTTGTTAACGGAATGAAATCCGTTGAAACATATATTAAAAAATAGAGAGAAAAAGAAAGAGTAGGAGAGAAGAAAATGAAAAAAGTTTTTGTTTCTGCATTAACAGCTTTATCTATGATTGGTCTTGCAGCTTGTGGTGGCGGTGGAGACACTGGTACGGGAGAACTATCTGAAGATCTACTAAAAGTAGGAGTAACAGCTGGTCCTCATGAACAAATCATGGAAAAAGTAATTGAACTAGCAGCTGAAGAAGGTCTTGAAATTGACATGACGGTTTTCACTGAATATGTAATGCCAAACGTGGCACTTGATGAAGGTGAATTAGATCTAAACAGCTTCCAACATAAGCCGTACTTAGATAACTTTAAAGAAGAGCGTAATCTTGATTTAGTAGATGTTGCCACAACGGTTAACTTCCCAATGGGAATTTACTCTGTTGAAGTAGCAGATGTAGCTGAATTGCAAGAAGGAGACAAAGTTGGATTACCAAACGACCCAACAAACGGTGCTCGTGCGTTAATTTTATTTGAACAAGCTGGGTTAATTACGCTTGATCCTGATGCTGGAGTGACAGCAACAGTAAATGATATTACAGATAACCCGCATAACTTAGACTTTATTGAATTAGAGGCATCGCAAATTCCTAGACAACTAGATGAGTTAGCGGCTGCTGCGATTAACACAAACTTTGCTATTGAGCATGGGTATGTACCGACAGAAGACTCTATTTTTATCGAGCCAAATGACTCACCTTGGGTGAACGTACTGGCTGTTCGTACTGAAAATGAAAATGATGCAGTCATTCAAAAGTTTATTGAAATTTACCAATCTGAAGAAGTAAAACAATTTATCGAGGAAGAATTTGCTGGTTCAGTAGTAGCTTCTTGGTAAGGTGTAACTATCGAGTGGGTGACAATTGTCACCCTTTTTTTCTATTAAGGAGTTGATGAATATGATCGAATTAAAGAATGTTTCAAAAACATTTGTGTCCAAAAAGTCTACGGTCACAGCGCTAGATGATGTTTCAATTCACGTACAAAAAGGTGAAATATATGGAGTCATTGGTTATAGTGGCGCTGGAAAAAGTACACTCATCCGTTGCGTTAATATGCTAGAGAAGCCAAGCGGTGGAGAAATCATCGTAAACGGAGTAACGATGACGGGGTTATCTAGTAATAAATTAAGAGAGGCTCGTCAAAATATCGGGATGATTTTTCAAGGGTTTAATTTATTAAAAACGGCAACCGTCTATGATAACATTGCAATCCCTCTTAAATTAACGGGAATCCCAAAAGCGGAAATTGATGAGCGAGTGAATAAATACTTAGCTGTTGTGGGATTGGAAGCCAAAGCAGACTCCTATCCAAGTCAGTTATCAGGGGGGCAAAAGCAACGGGTTGCGATTGCACGTGCCTTGTCTCACGAACCTGATGTTCTGCTAAGTGATGAAGCAACAAGTGCACTAGACCCAGAGACGACAGAGTCCATTCTTTCTTTGTTGCTCAAAATTAACAAGGAATTCGGAATTACAATCTTATTGATTACGCATGAAATGCATGTCGTTCAAAAAATTTGTGATCGTGTAGCCGTAATGGAGAATGGAAAAGTGATCGAAGAAGGAAAAGTGATTGATATTTTCTCTCAAGCAAAAACGGATACGACGAAGAAGTTTATTAACAGTCTATTCCCTGAAGATATTCCATCGGAAGTCATTAATTCATTAAAAGAACAAGGGCCGATTATTCGTTTATCTTTTGTTGGTCAATCGACTGGAAAACCAGCTCTCGCTGAAGTATCGAAAAAATTCAATGTGTACACAAATATATTATCTGGTAACATTGTTCAATTAAAAAATGAACCGTACGGACGGATGGTTATTCATTTAGAAGGAGCAAATGAAGAGACAGAAGCAGCCGTAAGGTATTTAGAAGAAGTTGGAGTACAAGTAGAAAGGGTGAACTTATAACATGTTTCAAATTACAGAATTTTTGGATCGTTGGGGAGATCCAATTTGGAAAGCGACGATTGAAACGTTTCAAATGGTGTCGATCGCATTAGCTATTTCGATTATTATTGCCCTTCCTTTAGGGACGCTACTTGTTTTAACTAGGCCGAATAAAAGTTTAGAAAATAAATATGTGTATCAGTTTTTAAATATCATTATTAACATTACTCGCTCTATTCCATTTATTATTCTATTATTCTTTATTTTGCCTTTTACAAAGTTTATTGTAGGTACATCAATGGGAGTTAAAGGGGTTATTGTGCCACTAGTTGTTTATACAGCTCCTTACATTGCCAGATTGATGGAATCAGCTTTATTGGAGGTTGATAAAGGAGTCCTTGAAGCCTATGAAGCAATGGGAATCAAAACACAGCATATTATTTGGCATGTAATGGTTCGAGAAGCACGACCTTCTTTAATCCTTGGTCTAACGATTGCGACAATTGGTTTAATTGGAGCAACGGCTATGGCTGGATTAGTAGGAGCTGGTGGTTTAGGAGACTTAGCTTATCGTTTTGGGCATTTACGTTATGAACCCGAAGTTATGTATGCAACGGTTATCATCCTGATTATCTTGGTACAAGGGATTCAATCAATTGGAAATCGTGTTGCAACCAAACTGAAGAAAGACTAGGATGGGGGAAGAAAGAATGTCTAGCAACGTTGGTTTTCGCTCACCGGAAGAGTGGGAGCGCCTTGCAAAAGAGCGGTTAGAACAAGGTCCATTTGAATACATCCAAAGTGGGTCGGGTGCTGAAGAAACATTAGAAGCTAATTTAGCAGGTTTGAGGAATTGGAAAATTGTCCCTCGTGTTCTGCGAGATGTGTCTACACTTGATGTACAGTCGACAATTATTGGAGTCCAATCTAATCTACCTGTTGCGCTTGCCCCTGTTGGTTTTCAGACAATTATTCATCCAGAAGGTGAACTAGCAGCTGCAAGAGCTGCTGCAGCGAAGGGGATCCCGTATACAGTCAGTACTGTTTCATCATACTCCATGGAGCAGATTGCAGAAGTCATGGGGAAGGGAGCGAGGTTTTTCCAGCTTTACTGGCCAAATGATGATGAAATAGCGTTGAGTTTTGTAAAAAGAGCTGAAAAGAGTGGATATTCAGCTATCTTGATTACAGTCGATACTCCATTGCTAGGATTACGAGAGCAAGATAAACAAAACCAATACTTTCCATTAAAAAATGGTCACGGTTTAGGCAATTATGAATCGGATCCAGTATTTAGAACGAAAGCAAATCTGGAAACGAAAGAGAAAAGTGAAGTTATTTCTGAAGTAGCTTCACGTCTATTTAATCCAACTCTAACGTGGGAAAAGGTAAGATGGCTTCGGACACAAACCAAACTTCCAATCGTGATTAAAGGCATTGTTCATCCAGATGATGCTAGATTAGCAGTAGAGAACGGGATAGATGGAGTAGTCGTCTCCAATCACGGTGGAAGACAATTAGATGGGTCTATTAGCAGCATGGATGCTCTAGAAGATATGGTTAAAGCTGTCAAAGGGGACATTCCAATTATATTCGACGGTGGTATTCGAAGAGGGGTTGACATAGTTAAAGCACTAGCTCTAGGTGCAGATAGTGTTTTAATTGGGCGTTTGTATGCTTACGCTCTTATCGATGGCCAAGTAGGTGTTGAAAAAGCTATTACGCAATTAAAAGATGAATTTCAGACAGCATTAGCTTTAACGGGAGAAACAAAGCTTATAGATTTAAAGAAAACCATGTTACTCAAAAGATAATGTTGAACAAGTGCTTACTTTCACATCATGTTAACGATGAATTCGGCAAACATGGTATGGGAGTAAGCACTTTTTTAGTTGGTGCATTTTGTTAGTATTCTCTGGTAGATCGTGGACTTCAATGAAGGTATAATGAAGATAATGTCGAATTTTGTATAATTCACAAACAAGATGAGGTGTTAATGGAATGAAACGAGTTCTTGTTGCAGACGATGAGGAAGTATTACGTATGCTGATAAGTGATACATTAGAAGATCTTGGACTTCACATTGAAGAGGCGGAAGATGGAGAAGAGGCTTTAAAGAAAATGAGTACGAATGACTATGATTTACTCATTTTAGATTACATGATGCCTAAACTAACAGGTCCAGAGGTACTAGATCAACTTTCTCCACAAATCAAAAGGGAGGTTCCCATTCTTATGCTAACAGCAAAAGCGCAAAAAAGCGAAGAAATGGAAGTATACGAAGCTGGTGCCACTTTTTTTATGGCAAAACCATTTAGTCCAAGTGATTTAGCAACTATAGTGGAGGATATTATGAATGGTTAATGTCAAATCGTTCTTTAATCAAAGTATTCGCAGGAAATACCTTGCGATTATTGCTATTACGCTTATTAGCGTCATAGTCATTTCGGTCGGTTTTATTTATTATATGTTAACAAGCCAAAGTCAGTTAGATACTGAACGTGAACTTTTACAGGAGAAAGTGGTTGTTATTGATAACTTAGCAGATGATTTGAATCAAATCATCTTAAATGCTAGGGCGTATTATTTGGTACATGAGTCCATATTTGAGGAAAACGTAAATAGGCACTTAGATAATCTAAAAGAAGCGATTGATTATTACGAAAGTTATCCAATGGATTCTGATGAATTTCAACTTAGGAGCCAACTTCACAATTTTTATATGGTCTATAAGTTTCATACGTATCCAACCATTAAGAAAATGGCATTAGCATCAGACTATGAAGCCATTCGAATCTTTAATGATCAACGTGGCACTGCGAATGAAATAAGTGCTTTCTTAGACACAATTGATTCCATTAAACATGAAAGATCGGAGGAATTAGAAGCTGTTATTGATAAATCTATAGCACAGCTGAAGTTCTTTACTATTGCTGGAATTATTTTTAGTACGCTTGTATTAATTCTATTTATCTTGCTAATCGGCCGAATTTTAAGAGATGTCATTGTTCCTATTGAAGAATTAGAAGAAGCAACAGGTGCCGTTGCAAAAGGGGAATCCTTTAAATTAACAAAGTTCAATCGAAATGATGAGATCGGTTCGTTATCCAATGCGTTTATTAAAATGGCCAAGACGATTCAAGAAAAAGAAGAGGAATTAACTGCACAAAATGAGGAACTTATTGCGCAACAAGATGAACTACACTATCAACAAGATCAACTTGAGTCTTCACTAACGGATTCGAAAAATACGAGAGAAAAACTAGAACGGTATTATAAACTTAGCCAATCGCTCACATTCACGTTAGACAAGCAAGAATTCGTGAATGACATTCTTTACCACTTAAACAAATTGTACTCGTTTGATGCAAGCATTATTGTGTTAACTTCAGAAGATGCATATGCTTCTAAAGGTTTACCGAAAGAGACAGTTGACCGCTTCAGAAATCAAGTCGCTAGCCAACAATATGTCAGACTTCAGCAGGAAGAGTATTATGTCGTGAAAAGAGAAGCAGAACAATCGGAACTTGGTATATCTACAGATACGATGTATTGTTACGATTTTTATACGGCGTTTTTGGATGGGAATCATGAACAAGTAGGTGTGCTAGCAGCAACAAGAATTGGTAGAACTTTTTCAGAGGAAGAAATGAATGAGATTCATGGTTTAATGAATCAAGTTTCCCTTTCGCTTGAGCGAATTAAAATGTATGAAGAAGCAGAATCTTCAAGAAAATTGAATCAAGACATAATTGATAACGTCAATGAAGGAATTCAATTCGTATCTGCTACAGGTAAGATGATTCAAAATAATGATATTTTATGTAAGTTTGCAACAGGTTCTAAATGGATGGAAATCAATCAAGAAAAAGATGATTGGATTCGTGAATTCATTGATCAAGTCAATGAGCCAAAGAAATTACAAGTGTTCTTTACGAATGCCATTGAGATGAGCTTTACTGATACGAGAAACATGACCTACTCGATTAATAGAGAAGGCACTCGCTTTATTGATGTGTATGCAACATCGGTTTTCCAGAGGGATGAAAAAATAGGAACGATTTTTGTCCATCGTGATATTACAAAAGAATATGAAGTTGATCAAATGAAGTCAGAATTAGTCAGTACTGTCAGTCATGAGCTGAGGACGCCACTTTCAAGTGTTCTTGGTTTTACAGAGTTGTTAATAACGAAGGATTTACAGAAAGAACGTCAACAAAAGTATTTAACAACCATTCATAAAGAAGCAAAAAGGTTGACGAACTTAATTAATGATTTTCTTGATTTACAACGAATGGAATCTGGTAATCAAAGCTATGAAATGGAATTGTGTAAAGTAGATGAAGTGGCAATGGATGTTGTTCGGCACTTTAAGCATGAAAAGAAACATGATGTTTTCTTAATTGATGAAGCGCAACATGTAACGGTGAGAGCCGATCGGGAAAGGCTAATTCAAGTGTTTACGAATGTAATGAGCAATGCGATTAAGTTTTCTCCAAATGGTGGCGATGTGAAAATCCGACTAAAGAATGAAAAAGATCAGCTACTAATCAGCATTCAGGATCAAGGACTTGGCATACCTGAGAATGAAGTGCCAATGTTATTTAAAAAATTCCACCGAATTGACAATAGTGAAAGAAGAAAAATTGGTGGAACCGGCCTTGGTTTAGCAATTTGTAAAGAAATAATTGAAAGTCACCAAGGGTCAATTTGGATTGAATCAACTGAGGGGAAAGGATCAACGATTTATATCACCTTACCTATCTACTCACAGAAGAACATAGAAACCATTAACGATGATTTCATTCATGATCATACTGGTAACAATGTGATGATCGTTGAGGATGATACGAGTTTAGCGTTGTTATTGTCAGAAGAGTTAAAAGGAAAAGGGTTCAAGGTCGTTCATCATAGTGAACCAACTAGAGCATTAAAAGATGCAAAGAAAATACCATTTGTTGGGATTGTTGTCGATCTTATGTTAGGAGAAGAAATGAGTGGATGGGATTTGATTCAACTGTTAAAAGAAGACGAGCGAACAAAGAACATTCCAATTGTGATTTCTTCGGCCTTAGATAAGTCAGAAGAACAAGTGGAAAAATACAAAATTGAAAAATATTTAACGAAACCTTTTCCTCCTAACGAGTTGTCAACTGCCGTATCAAAATTTCTCATTCAATCTGAAACTGGTGAAGTGCTTTTTCCAGATTGTGATGAAAAAAATAAGTAAACAAAATCCCCCAACCTCGTGGATGGGGGATTTTGTTTACTCACTCTATTGAGTCAAATAGTTGTTGAACAATAAAATAAGATTGTTTTAAACGTTCTTCGTATTTAGGCTCATTTCCCCAGGCTTCCCATTCAAATAGGTGCATGTTTTGTCCTGCTTCAGGGTAGGAGTAGAGCAATTCATCCTGATCATCTAATAACAAAAAGGCAATATTGATTCCATCGATTATCAGACTACTAGATTGAAAAAGGTCCTGTATATTTTGGTTTTGATTTTCTTGATAAACATCACCGATAATCTCTCGAATACTCGGGTCTTTTATATTAAGAAGAGCCCAAGGGATACGAAGTTCCAAAATACCAGTTTCATCGGAATAGTAAAAGTCTGCTAGTGAATCATATTCATTGGAAGTAGGATTGCCATTTCCAAAACGAAATTTACCAGCTTCGTACGAAACAAAAGGTAACAATTCACCTGTATCAGGTCTTTCCATTTCTAGACTAATTGCAAGTTCAATAGGATTGAAATTCCCACTGTTTTTCGTTGGTGGTGTATGGTCATCTAACATTTGATGATACACCCCATAATGGAAATAAAACGTATCATAATAAGCATCTACAAGTAAACGTGATTCATCTTTATTTTTAAGGTCTAAAACAAAATCAATATTAGAGAAAGGAGGTTTAACAGTAGGCAAAAAGTCAATCTCATCATTTCCTTGTTCTGGATGAGAATCTAATAAAATAATTGGACGATGATTAGACCAGCTCACATTTTCAGAAAAGTCAACTCTCATGTACATATATCGCTCATCTGAATCAACAAAAATTTTACTTATTGGTTCGCCTGTTTTTTCAAAAATGGGGTTAGTTCCTTCCCAATCGTCATCTTCTCCGTCGACTTTTATTTTCAATCGGTCAAAACTTAAAAAACCAAATTGTTGCTCATTGGTTTGTGCATTAGACCAATATTGGCGCCTGTTTGGATCATCATAGTACATGGTATTCCATGTTCGTTTAAACCATTCATCTTGCCATGTGAAAACAAGTCCTCCAAGCAACCCTTCTTGAATAATGTCTTCATATAAATGAGAAACAATCTCTCCTTGTTCCTTTTCGGTTAAGAAGCCTTGATTCCAACCAAATGGATTTTCATGAGTAAGTCCACGTGAGGATGGAACCCCGAATTCTGCCACTAATATAGGCAGGTCATGATGATCATGTAAATCTCGCAAATACCCTGCATAGTTATTTGGTTCGCCACGATGGTCAATAAATTCCGTATAATTTTCTTCTAGATTTAAGAAATCTGGGTAATACGGATAGATGTGATAAGAAGCGAACATGCCAACTTCTGCAGCTTCTCCTTTTAAAGCTAATAGGTTTGGATCTACAGTCGCTAGGTCTTCAAAATATTGAGGTTCGGCTGGATGTTCCAAAAGATCAGTTGTCACCCAATTGGTGAAACTAACTGGGCGCATCCACTGATAATTTTCTTGCTCATACGTCATTAGTTCATCAAGCTGCCATGCCAACCATTGCTCCATAGGCTCGCCATTTATTGTCTTAATATACTGACCGTCATAATCATCATGGTCGTGATAGTCGATGCTCATATTGCTTACCATTTCAGGATCCCACTCAATCCCGTTGATCCAACCAATCACATATGGTGAAATATCTGCATAATAAGCTCCATGTGCATGGCCACGGACATGTTGTATGTTGGCCTGCCCATGAATTGCATTAACAATGTTTTTCCACTCGGTTTCGAATTGTTCGAGTAGCTCTGAATTATAGGCATCTCCGCCATTTTCGTGAAGCAATTCTTCATCAAACCAAACACCATGAAATAAGTAAAGTGGATTATCATGTTCTTCATTGTACCGTTTAAGGGCACGATAAAAACCAGGTGGGTGTAAGGTATAGACACGAATCGTATTGGCATTCATTTCACCAATCATCTCAAACCACCGATAATATTCGGACTCTGAAATAGCTGCTTCTCCTGGGAAATGTCCAGGTTTCCCCATGCCCATGTTCACCCCTTTTATAGGTAAAGACTTCCACTCGTTATCTTTATATACTTCGAACATCGACTGTTCGATTCGAGCTGAATAAGAAGCGGCACCAGTTTTGGGGTAGCTTTGTTCAGGCATGGAGTTAGGGTCTAGTTTTTCGATTGCTAATATTTCTTTCATCATCGGAACGTAGGTTTTCCAGAAAAAGCTCGTATCTGGAAAAAGAGCTTCAAACGATGTCCATGATTTCCATTTTGCAAAGCCAGCATATCTTGTGAACAAAGGTTTTTCATCTACATCAACAAAATCACCAGCAAAGTAGAAAATATTAGAATCATTTTTCTCATGATGTAAAACAGCAGCAAATTCGGAAGGAATCTGCTTTTGCAGAAGCACGTCTATCCCTTCATTCGTTACATCCCAATTGTAATAAGCTAACACTTCTTGTTCATTAAAAGGCACAACAATGTCAAACCAATAACGATAAGAGGGGCTAGTTGAAAGATTCAATAATGATTGACCCGTTTCTGTAAACGAAAGATTGATCCCACCAGAACCAAGGTGACCTAATTGTTCGGATAATACAACAATGTCTTCGCTCCAATCATGGACTAAAACAAAGCCACTTCCTTCATGTTGCCAAGGTTCACCAGCAAGGTTTTCATGTCTTTCAATAATCCAAATAGGAATCTCTTCATTGTCTCGACTTAAATTTTCAAAATACCGTCCGGTCCATCCAGTCCAATCTAAATGGAAGAAATCTGTCACATCTTCTCTGACCATTTGTTCAGTTGGAGACGCAAACGTATTAAACTCAGCTATTAATGTTGTTGGATTTGATAAGGCATAATCCTTAATTGTTTGCCATTCTTCCATTTCAAGTCCACCATAGATAAGTGAAGAATGCTCCCCCCTTGTATCTTCTGTCCATGGCAGGTCATCATGATATACCCCGTATGTATCTGCGATATAAATGACATCTGTCCCTTCTAAGGAAGTAGGAAGAGGGGAGATCTCATAATCTTGCTCGTGTTCAATAGGTTTAAAACCATAATAATCTTCGCCAGCAACATAAAAGTCTCCGTTATCTTTATGGTAACGGTAGTGATTAAGTAACCAGACTAATCCAGAGTGTTCTCGCATTGATTCAGTTGGTACCGTTTTATCAAGAATAACCACATTCAGTTTTTCACTAGAGCTTATACTCCATATCAAAAAAGGCGTAAATAATAGCAAAAGAAAGATACCCATAACGATCAAAAGTTTTTTCAATATGTTCACCTCTCATCCATTTTAGATTTGTCGAGAATGATAGTAAATTGATATTTTCTGGAGGTTTGTGAAAAAGAAAGAAGGGAGATCAAGCCATTAAGATCTCCCTCATATGTGATAAATCAATATTGGATTGTGAATATGTGGGTAAGGCGTCGATGCGCTTTGTCTATCTCTTGCTTATTTAATACGGTCAAATGCTTCGGTTGCTAATAAGATTAAAGTTCGATCATCCATTGGTGGATTGTGAAGCCCTGCTCGGACATCACGGTAATAGCGTTGAATTGAATGATCTTTGAATAGACTCTGAGCACCTACGACTCTCATCGCTCGATCTACGATGTGAATAGCGCTATTGACAACTTGGTATTTTACTGACCCTAGCTCGTTTTGCATGTTTTGTCTTTCTTCTTTGGATGAGGAATCCCATTTTTGTGCGACTCCGTATAAAAAGTAACGAGCTTGAAGCAAGTCAGCTTCATTTTCGCCAATTTTTGTTTGAACATTTGGAAGATCTTTTATAGCCCCAGGTAAACTATTGGGGGAATAAGTTGAAGCAAACTCAATAGCAAAGTTTTGCGCTGCTTGCGCAATCCCCAAATAGCAAGCGGGGATATGCAACAACCAACCAGCAGGGTTTTTCTTTCCAGGCTGAACCAACTCTAGAAAATGATTAAACGGAATACGAACATTTTTTAAATGCAAATCATGACTCGCCGTTCCTCTCATCGCAATGGAATTCCATGTTTCTTCAATTTTTACCCCTTGAGCAGAGTGATTAATTAGAAAATTTCCGACCTGTCCATCCTCCATTGTAGCTGATACGATAAAATAATCGAGAGCAGGAGACATGGAAGTAAAGCTTTTCCTGCCATTAATGATCCAATTATTATGATCCCTTGTTGCTGTAGTAGTTGGTTTTCCTCCACGGGTGGGACTCCCGGTTTCAGGTTCACTCGCTGCAGCGTTGAGCAATTTTCCCTCGTGTAACACTTCATAAAGGACTTGCTCGTATATATCTTCAGGCCAAGCTTTGCTCTCAGATATATTCGTAATAAGTCCCATATGCCAACCAATCGATAAAGAAGTGGAACCATCATAGGTTGCAATAACTTCTTGGAGAGCAAGCCATTCTGCTAAAGGAAGTCCTTTTCCTCCAAACGTTTTTGGGACAGTGAGAGAGGTATAGCCAATCTCTTTTAATTCTTGTATATTTTCCATTGGGAACGTATTCTGTTCATCATGGATTTTTGCTCGTTCAGAAAAGGCTTGTGCAGTTTGGTGGACAATTTGTTTACGTTCTTCCAAATTCAAAGCGTTATGTAGCTTCATGAATCCTCCTCCAATTCTCTTTTTCAACAGTTTATCATAAAGAAGGTAAATGACAGAAAATATTGCCTGTTTCATACATCATTGTAACTGTCAGAAAAGATATGGTTTAATGAAGGAAAGAAAAAGCAAGAAAGGAGATGTTATGGATGAGACCATTACAAATTTCTGCTGAAACAGCTCAGAAACTTTCGAAGTCTTTAAATGTACCAATTGAGCAAATTATGCATATGCCACAGCATATTTTATTAGCTAAACTTGCTGAATTGCAAGAAAGTGAAAAGAAAGATCATTAGATTCAAGTAGAGTGCCAAAAACGTATCCTTTGGCACATCTTTTTTCTGAGAAAATAGAAATTACGGCTTTGCGCAATCTTCACATGTAAAAATAAATACATTTAAAGATAAAAAGTAACCAGTCGCAGGGGAGTGTCAATCCCCTGTGGCTGGTTACCCATTGACTAGTGTAAGAGAATTCCTGTTTTCGCAAGGCTAGATTCTAATTCTCTAATATCCTTTTTTAAAATCAACGACATTCAAAGGCAAAGGACTGTTGGTTAAATAACTTTTTAAATTAGGTATGAAAATGTCTTCAATGACACGTTTATCATAATGCTCCGTTGAACCAGCTGTATGAGGGGTAATAATGACATTGTCGAAATTCCATAATGGACTTTCTTCTGATAATGGTTCCTTCTCAAATACATCTAGACCAGCCCCAGCAATTTCTTGCTTTTGTAAAGCTGATATTAAGTCTGATTCAACGACAATTTCTCCTCGGCCAATATTAATCAAAATGGCAGAACGTTTCATTAATTGAAATTGCTTTTCACCAAACATTTGCTTTGTCTCGCTAGTTAGTGGCAGTGTAATGACAACATAATCACACTTAGGAAGAATGTCGTCTAATTGATTAGGTAAATACATTTCATCAACAAACGGATCGGGCTTTCCGGAGTGGCGAGTTCCGAGAACTTTCATGCCAAATGCTTTTGCAATCTTAGCAGTCTCCTGACCAATAGATCCGACCCCTATGATGCCAATTGTCTTCTCATGTATTTCAAGTTTCATATTTTCATGATTCCACATTTTTGTTTGTTGGTTTCTGACATATGCATGAATCTTTCTCGTTAAACCTAGCATAAGTGCGAAGATTGTTTCAGAAATAGGATACGTATGAACGCCATTTGCACTTGTTACGTGTACACCTTTTTCTTGTAGTGTATGTAAAGGCAGTTGATTCACACCAGCAGTCCACGTTTGAATCCATTTTAAGGCTCCCTTATTTTGTAAAAGAAGGTCGGTCATTTCTTTTTTCCATCCCGCAATTACCTCAGCATCTGAAATATGGTCATTCCAAATAGAACGGTCCCGTCCGAAAACGATTTCCCAATCAGGCAAGATGGAGTGTAACCTCTCTTTGAATGGGCTTTCAAGATTTTGTGTGATAACAAGTTTTCGTTGGTTCATCATTGTCGCCTCCCATATTTTTCTACTTCCTACTCCCTATATTATCAGAAAAGGAAAGAAAAAAAAGAGATTCTCCGCCTGAAGATGGAGATAAGTTCCATCCTGCAATTGAATATTTTTACCATTTTTTCTTGTGTATTCATATGTAGAAAGAATAAATTGAAAGTGGTTTTAGGAGGTAAAAATTTACTGATTGGTGGGAAAAGAATGGGATTACTTACGTTTTTATTGAAGCGAAAATGGATCGTAGGTTTGTTGGCCGTTTTCATTGTGATTATTGGATTATTTGCAACTACGAGATTAGATCAAGAATGAATGCCACCTATTACATTTGATGGAGCGGTTATTCAAGTGGATGCTGTTCAGATGACGACACTTGATGTTGAACAAAGAGTAACAGAACCAGTTGAACAAGTTTTACTTGGCATGGATGGAGTGGAATCCTTTCATTCAACATCAACGCTTGGCAACAGCTCCCTTACGATAGAAATTGAAGAAGGCCGCGGGAGGAAGTTTCAAAGGAAGTCGATCAGCTTTGCTTGCTTTAAAACCTCAGCTTGTTGGAGTTCAAGATATAATGGTTACTCCCTATTCAATGAACGGAACGTATGAATTTTATATGGATCTTTCAAATGGGAATAAAGAAACGATGTCGGCTTTTGCGAGGGATGTGCTAGAACCTAGGCTAAAAGCGTTGCCCGAAGTTCGAGATGTTGACTTAATTGGATTACTAGAAAAAGAAATTGTCATAGAGCTAAAAAAAGAAAAATTAGATGAATTAAATATTGATGCTGCTCAAGTTGTACAAACCATTCAACAGTCTAACGCAGAATCAACAATTGGTACGTTAACAGGAGAACAAAATGAGCCGAAGTTGAGGTGGAACACAACAGTTGAAACAATGGAAGACCTTGAAAACATTACAATCCAAACGATGGATGGACTTATACACCTAAAAGAGGTTGCAGAAGTGAATGAACAACCGAGTGAACAAACAGCAGGTGTTTGGAAAAATGGAACTGATGACTTTATAGTCGTGCAAATAGCCCGTACAGCAGATGTTACGCAGGTGGAAATGGCTTCAGCTGTTCGTGAGGAAGTTGAACAAATTCGTACAGATGGCCTTATCCAGGACTTTGAATTAGAAGAGATTGTTGCTCAAGTAGATTATGTTAGTGATTCAATAAATGGAGTTTCAGAAAATGTACTTATTGGTGGAGTGTTAGCACTTATCATCCTTTTGCTTTTTTTGAGGAATTTTCGTGCAACGATTATTATCGGATTATCCATTCCCATATCCATTCTATTAACGTTTTCTGCGATGTGGTATTTTGACTACAGTTTTAATATGTTAAGTTTAGTTGCTTTAGGACTTGGAATTGGGATGATGGTTGATGCATCTATTGTTATATTAGAGTCGATCTTCCGAAAGAAGGAGCAAAGTGTAGCCAATCAAGAGGCAGTTGTTCAAGGAATAAAAGAAGTGGCAACAGCTGTTATCGCTTCGATGTTAACGACCGTTGTTGTGTTTTTGCCAATCGGGCTTCTAGGAGGAGAAGCTGGAAAGTTTATGATCATTTTAGCTGTCGTGATCATTATTACACTAGTGAGCTCGGTACTTGTCTCGTTTACGCTCATTCCTACTCTAGCTGAAAACTTCTTACGAGTAAGTGAAAAGGCAAAGCAGAAAAAAGAAGGAGTGGTCGTTAGCAAATACGGACGTGTATTAAAGTGGATGACAAAAAAGAAACGCAACCGTTATAGTATGATCATTTTGTTTTTCCTCGTATTCGCCGGATCATTATCGTTAATCACAAAAGTTCCAATGACCATTATGCCGGATGTATTTAATCGATATGCAGAAATTGCTGTGCAACTTGAAAGTGGGGTCACTCCTTCTGAACGAGAAAGATTGCCATTGCGATTAGTGAGCAAATGGATGAGGTAGCGGATGTTACAAATACGATCATTATGGATAATGTCAATATGTTATATGCAATCATAAACATGACGAAAGCGGAGGAAGCCACAATTGATCAAAAGGTAGTCAATGAACAAATCCTAGCTTCATTACGGGAATTAGAAGATCAGTTTCCAATTGTCACTGTCGGTTCAGCTATGACAATGGAAGGAGGCTATCCGATCTCACTCATGATCCAAAGCGATCAGTTTGATGAGTTAGAATTGATATCAAGTAACTTGATGAATGAGTTGAAGGCATCGTCGGCTTGTCCTCTTCAAATGAGAAATTACTTGAAGAAAAGCAAATTTTGCTAAACGAGAGTACCATGGAATAGGATGACCTTTCTTCACATGAACTAGTTAGTTTGTTAAGAAGTTTGGACGAACCAACTAAAAGGATATGGGTGCTCCGTCTCACTGGCAGTTGAAGAAGCTGGAAAGTCTCGAATTCGTCCTATTTTTATGACAACATTAACGACTGTAGGAGGAATGCTCCCACTTGCTTTAGCAACTGGGGCAGCAAGCAACTACCAAGCCCCACTTGCAACGGTTGTCATATCAGGATTGTTGTTTTCGACATTGATTACACTAATATTAATTCCCGCTGTATATTTATTATTTAACGATATAACAAACGGATTGACTAAGGTCTTGAGAAAAGTACGTTTGAAAAAAGAGAATGATTCAGTATCTGAGAAAATGTAAATGAAGGTGATCACAATAGATGAAGGGCCTCACTATTTTATAAGGCCCTTCATGTGGTCACCTTTCTTAATGAGTGTTAGGGTCTACATAGCGCCCGTAATCTGGTATGGCCAATTTGTCAAAATCCCTAGCAAGTTTATCTAAGCTTTCTGTGAGTTCATCTCCGTACATGGGAACACCGTGACCTGTAATCGCAACAGTAGGTTCTAAGTGCTTTAAAATTCCTACAGATTCCCACGCGGCTTCCCAATCCGTTGTTAAATAACGAGGGGGTCCATTGATTTCTTTTTCTTGTGTTAACACTTTATAAAGGGAATCTTGCTTGACCGTAACAAAAGCATCACCGGCAATTAGTGCATTGTCATCAATGCGAATAAAGGAGCAATGCCCTGGTGTATGGCCTGGCGTATGAATCCAGCGCCAACCTGGTAATTCTGGAATGCGATGGTCTTTAGGTAACTCTTTTAAACGCTCTCCAAGCTGTGTTGGGCCATTTGGAAACAAGCCTGACATTTTTGCGATTAACCCACCTTCTACACTTGTATCAGGTTCTGGATAACTCTTTTCTCCCGTTAAGTAAGGAAATTCAGCTGAATGGGCATAGATTGGACAATCCCATTTTTCTGCTAACTCAACAATTGCCCCGACGTGGTCAAAATGTCCATGAGTTAATAAAATGGCTTTAGGCTGCTGTACGGAACCAAATTTCTCTGCTAAAGATTCTAGTATGTTATCAGCAGATTTTGGCATGCCTGTATCAACAAGAACCCAATCATTCTTTTTAGCTGGATTTCCTATAATACAAACATTCACGACTTGAATCGGCAAACAATAAATGTCACGTGCTACTTCTTGAATTTCCCCATTTGCTATAGAGGTAATGGGTATAAATTTATTATCCTCACTGTAATGCATTTCTTTATCCAAAAAAATCCCTCCTTTTATCAGTTGATCACATCTAGTTTTTGATGGATTGAAGGTTTTATGTAAGAAGACGAAAAGTAATCAGCAGGTGTATAATGTATGGTATCTATTTAGTAGGAGTGGTTGAATTGTTAAAGCAAATTCATCATGCAGCCATCATATGTTCAAATTATGAAAAATCAAAATCATTTTATGTGGATTTATTAGGTCTTAAGGTCATTCGAGAAACATTTCGTTCAGAGCGCCAGTCCTATAAATTAGATCTTCAGATTGGAACAAGCCAAATTGAGCTCTTTTCATTTTCAGAATCACCTAGCAGATTAAGTTACCCGGAAGCCAGGGGATTAAGACATTTAGCTTTTGAAGTGGATAATGTGGAATTAAGCAAGAAGTGGCTTGAGGATAAAGGAGTAACAGTTGAAGCTGTTCGAATGGATGAGCTAACAGGAAAGAAGTTCACCTTTTTTTGCGATCCAGATGGACTTCCTTTAGAGCTCTATGAAGCCAAAAATCCGGATAAAGAAAACTTTTCCAACAAAAAAGTTGAATAACTTGATTGTATTCTCACACAATAGTTACTGAAAACGAACAAAGCGAGGTGAACTAAAATGGCAAGCAACAACAGTAGTAACCAACTATTAGTACCAGGAGTTGAGCAAGCTCTTGACCAAATGAAGTATGAAATTGCTTCTGAATTTGGTGTACAACTTGGTGCAGATGCAACTGCACGTGCAAACGGTTCTGTTGGCGGCGAGATCACTAAGCGTCTAGTTCAACAAGCCGAGCAACAACTTGGTGGAACACAATTTTAATTAAATACCCTGGCCCACAAATGTTAATCATTTTGGAACCCCGTTCTGTGTAACGGGGTTCTTTTCTTTTTACATTACTTTTTGAATCCACTGGTAAGACCTTTTAAACAGTTCTTGCTCCCAAGATGTATTTGAGAATGTATGACCGGCCCCGTTGATTAAGCTATATTCTCTTTCTTGATCGTACCCGGATTCAGAAAGGGATTGTATGTAGGCTTTTGAGCTGTGAGAGGGAATATCCTGATCATTTGCCCCGTGAACAAGGTAGACGGTACCAGGAAATCGTTGAATTGATTTCAAAGGATGATGTTTTTTTAAATCCTCAAAAAAAGAATGACTTAATAAAAAGCCTCTATAATCATAATAACCATGTTTATGAGCTATCTGTTCGGCCTCCATTCCCGTGATGGAAGTAATATCTTGATAAGGATTAGCTACAGGAGCCCACAAAATAACATGTTTGATAAATGGAAACTGATAAGCCGTTAATGCAGTTAGTGCGCCGCCTAGGCTATGTCCAATGATTATAATATTGTTACGGTCTACTTCTTGTAATTGTGATACATACTCGATAGCTGATTTCAATTCATTGATTTGATTAGAAATCGTTACGTCTTTGTAATCCCCTTCACTTTCCCCACAACCACTAAAGTCAAAGCGAAAACATACAAATCCTTTATTTGAAAAATAATTGGCTGCTTTCACAAACATACGATGTTCCCCAACTTTGCTTCCAACAAATCCATGCACAAAAATAATAGTTGGAGAAGGCTGTTGATGATCTTCTGGTTTATGCAGAACAGCTGCTAATGTATTGGAATGAAAACGAATCTCTTGAGTCGGCATCTTTTGCACCTCGTAACTGTTTTTATATTAAGTAGTATAAAGGAAGAGATGGTGGATCTCAATTAAAATATACTAAAAAGATCGGATTAATGTGTATTTACCTTTTAAAAAAAGTTTGCCTCAGAAGTGTTGAGGCAAACTTTTATCATTTTAGTCTTCCATTTGAACGTTCCCATCAATTGTGTACGTGATTTCTTTATACCTTGCTTCTAATGTGTTAGGAGTATATTCTATTTCATCTTTTAGCAAAAAGTAATTCGACGACTGCCCGACTAGTAGCAATACATCTTTAAAGATAAAATGGGCTTGTAACTTATACGGTGCCGCATAAACCGTTTCTTCTAACAAAATGGAATAATGGTTGCCATCTTGACACATCGTTACTTCATTTTCTTCGACACACTCTCCGTCTTCTAACATCGTGAAATGAGAGTGAAGCATATCAGCATCATATAATACGTGTAAAGCTTTCTCAAGATGCTCAGTGTGTTCGGTTTCAATTTGCTGCTGTAGTTTTGTAAATTCATCAAGTTCCTCAACACTTGGCAAAATGTCAGCACGAAACAGGCGATCAAAGTAACTTTCTTCAGTATAAAAAAGCAACATTTCAGTTTCGAGTGTTGAGTACGCATGGTCCCACGTTGAGTACCATGATAAATCATCTGTTTCTGTTTCTGGAATGTTAGCAGCTGCCTCTGTATATGCATCATAAGCGATTTTGATATCATCAAGAGAACGGACGATAGGGTCGGGCTCTAATGAAATCGTCATATAAATGAGAGCGAGACCAATGAAAAGACCGCTCACATATTTTAATCGTTTTTCCTTTTCGATCATGAAAAAGATACCTATGTAGGCGATAAAGGAAATAAGCAAACTAATTAGAAACAAAGAGTAAGTGAGATAGGATTCAAAAAACAAACCTAATCCGCCAAGGGTTATCATCGCCAAAAAGATAGCAAATTTCCATTGCCTTTTTGAAATTGTAACATACCAGAAATAAAGTAAGGCAATGATGATCAAACCAATTTGTAAATAATGTAAAATAATGAATCAGTCCTTTAGTGTAATGGTGGAGTTCTAATCGAAGAACCATCTTCTATTATAAAGGTATCACCTTCGTATTCCCACGATAAAAAATCCGAGCTATACCGTATTATGTCATAAGGTGCATAATACGTACTTTCTCCATCATGTATAAAAGATATAGAGATAATAAAGGAGAACTGCTAAGAGATTGACTATTGGCATACGCATCCTCATCTAATGCAACGTCGTATTGATTCTTTTCTTTACAGACAGTTACATCTTTTCTTTCATATGTTTTCTTTTCTCCAAATGGTGATGAGACCAATAACAAAAATAATGACAGGAATATAAAAATCAAACATTTTTCCAAATCACTCCCTTTTTCTAGAAGTTCCTCTTATCCTATCATACGTTTTTACAGCCTGCTAGCTTTTAGAAAAGGTGAAAAAAATCTCTAGAATATGTATAAAACCAATAAGATCGGGAAAAATGGGGGGTAGCCAACTTGGGTGGATTTTCCTCTTTAGGAAAGGACTATCCACCTAAGGACGACTACGAAAATGAGATGGAGGTCGGATGGAGATGAGGAAAGTTCTATCCAGTATGTTAATCGTTTGCCTTATTTTAAGTGTGATAACACCAATGGCAAGCGCGGAAGAAAAGAAAGCTAAATTAGCTGAGAAGGCATCTTCTGCAATCGTAATTGAGCGTGATACAGGAGAAGTGATTTTCGACAAGAACAGTCATGAAAAATTACCTCCAGCTAGCATGACAAAGATCATGACGATGCTTCTAATTATGGAAGCGATTGACAAAGAAGCCATTAAGTATGAGGATATGGTACGAACAAGTGAGTATGCAGCCTCTATGGGTGGATCGCAAATCTTCTTAGAACCAGGTGAAGAAATGAGTGTGGAAGATATGCTTAAAGCAATCGCAGTTGCGTCTGCTAACGATGCATCTGTTGCAATGGCTGAGCATATTGCAGGTACAGAGGAAGAGTTTGTTGTCATGATGAATGATAAGGCGAAGGAACTAGGCCTTGATAATACGAACTTCATTAATACGAATGGTCTACCAGCAGAAAATCATTATACAACAGCGTATGATTTAGCAATGATCTCAAAAGAATTGCTGAAATACGAAGACATTACAAAGTTTACTGGAATATATGAAGATTACTTACGTGCGGACTCAGAAGAAGATAAATTTTGGCTTGTAAATACAAACAAATTGGTCAAATTTTATCCGGGAGTAGATGGACTGAAAACAGGTTATACCCGTGAGGCCATGTACTGCTTAACAGCAACAGCACAGAAAAACGATATGCGAGTCATTACTGTCATTATGGGGGCTCCATCTCCAAAAGAGAGGAATGCTCAGATTACGTCCATGCTTGATTACGCGTTTAGTCAGTTCCAAGCTCACAAACTCTATGACCGCGACCAAGTATTAGCTGATGTGAATGTTAGTAAAGGCGACAAAGATCAAATTCCTGTTGTTACATCTGAATCTGTTTCAATCCTTACAAAAAAAGGAGTGAAAATTGATGATGTGACAGAACGTTTAGAGCTAGACAATAACTTACGTGCACCGATTAAAAAAGGTGACGTTGTCGGAACGTTGTTTATTGAAAAAGAAGATGAAATTTTAAGTGAGACGCCGCTTGTAGCTGGTGATGATGTTCAAGATGCTTCTTGGTGGAAATTATTTAAACGCACTTTAGCGAAATTTGGAGCTGCGTAACGCCTTTTGGCAACTTTCTTCGAATAAGGACTAGTTTTGTCACCTTGCAGGAAGCAGGAAGAGAAAAGGCGAAATTCTCTCTAGCAAAGATGCAGTAGTAAGGATCTTTAAAAAGATTCATTTATACTATAACTATGCAGACGAACTAGAGGGAGTGATTAGAAGTGAGTTTACGAATTGACTTAGAGCAAAAAGGAAGTGTGTTACTCGTTAGGTTGGAAGGTGAACTTGATCACCATACAGCTGAAGAATTAAGAGGTCAGGTGGAAAAAGTGCTAGCTGATGGCCAAGTAAAGCATATTGTCTTAAACTTAGAATTACTGTCATTTATGGATAGTTCTGGTTTAGGTGTTATATTAGGTAGATATAAACAAGTCAAGGCAAGTGGAGGAGAGATGGTGGTATGTGCCATTTCTCCATCAGTCAAACGTTTGTTTGAAATGTCTGGATTGTTTAAAATAATCCGCTTAGAAGACAGTGAACAATTTGCTTTACAAACTTTGGGGGTGGCTTAAGCGATGCAAAATGTAATGGATTTAAAATTTTCAGCCCAGAGCCAAAACGAATCGTTTGCACGAGTAACAGTTGGTGCATTTATTGCGCAGCTTGATCCAACGATGGACGAAATGACAGAAATAAAAACAGTTGTTTCTGAAGCGGTGACAAATGCAATTATTCATGGGTATCACAATAAGCCTGATGGAATGGTATATATTCACTGTACACTCGATAATGGAACAATTGAGTTAACCATTCGAGATGAGGGTATGGGAATTCAAGATATTGAAGAGGCCCGTCAGCCACTCTTTACAACAAAACCGGAACTAGAGCGCTCGGGTATGGGGTTTACCATTATGGAAAATTTCATGGACGAACTTCAAGTTGTTTCTGAACCAATGATTGGGACAACTGTCTATGTAAAAAAAACACTTACAAATAGCAAAGCTATGTGTAATTAAGGAGTTTTGCCTATGGATGTCGAGGTAAAACAACAGAAGAAGAAGCAGGCACATTTTTCAGATTCAGAAGTAAAAGAACTGATTGCACGAAGCCAAGAGGGTGACCAGGACGCAAGAGATTTAATTGTTAACCGGAATACAAGACTCGTTTGGTCCGTTGTTCAACGTTTTATGAATCGTGGGTATGAAGCGGATGACTTGTTTCAAATTGGTTGTATTGGGCTAATCAAGTCAGTTGATAAATTTGATTTATCATATGATGTGAAATTTTCAACGTATGCAGTACCAATGATTATAGGGGAGATTCAACGATTTCTTCGTGACGATGGTACGGTTAAAGTAAGTCGATCCATTAAGGAACTTGGCAATAAAATTAGAAAAATGAAAGATGAAATGACCAAATCGCTAGGACGAACACCGACAGTGAACGAAATTGCAGAAGCTTTAGAAATCACGCCAGAAGAAGTTGTTTTTGCAGGCGAAGCAAGTCGGTCATTATCGTCTATTCATGAGACTGTTTATGAGAATGATGGAGATCCAATTACATTGCTTGATCAAATTGCAGACCAAACGGAAACAAAATGGTTTGATAAAATTGCGTTAAAAGAAGCAATCCGAGACCTTGATGAACGGGAGCGACTGATCGTTTATCTCCGGTATTACAAAGACCAAACGCAATCAGAGGTTGCATCAAGACTTGGAATATCCCAAGTTCAAGTTTCGAGGTTAGAAAAGAAAATTCTAGAACAAATGAAGCTTGAAATGGGAGATGTGTAAATAAGCAAACATCCCGCTCAAATGAGAGGGGTGTTTGCTTATTTTTTACTGGTTTGATTTGGTGAAAGAAAACTTTTCAAAGAAACACAAAGGGAAATAATAATGGATTAGAAAACGGACTGCCTATAAAAGATCATTATCGATCTTTTGGGGCGGGCCGTTTTTTAGGTTGTCTGAAAAGATAAACTCATGTGGATAGAAAATCAATCCTTCAGTCATACTAACATTACCATTCTGTTTCATTTATCCAAGTTAGAGGAAGTAAGGAAAGGTTGGGTAATATGGGAGTCGATGAAAATCAGAAAAAATTGATATCAAAAAAACATAAAATTATATCAACCGAAAAGCCACATATTGAAAAATGGATTGAAAGCTTTTTTAGTAGGTGGTTTCATTTGTGCGTTTGGACAAGGGATCAGTCGGTTGTACATGACATTCTTGCCTATTACGCAAGAAGAGGCGATGAGTCCGACCTTGGCAACATTAATTTTACTAGCTGCATTAGCGACTGGATTTGGTATATATGATAAACTCGGACAATTTGCTGGAGCTGGCTCATTGGTCCCAGTAACAGGTTTTTCAAATGCCATGACGAGTGCTGCGCTTGAACATAAAAGTGAAGGTCTTGTTTTTGGTATCGGCGCGAACATGTTTAAACTTACCGGTGCAGTTATTGCCTTTGGTGTATTGTCTGCTTACTTAGTTGGATTAACAAGAATGCTTGTTGAAATGTTGATTAATTCGTAAAAGGACGTGTTTAAGTTGCAGAGACGAGGGAAACAAACATGGCATTTTGATCAACCTGTCTATATACAAGGGACGGGGACGGCAGTTGGTCCGGAAGAATTAAAAGGTCCCCTCGGCAGTTATTTTGATGTTACTTATAACAATTTATATGCAGACCAAGATAACTGGGAGTTAGCAGAGCGAAAGTTAATGCAGGATGCAGTCGAAACGGCATTGAAGAACGCCGAGAAAAAAAGCGAGGAAATGGATTATTTTTTTGCTGGTGATTTGCTAAATCAAATCGTGACATCTAATTATTATGCTCGTGAGCTTGACGTACCTTACTTTGGTCTTTTTTCAGCCTGCGCCACTGTAATGGAGGGGCTAGCACTTTCATCTTTGTTTGTTGATTCAGGTGTCGCTAATTATACATTAACAGCAGTGAGTAGTCATAATGCGACAGCAGAGCGCCAATTTCGTTATCCTACTGAATTCGCGGGGCAACGTCCTGATTCTTCCACTTTTACGGTAACCGGTGCTGGAGCCGTTGTAGTTGGGAAAAAGCAATCATCTATAAAAGTAACAGATGCTACGATCGGAAAAGTTAAAGACTACGGAATTAAACAGCCTTTTGATATGGGTTCAGCGATGGCTCCTGCTGCGGCTGATACCATTGTGACTCATCTGAGGGAAACAGGACGTGATCAATCTTATTATGATGTCATCGTGACAGGAGATTTGTCTCGTGTAGGAAGTGGAATTTTGCGTAAGCTAGTACAAGATAGAGGAATCACACTAGAACGTTATGAAGATTGTGGAATCATGATCTACCATCAAGAACAGCCTGTTTTCTCAGGAGGAAGCGGAGCAGCCTGCCCGGCCGTTGTCACGTTTGGTCATTTATTTAAAGAAATGAAACGAGGAAACATTAACCGAATGCTTGTAGTCGCAACAGGAGCATTATTAAGTCCATTAATGATTCAACAAAAAGAGTCGATTCCTAGTATTGCTCATGCTGTTGCTTTTGAACGGGAGGAGTAAAACATGTTTGAATATGTTGCAGCTTTTGTTGTAGGGGGAATCATTTGTTTCTTTGGGCAAATGTTAATGGATATTGGCAAGTTGTCTCCTACTCATACACTTTGTACTCTTGTTGTAGCGGGTGCTCTCCTTGATGGGTTTCATTTGTATGATCGACTCATTGATTTTGCAGGGGCCGGTGCAACGGTTCCGATTACAAGCTTTGGTCATTCTCTTGTACACGGGGCTATGTCAGAAGGCGATCGATATGGATTTTTTGGTATTGGTATGGGGGTTTTTGAAGTAACGTCAGTCGGAATTTCTTCGACCATTTTATTTAGTTTTTTAGTAGCGATGTTTTTTAAACCAAAGGGGTGAACAAAATGGAGAGACGAAAAGTTATCCTCATAACAGATGGCGATGAACATGCAAAACAAGTTGTCGAATTTGTTGCGAAAGAAATAGGTGGAAGATGTATTAGTTACTCATATGGGAATCCAACTCCGATTAGTGGAGAGGAAATTGTCTCTCTCATTTTGACAACCCCATATGATCCGGTTTTAGTCATGTTTGATGATTGTGGACAGCGTGATGAAGGGATTGGCGAAAAGGCCATGCATTATGTTGCGACTCATCCGAAAATTGACGTATTAGGTGCGATTGCAGTCGCTTCCTCGACTCATTCTAGTGAATGGACGCATGTTGATGTAAGCGTCGATCGCTATGGACATTTAACAGAATATGGAGTAGATAAAGAAGGTATACCAGATTTGGAAATTGGCAGAATAAATGGCGATACAGTTTATATATTGGATGAGCTTAATATTCCTGTTGTAGTAGGTGTTGGTGACATAGGAAAAATGGCTGGATTTGATACGTTAAAAAAAGGAGCGCCAATAACGAAACAAGCAGTTGAAATTATTTTGGAACGGAGCGGATATCATGAGTCAAGTACATGAAAAAAAAGAGACCCCGATATCACGTAAGATTGTTGAAAATGAAGCAGAGATAAAGAAACGACTCGGTTTTGGTACGTCATTTGACGTTGGGATACGAACATTTACGATATTGGATAAGCATATCCAGATGTATTTTGTAAATGGTTTATGTGATATTCAATACATTATCGAATTGCTCAAAGAGTTAATGGAGTTAGATGCCAGAGATCGGAAAAATGAGACAACAAATGTGAAAATGGCTATTCGAAACCATTTGCCACATGTGCAAGTCGAGTATTCGGATACACTTGAAGATTCCATTACTAAAATGCTTTCGGGACTTGTTTTTATTCTAATTGAAGGGGAAGACCAAGCTCTTGTTATTGATGTTCGTAGCTATCCTGGACGTGGTCCTGAAGAACCCGATACAGAGAGGGTCGTTCGGGGTTCGCGCGATGGTTACACAGAAAATATAATCTTAAACACGGCTCTTACACGCAGACGGATTCGGGATGAAAATTTACGGAATGAAATTATGCAAGTAGGAGAACGTTCAAAAACGGATATTTGTATTTCCTATGTTGATGGGGTTGCAGATCCGAAGATGGTAGAGATTTTGAAGAAAGAGTTAGAAGCCATTAATATTGATGGTATTTCGATGGCTGATAAAATAGTTGAAGAGTACTTAGTAAAGCAAGGATTTAATCCTTTCCCTTTAGTAAGGTATACAGAACGACCTGACGTAGCGGCTAATCATTTACTTGAAGGACATGTATTAATCATGGTTGATACGTCACCAAGTGTTATTATTACACCAACGACGTTTTTTCATCATGTCCAACATGCGGAGGAATATAGACAGGCTCCTATGATTGGAACGTTCTTAAGATGGACACGATTTATTGGCATCATCTTTTCATTATTAGTTTTACCTTTTTGGTTATTGATGGTCATGCAACCATCGCTATTACCAGCTGGCCTGGATTTTATAGGTCTAAATGAACCGAATAACATACCTGTTTTCCTGCAAATTGTGTTTGCCGAACTAGGAATAGAGTTGCTCCGAATGGCAGCCATTCATACACCATCCCCACTTGCAACTGCATTAGGGTTAGTAGCTGCTCTCTTAATTGGGGAGATTGCGATACAAGTCGGATATTTTACTCCGGAAGTCATATTGTATGTGGCAATAGGAGCAATTGGAATGTTTGCAACACCAAGTTATGAACTAGGCGTTGCTTTAAGAGCAACAAGAATGTTTTTAATTATAATTGTAGCAATCTTTAAGGCGCCTGGTTTTATAGTAGGGACTACGTTGTTTATATTAGGATTGGCTGTAATTAAAACATTTGCCAAGCCTTATTTATGGCCATTTCTTCCATTCGATCCACCAGCAGCTTGGCATATTCTTATTCGATCTTCTGTACCATCAATGAGGTTCCGTCCAAGAATAGTTCATCCACAAGATCCAATTAAGCAAAAAACAGAATAGAGAAAGGGGGCCGAACCTACTTAGTTTATTAAAGTAGGTTTTGCCCGTACTCTTGATCAAACATTGCTATTATGATAAAGTATATTCATTCATTTTTATTTTTAAATTTAGCTGTCTAATTTCACTTAAATTAGATAATTGCTATGAAACTAACTTTTGTCATTGCATATCGTAATGGGGAAGCAGTACGCATGTTTAAGCAGCTGGTGTAGTACATTGGCTGCTTTTTTATAGGAAATGTTTTTGCTAAGAAGAAGGAGAGACCATAGATGTATACACATGGAACTAGTCAAATAAATGAACAAGGTCATCTAGAAATTGGTGGCGTTAATACAGTAGAGTTAGCGAATCAATTTGGTACACCTCTATTCGTGTATGATATTGCCTTAATCCGCGAGCGTGCTGAGCAATTTCAACAAGCGTTTAAAAAAGAGAATGTGCCATATCAAGTAGCGTATGCAAGTAAGGCTTTCAGCTGTGTAGCGATGTTTCAGCTTGCAGAGGAATTAGGTTTGAGTTTGGATGTTGTCTCTGGTGGGGAACTATATACAGCATTAAAAGCTGGATTTCCGATGGAGCGCGTTCATTTTCATGGAAATAACAAAAGCATGGCTGAACTGCAAATGGCGGTTGATGCTAAAATTGGTTGTGTTGTTGTTGATAATTTCTATGAGTTACAAGAGTTAAGTCGTATTTGTAAAGAAAACAAATTTACGATGAACATTCTGTTAAGAATTACTCCGGGGGTAGAAGCTCATACACATGATTATATCTCAACAGGACAAGAAGATTCGAAGTTTGGATTTGATCTTGTAAGTGGTCAAGTTCATGATGCTGTTAAGCTTGCAAAGGAAGATGAATGGGTAAATCTATTAGGCATTCATAGTCATATTGGCTCGCAAATCTTTGAAACTACTGGCTTTGTTATGGCTGTTGAGAAGATGTTTGAACTAATTGTCGAATGGAAAGATCGTTTTAATTTTATCCCTTCTGTGTTAAATCTTGGTGGTGGTTTTGGAATTCGTTATATTGAGGGAGATACACCACTTCCAGCTGGTGAGTATGTAACGAAAATGATTGAAGTTGTAAAGAAGAAGGCTTTAGAATCCGGTTTAACGATGCCTGAAATTTGGATTGAACCAGGTCGCTCACTTGTTGGGGATGCTGGAACAACTCTTTATTCAATCGGTTCCAAAAAACATATTCCGAACGTCCGCGACTATCTGGCCGTTGATGGTGGAATGAGTGACAACTTACGCCCGGCATTATACCAAGCTGAATATGAAGGAGTTCTCGCTAACCGTGCGAATGAGGAAGCAACAGAAACCTTCTCTATTGCGGGTAAATGTTGTGAAAGTGGAGATATGCTCATTTGGGATTTGCCTTTACCTAAAGCAAACCACGAAGATATATTAGCCGTTTTTTGCACAGGTGCTTATGGATATGCGATGGCAAATAACTATAATCGAATTCCACGTCCGGCTGTTGTGTTTGTTGAGGATGGAGAAGCATATGAAGTCATTAAGCGTGAACGTTATGAGGATTTAATTCGCTTAGATTTGCCAATGGTTAAAAAAATTACAAAATAACAACGAGAAGGGCTGGTTTCTAAAAATGAAATCAGTCTTTATTGTTTTGGTCATTCAATTTCACATTCCAATCTGAATCGTGTACAATAAGGTGAATCTAATCAAATTGGAGGCTATACATATGAAAAAAGGTTCTATTTCGTTTGAAAATGGAGAAAAGTTAGTAATTGAATTTTATCCAGAAGCAGCACCAGGACATGTTGAAAACTTTGAAAAACTAGCGAATGAAGGTTTTTATAATGGATTAACATTCCACCGTGTTATTCCAGGCTTTGTTGCGCAAGGTGGATGCCCAGTTGGCAATGGTACAGGTGGTCCGGGTTACACAATCAAATGTGAAACAGCAGGAAACCCGCATAAGCATGTAGCTGGATCTCTTTCAATGGCACATGCAGGAAAAGATACAGGTGGAAGTCAATTTTTCATCGTACATGAGCCACAACCACATTTAGATGGTGTTCATACGGTTTTTGGACAAGTTGTAGAAGGTCTTGATTCAGTGTATCGTATTAAACAAGGTGACACAATGAAAGAAGTAAAAGTTTGGGATGAAGAGTAATAAGGGAAAGAAGAGGGCAGACTAGGTCTGCCTTTTTTATTTGGAAATTTTAGCAGAGGAAGGAGCAGATACAATGGAACATCGAACAGTGGATGTCGCAATTGTCGGAGGAGGACCAGGCGGATTAAGTGCAGCTTTGGTCCTTGGCAGATCATGTAGAAGTGTTGTTTTAGTTGATTCTGGTCATCCCAGAAACGAAGTTACGTATGAATCACATGGTTTTTTGACACGAGATGGGATTAAGCCGTTTGAGCTTCGTGCTATTGCTCATGAGCAAATGCAAAAGTATGAAAACGTTACGATGATCAACGATCTCGTTCAAAGTGTCGAAAAGGATCAAAACCGGTTTAAAACAACTACTACAAGCGGTGTAGTTATTTCTAGCCGAAAGCTAATTTTTGCAACAGGACTAAAAGAACATTTGCCAACTATTCCAGGGCTTAAAGAAACGTATGGCAAATCCATTTTTTCATGTCCATATTGTGATGGCTGGGAACACCGAGATCAGCCTCTTGCGATTATCGGTAACCAGAAGGATCTCATTCACTCCATTCGTTTAATTTATAACTGGAGTAGAGATCTAGTTGTGATGACTCATGGACCAGCTGCTTTAACGGAAAAAGAGAAAAAAGAGGTAATGAATCGTGACGTTCGGATTATTGAGACTGAGATCAAAGAAATTTCTTCTGATGAAGGTTTATTAAAAGAAGTGGCTTTTGTTGACGGCGAAACCATACAAAGAAAGGCTGCTTTTCTTGTAAATACCGGTGCAGAACAAGCAACCTTCCTACCTGAAAAATTGGGTGTACCATTAACTAAAAATGGGTCATTCGAAACGAAAGAACATGGCAAAACCAAAATCGCTGGACTATATATTATCGGAGATGCAGCTAAACGCTTTACGGGTTTAATAGGTGCAGCAAGTGAAGGATATGAGACGGGTGTTCATATGAATCGGGAATTTGTAGAGGAAGATTGGATGAGAGATGCGTAAGATGATAAAAGACTTACTTTACTCAAAAAGAGGTTACTTGCCTAGTTGCAGCTCTTTTTGAGTATTTATTTTTATTAGAAGCAACAAAAAATTACTTGTTGTCGAATAAAAGATCTGTTTGCTATAATGAAAAAATATTATGAAAATTATTTGTTGCTACACTCCTCGTTTTCTACCTTTGTAAGGCCTCTATGTATCTATTTTTCCTAATTATGTTTAAAATTTTGAAAATTGGTTAATAAATAAAGATGGTCTATATACATGAACTTTGACATCATTGAGTAGTCCTAACAGCTAAGAAAGGACTGCCTTTTTGTCATATCATTAGGAAGTAGGTGCACAATGAGCAAATACAGATATGCTGAATATTGGAAGGCAAAAGCGAAAAGTGGAGAACAATGGCTTTCGCCAGCAACCCAAATTTACAAACAAAATGATTTAATATTTGTAGGACAAATTTTAAATATACACTCCGGCCAACAAGAATCCTTACGTTTACTTTTTCCAGATATAAAAGCAGTAGCTGGCTTTTTACAATATATTTTTCTCCCAACTGCATTTATTGGCTATTTTATGATTGATGAAATGGATCCGAAAACGATCATGTTAGGTGATGGTGCTTTTTCTAATCTACTTGATCAGCTGCCATTAAGAGAACAGTTTGATATGACAACAAAAGAGACGATGCAAGAGATATTAGACACAATAGAAGCCACTTGGATAATAGAAGAACAGGCTGCTTTTCTAGAAATAGAAAAAGCATTAAGATTACTAGAATCTATTAATGTTGAACATGTTATTACTTCATTTAATATTTTACGTTCACCAAGCGGTCTTGCGACTTGGCTTGTTAGTGAGTATGAAAATCAACCTATATTAGGCATAAATTCACTTGAAGAAGAAGTAAACATGAAAGTTCAAGATTTTATACAATTAAGTAAAGAGGCGGAATACCAACTTTTCAATCAAAGCGGTTTTTCCATACATTAGATAGCATTATGATTTTATAAAAAAATACTCATATACCCAATCATTCTCTGTCTTTTCTCCATAATGTAGTACCATAACGAAAAAACTTTGGAGGAGATTTGAATGACAGAAAAGAAAAAGTCGTTAAGCCAATTGCAACCGCTAGCTGATCGAACGGAGCCAATGCCTCTGCAAGAACTAAAAGATACGAAAGAGCCAAAGCCTACAAAACCGATTAAAGATGTGAAAAAGCCCGTTGATAAGAAACCAGAAGACAAAAAACCAGAAGACAAAAAACCAATTGAAGATAAAAAGCCAATTGAAGATAAAAAACCAGAGGATAAGAAAAAGCCTATCCCGGAGAAAAAGAAGCCAGTAGAGGAAGATAAAAAGCCTGAAAAACCAGTTGATGATAAAAAAGGGCCTGAAAAAAAGCCGGTTGTTGACCCTTGGACTCAATTATTATTTGGAATGCCAAGAAAGGCTGAACCTGTTGAGGATAAAAAAGATGAGCATCCACCAAGACCAAGAGGACTATTTTGGTTTTAATGGGAGGTGGAACCGGATTTAGCTATTTAAGCTAGTATCCAAATTTACACAAAAGATAGCTGAGGAACTTATCATCCTCAGCTATCTTTTTTTTATTTTTTAGGCTGCATAAAATCCCAAAAAGCCCGGTTGGCAATAATTTGATATCCTCTGTTATTTGGATGAAAGTCCCCTGCAAGTAACTTTGTACCATTCGATTGAAATGGATCATAAACATCTACATAGCTAACGGGTCCAGAAGAAAAGCGTCTTAAAACGTGATTAAATTTCTGAACAAAATAAGCACTATAAGGATGAAAGGGAATGGGATTATATAAACCAATTAATTGAACTTTGTATGGCCTTGGAGAAAAGGATTTGATCAACGCGATTTTTTGTAAAATTTGGCTGAGATTATAAACAAACAAATGAACACTTTGTTCGAGTGCATGTGGTTGGTTCTTGTTTCGATAGGCCTGAAGTAAATCATTTCCCCCAATTGTAATTGTGATTAGATCCGCTTGTGCAATGGCTTTTTTTATGTGGCTCGATGAAAGAGTTTGTAACAATTGACTCGAATTCATTCCTGGTTTTGCTTTAATACGTAAAGATACGGGAATTTGATATGTCGTCTCAATCATTTTTGCATAACGTTTCACAAAACCAGAAGACAATAAAGCACCGACTCCAACAGTCAAGGAATCTCCCAATGCTGTATAAGTGAAGTGCATTCAACTCCCTCCTAACAATATCTTGAAGCCACTGAAAAAAGTACAAACGAACCTTTTTCAGTGCCCTCCAATATCTTCTTATAGTAGTCTATGATGAAACCCATATAGTGAAAGGGCTAGTAACAGAGATGAGATAAAATTTTTAAATTCAATAAAAACAATACATTCACCCAAACACGTTAAAAATCATTTGCATATAGTAACCAAGAATAGCAGTTAAGAATTGCTATTTGAGTTGACGCGAAGGAGGTGTTAAGCATGGCAGGATTTGCACACGGAGGTGGCTTTGCGTTAATCGTTGTATTGTTCATCTTGTTAGTAATTATCGGAGCGTCATATGTAGGTTACTAATATGACGTTGTAGATGAAGGATGTGACCCCAATCGTTTCATACGATTGGGGCAGTTATTTATAAAAAAAATTTGGTGATGGGGAGGAAATGAATGTGCTAGGTAATCTTCTTTTTCAAAAAATTGAGAAGAAGACAGGAGTAAAAATGAGTGAAGTTCTAAGAATCGCTAATTCAGTTCAGAATGCTAATTTTCGTGATGAAACAACAGTACGGAATTTAATAAAAGATGTAGCAAAAGCGGCAAATAAAAACGTAAGCAAAGCACAAGAAGATCAAATTGTTGAGGCAATAACGAAGGACCCAAGTGCTCTAAATTACGATACGATTGGAAAAATGATGAATGAAAACAAATAAATATCCATATTTCGAAACCGATTGATGAGACGCTTCTCTTTAATCGGCTTTTTTCTGTTTGACAACCTTAATATTACATAAGAATAGGAATCTCTTAACCAGTCATGGATAAAAGAGCCATTATGGTTTTCTATGTTCAGTGGAAAAGAAAAAAGCGTGTAACAAATCTTTACGAAGTACATGTTTGTTTGAAAAGGAATCGATAGAATGAAAGGGAAGTTTAAAGTAGTTAGAAAAAGTGATATGGAAATTCTATAAGAAGGAGCGATTGAATGCAAACGCAAAAGCTATTAGTAAATGGAGGCAGGCTAAAAAAAGAATTAGAAACATTTGCTGATTTCGGCCGAACCCAAAACAATGGGGTAACACGTTTAGCTCTTTCTGAGGAAGACCGACTGGCACGAGATTACTTTTGTACTTGTTGTGAAGAGCTTGGCATGAACGTTAAGGTGGATGACATGGGATCCATCTATGCAACTCTTCCAGGAATAGAAGACAAACCACCAATTGTCATAGGCTCTCATTTAGATTCTGTAAAAAAAGGAGGACGTTTTGACGGAGTATTAGGTGTATTAGCAGGATTAGAAGTGGTTAGAACACTTGTTGATCATAACATTACTCCGAGAATCCCGATTACGATTATAAATGTGACAAATGAGGAAGGAGCAAGATTTGAACCATCTATGATGGCATCTGGTGTGCTTTCGGGGAAATTTGATAAACAAGAAATGCTGAAGAAAAAAGATTCTAATGGGATCACGTTTGAGGAAGCGTTGCAGGCGAGCGGGTATGCTGGTGATATTCGAAACCGGCTGGAAGAAGCAACGGCATTTTTAGAACTTCATATTGAACAAGGACCTGTTTTAGAAAGTGAAGGATTAGCGATTGGGGTCGTTGAAGCTGTAATGGGAATGGTTTGTTATGAGATTGAGATAACAGGGGAATCAGACCATGCTGGTACGACACCAATGCCGATGAGAAAAGATGCTCTATTTGCAATGAATGATTTTATTCAAAACATTCGTACTGAGTTAAATAAACTTGAGCAAGATCTTGTGTACACAGTTGGTCGAGTAAATGTGAAGCCAAATATTCATACAGTCATTCCAAATAAAGTTGTCTTTTCTTTAGAGGCACGTCATAAGGATGCTGAGGTGATAGACGACGTAGAAGAGCTTATAAGAAAACAAGCTGAAGCGATAATGAATGAAGGAGATTGCCAAGTGCAATTAACCAAAATGTGGTCACGTGACACGGTTTGGTTTGATGAAAAGTTAGTCACACTTCTTGAGAATTCTGCAAGTGCATTAGGGTATTCTTATAAAAGGATGATTAGCGGAGCAGGACATGACGCGCAGTTTATTAATAAAATTGCCCCATCTGTTATGCTGTTTGCTCCGAGCAAAAATGGAAAAAGTCATTGCGAAGAAGAGGAAACGTCATGGGAAGAATGCGAACAAGGAGCAAATGTATTATTAGAAACCGTTATGACGCTGTTGAAATAATATGTAAGAAAGAAGAGTTCCCCTTATCTATTACAAATAAGGGGAACTCTTCTACTTTAAGATTAACTAGTCAGAAGGACGACCGCCGTTTATTCTTAGAATGAAACACGTTTAAAGAGAGTTGTCCTAAGAGCAGTGATGTTCAATATTGTTATTGAATCCGTCTTTCCTGTAAACTAAATGTACAACTCTCATTTGCCTATTCCTATGGAACTGTTATGAGGGATTGTTTGCGATTTGTATATCCATTACCGATTTAGGAGAAAAGCCTATGTGGGAACTAATTTTAGTTATGCTGGAAAGACTAGGAATTATCGTAACTGTAGCCTTTGTGATGACACGTTTTAAATTTATTCGGCATTTAATTGAACGACGCCAAATGTCCACTAAGTCAAAGGTTAGTGTCATTATTATTTTTGGGCTATTTGGAATTATTGGTACATATACAGGTGTAAAAGTGAATCCTGAACAGGCCACCTATTTTCGGTGGATCATTGATTTAGGTGAAGGCGAAGCCATTGCCAATTCTCGAGTAATTGGAGTTGTAGTAGCCGGCTTGTTAGGAGGGTGGAAAGTAGGAGTAGGTGCAGGAATAATTGCAGGAACACATCGCTATTTATTAGGTGGTTTTACAGGTTTTGCCTGTGGACTATCGACAATTATTGCCGGGGCAATCGCTGGCTATTTTTATAAACAAAATAAAAACAACCGGATTATTTCTTTACAAACCGCTTTGATTGTTGGCATGCTTGCCGAAGCAGTCCAAATGGGGATTATTCTGCTGATCGCTCGTCCGTTTCATCAATCGATGCTTTTAGTTCAAGATATTGGTATCCCGATGATCATAGCAAATGGAATAGGTGCTGCTATCTTTATTTTGATTATTAGAAACGTTGTACAAGAAGAAGAAAAAATGGGGTCAATCCAAGCACAAAAGGCATTGAAATTAGCTGATTTAACATTGAAATATTTACGAAAAGGACTTTCGAAACAATCCGCTTTGCCTACATGCCAAATACTTTTAAATGAATTACGTGTTGATGCTGTTTCAATTACAGATAATGAAAAAATTCTTGCTTTTGTGGGCGTAGGCGAGGATCATCACGCACCTAATCAAAAAGTGCAGACAAGCGCAACATTAAGGGTCTTGTCAGAAGGGAAATTGGTGATTGCGAGCAAGGAAGAAATTGCCTGTCCGATGGAAAAATGCTCCCTGCAGGCTGCTATTATTGCACCGCTAAAAATCAAAGACCAAACAATAGGAACATTAAAATTTTACTATAGATCAGAAAAGGGTTTGTCGCCAACAACCATTGAATTAAGTAAAGGTCTGTCAACATTGCTCAGTCATCAGCTTGAACTGTCGGAAGTGGATCGACATTTAGAACTTGCAAAGCAGGCAGAAATAAAAGCACTGCAAGCTCAAGTCAGCCCTCATTTTTTATTTAATGCTTTAAATACAATTGTTGCTCTTGTTCGGACTGATCCAATGAAAGCTAGAAAGTTATTAATTTCACTCTCACATTATTTTAGACAAAATTTAGCAGGAACAACAGCTATCGAAACTACGTTAGACGAAGAACTCAAACATGTAAAAGCATATTTAGAAATTGAACAAACTCGTTTTTCTGATAAATTGTCTGTTCGTTACAAGATTGACCCAGAGGCTTTATCAGCTAAGATACCACCAATGACGTTACAACCAATTGTTGAAAATGCCATTAAACATGGCTTAAAGCAGTTACAACATGATAGTTATATCTTAATTGAAATAAGCAGAGCCGAGAAAGTCGTTACGTTACGAATTCATGATAATGGCAAAGGAATCAAACCTGAACGATTAAAAATAGTAGGCAAGGAGAATGTTCACTCAGAAAATGGAACAGGGATTGGTTTATACAATATTAATCGTCGGCTAGAAATGATGTATGGAACCGAGTCTTCCTTAGTGATAAAAAGTGAGGAAGAAAAAGGAACGACGATCTCGTTTGTAATACCAATTTAAGGATAGGAGAGAGTTTTATGAAAGCGAATATTAAAGTCATTATTATTGATGATGAACCGTACAGTCGCGATGAATTGCATTACTTGTTACAACTTTATAAAGATATTGATATTATTGGGGAAGCGGACTCAGGTGAAAAAGGATTAGAGATCATTATGAGAAAAGAGCCTGACGTTGTGTTTGTTGATATTGAGATGCCACAAATGTCAGGGCTCGAAATGGCCAAGGCATTACAAAACATGAAACGTCCCCCTCTTATTATTTTTGCTACGGCTTATTCAAATTATGCTGTAAATGCATTCCGTGTTCAAGCATTAGACTATTTAGTAAAGCCATTTGATGAACTTCAAATAGCGGAATTGATCGAACGTATTCGATCTCGTTTGGATGTTACCCGACAAAAAGAGGGGCCTATTGGAAAAGGAAAATTAGCTGTGGAAGAGAACGGTCGAATTGTATACCTCTCTCCGGAATCGATTACCTATATATTCAGGGAAGAACGAGAATCAGTGATTTGTACAGTAGACAAAAAATATAGTTTGAAATTGCCTATTAAAGATTTAGAAGAAAAGTTGAAGGGGTATCCATTCTTTCGTATCCATAAAAGTTATTTAGTGAATTTAGATATGGTTGAAGAACTGATTCCGTGGTTTAATGGGGCTTTTCAATTAAAAGTGTTTGGACAGAAAGATGAAATACCTGTAAGTCGTAATTATGTAAAAGCACTAAGGCAACGGCTTGAATTGTAAATGTGTCAGCTTAGTGAAATGAACAAAGGTCCCAATCATGCATTTGAGTCAAAAAAATGAACATGATAAGGAGATATTTATACACGTTGTCACAAAATAAACACAAAAAATAATAAATTAGCTATAATGAAAGCGTATTCAAAAAGGAAAGAGGTGTTTTTATGATTACATTTTTAGTATCCATTGCCCTTTTAATTATAGCTTATTTCACTTATGGGAAAGTCATTGAAAAGATGTTTGGTGTTAAAGAAGCGAGACCTACTCCAGCTTATAGCATGAAAGACGGGGTTGATTATATCCCAATGGGGACAAATCGAAACTCGTTAATTCAACTACTAAATATTGCGGGTGTAGGTCCGATCTTCGGTCCAATTATGGGAGCGCTTTACGGTCCAGTAGCGTTTATCTGGATAGTTGTTGGTTGTATTTTTGCAGGTGCCGTTCATGACTATCTAACAGGTATGATTTCTATTCGGAACAAGGGAGCGCATTTGCCTCAGTTAGCCGGTAAGTTTTTAGGAAAACCAATGAAACATATTGTGAATGCGATTGCTGTTCTTTTATTACTTCTTGTTGGAACCGTTTTCGTAACAGCTCCAGCGGGATTATTGTTCAACTTAATGGATGGAGTCATTGCATTAGGAATTATTACGGCCGTCATTTTTGCTTATTATATTTTAGCAACGATGCTTCCTGTTGATAAAATTATTGGTAAAGTTTATCCGATATTAGGAGCGCTATTAGTAATTAGTGCTGTTGGAATTGGCGGAATGCTAATCTTCACTGGTGCACCAATTCCAGAATTAACTCTTGAGAATATGCATCCAGCTGGAACAGCAATCTTTCCAATTCTTATGATTACAATTGCTTGTGGAGCGATTTCTGGGTTTCATGCAACACAATCACCGATTATTTCAAGAACACTTCAAAATGAACAAAATGGACGTAAAGTATTTTATGGAATGATGATTGTTGAAGGGATTATTGCCATGATCTGGGCTGCTGCTGCGATGAGTCTTTTCTACGGAACTGATTTAGCTGCCCTTATTGACCAAGGTGGTGCAGGTCTAGTTGTTAGTGAAGTTGCCTTCACGTTACTTGGTGCCATTGGTGGAACGTTAGCGGTACTAGGTGTTATTGTTCTTCCTATTACATCTGGAGACACAGCTTTCCGTTCGGCTCGAATGATTATAGCTGATTATATTAAAGTTCCACAGTTGAAAATCACAAGTCGTTTATGGATTGCCTTGCCGTTATTCGTAATCTCATTTATTCTTACGACAATGGACTTTACATTGTTATGGAGATACTTTGGTGTCACGAATGCTGCAATAAGTGGAATTGCGTTATTTGTTGGTGCTATGTATTTAGCGATTCAATATAAATTTCATTGGGTAGCAACGATTCCAGCAATATTTATGACAATGGTCTCTTTAACATTTATTTTTAGTGCCCCTATCGGTTTTGGATTACCGATGTCAACAGCGTATGTGGCTGCTACTGTTGGAACAATTATTATCCTTGCGTTATTTGCTTATAAATTGAAATTGAACCGAGCAGAAGCAAACTTTGAAATTGATGAAGATGTAAACAAAGTAGCATAATGCAAATCACCAGCATCCATTCTTAGGATGCTGGTGATTTTTCTGTTTATTCCATTGCGCTTTTGCCACTCATTTTCCGCTAAGGAGGTGCCTCTGCGACTGCGACTGTGGGGTCCCCTCTGCCTCTTTGTGAAGGCCATAGAAAAAGGTGAAAATCGCCTTTTTTCAATGCCTCGGTTATTAAAAACCATCCTCCATTGCTTGATATGGAATCTCAAGTGTTGACTCAACATTTCGTAAGCGTTGATTTAACCTTGTCATTCGTTCAAATTGACGTTCGTCATTTTGGTTTAACCGAGTAATTTCTTCATTGATTCGTTGAATTTCTGTATTTAGTCGTTGAATTTCTTGGTTTTGTCGAGTTAGTTCAGCTATTTGTTGTTGAATTTGATTTTCCAATTGAGTAACCCTTGCTTCTAATGCTGGTTGTCTATATAAGTTAGTAGGATAAGATCGAGTGTCATATGGTTGTTTAAAATGGCTAAAATTATATGGATTCATCATGTAGCGCTCCTCTTTTTGTTCATTTGTCTAAATAAATACACTACATACTCTATGTGTATGTGAGTCAAACGACAGGGCCTTTGCCTACAAAAAAATTTTTTAGATGATTTAATTTTTTGTGCGTAATGTCACATTTTTTTTAGAAGCTGCAGTAAGATACATGTAGAAAGGTAAATATAGAAAGAGCGATAGGAGGTTAAGAGATGATTTTATGCAAATGGATAGATTTTCAAACAGATACCGAGACCTACACACAAGCTGATTTCGAAGAGCTAGTGAATGATGAATTTCAAGCAATGATGTTTGAAGGTGATGAACAAATTCCAGCATACGTCTGGACGGTTAACTATGTGTGTATGATCAAAAAAGGCACACGAATGATTGCAGATATCTCCGTTACGAAAATTCCACGAAATCCAGTGTGTGCGTAACTTTTTTTAAAGTAAAACATGTGAAATGTTTCACAATAGAATAGGAGGGTTTTAAAGATGGTTGTATTGAAATTGCAGAGCCAGTTGGTGTCATAGCAGGAGTAACACCAGTTACGAATCCAACGTCCACAACGATGTTTAAAGCTCTAATTTCGATTAAAACAAGAAACCCAATCGTTTTTGCTTTTCATCCATCTGCTCAAAAATGCAGCAGCGAAGCAGCTCGTATTTTGAGAGATGCAGCGATTTTGGCTGGAGCACCTGAACATTGTATTCAATGGATTGAAACTCCATCTGTAGAAGCAACGAAAGCACTGAGAATCATGAAAAAACAGCATTGGTGTTAGCGACGGGTGGGGCTGGAATGGTGAAGTCTGCTTACAGTACAGGGAAACCTGCGTTAGGAGTCGGACCTGGAAACGTTCCTTGTTACATTGAGAAAACAGCTAATGTGAAACGTGCAGTAAACGACCTAATTTTATCAAAAACGTTTGATAATGGTATGATTTGTGCATCTGAACAAGCTGTCATTATCGATCATGACATTTATGAAGAAGCAAAACGAGAACTGATAGCAAATAAGTGTTATTTCTTAAATGACAAAGAACGAGCAAAAGTAGAGAGCTGGTTATCAATGAAACAACGTGTGCGGTAAATGCGGATATTGTTGGTAAATCTGCTGCTTTTATTGCTAATCTCGCTGGTGTTACGGTACCAGAGGATACAAAAATATTACTAGCTGAATTAAAAGGTGTTGGACCACAATATCCGTTATCTAGAGAAAAACTTAGTCCTGTACTGGCGTGCTACCGTGTGCGGACAACCGAAGAAGGTATGAAAAGAGCAGAAGAGATGCTTGAATTCGGCGGACTGGGTCATTCAGCTGTCATTCATACGAATGATGAAGACCTTATTCGTCAGTATGGATTGAGAATGAAAGCATGCCGAATCATTGTTAATGCTCCATCTTCTCAAGGTGCCATTGGTGATATTTATAATGCCTTCTTGCCATCACTCACATTAGGCTGTGGTTCTTACGGGAAGAACTCAGTTTCTTCTAATGTGAAAAAGCACAGTTTGTTGCGATTCCAACTACTTCTGGAACAGGATCTGAAGTAACATCTTTCTATGTTATTACAGACAAAAATCAGAACATTAAATATCCCCTAGCAGATTATGAATTAACACCAGATGTTGCCATCATTGATCCGCAATTTGTCATGACTGTTCCCAAACATGTCACAGCGGATACGGGAATGGATGTTTTAACCCATGCGATTGAAGCATATGTGTCTGTTATGGCAAATGATTACACAGATGGACTGGCGATTAAAGTAATTCAACTTGTTTTTGAATATTTACCTCGTGCATACGAAAAAGGGAATGATGAGGTGGCAAGGGAAAAAATGCATAATGCCTCAACGATAGCGGGTATGGCTTTTGCTAATGCGTTTCTTGGAATCAACCATAGTTTGGCACACAAACTAGGGGCGGAGTTTCATATAGCCCATGGGCGTTCAAATACCATTTTAATGCCGCATGTTATTCGTTATAATGCGAAAAAGCCGACTAAGTTTGCTACATTCCCTAAATACGAGCATTTTGTTGCGGATAAACGCTATGCTGAAATTGCGAGAATCCATGGGTTGCCGGCGAATACGACAGAAGAAGGGGTAGAGAGTCTCGTTCAAGCGATTGTTAAGCTTGCAAAAGAGATGGATATTCCGATGAGCATTAAAGAAAACGGTGTTGATGAGAAAGTCTTTGAGAGTAAGGTTGAATATCTCGCAGAACGTGCTTTTGAAGATCAATGTACTACAGCAAATCCAAAGCTCCCATTGGTAAGTGAATTTACGGAAGTGTATAAATTAGCTTTTAAAGGTATTTAAGTAAGTAGTAGAAGAACCAATTCCGTTTGAAATGGAATTGGTTCTTCTTTTTATATTTTTTCAAAATAACCAGTGGAAAGCAATGCTTCAATTCCCGCTGTACTGTGACTATCACTAACTGTTAACTCAATTTCTTGATTAGGTTTTAGGGAAATAGCTATTAAACCTAACAAACTTTTAGCATCAATTTCCCAATGTCCTTTTTTAATTAAGATTGTTTCAGAAAACTCACTTGCTTTGTTCACTAAAACACTTGCACTCTCTGCATAAATAGGCTCCAATACCTTTACACGCATGGTATTCCCACTCCCTTTCATTTTTAAAGAAAAATGAAATCTTACTGTTACTACTATATAAAGTAATGGAGGGAAAAATGACTTCCCGCAAAAAAGAAAGCTGTGAGAAACAATAACAAAAGTTAAAGTTGACATCTATTTAACAGAAATTTTTTTCATGGTACACTATATCCAATAATAGGTAAGGGGTGTAATATGGAAAAGCAAATAAAATTAGTTGCCATTGATATGGACGGAACCCTTCTTAATAACCGTCATGAAATCTCTTTAGCCAACCGTAAGGCAATCAAAGAAGCGGAAGCAAAAGGTGTTCATGTTGTCATTAGTACAGGAAGAACAAGGATGACTTGTGATGAGCTTGTGAATTCTTTAGAGCTTAGTTCCTATTTAATCACCGTAAACGGTAGTGAAATCTGGAATCATGAAAGAGAACTTTTGGAAAGAAGTTTGTTACATACAAAGCACATTGAAAATATGTGGAAGTTGAAAGAAACTCATCAAACATTTTGCTGGGCAGCTTCTGTTGACCAAGTTTGGAGAGAAGAGTTTCCGGAAGACTTAACGAAGCATGAATGGATGAAATTCGGTTTTGACATTAAAGATGATGAAATAAGGAAGTTAATTTTAGAAGAACTATCGAAAAATAAGGAACTTGAAATCACAAATTCTAGTCCAACGAATCTTGAGATTAATGCAGTAGGTGTAAACAAAGCTAATGCCATTCAAAAAGTGTGTGCTCGGATTGGAATTACGATGGATCAAGTTCTAGCAATTGGTGATAGTTTAAATGATTTAGCTATGATTAAAGAGGCTGGAATCGGAGTAGCGATGGGAAATGCTCAACCTTTCGTCAAAGAATCAGCTGATTGGGTTACAACAACGAATAACGAAGATGGGGTTGCCAAAGCGATCGAAAAATGGGTTATCTAATGTAAGGGAACTGAAAAGTCGTTTTTTACTTTTCAGTTCCCTTAAAGCAATGCGCGGAGCCACTGCCTCTTTTAAAAGCCTGCTATGAGCGGGTTTCTCGTAGCAGGCGAGCAGTGTGCGGAGCCATTGCAGCTTAATCGAACACTGAAAAGTCGTTTTTTACTTTTCAGTTCCCTTTTTTGTTATACAAAAATTAATTATAGACTTTAACCTTCACTTCTTGAACGCCCCAATTCAGAGCATCTTGTCTATCAGGGATAAATAAATCAATTTTATTCCCTTGAATAGCACCTCCAGTGTCTCCTGCTACGGCATGGACATACCCTTCCACGTACACGTTAGACCCTAAAGGAATAACATCACAGGATCAACAGAAATCACTTTTTTGTCTGGATTGTCTATTAAATTCAAACCTGTAGCGGTAATTCCTGTACAACCATTACAAGAGGCTGTATAGGCCGTAGCTGTCATCGTTAACTCTTTAGCCACCTCTTCATTGCTTGATTGACTTTTTTCTGTTGTTGAAGTGTTTTCCTGCTTCTGTTCCTTTGTCCCGTTAATCGTTAAAGTTGTCCCAGCAACGATTACATGTGGATTAGCAATTTCATTCCAATCTTGAAGGTTTGCAACCGTTATACCATCAAATTTTCTAGAAATGGATGAAAGTGTATCCCCAGGCTGAATGGTGTATTGTTCGGTTGGATTGACATCCTCTATTTCCTCTTCGGTCACTTGTAAACGATCACCAGGATGAATCAAATTACTTGAAAGATTGTTCCAAGACTTTAACTGATTCACTTCTACTTGATGTTTATTTGCAATAGACCATAATGTATCTCCTTTAGTTACGGTTACTTCTTCTGCAGCTACATTTACTCCAAAACCTAAAGTGCCAACTAATGTAGCAATTGTAGCGATTGATACGATGTTCTTTTTCATAAATTGAACCTCCAAATCTATTACTTTCTGAGGTGATTCTATCATGAAATGTTGGAATCCAAAGAACAGGCTAATTACAGTTTTATTGCAGATGTATGGGAAAGTTTGTACAAATTTGGAGAAGATTGAACTTCAGCATGGAGATTGGGTTATTCTTTTAACAGGATGTGTTACAATAAATTTGATTTTTCGCCGTTATTATTCTGTTCTATTTGAAAGGAAATGCTTATGGCACAACAAAAAATTTTAATTGTTGAAGATGAAGCCAATATTGCTCGAGTCATTCAACTTGAACTTGAGCATGAAGGTTATACGACATGCATTGCTGAAGATGGATCAAAGGCAATAGAAAAAATAACAACAGATTCATGGTCACTTGTATTACTTGATGTGATGCTACCTTCATTAAGTGGCATCGAAGTGTTGCGACGTATGCGCTCTTTAGAGGACCAAACCCCTGTTATTTTGTTAACTGCTCGAGATACGGTTGTTGATAAGGTGACAGGTTTAGATCAGGGTGCAAATGATTATATAACAAAACCATTTGAGATTGAGGAATTGCTTGCGAGAATACGAGCATGTTTACGCGTGCATTCGAATGTAGAAGACCGTCAAATGTCGTCTCTGATAACATTGGGTAATTTAACAGTCAGTGAACAAACACGTGAAGTGAAAAGAGGCGAGGTCGAGATTAACTTAACCCCACGTGAGTTTGATCTACTTGTCTATCTTTTAACACATCAAAAGCAAGTTCTAAACAGAGAACAAATCCTTGAGAAAGTCTGGGGGTTTGATTACTTCGGTGATACAAACGTAGTCGATGTGTATGTTCGATATTTGCGACAGAAAATTGATAAGCCCTTTACAGAGCCACTTATTCATACAGTGCGTGGAGTTGGTTATGTGATGAAGGAAACGTGATATGAGTATTTCTCGAAGAATTGCGTGGTTTTCTACAGTTTGGTTATTTGTTTTATTACTAGTTATCAATGGAGGAGTTTACTTTTTATTTAAGTATTATACTTCTGAGGCTGAGTTGCAGCGTGTGACGGCACAAGCGCAATCAATTTCGGAAGCAATCCGACCAGATCGAGGCTTATCTACAGGGCAAACAGAATTGCTCACTGCCTATGTGCCGGGTGATGGAATGATTCGTATTATTCGAAATGACAATAGCGAGGCAATCACGATTACGAAGGATCCATCTTTTCGGTCGATACCTCGAAACTATACGACAGCACAGCAGACAGAACAAATGCTTCACGATAACCAAACATTTGCAATTGCTTGGTTTCCCGTTATTTGGAATGATGGTTCTATTGTGACATTACAATATGTTGAACGAATGGATACGTATGAATCAACTTTATCTATATTAAGAATTGTGTTACTAATTTCTTCTCTTCTTATTATGGTACCTGCTTTTTTGGCAGGTCGAACGTTGAGTCAGTTGTTAGTAAAACCAATACAATCATTAACAGAGACAATGGAATCCATAAGAAAAAGCGGTAGTTTCCAACGAATTCACATAGAAAATAAATCAAATGACGAGCTGGACCAAATGGGACATACGTTTAATAAAATGATCGAAATGCTTGAGAATAACTACGAAAAACAACAGCAATTTGTGTCAGATGCTTCACATGAATTACGAACACCGTTAACCGTAATCGAGAGTTATTCACGCATGTTAAAACGTTGGGGGATGTCTGATCCAGACAGGTTAAAAGAAGCTGTTGATGCGATCTATGATGAATCACAACGAATGAAAGGACTTACCATACAAATGCTTTCCTTAGCTTCTGGAGAGCTTGATCAATCATTAGAGTTAAAAGAAATAGATCTTAGCTTGCTAACAAAAGAAACGTCCAAAAAGCTAAAACAAGTGTATGAGCGAGAAATCACGGTAGAAGCATGTGAGCCAACCATCATACTGGCGGATGATGCTAAGATGAAACAACTCTTAGTGATTTTATTAGAAAATGGTTTGAAATATAGTAGCGATGAACTGAGAATTATCCTGTCAAGAGTAGAAGGCTACGTAAAGGTTGAAGTGTCTGACCGTGGGATTGGCATCCCTAATCAAGACATTCCACACATTTTCGAACGTTTTTTTCGTGTGGATCAAGCAAGAAGTCGAAAAACTGGAGGCAGTGGCCTTGGGTTAGCCATTGCGAAGACGATTGTCGATGCTCATGGTGGAAAAATTACTGTAAAAAGTCAAGAACAGGTTGGGACAACATTTACGATCTTACTTCCAGATTTACAACGTAAGGTGATCAGAGATGAGGGAAAAGATAATGAGTAAATGGAAAAATATTGCATTGATTGTGGTTGCTTTGGGTATTTTCTCCGTAGTTGTCATGTCTGTTCTCCTTCCTACTCAAGAAACGATGAATGAAGATGAAGTAAAAGAGTGGATACTGGAACAGTATGGGGGAACAATTCTTTCTATTCAAGAGTCCGAACAGTTTGGACAACTCCAATATCATCTTCACTTATTGTCTGAAGATCGTTATTATGAAATTAAAGTCGATCCATTTAATCAATTGATTTTATCTTTAGAGCCTAGCTCAGGACTTGGTGAAGGCAATGAGCCAATCGTTGGTGGTGCTCCGGAACAAATACTTCTAAGCCAACAGGAATTGAGAAACATTGTCCAACAAGAGTTCGGCGATAAAGTAACCATCTTTGAAGTGGAGCTTATGGAACAAGAAGGAAATCCTGTTTATCGATTGTCATTTCAACAAGGTGAAGGGACAGGTGAAATTCTTCTTGATGCCCAAACAGGAGAAGTCCTTTTCTATTCCTTACAAGAAAATTCAATGGTACATGAAAAAGAACAAGTTCTTATAGGTGAAGCAGAAGCTGAAAGAATAGCACTTCTTCATGTTGAAGGAGTAGTAGATGATGTTGATCTCGATGAAGAAAATGGGCGACTTGTTTATGAGGTTGAGGTGGAGATAGAAGCAGAAGATCTTGAAGCTGATGTTATTATAGATGCGATAACTGGAGAAGTAATTGCGATCAGATGGGAAGATTAGAAGCAACTAGGTAGACTGGTTGCTTTTTGATTTCTCTTCTATTCCTTCTCATGAAATTCTCATTTTCCTCTCCAACTGTTATCAGAAAGAGTAGGTATGATGAATTTGAATGAGATAAGGAGGAATGAATTATGAAAAAATGGATCGTGCTCGGTACAAGTTTACTAATAGCAGGTGGAACAGCAATAGGAGTTGCGTCTGCAGAAAAAAGCAGCCCAATCATTGCTTATGAATCAGCTATTGTTCTTGAAAAGGGTGTGGAAGAATCTGAAGGTAAATGGCTAAATAATCACGAAGTAACATCTCAAATAACAGAAGACCAAGCAGTTGCGATTGCATTGGACCTTTTACCAGGAAGAGTAAAAGAGGTGGAACTTGATTCAGATGATGGTCGTTTACTTTATGAGATTGAAATCAAGTTTGAAGGAAATGATTATGATCTTGAGATTGATGCATTTACAGGGGAGATTGTAGAAATAGATGATAATTTATTGCAGACACCGATCGCAAAAGATGTAAAAGTCAATATAGAAGAAGCTAGAAACATCGCCCTAACATATATTGGTTCGGGAAGCATAGATGATATTGAACTTGAAGTTAAAAAGGGAAGGTACGTTTATGAAGTTGAAATTGAAGATGCAACCGGAGATGATGATGTCGACGTTTATATTGATGCGAATACAGGAGAGGTTATTGGTGTAGATTGGGATTAAGGCTAAAATGAGACTACTGAAAAAGGAATGCTTTCAGTAGTCTTTTTTATGGATTGGGAAGTGAATAGTAGTAACGTAAATCGTTAATCATTTTTTTTGTTTTTTTACACATAAACCCATACATCTATGAATAAATTGAATATAATTAATGTAAGTGCAAAAGTTGTATGTCAATCAACTTACATGTGCTAAGGAGGGTAAGCAATGGATTATCTTATGTTTTGTGATCATTGTGGAATGCCCAAGCCAATTGTAGAGCACATCATGAGGGAGTACTTTTGGATTGCAAATCATGTTTACTGCAGTAATTGTGAAAAGCCGAATCAAATTCCAACGTATTTACAGGAGCTATCATTAGAAATGCACAGAGATCGTTATAGAGATAGCGAATGATTGAAAAACGATTCATTATAGCCACATTTCCTCATGTAGGACAAGCGCCTACAGTGGCGTGGGTCAAAGAAGCATGTCGCTTTAAAGAGACATGTTTCTTTTTTTTGTTAAAAGGATACAGGAGGAACTTTCTTGTTCAAGCATGAAAAGCTTAATTTTGTCATATGTATCAAGACAAGCTTCAATAGAAAGGAGCAGGAAAGTGACTTATATTCATGAAAACGGCTGGATTTTATTTGTCGTGTCAGAGGGCCTTACGTGGGTTCTTGTCGCTTTATTTTTACTTAGCCGATATTGGCTTTGTTTTGATCGTTTAAGTCAACTGTGGCTTATGCTCATTGTTGGCATAAATATGTTTCAAATTTTTT
>NZ_BAUT01000009.1 GCF_000513095.1 Halalkalibacter wakoensis JCM 9140
TCCTCCTGTCTTTCCTCCAATAATGCCAGTCACTTGTTTAACTCAATAAGCAACTGGCATTTCTCCAATTCCCTACTCTTTCCATGACCAAAAACAGCTAGAGAACTAACTCTAGCTGTTTTTACTATTAAATTTCTTTCACAAAGTGATCAACTATTACATCTTCCATTACTAGTTAATCTTTTTTTGCAGATCTGTATCTACATTTACTTCACTTTTTTTATTAGCGAGCCATGTTTCCTCAATTTCTTCAAGAGATTTGTTCTTCGTTTCAGGAACAAATTTCAATACAAAGAAGAAGGCGAACGTACTAATAAGACCATAAATTAGAAACACTCCTGTGCCTAACGCTTCATTTAGTGGAGGGAATGTAGAAGAAGCAGCTAAATTCGCTCCCCATACTAATGTTACCGCAATCGCAACTGCCTGGCCTCTAATTTTATTAGGGAATAGCTCCGAGAGGATAACCCATGTCACAGGTCCCCAAGTCATTTGGAACACAGCTACGAATCCTAAGATAAATAAAAGTGTTGCAATTCCTTCAATACCTGCAAAGAATAATGCTGCTACTGCTGTTAAACAAATGGCACAACCAGCTGAACCAAACAGAAGCAAGAACTTTCTTCCTTTTTTATCAATTAGTCTGTAAGATAAGAATGCAACTACAACTCCTATTGCTCCAACAAAAATCGTTTGGAACATTGATGTTGACTGATCTGCACCAAGGTTTTCAAATATTCTTGGAGCATAATACAGAATTACATTGATACCAATAAATTGTTGTAAAACCGCCAACGTCATACCTACGATTAAAACTAACTTTCCATAATAAAATAGGTTTACTTTTTCCGTCTTTGTATTTAAAGAATGTTTTATTTGTTGAAGAGTCTCAGTCGCAACTTGTTTTGAGCCATTTAGTTTTTCTAATAAGTTAAATGCTTTGTCATATTCCTTTTTAAGAGCCATATATCTTGGCGTCTCTGGAATAAATAAGAGCAGGAAGAAAAATAACGCAGCTGGAATTAATTCTGAAGCAAACATTAATCTCCATCCAATATCATTGATCCATTCAGTCGTTCTCCCTAATGCAATTTGCCAATTGACAACGTATACAATTGTTTGTCCAAATACAACTGACATACTGTATAAAACAACCATTTTTCCTCTTATATTTTGAGGACTCATTTCACTAATGTAGATAGGAGCAATAGCTGAAGCTAAACCGACTCCGATCCCACCAATAATTCTATAGATATTAAAAGTAACCAATAACGCCAGACTAGGTTCACCTACAGTAAAGAATAAAAGTTCTGGATAGGCTGAGCCAAGTGCTGATAGGAAAAATAATGCTGCTGCAATAACGAGTGTATTGCGCCGTCCGATTTTATTGGACAAGATTCCAGAAACAATAGCCCCTATAATACACCCTACTAATGCACTTGATACAGTTAGACCATGAACAAAGGAACTTAACCCTAAATTATCGACTAAATATAATTGAATCGATTGTTCTGCACCTGCAATAACAGCTGTATCGTAACCAAAAAGAAGTCCACCTAACGAAGCAACGGCTGCTACAAATAAAATGTAATAACGTTTGTTATTTATCATAAAGTTGAAGGAATTTCCTTCTCCCTCCCTTTTGTTTTCAAAATAGTATGCTGATTCTTTTTCACATTCAATTGTTTCCCTATTAGTAAAGATTTTCATATAAACCATAGCAAGTAATAATAAGCTAGTTTTTTATTTCCTCAGAATATTCCCAATAAGGAAAACGCTATCATTAATATCAATAACTTACACGCAATGAAATCGTTATCATTAAACTCAATACCTATTATAATAAAGAATTACCAATAGTGTTAGTGAAAAAGTTTCTAATTTAATATCTATAAATCATTTTCATCATTTCTAAAAAGAAAGTGCCTCAAAAGGTTCTTATAGTCCTTTCGAGACACTCCAACTGCAATCATAAAATTGCTGAATTCCCAAAAAAACTAATTAAAGTGTAACACAAGTATAACGCTTTCGTAATAGAGTTAAATTACAGATTTAAACCCTCTTTAATTGATTTCAGTGTTAGTTCGTTTGACCATTCTGGTCGATCAGGATAAGCAAATACGGAATTAGTTACTATTCCATCAAATTTCATCTCTCTTAATTTACGATATAATGCATCAAAGTTGATTTCACCTTCACCTGGGTTTAAATGCTGATGAATGGTTACTTTTGCATCAGGTGGATTGACAATATAACGTAATCCAAAAGCTGCTTTATGATTAAGAGTGTCCGCAATTAAAACATGAGCCAGTAAATCTCCCGCTTCGTCTAAGTGCTTTTCTACATCACCAATTCCATCATCATAGAAGAAAGCGTGCGGAACAGAATAAACTAACTTAATCCAATCTTTGTCTAATGCACGAATCATTCGGATCGCTTCTGTGTTCAATTCAATAAAATCATTCGGATGGGATTGTAAATTAAGTTTTATGCCTTCTCTTTCAAAAATTGGCATTAATTCTTCCATCGATTTTACAAACGCCGCTTCACTTTCAACCGGACGGCTGATATCGCCAGCAAATTCACTGTTCATTAGATCAACTTCAAGTTCAGAAGTGATTTCAATACAGCGCTTCCAATTCCTCACGGCCGCTTGACGTTCTTCTTCTTTTGGAGAAGACCATTGTTGAACAGGTAACACGGAAGAAATTTTCACTCCAGCATCTGAGCAATATCTTTTTAGATCTTTAATTAGCTGTTTATCTACCTTTGGATATTCATAAAACCAAATAAAATCTTTACGTGGAGATAACTCTACATATTCATACCCTAACCGAGCTACGGTATCGATTGTGTCTTTTAAGTTCGTATTGTCGCGATAATGTGATGGATCATATGCTAAACGCATGTTGAAACTCTCCTTTCATTGTGGCAAAACATTTTTTTAATATTAAGAATAATTAACTTACATATGTGAATTGAAATGTTACACATTTAAACAGTAAGCTTAGATCCTCACTTGTTTTCTTATCTTTCATGTGTAATCGATTTCAATACCACGCATCTTTTGTTGCTCATTAGCAATTACATCTTTACTTTAATGCATGATCCCCTTTACGACCTTGCAAAATCTAACTCAAAAACTGTATATTCTTGCTCTTTGTTTGATTCCGCTTCCAATTACTATAACATTTACTTCTTTTTATAGATGAAATATACTAAAAGAATAAGTTATCTATTATTCTAAGGGTGATAAAAATGAATTATTATATTCCGAAAGTAGAACCAGGCCTCAAGTTAAAAAAGGGATTATATTTTTATGAACCTTCTGAATTAACAAAGAACTTATATTTTTATGTGTTATGGGGCGGCGAATATATTGTAGAATCGCCTTATAGTATTAGACGTAACTATATGAATTCCTTTTTAGTTTTTTTATAAAAAAGGGTCCATGCATTTCCATTACCTTGATCAAGCCTTTACAGCCTCAGAAGGTGATATTGTTTTATTAGATTGTAAAGAAAAGAACAATTATTCAGTGACAGAAGAAACTGAGTTTCAATTTATTCATTTCACAGGCAAAGACACCCAAGATTTATATAATGAGATCTACCAAAGAAATGGGTGTGTATTTAAACTGCCATCCGATCAAAACAATATACCAACTATACTTTCGCTCTTGGCATCAAAAAAAGAAATTGATTTTAACATCTCCCTTGAGATTTATCAATTATTAGGGAATTTATTAGAAAGTACACGTAACACTTTTGAAAGCAGAGACGCCAATATGAACAAAGTTCCACCTGAAATTCAAACAGCTCTAGCTTATATCAATGAAAATTTCTCTTCTAAAATTACCATTGACAAGCTCAGCGAATTATCGAACCTAAGTTCGTCTCATTTTTGTCGTACATTTAAAAAATATATGGGCACTAGTCCCTATCAGTATATACTGAACTACCGTTTAAATCAGGCCAAGAATTTACTCGTACAAACCAACCTATCAGTTGAACAGATAAGTGAAGATTGTGGATTTTATGGAATAGGACATTTTATTAAAGCTTTTTCTAAATCGACTGGTGGGATGACTCCAGGTAAATTTAGAAAAGTTTGTTTTTAATTTTTTGGTTTCATGGCCTCTTCATGTTCCAGCTCGTATAAAAAAGGATCCTAAAATAAGGATCCTTTTTTTATTATTCAGTTATTTTCTTATCACAATTTTCCCGTTAAAAATTGGGCTTCGCCAAATCCAAAGCTCCAATCAGCATTTCCATTCGAAACAATTGACATCATGATGTCATTTGGCTGGATCCCACATTGTTCCCCAAGTTCTTTAACCATTAGCTGATATAATTGTTGTTTTTGCTCTTCGGTTCGTTCCTTGCTTGTCACACTGATGACGACGACATCTTTACTTCGCTCAAACCCTAACCCAGTATCTTCAATAATCATCTCATTAGCTCTGTGCTGACTAACAATTTGATACCGATCTCTTTCAGGCACTCCGAAAGCTTGAACCATCGCTTTATGAGCAGCATCTAATAACTTTTTCAATGATTGTTCATCTCTACCCTCTATTACATCAAAACGCATTAAAGGCATATGTATTCCTCCTAGATTTTTTAAGAGTAATTGTATAATTTCGCTTCTCATTTTGCAACAGTAAATATCTTAACTTCAAAATATTGTCTCAAATCTAAATATACTATCTCAACATCGATTAGTCCGTAGGTCTTATCAAGATTCTTCCTTTACATATCACTTCGATATAACTTTTAGTTATAACCAACCATTAATTTTAACACTTACACTATATCAATTCTCTCGTGCTACGATACGACTAAGAAAAAAACAAACAAAACTTATCGAAAGAGGGTATAAAAGATGACAAAAGTATTAACGAAAGTTCCATTTAAAGCAGACCATGTAGGAAGCTTATTGCGTCCAGAAAATTTACATAAAGCAAGAAAGGATTTTAACGAAGGTACCATCACAGCCGAACAATTACGCGCCGTTGAAGATCAAGAAATTAAACGTGTCGTAGATAAACAAATTGAAGTGGGACTTCCCGCTGTAACAGATGGAGAATTCCGAAGAAGATTTTGGCATACGGACTTCTTAGAACATCTAAACGGAGTCGAAGGTTATGTACCTGACCATGGGTATAAATTTAATGGAATAGAAACAGAGAGATATAACATTCGTTGCAACGGGAAAATTTCCTTTAACCCAGACCACCCTTTTATTCAAGATTTCGTTGAATTTAAAGAGTACGTTGGAGACCGTGCAGTTGCAAAATTAACGATTCCAAGTCCAAACCAATTATTCAATGCCGGCATTCAAGATCTAGATCTTTACCCTAACATTGATGACTACGCAAATGACATTATTCAAGCGTATCAAGACGCAATCAAAGCCTTTTACGATGCCGGTTGCCGTTACTTACAATTAGATGATGTGTATATTGCTGGACTTTGTGCGCCGCAACTTCCATTCAGCTCTAGTGATCTATCAAGACAAGATCTAATTGACCTTGCCTTACGTGTTGTGAACGGCTCTCTTGAAAACAAACCAGAAGATTTAATTGTTACGACTCACCTATGCCGTGGAAACTATCGTTCTACTTGGGCTTTTGAAGGCCCATACGACAAGATTGCTCCTACTTTATTTGCTAAAGAAAAAGTAGACGGTTTCTTCCTTGAATACGACGATGATCGTTCGGGAGATTTTAAACCACTAGAGCATATTCCAAATGGCGGTGCTCAAGTTGTCCTAGGAGTATTCACATCAAAATTTGCTGAATTGGAGGACAAAGAAGCCATCAAAGCACGAGTGAAAGAAGCGTCTCAATACGTCCCACTCGAGCAATTATGCATTAGCCCTCAATGTGGTTTTGCTTCAACTCATCACGGTAACGACCTTACAGAAGAAGAGCAATGGGAGAAACTGAAATTCATTATTGATGTAGCGAATGAGATTTGGAACTAATAGAAAAAAGAAGCTCTTAGACGAGTTAGTCTGAGAGCTTTCTTTTTGGTGCCTCTACCTATAATTTTTCCTTTGATTTTTTACCTCATATTAAAGTACAAACTTTTCAAAAAAATGGTAAAATACAATTTATGAAAGAAAAACTTTTACATACATTAGTTCTAGAACGTCACAGAAAGGAAAAGCATAATGACACAAAAGGTAGCTTTACTTTCCATTGGAGCTGCGGCTTTTTTATGGGGAATCATCGGAATTTTTGTAACTTATTTATATGAGATGGGATTTACCCCAACACAAGTCGTAACGGTTCGCGCTTTATCCGCCTCTTTGTTCTTAGTTCTTTATATCCTCATTAAAAATAGGAACTACCTCAAGATTAAGGTAGCAGACAGTAAGTATTTTGTTGGGACTGGGGTCATTAGTTTTCTCTTTTTTAATTGGTGTCTCTTTAGTGCCATTGATCAGATGTCTATATCGGTAGCAGCGATTCTTCTTTATACCGCCCCAGCATTTGTAACCATTTTTTCCTGGCTGATGTTTAAAGAAGCTCTCACAAAACGAAAAATCACTGCACTACTTGTCACGCTTATTGGATCTTCCTTTGTCGTTGGGATCTTACCTAGCTTAAACGAGTCGATTTCGTTAGTAGGGCTCGTCCTTGGTGTTGGATCGGGTTTCTTTTACGGGCTTTACAGCATATTTGGAAAGTTTGCCTTACAAAAATATCATCCGTTAACCGTTACGGTCTATACATTCTTGTTCGCAGCCGTTGCGATTACTCCTTTTAGTGGATTGTGGAACGTTCTTTCGCTGTTTTCCAATCTTTATGTGTGGATATTTATTATAGGCCTTGGCTTTCTTTCAACGATGCTTCCTTTTTTGTTGTATACAAAAGGTCTTAGCACCATTGAATCAAGCAAAGCTTCGATCATTGCGACAATGGAGCCTGTTGTCGCATCGCTCGTTGGATTTGCAATCTTTCACGAAACCTTAACATTCTATCAATACGTTGGGATTATTTTAGTCATCGCAGCGGTCCTAATTGTTCAAGAAACAGCTAAAACGACTTCGAAACAGCCAATCATTCGGGATAAGGCTTCCGTTTAAACCCCTACACCAAGACCTCCTGTACTCGATGTACAGAAGGTCTTGGTTATGAATTGAGTCTACGGATATTTTCTTTCGGTGTGACAAGGCACTTTCACTTGCGTCTTACCTACTGAAAAAGGTCAATCACTTCCTCTAACGATACTTTTTGTGAGTGTGTAATGGTGATGCCTTCTGTCCTGAATTCGTCCTCGAGGATTTGCCAGTTATTCGTAATTAACTGCAAAGGTTGTTCGACAAAGTGAAAAACATTTGGATGATTTCTAATTGAATCCGTCATCCCCGTAACCCATAACCTTGCCCAGTTTTCATAAATTTCATCTTTATTAGCTGTGTAAATGATTTTTCCTCTATCTAACACTGTAATATAATCACAAAGTTGGTTAATTTCGTCCACCATATGCGTGGCTATGATCATGCTTTTTTCGCCACTTTCCATAAAGAGCATAAGGTCTTCCTTTATTTTTCGCTGCGTGCTAATGTCAATACCTGCAGTTGGTTCATCAAGAAGGAGTAGATCTGGATGGTGACTTAAGCTAAAAATAAATTCGACTTTCTTTTTCATCCCTTTCGAGCAATTGCCATACTTCGTTTCTTCATTAATTTGATAGCGCTCAAGTAAATGATGATATGTTTTATCATCCCACGTTGGATACCAAAACGAGATCATGGTAGAAAGTTCTTTGATCGATAAATAGGAAAATGGTTCTAGCAATTCCCCAACAAACCCTAGTTTCTCCTTAAGGGATACTTCATTTTCCATAGTTAGTTCTTGGTCAAATATTTCAATCGAGCCTTCTGTTGGCTGAAGAATGTTCATAATTAAACGAAATAACATACTTTTTCCAGATCCATTTGCCCCTACTAACGCTACAGATGTGCCCTTTTCTACATTCAAATTTAACGGACCAAGCATAAACGCTTTATAATTCTTCGTTAATTCCTTTATTGTCATAACATTGGTGGATTCCATATAACACCTCCAAATCCTTACTTTTTATCTAAAAAGTAAGAAGAAATAATCTCGTCAAATATGGTACGCATTTCAGCCTCGGTATAACCTACTCGCTCTCCTTGTTCCACTGCTTTTAAAAAGGCATCGTGGACAACCTTGGTCTTCGTATTCTTCCTTACTTCTAACTCGACCTCTTTTACAAAAGTTCCTTTGCCTTGAACGGTCTTGATATAGTCCCCTCTTTCTAGATTTTGGTATGCTTTCCGTGTTGTGATTGCACTACAAGCAAGGTGACTTGACAGCTCCCTTATGGAAGGAAGAGGCGTGCCCGGCTGCAACTGTCCACTAACAATTAAGGATATAATTTGCGTTTCAATTTGATGATAGATTGGTTCTCTGCTCTCATCGGAGACCCGAATAGGCAGCTTCATGTCCCTCCTCCCTTTCATCATAAATAGTCCCTTCTCTGCAACCTTCTTGACAGCAAGAAATTCCAAACGTATACTCCGATCAGTCCGACAAACAGCATAGCAAAAGATACCATCCAACCATATTCTTGAATGAATAAGAAGCTCCATTCAACAATTCCATAATCGGAAAAATAATGGGTAATCGCTATAACGGAAATAAACAAAACAATTAGTACAACAGGTGATAAGTGAAGCATTTTCCCATTTGTTCCATATTCCAAAAACGGATTAAGTCCTCCTAAAGCTAGCGAATAGCCTAGCCAAAATACTATGAATGCCGCATACGTACTTAGTGAAATGTGAGAAAAGAATTCTTCGCTTAGGCCAATTGTAATAATCAGATAAAACACCGTAGACATGAGAAGCCATGTGCCAAGCATCATGATCGTTCTACTCAAAGCCAAAACCGCGACCGAAATCGGTAACGAACGAAAAAGTGCTATTCGTTTCGTAAAAGGGTCTTCCTTAATCGTACGCCAACTTAAGTATGGCCCCGACATAAAGATCGCAGCCAATGAAGGTGTCATCCCAATAAAAAACGCATCGATTATAAAATCTGGTGAATAAGGTTTTTCTGTCACAAATAAATTGGATATCAGTTGGGGCATACGTTGTGTAACAATTAATCCCCAAAAAGCAGTCACCAACACCGTTAACATAACAGGTCGCCAATGTTGACGGAACTCCTTTTTAGCTAACCAAAAAGCTTGATGGATCATTCTTTTTTCACTCCCTGTGTTACCTATTCAAAGAAACGCTGAATGAATGGCCGATCATCTAATCCTAAAATATCAATACCAAAATGAGCAAGAATGGCAAAGAGAATGCTCCAAGTTGTAATACTAATCACAACCCACAAAAACGTTTTTTTCTTGGAACCACCTAATGTTAAACCCATAAAAGCAGTAAGATGACTACCAACAAATAGTGGACCTATCATCGCTAAACCTGGTAGCCCGTAGCGTTTCCACAATTTCTGTGCTCTTTGTTTCTTCTTACTTGGTGCTGCTTCTTCTTGATCCCCTTTTTTCTTTTCTCTCCACCTTTTAATTACATCAATAAATGCTATTAAAAGAAAGACCGTAAAGATATTCCCCGCTAAACCAATTAAAAGCGTTGGTAAAAAAGAAACTCCCCCAATAATCGCAATTGGTATGACAAAATAGGCTTCAAAAAGCGGAATAGCCGATAATAGAAAAACAAAAAAGTATACCGTAATCAGTTCTAATACACTCATACATTTCTCTCCTCCAAGTGTTATAGTGTGTATATCAATATACACACTATAACACCATTCCCAAAAAAAGAAAAGGCTTTTTAAACATTTATGTGCCCAATTTAAAAACAAACTTGCTGTTAACTAGAAAAACCAGTTAATCTCTAACGTTCGGCATCATGACGCAAACAGCTAATAAAATAAGAAAAAAGGGCGACTGATCAAGCAGTTACCCTTTAAGCTTTTTCTATGCTACTAGTTTCTTTTTAAAGACCTTTTCTGGTGAAACATACTCTTCATAAGTGACTTCACTACTAGCTACGATTAACCCTAACTTCCATAACTGACTAAATTCCTGGCAAGTAGATTTGTTTAAAATATAATAATGCGTAAGGAACCGTATTTTCAGGGCGATCATCGATGTTCATGGAAGCACGCCTAACCTGCTTGAGCAAATTAATAACGAGCGGTGAGCATTTTTTTACGAGTGTAAAATTGGACTCCATCTTTGCCGTTTGCGTGGAGGTCACCATAAAATGAATCTTTATAACCTGAGAATGGAAAGAAGGCCATTGGAGCAGGAACGCCTAGATTTACCCCAAGCATCCCTGCATCCATATCTTCACGAAACTGACGAACCGCTTTTGCATTGTTCGTGTATAAACAAGCTCCATTTGCAAATGTAGACTCATTGGCAATCTCAATGGCCTCGTCTAAGTCTTTTACTCGAACAACGGATAAAACAGGTGCAAAAATCTCCTCTTTCCAAATTTTCATTTCTTGTGTCACGTTGTCAAAAATGGTTGGTCCAACAAAGTAGCCTTCTCCTTTTGCTGCAACGTCTCCGCGTCCATCACGAATCAGTGTCGCCCCTTGTTCTACACCTGATTCGATGTATCCAATTGTTTTTTCCTTATGTCCTTCTCGAATAACGGGTCCAAGGAACACACCATCCTCTAATCCATTTCCAATCGTAATGCTATCAGCTGCTTGAGTTAGATTTTCAATGAATTCATCTGCAATCTCATCTTCTACAACGGCTACTGCTGCAGCCATACATCTTTCCCCCGCTGAACCGAAAGCGGCATTCATGATTTCTTTTGAAGCAAACTGTAAATCAGCATCTTTCAACACAATCGAATGATTTTTTGCTCCTGCAAGCGCTTGAACACGTTTGCCATTGGCTGCTGCTGTTTTGTATACATACTCTGCAACTGGTTGCGAACCAACAAATGAAACAGCCTTAACATCTTTATTTTCCAAAATGCCATTTACGACATCATGAGCACCGTGAACAATATTTAACACACCATCTGGAAGGCCTGCTTCTTTAAATAATTCTGCTAAACGGTTAGCAAGTAATGGAGTTCGTTCAGATGGTTTTAGTACAAATGTATTTCCACAAGCAATCGCTAATGGGAACATCCAGCATGGAACCATCATTGGAAAGTTGAATGGTGTAATTCCTCCCACTACTCCAATTGGGTAACGGTACATTCCTGATTCAACCCCTGTCGCGATATCAGGAAGCTGCTCACCCATCATAAGTGTTGGTGCCCCTGTAGCAAACTCGACACATTCAATTCCGCGCTGTACTTCTCCATATGCTTCACTGTAGCTTTTTCCATTTTCTTGCGTGACAATCTTTGCAAGTTCTTCCCAATTTTCGACTAACAATTGCTGATATTTAAATAAAATACGAGCACGCTTTGGTACAGGTACTTTCTTCCATGTTTTGAACGTTTCCTTCGCCACTGACACAGCGTTATCTAGCTCTTCCCTTGTTGAGAAGGGAACTCTAGCGAGTATTTTCCCCGTTGCTGGATTTGGCACCTCTTCAGTAGATTGGCTAGTAGAGTCTACCCATTGTCCCCCTACAAAGTTTTTTAATGTTTGAACCGTTTGTGTTAATTCCATTTTAGAACCTCCTGTTAAAAATGAGATTAAACCTTACTGTAATGATATTTCTCGTCTAGTAACCTAACACTAGATTCTGTGAAAATTATCAGCTTCCTACTCTTTTTAATTTACTTTCCCATTCTTATCGACTGACTTTCTAAACAAATTACAAACGACGATCCCCCTCATATCCATCATTATAGTCATAGGCTACATCTTTTTGAAATATTTGTAATATTTCCTCACTCATTCTTTTTGTGAAGGCGCGATTAAGAAAACAAACAAACTACTGAAATCGCCAAACCTAAGATCTCTCATATGTTAATTATAGAGATACATTCAACCATTAAAAAAAGAGCCTATACTTAGACTCCCATTTAACACTTTTGAGTTGTTTTTAAGGATTACTCACTGACTCGAACAATTCTCGGATCTGTAAACACATCTTTTTCATCAATGCTTAGTGAGGAAAATTCACTCACAATCGCCCCTTCTTCACTAGCTTGGAACCAATGCTTCGTGTTGGGAGGGATCGTATATTGCTCTCCAGCTTTTAAGATAATTTCATGCATGGCTGTATAATATTCTTCATCCCCTTTTGGTGGCTGACCTTTACGGTTCTCTGATTGGTCACCTTCCACATAGAGATAAACAGTGCCTTTTCTACAACGAAATGTTTCCTGCTTCCCTGGATTCGTCTCGTCAATAGGCGGATGCAAATGTTCTGGACATGTTTGATTAGGTAATAAAACCAAATCCTTTGCACAGTAACGAGGAAAATTTACATATGTATAGAGTTGTAACCCGGTCGTTCGAATATCATGTAAACCAAAATCTGCTACTTCAATTTGAGGAATTTCTTTTTCAGTCAGAACGATACCAGCTGATTTTAATGCTTGAACCGTTTCATGTCTAATTTGTTCTTCTAGCTTTTTTTCAACCATACTTATCACTCTCCTTAGACAGGGGCCAGGTTGTTATCCCTCTGTTTATTCGCGTTATCTCTTATAGTAGGATTTTAGTCGTCCTACCACAAAAAAGAATTCGCTTTCATTTATATCATACCAAATAATGTACGATTATTAAATATTCGCTTCTTGCCCTACCACCGAAAAAAGAGCAGCTGATTATACAGCTACCCCTTTAACATATCAATTATTTTTTTAAAACGGATTGTAATCAAAAGTGGGACGAGATTCATGCCCAAACTCTATCCTACTTTCACAATAATCGCTGCCCCGTTGTCACCAGCCGCACAACCTGTTGCTAACGCGTAACCGCCGCCTTTTTCAACCGTCTCTTCGATCGCTTCAATAAGCAATCGCCCGACCGTTGGGCCTTGCGGATGACCGAACACTAATGAACTTCCATAATTATTGACATTCATCGCATCAATTCCAAGCTCTTTTGCAAGGAACATATCATTCACGATAAATGGATTATGATTTTTAATTGCTGTCATGTCATGAACCGTTAATCCCGCTCTCTCCAGTGCCATTTTCACTGCAGGTACAGGAGCTGCAGGCATTTTTGCTTTTTCTACTCTTGAATATCCATATGAAATGACTTGGATTGGAATACTAGGATTCGTGCTTAGACGCGCAGCATTCTCTTTTGTTGTCACAATGATTCCAGCATTTCCATCCGCGGGATGCGTCTGAGAGCCAAATGAGACGATTCCGCCTTCGGTCGTAGGTTTAAGTCTATTTAACGCTTCTCTTGACGTTTGACTAACCCCTTCATCAGCTTCAAGGACTTTTGTTTCCCGCTTTGAAACAGGCACTTCGATTGGCATCATATAACGCTTTTGAAAAGCCCGATCATCCTTCAAAGACTCAGCATATTGTTCATACCTACGAAGAGTTAGTTCATCGGCCTCTTCTTTCGTAAAACCATTTTCTTTAGCGATTGTTTCTGCGGTGACAATCATACCAAGTCCTGTTGACGGGTCTCCCGCCATATTGTCCATATTCCAATTCTCCGAAAGGACCTCGCCTCCCGGTCCCTTCGGATTTGGCCAAATCGTGTGCGGGCCATTGGAACATCGATCCGCTAGTAAACAATAGGCTGTGTTCACATTTCCTAGTTCTACAGCAGCCGCTGCATTGAAGACAGATGTAGTAGATGTCGCACATGCATGCATCACCGTCTGCCAGGTACATCCGGAGCTCCCATCATTGTGGAAGCCCAGGAAGAACCATAAAAGATGCTTTTCTGACCGATTGTGATTCCAAGGTATAAGTAGTCTAGCTCTTCATTCGGATCTAGTTTTTTTAACTCAAACCATTTCTTACTACTTCTTGCCCCTAGTTGTATGGAATTCTCATTTTGTAAACTGCCTTGCCATTTAGCGAACGGCGTCGTATAGTATCCTCCGTACGGAATATACGCTTTATGAAACATGCTCATCTACACTCCCCACAACGACTTTCTCATTGAAAATTGGTCGTTTACCAGTCGTAGTGGAAATTAAACCTGTTAAGGCATCCTCTGTTTCAAAAATAGCAACCAAACGATCTAATTCCAGTTCAATACTTTCATCAATCGTAAGCTCTGACTCTTTATTAATAAGTTCGTTGATTGTTTTCAACGCAATTAATCCTTTTTTCGAAAGAATGTTTACGGTTTTCTCCGCGAACGAACTACTTACTCCTTCTGGTTGCTGTCCTTTTAGCATTCGCTGCACATTTTCTTCTGAAAAGGCATCAACACATTCGCTGAATGAAGAAGGAATTTCTCTCTCCACATACTTATCAATCTTGCCATTTTGAACAAGTTTCTCGATTGTGACTTCAATGTCCTCCATCTCTACTAATTCTGTGACGATCCCTAACTCTTTCGCCTCTTGTGCCGATAGCGTTTTTCCAGTAAAAGCATAGTATTTAGCGAGTTCTTTGCCAACATGATGGTTCATTCGAAGCATTCCACCTAGACCTGGGTAGATTCCGATCCCACTCTCAGGAAAGCCCATTGATCCTTGGTTTGTTGCAACGATCGCTTGACAAGCTAGTGCCATTTCACTTCCACCACCTAGAGAAATGCCATCAAGCACTGCAATGGTCAATTTATCAGACGTTTCAAAACGTCTAAGTAATTCATGTCCTTTGCGAGTGAAAGCCACGTTTTTATCGATTTGATTGTTTTGAATGCAATCAATGAAATATTTAATATCAGCTCCTGCGACAAAGGCTTTCCCCGCGCCTTGAATCGCGATTCCTTTTACTTGCGGGTTGTTTTCAGCTTCAGTAAATGTCTTTTCGAGCTGATCAACAACAGCTGGATTTAATGCATTCAACACTTCAGGGCGATTAAGTGTAATGTATGCAATTTCGTTTTTAATCTCTAAATCAATAAAACGAAACTCAAATGGCTCTCCTTTTTCGGCTTGTTTTCTTAACACTTCAGGCAAGTGAAAACCTGGACGTTTTTCATATAATTCTTGAACCATATTCCACGCTTCCCTCACGCCTACTTTATTGATAAGCTCAAATGGTCCTAGTTTCCATCTTAATCCGATTTTTGCTCCTCGATCTGTGTCTTCAATGCTAGCTACTCCCTCATCTACTTGCGCACCGGCCACTCCAAAGATCGTAGCATATAGATGTCGATTGATTTCGGCAAATTTGCTTTCATCAACTTCACCTTCTAAATCCCACCCTTTTTTCAATTCTACCTGTTTTCTTAATATTTCAGCTGGTTCATAAAACTCACTAATCTGTGAAGCTACATAACTCGATGCATGTAGGGCAATTGGAACTCCTGTTACGTTCATTAATTCAAACGGACCCATGCCGATCTCAAACCCTTGTTTGGCAGCGGCATCAATAGTTGGAATATTAGCTACTCCTTGGTCAAATAATTGAATAGCTTCTGTTAAGAACGTTGTAAAATAACGATTAACCGCAAACCCTGGTGAATCTTTTACAACAATGCAAGTCTTATTATGAAGTTTTCCAATTAAAAGAGTTGTTTCAACTGTCTCTTCACTTGTACCATCATGTGGAATGACTTCTACTAATCTATTTTTTGCTGGATGATAGAAATAATGCATTCCTACTACCTTTTCTGGGCGGTTCGTATATTTCGCAATTTCTCGAATGAAGATCGTTGATGTGTTCGTGGCGAAAATCGTTTTAGGATCACAAATTTTATCAAGTTTCGCAAAAACTCCACCCTTAATTTCAATGTCTTCAAAAACGGCCTCAACAACAAGATCGGCATCCTTTAACGCTTCATAAGATGAGGTCCCATGAATTCTTGCCATCGTATCAGCCACTTGTTCTTCCGTGAATATCCCACGCTCAATTCCTTCTTGTAGAATCCCATAAATCGTCGAAATGCCTCTTTCCACTTGCTCTTTTGTTACATCCACTAACGTCACATCAAGACCTTCTTGTGCCATTTTTTGTGCGATTCCAGAACCCATATTCCCTGCTCCTACTACCCCAACTTTAAATGATTTTCCCATGTTTTTCTCTTCCTTTCTTGATCTAGTCTTTTATTTAACGGAATTTTCAGTCTACAGAAGTTACAATCTCTTTTATCTCAATTGCACTTGGTCTTTAATCTTGTTTTGCATGTCTACCTTTTTGATCTTCCCTGAAGGTGTCATCGGGAAGTCATCCACAAAAATGATTTTATCTGGGACTTTGTAATCGGCTACTTTGCTTTTAATAAAGGTAAGGACCTCTTCTTCAGTCGCTTCACAATTAGGTTTCAGCTGAATGCAAGCACATGAGATCTCACCAAGAACCGTATCTGGTAATCCAATAATCGCAACATCATTCACATAGGGAAGGGTATAAAAGTGCTCCTCAACTTCTCGAGGATAAACGTTGTAACCACCTCGAATAATCATTTCCTTTTTGCGCCCTACAATCCGAATATACCCAGCCATATCCATCGTCGCTAAATCTCCTGTATAAAACCACCCTTGCTCATCAACCACTTCGCGCGTCTTTTCAGTCATATTGTAATAGCCTTTCATTAAACCAAAACTACGACACGCCAGCTCACCAACAACTCCGATCCCTACTTCTTTCCGCTGCTCATCGACGATCTTAAGATCTACACCTGGAAGTGCTCTTCCGACGGTCTCTGCCCGTAATTCATCATCATCCTTAAAGCTAGTTAACGTTAACGTTGGAGATGCCTCTGTCATTCCATAACCAACCAAAACATTGCATCCCATTTCGCTTCGTATTCGCTTAATAATTTCAACAGGCGCCGGAGCTCCGCCCATTTCACCTGTTCTTAAAGATGAAAGGTCATATTTTTTAAACGAAGGATGATTCAATTCGAGAATATACATCGTTGGGACACCTGGTTGAATCGTTACTTTCTCCTGTTCAATCAGCGCCAATGCTTTTTCTGGCTTAAATTTTTCCATTAAGACCATTCTGCTTACCGATGCAATCGTACGTAAAACAAACATAAGTCCCATCACATGAAAGATCGGTGTCGGAAGTAAAAAAACATCGTTTGGTGTACATTCCATGCATTCCGTCCCCGCTACTGCGGTATGAACCAGATTACGATGCGTGAGCATAGCCCCCTTTGGTCTTCCGGTCGTTCCAGATGTATATAAAATGGCATAAACATCATGTAGAGGATCAATGACAGCATCTAATATTGCCTTGTTTTTCCCATCTTCCAACAAGCGATCATAGCTTAGCATATCGCTTGCTTCAAAACGAACTGTGATGAAGTGTTGTAAAGTGGGAACACTTCCCTCAATCTCTCTGTATTGCTGAGCATGATGGATATGATCAAATTCCTCTGGAAAGAAAACAGCTTTTGCACCTGAATTGTTCAAAATGTACATCACTTCGTCTTTTCTAAACCGTGTGTTAAACGGAATTAAAATAGCACCTAATTTAGCTAAAGCAAATTGAATGACAATGAATTCATGCCAATTTGGTAAACTAACGGCAACTCGATCCCCTTTACCAATCCCTAGCTGGTTCAAACTTGATGCTAATTGACCGGCTTCTCGATCTAGTTCTTGATACGTTACACGCCTATATCCATCGTATATAGCTTCTTCATCTTGTTTCATCGCTAATGCCGCTTCAAGCAATTGGGACAAAGACATCTGATATCGCTCTTTGAACATGAGTTATTACCTCTCCTCAATTGATCTTATTTCGCCTTAATGTAATCGCTTACTTTTTACTGTTTATTTAAGGGGAATCCCCCATGAACGACTAGGCAACATCCTTCTCTTTCTAACAACCATCCACCTCCAGCTAAATATGAGTATTATCTTTTCCTATGGTTTAACTTTAAACTTAGAGTGAAACTCGCACCACCTACATGACATACGAAAAAACTTTTATAATTCGTTATTTTTGATGAAGAGGACAATTGCTTAGTAAATAAATGAAGGGATCGTACAAAAAATAGTACGATCCCTTTTGATTAATGAATTTCATATTTTTTCTTAAGCGATTCTGGAGACATTTTGATCATTCGCTCAAAAATAAATGCAGCCACCATAACATCATCCAAGACCCCAAAAAAAAGCAAGAAATCAGGAATAAGATCAAACGGAAAGACTGCATATCCGATTAGAAGAAAAACCCCTATGCCTTTTTTCCAAGCAGATATTTCTTTTGAAACAAAGTAATCTTTCAAAAATGGAACAAATCTCCAAACTTTTAAGATAAATGTCAGCCTTCTTACAATTCTCCTCACTCATATCACCTACGTTTCCGTCTAAACCTATTCTACACTTCGAACTTGTTTTCTAGCAATCTCAGCTGTTTTACCCACCATTGTTGTTCATAACTTCTCCTAACTTGCACATCACTTTTACTTACTTGTCCAATAACTCCCTATTAAAAAATACCTGACACCATCTACTGTGCCAGGCATAATAAATTTAGCTAGAAAAATACTTATTAACCAGCATCTCTGCCATTCGAGTTGTTAATGCTTGAGTCGTTAAAGTGGGATTGACTCCACCAATTGAATTGTAGTGTACACTATTATCAGCAATAAAAAGACGTTTAACTTGATAGGCTTCACAGGAGGTGTCCACTACATGCCCCATTCTCATCGTGCTTTCTAAATGAATGTAGAGATTCGGTGGCAAATCACTTCTATGAATGGATTTGGCTCCTGATTGCTGCAACATATTCATTGCAATTTTTGTTAATTGGTTTCGCTTTTCTGTATCTTGCTTACTCGGTGTATATTTCACAATTGGTATGTTTCCATGTTCGTCTTTCGTATGAGGATCCAGTTCAACTCGGTTGTTGTATTGCACTTCATCAGCTGTAATGATCAGAAGGCTTAATGAATTTCTATATTGATTCATCGCATCTTTCAATTCGTTCCCTACGAGTCTCCCTTTTTGATCCGCTAGATTATGTTGGGGTTGGAGAGAATTGTATCCCGCTTGGCTAAATCCAAATAAAAACTGAGCTGATAAACCAGGGCTGTTCCCAAGATTTTCTATCATTCCTAACCCTGGATAATCAAGTCTAGCTCCAGATGTATGGCCAACAAACGGGTTAATAGATGGACTTCCTAAGATACTCATAAGGGTCTTCTCATCGAACGTACCTGTTACGGCATCCATATAATGATTCGTTAAGCCTCTTCCAACCCATTCATTATGTGGAAGGTCAGAATTTAACCAGAGTCGTGGAGTTTCGACGCATCCAGCAGCCATTACGATCACTTTTGCATAGAGTTCCTCCGTTTCTCCTGTCCATGTGTTCCGAAATTGAACCCCAAATGCCTCTTCCTCTCCACTTGGTTGTGTTTCTGTTAATACTTTTGTTGCATAGGAATTCGGACGGAATGTAACATTTCCTGTTTTCATGGCCAACGGGACATAGCTCACATTAGTTGAACGTTTCGCCATCCGATCCACAGATGGACCGTACGGACAACCCTGTTCACAATGTCCGCTTAACGTGCAACCTTCCATATGGCTAATCTGTTCCAATGAAACATTTGGATTCATTAAGTTTTCATTAGGAGGTAAAATGGCATTAGGCTGAGGCCGATACCCGACACTCCTCACATCTAGTGTAGGCAAAAGTGAAAAGCCCGCCTTTTTTGCCCCGTAATAAAACAGCTCTTCTTTCGCTGTTGTAGGAGCAAATTCAACCGGCAATGTTGCTTCGACTTTTTCGTAATAGGGCACAAGTTCCTCATAACTGATCGGCCAACTTTCAAAACTCACAGGATAGGCTCGTGGAGAGTTTCCATAATAATGAAGTGTCGTTCCACCAATTCCAGCATTTTGCCACAATAATGCTTGATCAGGAATAGTTCGATACCATGGTGAACGCCTTCGGTCTGCAGGACCCCAACGAAACTTACCCGTAACGGGGTCATTCATATCATTTTCAAGTCTCGTTAACTGTTTTCTATATAAAGATGCATCTAAATCGTTTGGATCATGGCTCGCTTTCGCTCCTCGATGTGAATTTGGTTCAGGCCATTTTTTATTTCCATACCAAGGGCCTGCGTCAAGAACGGTTACTTTAAGTCCCATTTCTCCTAACTCTTTTGCAGCTACCGCCCCACCACCGCCGGAGCCTATAATGATTACATCGATGTTCGTACTCATGTTTCCCCTCCTGTTCTTCCCATCCTTAATAAAAACCCGCGAAAATCACGATAACCATACGAAGGACCAGGATAGCCAACCTGGCTCCAACCTAAAGGATGGTATTGTAACTGGCGATTTTGAGGTGGGTTATTTCTAGTTGTGCCATAAGCTGGCCATTCGGAATAGTTCCCAAAATAGGCAAATCGGTTAAGTGCATCTGTGACATATTGAACGAGACCCGCATCATTTTGAAAAGGAGAGGGTAAAGAATACAAATCCACTTCAAGGTTTTCTAAGCAAGCTAACGTTCGAACACGATCTTTTCTCGAAAGGGTCGTAAAAACCCCTCCATGTTGATTGTGTTGTTTTTGAATCGATTGGGTTGGTTTGTGATTAAGTAAGTAGGTTGCTGCTACATCTAACATAAGGGCAGTTGGATAAGCGAGAGGCGCACGCATTTGATACAGATGCTGTTGAATGGTGATGTAGTGGTCTAATGCATAGATGATATATTCATGAACAAATAAATCCGAAGCTTGATAGATCTGTTGTTGGCCGTTGTTCATCAGAGTACTTGCTGGCAGGAGAGCGTCCGTAAGTGCTTTAAATGTCGCATGAAGGTACTCTTGATTGTATGACGTCATTCCATTCACCGCCTTATTCTGAACTAATGGTTTTAGTATCATCATTAATCCTTATTTTTCTGGTGGGAACTTTATGAATAAAGGGACAGAGATGTATAAAACACTCCCTGTCCCTCTTTTTAGTCTTATTTAAGATTGTATAAAACGGAGGTTGCTTGTTCAGAAACGTCCCATAATTTTTCCATCGTTTCTTTTTGATAGACGGTTGCGCGCGGGACTTCAATTGTTGGATTTCCTTTTCGGTTTCCTGCGCCATCAGGACCCATGTATTCTCCACCTACTAAGTTCTCATCTGTTGCTGCCATAATAGTAGGCAAAGCCCCTTTTTCAGCTGGTTGACCCATTAGTTTCATTAATGGTTTGATATACCAAGGCGTTTTGGTTTTGCCGATTTTAAATAGATTCGTAGAAGAAATTCCCGGATGGGCCGCTAAGCTTATTGTTTTGTATCCATTTCGTTTCAAACGATCATCTAATTCTTTTGCAAACAGGAGATTGGCCAACTTACTCTGGCTATAAAACTTCATCCCTTTATACCCCTTTGAACCATCTAGGTTATCAAAATCTATGATTCCACTTCGATAAGCAATTGAGCTCAATGTTACAACCCGGGGCTGAACTCCTTTCTCTAACAAAGGTAGCAATAGACCCGTTAAGGCAAAGTGTCCTAAATGATTGCTAGCAAACTGAAGTTCAAATCCTTCTTCTGTTTGCGAATAAGGAGGAAGCATCACACCCGCATTATTAATCAACAAATCTAAGGAATCATATTTTTCAGAGAAAGCATTCACAAAATCATGAACGGTTGCTAACTTCGATAAATCTAAATAAAAAACATCAATTTCCCCTTCTGGAAAAAGGCCCAATAACTCTTGCTTGGCCGTTTCACCTTTGTTGACATTTCTCACTGCCATAATGACTTTGTATTCTGCACCAGCAAAGTATTTGGCTGTTTCAAACCCTAACCCGCTATTCGCACCTGTGATAATGACGGTTTTATTGGACATTTATGAACACCTCAATTTTGATTTTTTTATAAAGATAGTAAAACAGCACCTGAAACCTCTACAGGTGCTGCTAATTTCTTTTATAAGAACAAATTCTTAAGTCTCTCCCAAAAACTCACTTTCCCCTCTTCCTCCACGAAAGTCAATTCTTCCTCTTCATCTAATTCAATCGGTTGTGTCTTTAAAATAAATTGAACAGAATCCACATTATTATTTTTCGGCGATACAAACGAAACAGGCTCGAAATCAGATTTATCGAATTCTTCCATCATCGCATCAATCTCTTCTTGCATCGTTTCAGGTAAGTCAAACGTCTCATCAGCTAATTCTGTTGTGCCATCATAAAGTTCACCAACACCGTTAGCCAATTCTGACGTTCCTTTGGCTACTTCACCAAATCCCGAATCAATTTCACTGTAGGAATTTGCAAGCTGAGACACACCATCTGTATAAGAAACGAGACCTGCATGAAACTCGCCATAATTTTTAGCAAGCAAGCCAAGACCCTCTTCTAGTTCACCTAATGCATCCAATCCTTCCATACTTTCAAACGCAACGGAAAGCTCACTTGCCATCGTCCGTAATTGGTTACTGATTTCAGTGACCGCGTCGCTTGTTCCTGTCAATGCAGGAGCTACTGCGGCAAATGCTTCTTTGACATTGTCAAATGTTCCTTTTGCTGTTTGAGCAGCAACAAGAACATTGACTAACTGTTCAACGGTTTCTGGGTTCGCTCCACTTGCATACAATTGCTGAATGTCTTCTTCAGACACAGCAGAACTTGGGATTCCATTCATTGCTTCACTGAGTGCCGAAAATGCAATTTTATAGTTTTCTTGCAGTTGATTTAATCCTCCAGCTACCTCTTCAAGACCATTTGCCATTAGGGACAACCCTTCTGGTAATTGTCCTAAATCACTTAAGTCCATCTTGTCTGATGAACCGCTCAGTCCCTCTGACAACAATGAGAGTGATTCTTCAATCGTTCTGGACGCTTTGATGATTTCAGAAGAAGCACCTCTTATTTCAAACATGCCTGCTTCATATTTATTTGAACCTGAGTTTAAGCTTTGAACCCCATTATTTAGTTCAGACACACCTGTGTTCAATTCAGACACACCATCATTTATTTCCTGAATCGCATCACTTAACGTACGCATTTCACTCGTCATTTCGTCTGTTTCAAAGTGATCAAGCGCCATTGATAATGGAATTCCCGCAATGTCGATTCCCTCCATCTCAAAATCAACAACGTCGGCAAGAAAACTGATGTCTCCTTCGCTATCAGGCATAACGGTATACGTTAATTGTCTCTTCTTCCCTACATTAGAAATCGTAGCATCTGGTGCTTGAATGTTACTGATGATTTCTGTATCAAGAGTTAGAGAGATTTGCATCGTATAGTTTTCAAAAAACGTTGGATCTACCTGCTCATTTTCTGAAGTTTTAATCGTCAACAGCAGACGACCCTCTTTTCCTGCTAACTCATCTGGAAAAATCTCTTCCCCATCAAGCATGTAAGAAATATCGATATCCCATGGCAATTCCCGAGCAGCCAGATTTCCTTGATAGTAAAACCAACCTGCAGACGCATCTAACTGTACCTCATCTCCGTCTTGCTCAATCACGGAGAGATCCGTTAAATTACGTATAGTTGTATATTCTCCATAGTCAATGATGGAACCAGGCTCCGTTACATCTAACATATTCACAACATAAAGTTCGTTTAGCACGCCCGTTGCACTTAAGTTTCCGTACACAACTTCATCCTTAGAAGCTGCAGCCTCATTTGCATTGGCACTGGCTACTTGAAAAGGAAAAACGAGCAGCGTTGCTAAACATACAAGCGTCATTTTCTTCTTCATCATTTTTCCTCCTTATAAAAGTTTGCTTTAATCGTTGTTTTCCCTATTACTTTATCAAACACAAGAAGTAACGCTGGCAAGAAAAAGAGAACTAAAATAAACGCCAATAGTGCCCCTCTTCCAAGTAGTAATCCAATCGATCCGACAATCGGATTGCTAGACGTGATCCATAAAATAAAACCAACACCTGATAAGATAGCCGCAGAGATCGAAATCGAGAATGTCTTTTCATTTAATGTTTTCATAATCGATTGCTTCGCAGACATTTCTTTGCGATTCTCAAGATAATTTTCGGTAAAGAGTATCGCGTAGTCCACTGTCGCTGCAAGCTGAACGGTGCTGACAACCAAATAACCGACAAAGACTAATGGTGTATCCGTAAAGTACGGAACAGCAAGATTGATCCATACCGCTGCTTGAATCGTCAGTAATAAAACGACTGGCAGAGAAATCGACTTAAATGTAAATATTAAGACGGTCCCAATCGCAACGATCGTCAAAATGTTAACCACTGTGTTATCTCTTGTAATGGTCGTTTTCATATCATACAAGGCAACGCTCTCTCCAAGGGCTAACGCTTCATCCCCATAGTAAGATGCTGCAATGTTACGGACGGTTTCCACGACACCAAAGGCAACATCTCCTTCATTGTCTGTGTCTGTATAAAGAATAATTTGACTATAACTTTCTGAATGAAACTGTTCCGTTATCGAAGGGTCGAGATACTCCGGCGGGATTGCTGGACTAACGGCTTGATTATAAGAGATTACATTTGAGACATGCTGGACTCCTTCTAATTCTTGTTCCATCCTTACTTCTCTAGCCACATCGCCTTTTGGGACAAGAATTACAATTGGAGTGGTCTTTCCGAACACCTCATCAACGGCTACAAGATCCTGACCAAGACGAGTTGATTCAGGCTGTTCACCGTTTCCATAAATAAAGGACGTTTGTTGTTGTGCTAAGAAAGCAGGTACAAGAACTACAAACACAGCGATTAAGCTAAACACACGCACCTTCATTACACCCTTTCCAATCGAGAAGGTACTCGGTACGAAAGGCTTATGTTGAGTCTTATCTATCCATTTATAAAACATAACTGTTAATGCTGGCAAAAACACCATTACACTAATGAAACTTAATAAAATCCCTTTTACAAGGTTTACTCCTAAATCAGCTCCAATTTCAAACTGCATAAACGTTAAAGCCAAGAACCCGAAGAACGTCGTAGCGGCACTCGCTGCGATTGCCGGAAACGATTTTCTAATAGCAAGTTGCATCGCCTCTTCTGGATTCGCTGTTTTCGTCCGGTAATGCTGAAAACTATGAAGAAGAAAAACAGCATAATCTAATGAAACCGCTAATTGTAAAATAGGAGCAACCGATTGAGTAACGAATGAAATCTCACCTATAAAAATATTCGTACCTAGATTAATCAAGACCGATACACCAATAGCTGTCAGGAAAAACAGTGGCTCGATCCATGAAGTAGTAGAGATTACAAGAATAATGACAATGAGTGGCACTAACAACAGCGCTGCATAGATTGCTTCACTTGATGCCATACTTTGAGCAACCGCTGTATCAGCCGCCTCTCCAATTAGCGCATTTTCCTCACCAATCAGTTCGTAAATAGCTTGCGTAATTGCTACTTCATCCCCTTCTCGTACCGTTAACGAAAGAAGAGCATGATTGTCCTTATAGTACATTTCTACTAACTCGCTTCTGCCATTTCTAAAGGCGTTTTTAAATCAAGTACTTGATCGAGCCAGACAACATCCGTTACTCCATCAATCTCCTCAAGCATGTCTTTGTACGATAGTGCTTCTTGTACAGATACATTCCGAATCATCACTTGCGCATTTGAAAGAGGTGTATCAAATTCCTTTTCCATCATCTCAATCGCTTTAGTTGACGGAGTGTTCTCTGGCATATATTCACTCATATTATAATTGACTGAAACAAAAAACTGGGCGATTGCACTAAACACGGTCAGTAGCATAAACACAATTACAATCGACTTTTTATATTTCATGATTTTTGATGCAAAACCTAGCATGCTGAACAACTCCTTGAATCGTAACTAATGTCTAAGTATAATGACACTGTGTAGGATAATCAACAAACAGTTTATTATCTTTTGTTACATATCCAACACCAACAAAATAAATGATGGTTTTTTAACAAATTGTCTTAATAAAGGGTGAAATAGCATGAGTTCTAAACTAGATAGACGAATCAAATATACCCGACTCGCTTTGCAAGAAAGTTTTATCAAACTAATGCAAGAAAAACCGTTAACAAAGATTACGATAAAAGAAGTCTGTGAATTAGCGGATATTAATCGTTCAACGTTTTATTCCCATTACAAAGATTTATATGATCTCCTTAATCAAATTGAAGATGGCATCATCGAAGACTTAAACCAAACATTGTCCTCCTTCAATCACACAAAAAACGAAGAAGCAATCCAAATGACAGAAACATTGTTAGAATATCTCGTAAAAAATCACGAAAGCTCTCAAACGTTATTTAGTGAAAATGGCAATCCCGAATTCCAACAGAAAGTAATGATGTTGGCCCACCAACATTTATTAAACGTTTTAAATGCAGATAAACAAAACCTCCCTATTAATGCTGAATATTTAAGTTTGTATATCGTGAACGGTAGCATACACGTGATCCAACATTGGCTAAAAAATGGGGTAAAAGAATCTCCTAAAGAAATAGCTGAATTAATTATTACTCTTGCCAATGAAGGACTTTCTCCCTTTCAACAATGAGCATCACCCTAACATCATAAAAAAGCAAAGGATGTTCTTCCACTTCACTCTCCTGAAAGTGACAAGAACAGTTCCTTTGCTTTTTTATAGTGAAAGTTTTCTTAGAGAAAGAGCAACAATCCTTCTTTGCTACAACGAAGCAACGTACTATTTTTCCTTTTAAAGAGCATCATTCACTCTCGGGTTTTAATCGTTTACTTACCTGTTTTCTCCTCTTCATTTCTACTCAGTATAATTCCAGATATATGTGACAAAAGATGACAATGATCGGTTATTTGAGAATCTGATATGATATAATATACGTTACAACCTACTCCTTTTTAGAACATGTTAAATCTTTTAGAAGAGGTGGCTCTTATGGAAAAATTTGATATAATTCTTGATGAATTACAAAAATTAACCCAGCGAGTAATTAGTATTGAGGGAAACGTGGTTACAAAGCAGGATCTTAAACATATGGCTTCTAAGCAGGACCTTGAATACATGGCCACTAAGCAGGACCTTGAATACATGGCTTCTAAACAGGATCTTGAAAACATGGCCACTAAACAGGATCTTGAAAATATGGCCACTAAACAGGATCTTGAAAATATGGCTTCTAAGCAGGACTTGGAAAACATGGCCACTAAACAGGATCTTGAAAATATGGCTTCTAAGCAGGACTTGGAAAATCTATCTATTAAGATTGAACAAATGAGCAAAAAACTTGATGCTGTTGCCTCACAAGTGGCCCACAATACTGAACAAGAACTACTGTTAAAAGATGTTGCTCAAAAAGTAATAGATCATGAAATGGACATCCGTCTCATCAAACAAATGATAACCAACAAATAGGTTTCCAGAAAGTATCCGTTCCTTTATCCCCCAATTGTCGTTCAACATCGTTTCTTCATACAAAAAGTTGAATCAAGCACCAACCTCCAGACCTTCCTCTATTTTAATTCTATCGCCCCTCCATTGATTCGTTTAAATCCTCGTAATTTCCCTAACTCTTCAACTATCTTTAATGCCGCTTTGTCTTTTGCTTTCGCTTCTATCATGATGTCTGCTGATTTCCCGTATGCTTTTAACGCTTTTATAAACGCCGTCGCAAATTCGACCTCAACATAATCAGCATGAGCTCGGATTAATTTTTCTGATTTAGGAGAGGATAAGTGGAATTTAGGAGGCTTTCCCGTCCCTTCCAAGTGGCAAAAATTCTTGGCAGTAACTCCTCAACCGTTTGTTCACCAGGATTCGCCCAATGATGATGATAGTCAAAAACAAATGCAAGGCCGTGCTGTTCACAGACTCTTAGTGTCTCTTCAGCCGTATACGTTTTGTCGTCATTCTCAAGTGTTGTTTGCTTTCGTATGTTCTCATCTAGCTTTACAAAATTTTCGTTGAACCGACCGATGGCTTCTTCCTTATTCCCATAAGCACCGCCGACATGAATATTGATTGATGCATTCTTATGTAGTCCCATTGCTTCAAACATCTCATAGTGATAAGTCATATCAATAATGGCATTCGTCGTGATATGTTCTTGTGGGCTTGTAAACAAAGTGTATTGATTTGGGTGAAAGCTAACACGTAAATGATGTTTCTGAACCAAATTTCCAATCTCTTTGAACAAATCACCAAAAGGTGTAACAAAATCCCATTTCACCTCCGGATGGGTCGCAAGTGGTACAAGGGAAGAGGACATCCGGTATAATTCAATGCCGTGTGCAATATTATAATGAAGAATTCGAATCGTGTTTTTTAAATTTTGTTCCGTAATATGGTATAACTTTTCCTTTCTACTCGCTTCCTCTTGCTTCTTCCAATTCGTAAACGTTAATGTCCTAGAAGGAGTTGCTTCCCATAAAGAGAGTGCTGTAGAGACATACCCAAACCTTAGTATCATTGTTTCCTCCAACATTTGATTATAGATGAATGTAGTTTGTGTGAATGATGTCAACTTCATACTTTATAAAAACATAAGAAAAACACGCAACTAGTTTTACACTTTATTGGTCTTTCATTCAATTCCATCATTATGAATGATGCAAAATATTCTTCTTACTTACCATCCTCTCTCAAAAAAAGACGTTAGGCAACCATTTCAAACCTCTCCTTCCTCCAGTCCTATTAATCATATAAAACACGAACTAAATCACTGGTCTTCAAAACTTCTTCCACTTAGTTCTCATAATAATTCTCGTTTATTAATTAATTTTTTCATTATAAGACTCTTTTCGCATATGGATATAGTGAGAGATATAGCCAATCAATTGCGTCTTATTCATCTAAAATCAATCAAGCAACACTACCTATTTCCCAACTCTCCCAAGGGTTCTTCGACAAATCTCGTCTGAAAAAGGACTCATTTTTTAAAATCGCAAGTTATTTTTCTTTCTTTTTGAGTAATAGTTTATTATAATGATTACATAATAATAATTATTGTCTTTCCGATTCGATTTCATAAGCTGAAGGCCATAATTATTCTTACTACTAACTTATTAAAAAGGAGAATGAGAAAATGCATAACTATACTGATAATGCGAACGGCGGAAAATGTCCTTTCATGCACGGTAGCGCTACAAATAACAGCCCTACTGTTACAACAAACAAAGACTGGTGGCCAAATCAATTAAACTTAAATATTTTACATCAGCATGATAGAAAAACGAATCCTATGGGTGAAGAATTTGATTATGCAGAGGAATTCCAAAAATTAGATTATGATGCTCTTAAGAAAGATCTACATGATTTAATGACAGACAGCCAAGATTGGTGGCCAGCTGACTATGGCCATTATGGTCCTTTCTTCATTCGTATGTCTTGGCACGCAGCTGGTACATACCGTACAGGTGACGGCCGTGGGGGCGGCGGAACCGGTAATCAACGTTTCGCGCCTTTAAACAGCTGGGAGGACAACGGGAACCTTGATAAAGCTCGTCGTCTATTATGGCCAATTAAGCAAAAGTACGGAAACAAGATTTCCTGGGCTGACTTGTTAGTTCTAACAGGAAACGTTGCTCTTGAATCAATGGGCTTTAAAACTTTCGGTTTCGGAGGAGGACGTGCTGATATTTGGCAACCTGAAGAAGATATCTACTGGGGTTCTGAAAAAGAAATGTTAGGTGAAAATCGTTATTCAGGTGATCGTGAACTGGAGAATCCACTAGCTGCTGTTCAAATGGGTCTAATCTATGTAAATCCAGAAGGTCCAGACGGTAAACCGGATCCGATTAAAAGTGCTCACGACATCCGCGAAACGTTCGGACGTATGGGAATGAACGATGAAGAAACCGTTGCCCTAATTGCTGGAGGTCATACGTTTGGTAAGGCACATGGTGCGGGTGATGCTTCAAATGTTGGTCCAGAACCAGAAGCTGCTCCGATTGAAGCGCAAGGCTTTGGCTGGTTAAGCACTCACGGTAGTGGTAAGGGTGGAGACACCATCACAAGTGGCCTTGAAGGTGCTTGGACTGCTAATCCAACACAATGGGATAATGGTTACTTCGATTTATTATTCGGATACGAATGGTGGTTGACTAAGAGTCCTGCAGGCGCTTATCAATGGCAGGCTGTAGATCCTGATGAAAAAGACCTTGCACCAGATGCTGCGGATCCGTCTAAGAAGGTTCCAACCGTTATGTTTACAACTGATTTAGCATTACGCCATGACCCAGCATACGAAAAAATTGCACGTCGTTTCCATGAAAATCCTGAAGATTTTGCAGATGCATTTGCTCGTGCATGGTTCAAACTTCTTCACCGTGACATGGGTCCTAAAGCAAGATATCTAGGACCAGAAGTTCCACAAGAAGATCTTATCTGGCAAGATCCAGTACCAACTGTTGATTATGAATTAACAGATGCAGAAGTAGCTGAATTAAAAGAAAAAATCCTAAACTCAGGTCTTTCAGTAAGTGAGCTTGTTACAACTGCGTGGGCTTCAGCAAGTACGTTCCGTGGCTCTGATAATCGTGGTGGTGCAAATGGTGCCCGCATCCGTCTTGCTCCTCAAAAGGATTGGGAAGTGAATCAACCAGAACAACTTGAGAAAGTTCTTGGTGTCCTAGAAGAAATTCAAAGTAGTCTAGACAAGAAAGTCAGTCTTGCTGATTTAATTGTCCTAGGTGGTTCTGCAGCAATTGAAAGAGCTGCACAAGATGCAGGCTTTGATGTAACAGTTCCTTTTGCTGCCGGGCGCGGGGATGCGACACAAGAGCAAACAGATGTTGAAGGCTTTGAAGTACTTGAGCCTGTTGCTGATGGATTCCGCAACTATCAAAAGAAACAATACAGCGTAAGCCCAGAAGAACTTCTTGTAGACAAAGCACAACTACTAGGCTTAACTGCTCCTGAAATGACTGCACTAATTGGTGGTTTGCGCGTTCTAGGTACAAACTACGGTGGTACTTCACACGGCGTATTCACAGATCGTGTTGGAGCCCTTTCTAACGATTTCTTTGTGAACTTACTTGACATCGGAGTTGAGTGGAAGTCTGTTGATGGAGTCGTATACGAAGGACGTGACCGCACAAAAGGTGAAGTCGTTCGTACTGCAACAAGAGTTGACCTAGTATTTGGTTCAAACTCAGTTTTACGTGCAATTGCTGAAGTTTATGCTCAAGATGATAACAAAGGTAAGTTTGTTAATGACTTTATCTCTGCATGGGTGAAAGTAATGAATGCAGATCGTTTCGATCTTAAGCTTAAGAAAGCTGAATTAGCAGGAAATTAATGTTTATAGTAAAAACGTCGTCCTAACCGGACGACGTTTTTTGGTTGAGTCGAATTCAGACCGTATTCAAAAAGAAAAACATTTACATGAAAAACCTTCATTTACGCCCCGACTTTTTCCGCTTCGCTTTGCTCGTTTAGAAAGAGCAAAGATAGGTTGTTAAATTCCTTAGCTTCCTCAATAATACATACATGACCAGCACCTTTAATGAGTTGAATAGAAGCAAATGGATCCCGCGATACAGCCTCTGTTGCCGACTCAATAAACATGTGATCCTCCTCACCCATAACGATTAACTTCGGGATTGAATTTTGTGTATTGACTGCGTTATTATACGCATACTCAGGCTTCAACACTAATTTTGCCCACTTAAAAAACTCTTGCCTACCCAATTTCACCGCTTCTCTTATAAAGATATCACGTGACCGTTTGTGATTTTCTTTTGGCATCATTATTAGCGCAAAAGCTTTATAAAAAAACATATATGGAGCGAAAAAACGTAAGGAGTATACAGCTTTTACTAATTCTTGTGACCACCAGCTCCAGCGAACCACTGCCCCTGCTAAAACAACCGATTTAATCCGGTCTGGTGCTTGTGCAATCATTTGCTGGGCAATAATGGTACCTAGTGAAAAACCAACCAAATGAAATGCACTAATCGAAAGCTTGTCTATAACGGAATAAATTTCCTCTGAAATCTTCTCAACTGTATGAGCTTCTCTTGTAAAAGATTGAGAGTCGCCGTGTCCTGGGAAGTCTATTAATAGTAAATTAAAGTATTTCTCATATTCGTCGATTTGTTTATAAAAAACAGTTGAGTTACCACCTAACCCATGTAAAAGAACAACCCAATCCGTCCCTTTGCTTTTTTCAATTGTTTTATACGATAGCAAGGTATTTTCACTTCCTTTTCATTTAATTCACCATTAACAGGTAACACCTTATTGCGTAACGAGCTCTGGTTGTAAATAGCTAAGCAACATATGCTCGAAAACAGCCTCATTTAAATCTAATTCTTCTAAACTAGCTGCTTTTAGCAACGTACGGGTATTTTGCGAATCAAACTCAATGGAACGTGATAAATACTCCTCAAACACTCTCATCTTTTCATGTAACATAAGTTCTTCCTTTGTCAATTCATACTCGCCATCAATTGAGCCAATTTCTAAATTGGGAAATTGTAAAGTCTTTTTAATAATGTTAAAGACTGTCTGATTTGAGAGTGGATTTGGATTCGTTATGTTATAAATGGTTTCTTTTTCTCCGTGTTCAGAGGCAACGGCCAGAACGTCTGCAACATAATCAACAGGTACAAGATTTGAATTCGTCTCACTCGCAAACACGACTCGAAACGATTTAGTCTTGTAAAAATCATTCTTTGAAATTATACGCTTCATCATGCGTATCCCTTTTAAAAGACCATATAACGCAAAATTTGTGTCAGCTTCCCCTGTCTTTGTATCACCAATGATAATTGCTGGTCTCATGATCATCGTTTCGAAATCGTTTTTATAAGAAAAAACAACTTCTTCACCAACCGCCTTGCTTTGTTCATAGTAATTAACAAACTCTTGCTCTGTCGAATAAAGCTGTTCGCGTCCGATTACCCCTTTTCCTACCGTATATGCCGTGCTAACGTAAATAAACTTCCGCACGCCTATGCGTTTTGAAAATTCCAGTACATTGCGAGTTCCATCAACATTAACGGAAAACGTCTCTTTTTTCATCTCTTCATCAAATGACAATAATGCAGCCATATGATAAACCGTATCTATTTTATTTTCCATCACATTGATTACCGTATGATCCTTCACGAGTGATGGATTTGTTATATCACCATAAACAGCAACGATTTGCTGTTTTTCAATCGCTGTATTTCCTTTCAGCAATCCTGCAAACTTTTTTTCATTACGCACTAATACGTATAAAAAGTGGCCTTGTTTAATTAATTTTGATATTAATTTCTTCCCTAGAAAACCTGTAGCACCTGTTAAAAATATATTCATCCTTCTCTCAACTCCATAGATAGGTTGGTAAACCTTTTCTAGTATATCATTAAGAAAAAAATGAAAAATACAGCCACCATCCATTGAAAAGTCTCTTCGTGACTGGTATGAAAGCATTTCTTTTATGAATGTTGAAATTTTTTAAGGGCTGCCTCAAAAAATTCTCCACATAACCTTCACATTTTTGGGTAATAAAGTAACAAACATCATTAAAAATGGCAAAATATAACTATTATAAAATAACTAAATCGCAGTTTGAACTTCCAGTGATGATCGTTAGTGATTTATCCTTCGATCTTATCAATGTACTAAAGTCATTCCTTCTCCCCAAAAAACCTGCCTATCAGCACGGAAACGTACTAAACGACAGGAACCTTTTTCTCCACGTTGTAAATCACTTGTAAAAATAGCTGAACTTAAACCATGTTCAGTATCATTGGCAAATTTCTATTACTTCTCCCCTCCGTCCACTCTCCATTTATATAGCTCTTGTTCATACTCTCAAAGTTTTGGAATTAATTCACCCTTTTCAATCCGTATTTTAAACACGCTTACATAATTATGAATTACGTACATGGATTGATATAATAAGGGGAGAAACTTCCCTTAATTAGGAAATGGCACTAAAAAAAGTTGAATTAGAAGGAAAAATTCCCGCTAATTACTTTATATACATGATAATTTGATTTCTGTGTATGTTTAAAGGGAAAAATTCCCCTTATTTATCCCTAATCTAGCTATATTTTTCAGTTTAAAGGGAAAACATTCCCTTATTTTAAGGTACCTCTGAAGAAAAATTCGTATACTGACAAAATCAATTTTTACAATCCTCCTCATTGCGTACATTGTTTTACAAATTCTGAACAATGCTTTCTGATATTTTAACTTAAATATCCAAATCCTTCTCTTTTACATTAGAATTCACGTAGCAAATCACATCAAATTCACAAGAAGGAAATATTTATTTACACCTATGTGAATAGGTGTGCGAATGACTGTGTGATTTTACATCTATTCAAGTAATGAACATTGATATAACAACAAAAAAACACATGTGATTTCTCCGTGAAATCGCATGTGTTTTCGTTTGTGAATGGCTTGTTTGCACCTCTGAAGTAAACCCGTTAAGATTACTAGAGTGTTTTTTCGAATTCAAACAGATAAAGTAAAGTATCTATCACCATCGGTAAAAATCGATAACTAAAACAATTCAATCTGCTCTTGCTCCCCAATACGAAGCAGTGCATCTGGATCGTTATCTTGAAAATATGCTGTTCGGATTTGCTTCTCTTTTGTCATGATTTGTTTGCCTGCTTGTCCGGTTTGGCGCAGTCTGCAGCTATAAATGACAGGGAAATAATCACGCAAAAACTTTCCTTCTGCATGAGCAGTTAAGGCAATAATTTGAAAGCCTAGTTGTTCAGCAATAAAAAAGACTGGTTGAAGTACATGTTCACTTGATGCCTTTCCGAATGGATTATCGACAATAACGGTTCTGCTTCGCTTTTTTGATGGGCGAATGTCCAGTCGTTTTTCGGCAACATAATTTAATAAACCTAAAAACAGCGTCATATTCTTGCTCCACTTTTCACCGCCTGACCAGTTGTTGGTCGTTTCCCAAACGTACCGTCTTGATGTGACGGACTTGTTATTTGTAACTTTTCGACAAAGAACCGAAAGTTGTTGTTGCTTGGTGACGATGTGTAAAAGTTGGCGAGAGTGAAGGGCTTGTTCTACTTCTTGCTGAACCTTCGCTGTGTTCTCTTTGCCTTCTACATCCTGAAATCGTTCTGTGTCTAATCTGTTTGCAAGAGATTGAATGTATTGTCGTAAGTCTTGTTTGGCTTCATGCTCATTCCACTCCGGAATTGAGAAATCAAAGATTGTCTTAGACGAATCGTCTACTTTAACTCTTGTATTCTTTGGAATTGTTTTTAACTCTTGAACAATCTTGACAATATGGGTATACATTCGATGAATGAATTGTTCAATTTCCTCGTCTTCTTTCTTCATATTCGCTTCGGCTACTTGGACCGCACGTGTTAACGTCTCGGTCATCCTCGTTTGGAATTCAACGATTTGATCATAACTTACGTACAAATTAAGTCCGCTAACGGTACGCTCCTGTAACTTACGGTTTGTAATAAAATCTCGGCAAAAATCCTTCAGGTTGTCCCTCTCTTTTGAAAGAAGTGATTGAAGTTCTTCCACGTTCTTTAACTGCTTTAACAAAGTTCCCTCAATGTCTTTGAACAACTTTTTCGAGTTATAAGGCAACGTTAATCGAACATTTTGATCAAGTGGTTGTTCTTCGACTGTTGGTGCCAGAAATTCATGTTTCACATTTAGCTTGTCATACTCCTGAACAATCTCTTCTACTTGTTTTTGTTCGGTTTCAGTTTCTTGCTTCTTTTTCTCTAATTGATATTTCCGTTGCTGAAGGTCCTTTTTTTCTTCAACTAGTTCATCTTTGACAGTCGGGAGGGCTTGCGCAAACGATAGAATCTCTTCTTCAGCAAACCGTTTTAAAAACTCTTCTAGCTCCCTCTCCCAATCTCGTTCCTGCTTGGATTTAGCATCACGAACTGTATCGAACTTCTCTTGTTCCTTCTTAATGACAATCTCAAGATCACGCTTCTTGATTTCTAAACTCTTCAAACGCTCTTCCCCGTCAATTGGAAACCGTAGTGACTCATCTAATAGGTCAAATTGTCGATGAAGTGAGGCTATTTCCGCTTCAGCTCGTTCTACCCTTTCTTTTTGACTTTTCATTTGTTGCTCAAGTTGAGTTCGTTCTACCGATAGTTTGTTTAACTGCTGTAAAATAACGTGTTGCTCTTGTTTTAATTGAAAGATGCGTTTATCCGTAAACAAGGGTTTTGTAATATGTTTTGTTTCCTTAAAAAGATCTTGTGCTTCAATCTCTATTCGCATATTCGTTCGTTGGTCGTTTATTTCCTTTACGACTTCTATTAGTTCTTGCTCAAGGTGAGAAACAGAACGATCCAACTGTTCTTTCTTTTTCAACTGTTTCGCTCGCTCGTCGCGTTCGTTGTTGATCTTTCTCACCAGTTCATGTACCTCTTTTTCACGGTCTACGTATGATTGGCAAGTAGTAAGCAATTGATTGATTTGTTGGAACGTTGACTCATGATCTCTCATTTGCTCAGCCTGGTTTGAGAGTTTTTCTCGAATCTCGTGCAACTGTGTACTTAATAACTGACTTCTTTTCTTCTTCCTGTTCTTTAGCTTTTTTTAATTCTTGTATTTCTTGAACGACCTCTTGATAATCCGCAAGAGTATGTTGGTCATAAAATACCTTCAATTGGTTGTAGACCGTTTTCCATTTTTCAAGTGTCGCTTCAGCCTCTATCCGTTCCTCTTTGATCAGAGTCGCTTGAGCCAAAAGCTGCTCTTTCCACTGTTGAAACACTTCCGCGTTAAGATTACGCTCCCAGTGCTTCGGTTGAATCGTATCCCAATGTGGTGTTTGTTCAAGTAAGGCATGGGCTTCATCATTTGATAAAACAATAATCGGAAACTGCATTTCTGCTTGAAGCTTGTTGATTCGCTCGATTAAATGTGACTTTTCCTCTGTTGTTGTAATAAGCGAGATTGGCCAATAATGTTGGTTTTGCATCGAATGAAGTTCAACACCAGTATGTTTTAAAAATTCAACTCCAGTAGCTAAATAATGGAACTGATTCTTCCAGTTTTGCATCGCATCATAAATGATTCGATCTGCAAAAAATGTTGGAATTTCCTGATAATCATCTACAAAACGGTAGGCTACACGTTCTCTTTTTAACAATTGCTCCTTCTTGTCCGCAAGCTGTTTCATTTGATCACTCATTTGCCCTAGCAATGTTTCTTGCTGGGTAAAAAGAGAAGCAATCAACTCAAATCGACGATCAAGAAAACGAAGCTGTCCTTTCACCTCATCATGCTGTGCTTCCATTTGCTCTTTAATGGATTCTACCCTTGTTAGATCGCTTCCTACAGTTACGAGCTTCGCCTGTAGTGCTTCGCGTTCCCTTGTCTTTTCTATTGCTTCTTGATCAAGTTTTTTATTGGAGGTTTTTAATTTCGTGATGGATTCATCAAGCGTTTGAGCTTCAAGAGACCATCTTTTTTGAACATCGTGAATCGTTTCCTTTTCTAAGTCTAAATTAAGTTTGTCTGCGAGTTTAGCAAGCTGATCTTGCCAATCATCAAGCCTGCTTTCTAGGATCCCACATGACTTATCAAGTTCGAGCCAAAGCTTTGTTTCCTTTTCTAGTTGATCTTTTTCTGTGTTAAGTAAGTTCTCTTGCGTTCTGCGTTCATGTTCTAGTTCGTTAGCTTCTTTATCAAATTGTTCTTTTAATGTGATAAAATAACCACGGATTTCACGTTCATTTCTCTCAAGTTGACCTTTTAGATCATCAACATCTAATTCTTGATCGAGCCGATCTATTTGCAACTTAAGAACCGTTAATTGATCATTGCCATTATCCCTATCTTTTTTGTGCAACGCTAAACGTATCGATTGATACATTCGTTCCGCTTCCGCTCTCTTTTCCTTTTCACGATCAAGAGATTCTTTTACTTGGTCAAGCTGTTCCTGTTTATGAGCTAACTTCTCTTTAGCGACTGCAATTTGAAAGGAACGTTGTTTTTTCTCATGAGCAATGAGTAACTTTTCCAATTGATGGACTTCTGCTTCTATTGATTTCATTGTTAACTCAACTTGTTCAAGACGCTTCTGATAAAAAAGGGAATAGGCTTTTCCAGTACGTTTTTCGTTTTCATACACATCCAACGCCCTTTTTTTCGCGCAAAAACATCTACATAGTGCTCGAGCTTTTCTTGTATCAATTTATTTTCCTGTATCGTCTCTTGAAACTGTTGATACTCCTTGAACCCTTTCCGTCTCGTTGAAAAGGTGTCCACAAACGAATCCCCATCATTGGCTGCCAATGCGTTTTCAACTGTCGGAATTAACAGCTGCTCAAAAAGTTGCTTTGATGTTTTGCATTGGTCAAAATAAGCCTCAACTCCACCTTCAGCACTGTTGATTTTTACAATATTTTCCCATTCTTTTGTAATAATCCCATAGTGATCTTCAATATGCTCTTTAAAACTCGTTAATGTGTCAAACAGCTCGCCACTTGAAGATGTACGCCCTTTATAATAATCATGAATTTCACCTTTTCCTGCTGGTCTCTTCCCGTCTGAGGACTCTTGAACAAATGGAATTTCAGCCAGACTATTCGGATCATTTTCACGATATTCATCAACAAACCGGTAGGAGTCGACCTTGTCTTGTCCTAAAAACAAAGAGACCGCTGTCACCGCATATCGCCTTGGTTTATCCGATACAATCCATTCAATGCCTACATGTGCTGGACCTTCCTCTAGCTTGAGCGTTTCTTTGATTTTTCGATCTGCCAGCGATGTATGTGGGAGAATCGCTTGCAGAGCTGTTTGAATGAAAACCGTTTTCCCGCCTCCATTTTCAAGTAAAATCGCCCCATTTTCTCCATCAAAGTGAAACATGTCATCATTGTAGCGCTTATTTCCATCTTCGTAGATTACATTCGTAAAACGAATTTTAGAAATGGCCGGCATTAGTCCTCCTCCTCTTCCTTGTATTCATGCTGATAAAGAAAATCAAGTATCCCGCGATTGTACTCATAATCCATGAAGTAACTTTGGACAATTGTTTTCGCTTTTTCAGTTAGGCGTAGCTCGCCGTTTCCAATCTCCATGACAAGTTCTTGATCTTTTAAAAAACGTTGCACCGAATCGATAAAGCTCAGCCGCGATTGAGTTTGACCGGATTGACGTTTCGCTGTTTCTTTATAATCGTCTAGGCTATCCCATTTTTCGACGATTTGAATCCAATTGTACGAGTATTCATGCTCTAGCTCTTTCAATTGTTCTAAGTCATGTTCTTTCAAAAAGTCAATCCGTTTCGTAACAGCTCTTACCCAATCATCGATTTGAATGAAATCACGTGTTGCTTCTCGTGTAGCGTAACTATCATAAAATTCACCAAAAAGAACAAGCGTTGCCAAATACATTGTGTAAATATCCGCGTTTGTTGCATTGCTTTTTAAATATGTTTTTTTCATTGTTTCATTTGTTATATGAAAAGGAGACAACTTAGTCGTGGGAACAAGATACAATCGATCCCCTGCTGCAACCACTTTGCAATCCACTTCCTCCGCATATGCTTCAACTAATCTTCGAATCTGACTTTCCGAGCTATATTCCTCAAATGTTTCCCCTTCAACGAATCCATTCCTTGTTAGCTCCCTAAACACAGTAAACGCCCGCATGACGACACTTTCTTCTAGTAACATCTTACTCCTCCAATCTAATCAACATATTTTGAATAGAATAGCGCTCGGTCACCTGAAGTAAATCCGGTAATTCTTCAACATAGAGTGTCTTTCCCCCTAAAATTTCCATCACTTCTGTTAAAACATACTGCGCTTGACTTTGTTCATCAAACGACTGATCTTGAACAAGCGGAGACCGTTGATGCAACACTAGAAAGAATTCATAAAACATACGCTCGTGTAAGACATCGGCCTGTCCCTCGGTTCGTAAAAAGGAGAGAAAACTCGTTAATTCGCGAACTTCGTTTGACTCATACCATTCCATTAATAACGTCATATATTTCTGATAAATCTCTCTTTGATAACTGACATAAAGCTGTTCTTCATCCTCATTTTCTAAGCCGAGGAACGTTGTTTGTTTTTCCTGTTCATTGTCCTGATTTGTCACCACCTGTTTCTCAAACAGAGACAGCATCGACCAAACCTTTGTTTGTTCAATACCAAGAAAAGGAGCAACCATTCCTTTCATCGTTTCCACCGCAGCAGGGGAATTTAACATACGAGCCGTGATATCCTGCTGAAAATTAAAGGAGTCTACTCCAGCATAGTATAATGATTCTTGTGCCGCTTTTAATGCCGTTTGTTTAAGATGTACGCTCTTATTTAATAAACCACCATGTTCAGCATGAACAAGCTCTAGTTCTTTACTAATTTTCAAAAGTAAGGTGTACGCTTTCCGTTCTTTCTTATCGTTATCTTGATAATACAGATGGTTTCTAGTTTCCGTAACAAAATCTGCTAATTCATCAAATTCATCGTTCTCTCTTGTCAGTCTTCCATAAATGTCATTAAGAAGTGTTTCATATCTTGCAAAGGTTTCATCAGAAACAATATTTCGTTTGATTTCAAGTTCAATTTTTGTGATTCGTTCATACAGTGTTTCTACATCAATTCTCATTTCGTTGATTTGTCTCAGTGCGCCTTTAAATTCGCCCTTTTCCAACTGCTTCCGGAGCATTAATTGATGAATGGACAATTGAAACTCACTGTAAAATTCTCGTGTCGCAAACAGTAATTCAAGTCCATCTTCATCGAGAGCATAGTATTGAACACCCTCTTTAAAGTCATTGTCGCGAATATAGGAAAACTGTATCTCTTCTTCTGCACGTGTTTCCCAATTATAAAAATGGACCGTTCGCTTTTTCCCCATCGTCGGTCGAAACGTCTGGATTAATTTTCTAGCAATACTTTCATATATTTCCTTTGAAAGTGAAAAACGTTCCATTGTCATCTCTTCTAAAAATTGTGCTACATCAACCGTTCCAATCTTTTGATTTCGGATTAATTTATGCTCATAAAAAATAACAGCATTAACAATCCGAAATCTTTCATTGGAAGAACTTGATTATTCTGATCCTTTTGTTGCATGCGCTCCAATTCATAAAGTGGATCAAATAAGGCAATTCGCCTCATCCTCTCTTTATATCCTTGGACTAGATCGATTACATCAAAATCTCTCATCACCAATTCCTCCATAAGTCTTGTAGCACATTTGTTTTCAATACTTCCTGAGGCAAGTAATGTCCTTTTTCAAACATCTCACGGACCTTTTGTTTATCCTCATCACTCATATATTTCAAAAAATTTGCGAGGGCTTGTTCAACTCGACGGTGATTTCTTTTCCCAGCGACTGATGCATATGTTAAACAGGCAGAATAAAAAGGGATGGCAGGTCGAGCATCTATACTCTCTGAAAGCTCCGACCAAATGTTAATCCCTTCTAAATCAAGGTCTCCAAAATAATAAAAGTGGTGCTGACCTGTTAACGGAACTTGTTCATGAAAATGGTCCATTCCTCGTAGGATCTTTCGCCCTGAACCATAAATTAACGTTGTAAATTCCGTATCACGTAAAGCTGGCAACAACCCTTGATACGTCGTTTTGTTTTCAACGATAAGATGAAAATGAATTGAATTTTCCCTTTTCGATACATCAACAGCAAGCATCAACGGATCTGCGACAGGAATGACTCGCATCTCGTCCCATAAGCTAATTCGTTTTAAAAGTTCAACTCCACTACCATCTGTCATCCATTTTTCATCACCGATTAGCTCAAAGCTACGTTCAGGTGCTGGAACTCGATCCTGCGGCAAATTGTTTTTTTGAAGGTATTCACTAATTTTTTGGAGGTAAGGTTGATCTTGTTCAAATTGCACAGGGGGAAGTTGAAAATATCGATCAAGTTGAATGCGCTTGTGTAAAACGGAGCGGGCACGTTGAAGCCGATTGAAATGTTCATCTTTTAAAATCGCTTGGTTGATTCGATAGGAATAGGCAAGTTGTGGCTTCTTAATGGTTCTTCCTTTTGCTTTCACACATTCAAGAATTCCATCTTCTTCTAGCTCCAAAATCAACTCAGCAAAATGTAGATACGATTTACCTTCACCTTGTGCGATATTCTCTAACTCTTCTAAAGCAATCGTCTTTCTTGAATAAGAGAGCAAGTACGATGTAATAACTTCTTTCATATGTAACGTCCTTTCCTAGGGACTATTCGACAAAAACTCACTTTTGTCTCATTATAGCATCATTTTTTGAAAGTACATATGCAATAGGAATCATTTGTTGCATCCATTAAATATGAAGGCATAGAAAGAGGTAGAGCTTTTTTCGGTTGCTCTACCTTTTATACTTGCTTTCAGCTCCCTTCACTCACGGGATTGAGTGATTTACCTTTCGATCTTACATGTTTATACTCGACAGGCCACCACCTTCATCAAAAAAAGTTCCTGTCACCAATTACAAAGTAACTCTGGTAGACAAGAACACTTTCTAATTACAGAACGGATCACGTAACTTCTAACATAAAGATGCTAAATCAAAGCACCCGTCTTCAAGGAAGTCATCTCCTTAATTGAGGAACCAGTAAAAGAAAAATAAGCGGAAGTTTTTCCGCTAAATGCAGATTAGAGCTCGTTTTGGGAAAATTAAGGGGAGTTTTTCCACCTATACAAAGCAAATAACCTATTTTTTTAAGTTGTTGAGGCAAATAAGAGGATTTTCTCCCTCTATTTAAGATATTTTCAGTGCCATTTACTAATTAAGGGGAATTTTTCCTTCTATTTATTAAGTCAAAGTGTCTTACTTGATTTCCTAACCGATAAGAGCGAACTCTCACTGTCCCAGATGCGGGAAGCAGCATCTTTTTATCGACTAGTTGAGAAAGTACTTTTCTAACCGTCTTGCCACTTAGCTTCAAATGCTTCTCGACTTTTATAGGGGAAATGGCTTCCCCACTTGAAATCGCTAGCCGAAGTACTTCCTTTTCGACCAAGGACAAAGTAGTATGGTCAAGTTCATCCCCCAGCCATCGGCCAATCGCTTGCTGAATAATTTGTTGGCATCGACGAGGCTTCTCTTTAACTTGGTCATATGAAAAGCGAATTACGGTCCATCCGTCAATCACCAACTGGTTTTGGCGTTCTAGGCTGTCGGAAAATTGCCATCTGCTTATATTCTGTAAGTGAGGGCCGTACCCATCAATCTCAAGGCAAATCTGGATGGCAGGACGAATATAAGCAAAGTCTAAGTACCTTTTGCCATCCTTGAAATCATTAACCTCATATTCTGGATGCAGATACCGAAAGTGGTGAAATAAGGGCCACCACACATGCTTCAAAAACAACATCTCAGCATGTTTGTGACCTTCCTGTAAGCGACGCAACCGTTCACCTGTTCTTGCCTGTAAGTGTTCATTGATAAAGGTCTGATATTCTTCTTCAAATCCCATAGCATCCCTCATCCTATCCAATGGTCATGTCTTTTAAGGAACCTAAAATTTTGAACTTCAGAAAGTTTTTAAAGGTAACAAGTATTAATGCGAATGAAAAAATTTTTTAATTGGAGGCAAATAAAGAATTGTAGAATAGTTAATAAAAAGTAAAGAAGAATTTGAGGATATAACTATTTTTAGTTTAATAGAATGATTAAATTTGTCAATCTATTCTCTTTATATATCGGTAATACTACCCTTATAATTTCCAAAGCGTTAGGAGAAGTTATAACCTTAGCCTCCCCAACCTTAAGGAGAGGCATTGGGCTATAACTCATTTACTTATGACGCGGATCATCTCAACACAAACTCAGTCCGGCTATGCCCTTCCTTCGTCTTCTTCACTTCTAATGTTGCAGGCAATGCATTTTTCAACTCTTGAACATGAGAAATGACTCCAATCATCCGACCTGACTTTTGTAAATCAATCAGCGTATCAATCGCTTTATTTAACGACTCCTCATCCAATGAACCAAAGCCTTCATCAATGAACATCGTATCAATGGAAATACCACCTTGATAACTTTGAATCACATCGGACATTCCAAGAGCTAGACACAAAGAAGCATTAAACTTCTCCCCACCTGATAACGTTTTAACATCGCGGGTTTGCCCGGTGTAGGCATCAAACACATCAAGGCCTAGTCCGCTTTGCTTGCCGTGGCTTTCCTGTCTTTCACTACGAATTAACTGGAATTGACCATTTGATAAACGGCTTAATCGCTCATTCGCTGAGATAATAATGTGCTCAAGGAATTCAATTTGTAAATACCGCTCAAACGAAATTTTCATGCCATTTTGTCCGCGAACGACATCATACAGATCCGTGATGACCGTAAGCTGTCGTTCGATTTCTGCTACGCTTTTTTCTGCTTCTAAAATATTTGTTTTTAAATCTAGTGTTTGTTGATGGTATTGTTGAACCTTTCGAACGGTATCATTTGCCTTTTCTAACGTTTCTTTTAACTGCTCGAGTTCCGTTTGCAGTGCTTCTAAATCCGATTTCGTTTTTTCTTTTAACGATTCCTGTAACTCGAAAACTTGCTGCTTGATTGTAGCTAAGCTACTCGTAAACTGTTCTATTTCTTTTTTTAGTTGCTGACGATCAGCTTCTTGCAGCTTCGCCTGTCGATACAGTTCTTCTGAAGAAAAGCCGGCTTTTTCTAAAGCATCTATGAATTGTTTTTCTGCCTTCTCTGTCTTTTGAATGCTTTCTTCTACTTGTGACTTGGCACTCGCTTCTTCTGTGCGAGCTTTTGTTTCTGCTTCTTTGGCGAGTTGCAGTTGATTCTGCGCATCTTCCCACTCTTTTTCTAGTTTCGTTTGGAGGGCTTTTGTTTCCACTATTTTTTGTTCCAAAACAGAAAGAACCCTAACCTCTTCCGGAACATGACTGATTTGTTCCTCATAGACGGCTTTCTTTGATTCAAAAGATGTTTTCCGTTCATGAAATTCCTTTTCTATTTCCTCTTTATTCGTATCTAGTTGTCCTAAAGCATCTTCATGTGCTTGAACAGTTTTTCTTATTTGAATCAGTTGTTCTCGCTTTTTCTTTAAATCACTAACTTCGCGCTCGAACTCTTTCAGTTTTTCAACCAACTTTTGATAGGTAAGTTCCACATTCGACATATCGACGCCTATCTTAGCAATCTCATCTGCCTTTTCCGTAAGCTGATCTTGTACCGTTTTTAATTGCGCAACCGTATCGCGGTAAGTACCATACTCAGAATCCAGCTCCACTTTCGCCTTTTGATAGTCTTCTTTTGAAGGAACGGAATCCTGATCGGTCGCTTTATTCGGGTGCTCATCACTTCCACAAACGGGACACGGTTTCCCGTCGTGAAGATGTGTTGCTAGAATACTAGCTTGTCCCATCACCCAAGCTTCTTCGATCGCATCGTATCGAGCCTTTTTCAAGTTGTATGCTTGCTTTTTTTCGGTATGCTCGATCTCCAGCTTTGTTTGCTTATTTTTCACCTGCAAAAATTCTTGAAGAATTCTCACATGATCTCGTACCTCTAGCAGAGTTTGTTGTTTATCTGCAAATTGATCAACAACTTCTTCCATCTCTTTCATTTGCTTACTAAGTTGTTCCTTTGAATCTTTTTCATTCTTGATTTGAACGTTAATCTTCGTGAGATTAACTTCTAATTCTTCGACTTGCTTTTCTAGAGACATAAGCTCTTTTTTGTTCAAATCGATGTCTTGAACCGTTTGTAACAGCTCGGTGTATTGGTCTAACGATCTTGTTGTATTTTCTCGATCTACTTTCTTTTCTTTTTCCCGTTCATACGTTTGATCAGCCATTGTCAGCTGCTTTCCTGCTTTTTCAAGCGCTACTTCTGCATTTATCAGCTTTTGTTTCTTATTCTTCTCATCTTCACGCCATTCGTTCACTTGCGTTTCATATACTTCTACAGTCGTAGCACGCTCCGCCTCTTCAAGCTTTCGTTCTTTCTTCTTAAAAAGTGGTTCTTGCTCTGTTAGGCTGTTAAGTTGACTTTCTTTTTCCTCTAGCCTCGTAAATTCACCATTCATGAATTCAGCCTTATGAAACGCTTCGAGCTTAGTGTTATACACAACAGTCGCGCTTTCTAATTCCTTTTTCTTATTCAGAATTTCACTCTCGTAAAAAGTAGATTCATCCTCTAAACCTGAGACAATTTGATTCGTGTTGTGGTGCTGCTGCGAGAGAACTTCAAAAAGGTTCGATCCTTCACGATCTGGCAGTACAGCACTTATATCCGCGATAAACCGTTCCATTGTTTGTGATTTACGTTTAAACTCCTCGTCTTTTGCTTTTCTCTTTTCATTTAGACGTTCACTAATCCAGCGGTATGGTTCGGTACGGAAAATTTTACGGAGAATTGCCTCTTTGTTTTCTGTTTGCGAAGTTAATAGCTTTCGAAATTCACCTTGTGGCAGCATGACAATTTGGCTGAATTGATCCTTCGTCAGTCCTACTAACGCTTCAACTTTTTTATTAATCTCTGAAACAATTTGACGGTCGACACAAGGGACTTCCTCCCCGCCCACTATTTCATAAAACTCATTTTTCTCACCTGTTTTTCCTTTGTTTCCCTTTTTTTGATGAGCTAGCTGCCTGAGGATACGAAAATGCCTGTTATGCAAAGTGAATTCAAAGTCAACAGCCGTATGAACATCATCATCGGCAAAATCACTTCGCATTGACTTTGAATCGCTTCGGTCCTCTCCACTCGCGGACCCATAAAGAGCAAAACAAATCGCATCAAAAATGGTTGTCTTTCCGGCACCCGTATTTCCTGAAACAACAAATAATTTGTGCTCCTTTAAGTCTGCAAAATTAATGACTTCTTTATGTTTGTATGGTCCCATGGCTGTGATCGTGATTTTAATTGGTCTCATTTGTCCCTCTCTCCTTTCTTTAGTTTTTTACGACTGTTTTAGTTTGTTTTGGTTGTTCGCTTTCATCCTGAAGAAGCTCTTGAAGAACACTCTGAAAAATGGCTTCTGTTTCCTCCGTTACCATCGTCTCTTTCACTTCTTGATAAAACGCTCGAAAAAGAGAGAGGTCATCCATTTTATGACGTTCTTGTCTTTCCAGTTCCGTTCCATCTGCTTTTGTTCGGATTTGAATGTTTCGCTCAACATGCATCGCATTCGGGTATACCGAACGAATTTTTTCCATCGGGGATAGAATAGGCGTTTCATCTAACAAGCGAACGAACACGTAATCCTCATTGTTTGGATGTGTTAACAACTCTTCCATTGTCGCTTCAACTGTTCTTATGTCACGCCGTGGCTGTAACAACCGTTTCTCTAGTGTGACCTTTCCTTCACCGTCAAGTTCAACAATATAAAAGCCTTTTTTGTGGCGTTCCTCTGAAATAGAGTACTTTAGAGGAGAACCAGCATATTGAATCGTCTCATTTGAGACAAAATGAGCTTGGTGCAAATGACCTAAAGCCGTATAGTGAAATTTCGAAAAATGAATGGAATCAACGTGTTCAGCCCCACCGATGGCAAGAGGACGTTCTGAATCACTTGTATTCTCCTTCTCTTCCCCACGTGGTGTTACAAAAGCATGTCCAACAAAAACGTGACGCGCTGCTGGATTCATGTTTGCAGCAATTTCTTCAGTGATTTTTTTCATAGCTTCATTATGTGTCCGAATGTCCTCATCACCAAAAGCATGTTTAACAACACTTGGATCCGCATACGGAACAAGATGGAAATGAACTTCGCCATGTTCATCTTTTAATACAATCGGATTCACGGTATTTGAAATTTGGCCGACAATGTGGCAGCCGTTTGCTTTCATAATATTCGTAGCAAAATTGACACGACTAGGGCTATCGTGATTTCCTCCGATCGCTAACACAGGCGTTTTCAGCTTTAAGACAATCGTCTCAAGTACTTCGTCTAACAAAGTAACCGCCTCCGTTGGCGGAACAGCGCGATCATACAAATCGCCGGCTATCACTACTGCATCTGGCTTTTCCTCTTCAATTGCTTGAACAAAACCTTCGAGAATATGACGCTGATCCTCAGTCATATAGACACCCTGTACAAGCTTGCCTAAATGCCAATCAGCTGTATGAAAAAATTTCATTGAACCTCTTCCTTTCTCTAGTAAGTGATTATCTATTTGCGTAAATTCTTGTTTTATGAGTCCTCTATCCTGTAATGCTATCATACTCAAGGAACGTTAGGTACCTATAGAAATAACCATTGTAACAAGGTATGAGCACCTTAATGCATGTAGAGGTATGGATGTACCAATTCGATTTGCTACTACCATTGCAGGTAATGAATAGAACGGGCTCTCGCTAGAAAAGCGAGAACCGTTGCCTAGTCTTACATTTCATCTCTAGTGTGCTGTAAAACAACTTCTACTATTTCCTCCGGTGAATCGACAAGGTAGTCAGGATTTTGTTCAAGTACAAGCTCTTTACCATCATAGCCCCAACTTACCCAAATGATTTTTACACCCGCGCCCTGACACGCCAAAATGTCTCGTTGCTCATCCCCTACATAAATCACTTCTGATGTTTTTAATTGATGGTCTTTTAGAAATTGGCGTATCATCTGATCCTTGCCGAAGATCGCCTTTGAACTCATAATCTTTTTGACATTTTTCACAGAATTTCGTTGCAATACATCTTTGATTACATCTTCAGAGTTTGAGGAAAGAATAACAATATTGTACCCTTTTCTTTCTAATAGATCGAGCATCTCTTTTATCTTTGGATACAAGCTAATCTCTTTTGAATATTTGCGAAAAAAACGATAAAAGTCTGGCAGGATAAAGGGTGTTTTTACGATCGGGAAATTCAAGTATTTCATTCTTTCAAAGATTGATAACTTTCTAAGTGAACTCAAATCCTCTCGACTTATTTTGCGAAATTTAAATTTGTCGGCTAAAGCATTCCATGCAGAGATAAATACCGTTCTAGAATCGGCAAGCGTTCCGTCAAAATCGAAAATTACATAGTTACGCATTTAATTTCTCCTCGCCCTAATTCAGTAATGAATCAGACATGAATCGAATATTCGTTGTCCTAAGCTACTTTATGATATTACGTCTCACTAAAAAATGTACCCCATTCCTCCAAAAATAAGCATTAGCTGAGTGATCCTTATCGGCTACATGGACGAGACTCCCATCCCTACACCTTTCTTTTAACAGCTTATCGAACTCTTCACTAGACACAGGAGGACTGTAAAAATAACCTTGTCCATAATCACAACCATACATGTTTAAAAAATCTACTTGATCTTGATTCTCAATTCCTTCAGCGACGAGGTGAAATTGTAGGTTTTTTCCCATTTCGATAATCGTTTTTACTAAAGCTGCTTATTACTATTTACAAACATATCATCAAGGAAGGACTTATCAATTTTCACTGTGTCAATGGGTAATTTATTTAAAACACTTAAAGAGGAATAAGGAATAACTTCTGTGGAAGTCACTAGATTTTCGCGTGAAAAAAGTAGGTGCTTAGGCAGTTTCTATATATTCTATAATACCTAGTATTCCTTCAATTAACTAGGGTTTAAATACAGATGTAAAATTAGGAAGTTCTCTCTCATTTGTGAGATCCCCTTTTGATAGACTTCTACATTGTGGATCATTTGCCACACTCTAATTACTAGGCAACAAAGAGAGAGGAGATCATTAATTATGATCTCCTCTCTAAATCTCACTACAAATCAATGCTTTCTTCGACTTGATTTGTTTCAATTAATCGCATCATTTTCATATCTGCACCGGTTACGTTTACATCATACGATGAATGAAAGGTTTTGTATTTGGCTGTACCGTCATTGTAATAAATCGTGTACTGCTCAAACGTGTGGACAATATACATCATCGCTTTTTCTCTCGACTGAACGTACCTCAACCCCGTGGAAGTCTTCCTTAATCCCTCTTCGTTCAAGATAATCAATGTAATCTGATGCCTCTTTTTTATAGGTTGCCGCTGCAGGATCTATCATATTAACGACGATCGAGAAATCCCTTTGATTAATGGCCTCTACAGACGTTGTTAAGTAATCGTCTAAAAACCGACCGAATTCAGCTATTGACGGTTCTCGGACTTGAGACAGCGAAGCAAAAAGTGGGGTCGACTCTAGTTGTTCTTTTTGTTCAGATACATTGATGTCTAAATCTTTTAAGTGAGTGCTGTTTAATCCATTTCGCGCAGACCAATCTTGAACGGTCCACTTCTGACTAGTTGTCTCATATTTCAATCTATATTCATTCGTCTGCGTGCTTTCTTGTAGTGACATAGAATATCCGTTTTGTACATAATCCTCTATCCATTTTTCTTGTACGTCTACCCGAACAAACCAATCATCCCCTACCTGCTCTAGAATGAAAGAATCTACATCCACCACAACCTCGCTCAAATAACCAAGATAATCCCAGCTTGAATTCATCAATTCATAAAAAGCAGCTACAATATAGTCGGATGCAGAATCTAATCGACCTTCAGATTGAAAAGCAAGAGCAGAGGAAAAATTCAACAGATGGTGCCGAAGACTTTCCATGATCCCATCTTTTTGTTCACTACTCAACTCAAGATTAGCTGTTACCATCTGTTCATGAAGACTCAAAACAGAACTATGGATTGTTCCAAAAGGTGTTTCCTTCTCAAGTTTCAATGACATTGATCCATCCAACAACACAGGTCCAATCGTTCCACCTTCGTTCCTAGTTATAGACTCACCATTTAAAAATACATTTGGTTGCTCCACGTTCGTTTCGACCGTGACATAAACGCATCAAAAAAGATGTCTATCCATTGCTCCCCAAAATGACTTACTTCTGTTTCTTGTTCTAACTCGATAAAATCATTCGATAAGATTGCTTTTATGATAATAACCTGGTAAGATGGAACCAAGTTTAAACCCGTTATCGACAGCTTTAGAAGAAATTTCTTCTCCATTAAGAAAAAAACGTATATCTCCTTGATCAGTATGAACCATTAGAGGAAACGACTGCAGAACAAACTCATAACGATTAAAAAGAAAAAAGTGCTTCCCTCGCTGTTGAAACAAAATCAGGCGATCTTCCCCAAAGTCGACTTCATTTTGCTCTTCAGAAGACCTCTCTTTTTGAAATGAAGATGTCCGAACAGTTTCAGTAAGTTCATCCAACAATTGCTCTTTCTTGTCAGGATGTTCATGCAAATAATCCAATAGGTATTCGACATGCTGATTAGTTATCTCATTACCTTCGGACACTAAAAATCCCGAAACAGACTCCATATCCCTTTCCTCCACTGACTCAGTAAAAGCTGTTATCATGTTAAACGGATCATAATACGACCTCAGCAAACTTATAAAATCCAAACCCAACCAATGTAAGCACCATTACAGAGACAAGGATTGCTTTCGTTTTAAAGGAAAAAGCACTAAAAGATGGACTTTGAGATTTCTTTTTTTGCGTATGGCCTGTTGACGCTTTAGGCATTTTTGCCCCGCATTCCTGACAAAAATCACTTTCCTTTTCCATTTTATTGCCGCAAGATGTACAAAAATTTATGACAAGCCCCCTTCCCATTTCAATAGTAGTACAACTTCTTTTCTACCATTGACGAACGCGTTAAACATACTCTCAACAAAAGAATAATTTGCCGACAGCGTAATATCACCCATAATTCCCGTTGGATCAGGGATACTTAAGGAGATTCCCGCAAATAAACTAATAATCCCAACGATGACAGCATAGATCACGGATAATGATACATTCCGAATCAACCTTGCCTCTATACCGCTTTGCACATGACGATTCATAAAAAATCCAATAGTAAAAAAGATAATACCTGGAATGAGTAAAAATAAAAAGAGCCCACTTGTCGTTCGAAGGGCACCCTCAAACATTAATGCATTGGCTGTATAGTTTACGCTGGTCATATGGCTAAGCATAAATACATCAGTTAACGAAACAAATTTAATCGCATTTGCGAGTCCACCAATTTCTGGAGCCAATAAGTCGCGCATATAACGTAAAAACTAGTAAAAAATCTCATTTTAATAAGGGGATTAAAACATTATTCGTTATTCGTAATACAGAACGAGTGAGACCTTTGGACAAGATCTAGTGAATAAGACAGAAAATAGTCAGAAGTTAGGGTATCTTCTGACAGGTTGCCGGGAAAATTTCAGGATCTTGTCAGAAGTTTGACCACCTTCTGACTGGTTGCCGGGAAAATTTCAGGATCCTGTCAGAAGTTTGACCACCTTCTGACTGGTTACCGGGAAAATTTCAGGATCTTGTCAGAAAACTAGATTCCTTCTTCATATTAAACCCCTACTCCCTATATTCCTGTCTCCTGAAAACTCAATAACTACTATTTGTAATTCACTCTAGCAAATACTATACTGATTAAAATTGACTTCAATCATATAAACGTCTCAAACAAACCAGTGATTACCTACAGGAGGGTATGCAGAATTGAATGCCTCTTTACTAATTCAGAAACAAAAACAATTTTTCCAAACAGGCAAAACAAAAGAAATTGCTTTTCGAATGAATTCGTTACAATCACTAAAAGATGGGATTAAAGCGAATGAAGATAAGCTTCTTCAAGCCTTACAAGAAGACTTGAACAAATCGGAATTTGAAGCGTACACAAGTGAAATTGGAATTGTACTTGAGGAAATTCGTTTCACCCTAAAAAAATTACAATCTTGGGCGAAACCGAAAAAAGTAAAAACACCAATGACTCACATAGGTTCATCCAGCTATATTTATTCTGAACCGTATGGGGTGGCCTTTATTATCGCTCCGTGGAATTATCCTTTTCAATTAGCGATCGCCCCCTTAATTGGTGCTATCGCCGCAGGAAATTGCGCCATTTTAAAGCCTTCAGAGCTAACTCCGAAAACATCTGAAGTTTTGCAAAATTTGATTTCTGAGTCTTTTCCCAAGGAGTATTTGACTGTCGTTCAAGGTGGCGTGGAAGAAAGCCAAACCCTTTTAGAGGAAAACTTTGACTATATCTTTTTCACAGGCAGTGTGCCAGTTGGAAAAATCATCATGGAGTCGGCTGCCAAAACATTGACACCCGTTACTCTAGAATTAGGCGGAAAAAGTCCATGTATTGTACACGAAGATGCTCATATACAACTGGCGGCCAAACGGATTGCATGGGGAAAGTTTATGAATGCAGGTCAAACGTGTGTAGCACCTGATTATTTGTATGTTCACAAAAACATAAAAAAAGAATTTATGAAGTGTTTTCATCAAGCCATTCAAGAATTGTACGGAAAGGAACCGTTAAAAAACCCAAACTATACGCGAATTGTGAGTGAAAAACACTTTATACGGCTACAATCTTTTGTTCAACATGGTACAATTGCAATAGGAGGCAAAACAGATAAAGACACGTTAACCATTGAACCAACTGTACTGGAAGGTGTCTCTTGGGAAGATGCCATTATGAAAGATGAAATTTTCGGTCCAATTCTTCCTGTTTTAGAGTATGATCGACTGTCTAATGTTATAGAAGACATACACAACCATCCAAACCCACTTGCTCTTTATGTATTTTCTGAAGATACGAATGTGCAACAAAAAGTGGTAAACAGCGTTTCGTTTGGAGGGGGTTGCATCAATGACACTGTCTATCATATTACATCACCCTATTTGCCGTTTGGTGGTGTTGGTACAAGCGGGGTTGGTGCTTATCATGGAAAAGGAAGCTTTGATACGTTCTCACATCAAAAAAGCATATTAAAACAAACAACCCGCTTTGATATCCCGTTGCGGTACCCAAATGTGAAAAACGGGTTGAAAAAGATAAAATATTTCTTGAAATAAATATTACTGATTCAGAAGAAGGAGAAATTCAAAATGGCGAATACTCACACGTTTTCAAAAGGAGAGGAAATAGCTAATGCGATCACACACGGAATTGGTGCGCTTTTAAGCATCGCCGCCTTAGTTATTTTAATTGTCTTCTCTTCATTATATGGCACAGCTTGGCATGTCGTAAGTTTTACATTATTCGGTACAACGATGGTGTTGCTTTACACCTCTTCGACCCTCGTTCACAGCTTCCCACCTGGTCGAGCAAAAAATGTCTTTGAAATACTTGATCATTCTTCGATCTACTTTTTTATCGCAGGGTCATACACTCCATTCTTATTTGTTGCCGTCCAAGGCGCTTTAGGATGGACCTCTTCGGAATTGTCTGGGGGCTGGCGATTGGTGGAACGGTGTTCAAGTCATTTTTCGTAAAAAAATACCTTCACTTATCAACGCTTCTATACGTTTTAATGGGGTGGATGATTGTATTTGCTTGGGGTCCTTTAGTTGAAAATGTTTCAACACAAGGATTGGCATTTTTAGTTATTGGCGGTGTTTTATATTCAGTCGGTGCTATCTTTTATGTATGGCGAGGATTCTCGTATCACCATGCCATTTGGCATCTGTTTGTTGTCGCCGGGACCATTATGCACTTTTTCTCCGTTTTAACTTTATTGTCATAGTCAACTAGTTGAATTAAATTGCAAAAGAAAAGTGCAATGGCATTAATTGTCCATTGCATTTTTTAACGTTATCCTAAAAGCTGTCATTTTTTACTCGATGCAATCGAAATAAGCCAGATTAACCCCCGACTTCACGATCACCGGAAAACCACCCGCATCATAACAACTGTTTGCTATTTTTGTTACTTCGATATAACTAAAATAAGATTGTGAAGCCAATAAAAAAGAGACCACTAAAACCGCTAACACGAGGATTGCAAGTAAACTTTGAATGGGTGTAATTTCTTGTATTCTTTTTATATCCTTGACCACAAATATTCTCCTCATTGCTTATTTCTAAAAAATTTCTATTATCATAACCGCTAAGTAATGTGAGCATAGTTGCTTTGGTTCTTGCCTTTAGTTTCCCTTCTAATACCCCTCTTCTTTACTATACACCAATCATTCTTTATTTCTCCCTTTGTCTAGTACCATTGTTCATTTTCCATTAATTTAGCTGTTCTTTCACATAAAGCTCCCTTTCAATCCAACAAATGTTTATAGCTATAAACTAGTCACATTATCAAAAGAGATTGGTTCTTCATTAATGAACACAACGATTTCCTCATGTTCTGGGTCTAATGTTACTTTATAAACATGTTGTTTGACTGCACCATTTTGTTGATCAGCCTCAGCTACCTTTACAAATAATGCTTTTCCTTCTGCCTCAATTTCCGTCAAAACGGTTCCATTTGATTGATAGACTATATACGCAATATTGTCATGACCGAAAATAAGTTGTAGTGAATATTCAGAGTCTATTTTCCCTTGTACATCATAAGGCACAACCTCTAGTTCACTTATACTCAAACTTGATACTGTACAAGCTCCTAGAAACATTGTGATCAATAAAACGAATAGTCTAATTTTCAATAAGCTCACTCCTCCTCCCCTAAAAAATGAAACAAGCAGCACTAGCTTTCCTTTCAAAATATAATGAAACAAATCACATTTTTCTTTTAAATAAAACCTTAAACCTTTCACAAACAACAGGAATTTGATCATGAAAGTCTTTCTTGATCGCTTCAAATTCATTTTTAAAAAAGGCCTCATGAACCTCACGCCAATGTTGCAAAGACCGGTCACCTTCCCCTTCTAAATAAGCATGCTCTTTTGTCACTTCATTAAACGGTACCACTTCTACTGACGTCGTCTCTGCTACAGCGATAGCTTGCCCATCTCCGTCTAGTATGATATTAATAAGGCCAGGATACGGCAATTCCTCATTTTCTAGTTCATAGAGCGTATAATTTGATGCTGTTGCTGTCTTTTTCCCTTGTAACACTAAATTTGCCAAATCATCAGCCATTTCTTTTGATGCTCCAAATGCCCACGCAGTATAAGTTTTTTCCGCAGTATTTGGATTCATTTTTCTAAAATCTTCCCACATTTGAGTAATTGACTCATTTTTCATTTATATCAACCTTCTTCCACTTTTATATTACCATAAATATCCAAGCGATTATCTAAAATTCTTCTCATTCAAAAAAGCGCTCCGCTTCTTCAACGGAACGCTCTGATTCATTTGAAGAATGCGCACAATCTTCAAAGAAACCTAGTTTTGGCTTAATAGTAAACGAATGTCACATACTTGAAATTGGGTAGCTTCCAACAGTTTAGTGCCTCATTAAACCCCTTCATCTCAGTAGCCTTCATTCACTACGTACTTCTTTTTCCTCACCTTAAAAAAATTCGATGAGACTATAAAAATGACCTTTTTTATTGTAGTTTTTCATAAAAAACTCCTCTCTACTGGAGAATTCTCTTTATTCGTTTTTCATCAGTCTATATGAATTACCACAGGCAACATGGATATCTTAAATCCACATTAATCATTTACAGGAACCCACTCTACTTTCTCATGTTCGATTAGTGATTCAATTGTTTGTAAATGATTGGTATTGCTTATTATTTCATATCCATTGAGAGAATGATAATCCACGTCTATATATAAATCAGATATCCTTGAAACACCTTCGCGGACTTCATTATTAATCGTAATTGCTATCGTATATCTATTATCTGAATAAAGAGCATCTTCATCTTTTTTTAACTCTAATTCCGAAAAATCCTCCAAAATAGCGTGAATGATTGACTCATCTTCAATGGTTGCTCTTACTTCTGTATTAGGAATCTGGCCAGATATGTCGTTAATGGCAATAGACATCGCTTTTACAGTACTGTCGTCATGTAATTGATCTTCAAAAAGCTCTTCAAATGTTGAATACCTCGTTTGATCGATCGCAAATATCGTCGCTGTGACAAGAATCAATAAGGTTACAAAGATTAAGATTTTATTTTTCATAAAAAAACTCAACAGAACCGCTACACCAATGAGGGCCATTGCAATAAGAAACCAATGAAATAAATGCCATGAAACGTCAAATATTACGTTCATGAATGAATCCCTCCTTTCTTTTTACTCTAACACACTTTTCCATTGTCCAGCACGAAGTAAACCATTTATAGAGCTAGTTTCACTACACGCTTAAAAACTCTGTGCACAAAGTAGTGCACAGAGTTTTTAAGCGTGTTTTACTTTTCTTTTTTCATAAACAACTCATCTGAAAGAATCAACTCAGGCTCCGTACAATTCTGAATATCCTCAATCGAAAAACCCTCTACCACTTCAACCAGCTCCAACCCCTTCTCCGTCACATCTATCACGGCCCGATCCGTTATAATCCGATTCACAACCTTTTGACCCGTTAGTGGCAAAGAGCATTTTTTTAATACTTTCGGTTCACCCGCTTTATTAACGTGTTCCATAATCACGACGACTTTTTTAGCTCCGTGAACTAAATCCATCGCACCTCCCATCCTTTAATCATTTTTCCGGGAATCATCCAGTTTGCTAAATCACCATTTTCAGCCACTTCCATGCCACCTAAAATCGCTAAATCAATATGCCCCCCTCGAATCATCGCAAACGACTCTGCATTACTAAAAAAACTTGCACCTGGCATCGCGGTGACCGTTTCTTTTCCGGCATTAATTAAATCAGGGTCAACATTGTCTTCGGTTGGGTAAGGTCCAATTCCTAATAATCCATTTTCTGATTGCAAAACAATGTTTTTGTTTTCAGAAATGTAATTAGCGACCATCGTCGGCATGCCAATTCCAAGATTTACGTAAAAGCCGTCCTGTATCTCTTTTTCTGCTCTTTTGGCAATTTGAATTCTCACATTTTTGCTCATCGTTTCTCCTCCAATGTTTCGTTTTTTAAGATTGTACGGTTAAACGCTCGATTCGTTTTTCTTGTTTCCCGACAACGAGACCTTGAACGTAAATACTTGGAGTATGAATTTGATCTGGATCTAATTCACCTACTTCAACAATTTCCTCGACCTCAGCGATCGTGACTTTTCCAGCTGCAGCCATCATCGGATTAAAGTTTTGAGCTGTTTTTCTGTATACTAAATTCCCTTGCTTATCTGCTTTCCACGCCCGAATGAAACTAACATCCGCGCTGAATGCTTCTTCTAATAAATACTCTTTTCCATCGAATACTCTTGTTTCTCGGCCTTCCGCAATCGGTGTTCCTACTCCAGCTGGTGTATAAAAAGCCGGAATGCCCGCTCCGCCTGCTCGAATTTTTTCTGCTAAGGAACCTTGAGGTACAAGCTGAACCTCTAGTTCCCCACTAAGCACTTGTCTTTCAAACTCTTTATTTTCTCCAACATAAGAGGCTATCATTTTTTTTATTTGTTTGTTGTTTAAAAGAAGACCAAGGCCCCAATCATCTACTCCGCAGTTGTTTGATATGACCGTTAAGTCTTTTGTTTTTTTCTCGCATAAAGCCTTAATAAGATTTTCCGGAATGCCTACAAGCCCAAATCCTCCGACCATTAACGTCATGCCATCTTTAATTTCTGCTACTGCCTCTTCGAAACTCGAATATATTTTTTCATATCCATTCCCCTCTCCCTCTTAATCTTTTTCAATAATTGTCGCCACGCCTTGACCTCCGCCAATACACAAAGTCGCTAAGCCGTATTGGCCATTGCTTCGTTGTAATTCATGAATAAGTGTGACAAGAATTCTTGCTCCACTTGCGCCAATGGGGTGTCCTAAAGCAATTGCTCCCCCATTGACATTTAAAATATCTTTCGAAAATTGCAGTTCTTTTCCGACTGCTAAAGCTTGGGCTGCAAAGGCCTCATTTGCTTCAATTACACTCAGTTGATCCATCTTAATTCCAGCCTTCTCTAACGCTTTTTTTGTAGCTGGCACCGGACCTAAGCCCATCACACTTGGGTCAATGGCAGCACTTGCATTCGCCCGAATCGTCACTAACGGTTTCAACCCTAACTCCTCGGCTTTACGACGGCTCATCACAAGTAAGGCTGCAGCTCCATCATTAATACCAGAAGCATTACCTGCTGTCACACTGCCTTCTTTTTTAAAAGCTGGTCGTAACTTGCTTAATTTCTCTACGGTCGTACCTGCTTTTACGTACTCATCTGTTTCAAATACAATTGATTCCCCTTTACGTTGAGGGATTTCTACTGGGACGATTTCGTCTTTAAACTTGCCTGTTTCTATTGCTCTTGCCGCTTTTTCTTGACTCCACGCTGCAAATTCATCTTGTTCCTCTCGTGTAAGCTCATGTTTGTCACAAATATTTTCAGCTGTCATTCCCATATGGTAATCATTTGAAGCACACCATAACCCGTCGTGAACCATACTATCTACAAACTTCTGATCCCCCATTCGAAAGCCTTCTCTCGCATTCATCGATAAATAAGGCGCTTGACTCATGTTTTCCATTCCACCAGCAATAACCACTTCCGCATCTCCTGTTAAGATCGCCTGGGCTGCCAAATGAACGGCTTTCAATCCAGAACCGCAAACTTTGTTAATTGTTAACGCAGGAACGCTCTCTGGCAAACCAGCATGAAGTGCCGCTTGTCTAGCTGGATTTTGACCTAGCCCCGCTTGAAGAACATTCCCCATAATGACTTCATCGACTTGATTCTCATTAATCCCAACCTTTGTCATTACCCCATTTAAAACCTTCGCTCCTAATTGAACAGCATTGATATTTTTTAAGCTTCCGCCAAAACTTCCAATAGCAGTTCTGACAGCGCTTACAATAACAACTTCATTTGAATTCTTCATCAACTTCCTCCTCGCTTAATCGTTATCTGAATTTTTCAACCAATGTCTTTATTTAAGTTTACAACATTCGTTATATGAGTAAAATGAATAAAAGTAATATAAATCATTACGATTCAGAATAAATGAGGGATGGTTTTGGAATTAAAAGACCTACGTTATTTTATAGAAATTGTCCATTATGGAAGCTTTACAAAAGCAGCAGCAAATACTTATATCTCCCAGCCTACTTTAAGTAAATCGTTAAAAAAGTTGGAGACAGAGCTAAAAGTGGAGCTGTTTGATCGTTCTACAAGGAAACTCAAATTAACTGATGCAGGAGAAATTGTATACAAACAAGGTGTAAAGATAATAGGAGCTACAACTGAACTTTCAACATTATTAGATGATCTAATCCATTTGCCAACCGGGAACATTAAAATAGGAATTCCCCCATTAATAGGAACCCTCATTTTTCCTGCGATTGCAAAAAATTTCGGGAAAACGTATCCCGAAGTGACCTTGGAATTAGTCGAATTAGGAACAAAACGGATTGAGCATTTAGTGGAAGAGGGACAAGTGGATGTTGGCATTATCGTTTTACCTGTTGAAAACAGCAACTTTAACATTCTTCCTTTTTTCAAAGAGGAATTTATGTTATATACTTACGCCAATCACAACCTTGCCAAAGAAGAGTCTGTTAACATCAAACAGCTCGAGAAGGAGAGCTTTATCTTATTTAACAGAGAGTTCGCCTTACATAAACTGACGATTGAGCACTGCCAACATGCAGGTTTTCAACCAAACATTGCTTATGAAAGTTCACAGTGGGATTTAATAGCTGAACTTGTAAGTGCCGAGTTAGGAATTACCCTCTTACCTAAATGGATCTACGCAAAAATGGATCCAAAGTCGATACAAATTACACCTTTACACAATCCTCCACTATGGGAACTTGGAATTATTACAAAAAAGGACAGCTACCAATCTTTTGCGGTACGAACATTGCTTTCGTTTTTGTCAAAAGAGTTTAAAATGTAGCTAAAAGTAAAAAACAAAGGATAATACGTACGCATACGTATTATCCTATTCGTCTTGTTGATCATGCATTCAACTTGATCTTCCTTGTACTAGCTAAAGCACAGAGTAAACAGGCACAACCTCTTTCTACATATGAACACCTATCTTTCGTTTTATCTCCTTCAAAAATGGCTTAGCTATCGCTCTTGCTCTTTCTGCACCGTTCTCTAATATTTCATCAATCCGTTTAGGAGAACCCATAAGCTCCTTGTATGTCTCCCTTGGCTCCTCTAAAAAATGATTCATCACATCAAATAGCTCCTTTTTTGCCTCTCCCCAGCCAATACCACTCCTATAACATTCCGCCATTTTTTCTATTTGAGCCTCTGTCGCAAATTCCTTATATAGCGCAAAAACAATTGAAGTGTCAGGGTTTTTCGGCGCTGCAGGCGGGAGTGAATCGGTTTTTATTTTGTTAATTAACTTTTGTAGCCTCTTTGGTTCTTCAAATAAAGGAATCGTGTTGTTGTAACTCTTACTCATTTTTCTTCCATCTAAACCCGGAAGCAACTCTGTGCCCTCTTGAACTTGATAATCAGGTAATACAAACGTCTCACCATAATGATGATTAAACGTTTCAGCAATGTCTCGTGCAATTTCTACATGCTGAATTTGATCTTTACCGACAGGGACGATATTGGTTTGAAACGATAAAATATCTGCTGCCATCAAAATCGGGTACGTGTAAATCCCCATATTCACCCCATCATCCAAATCACGGTCCATTTCTCTATTTTGTTCAACAATTCCTTTATAAGCATGAGCTCTATTCATTAACCCTTTTGGTGTAAAGCAAGATAAAATCCAATTCAGTTCAAAAATTTCTGCTACATCTGATTGTTTGTAAAAAATCACTTTTTCAGGGTTTAGCCCTAACGCCAACCAAGTTGCTGCGATCCCATAAGATAGCTGTTTAAATTCATCAGCTTGATGAATTTTTGTTAGTCCATGAAAGTCTGCCACAAAATAAGCTGGTTGATAATGAGGCACTTTAGCGAGGTCAAGTGCAGGTTTAATCGCTCCAATGTAATTTCCTAGATGAATTTGCCCAGTCGGTTTAATCCCAGTTAAAATTGTTTTTTTCATCATAACCCTCCATTTTTTTGGACACAAAAAGGGCTACTCATCCTATAAAAAGGACGAGTAACCCCGTGGTGCCACCTTCATTCGTTCATCTTCAAATAAACGCACTTGTCCGTACGGAAAACAATGTTTCGATACGTAGTCTCTTGTAACGGTAAGACAATCCGCTAAGCCTACTATCCATTCAGCCTAGAAGCTCAGAAGCCCATTCAACTTTATCACGTACTGATTTTCACCAACCATCAGCTCTCTGAAAACGATCGTAAAGCCTACTCTTCTTCATCAATGCTTTTTTGTATTACACATATAGTAATATATGGATATTAAAAGGTCAAGATGTAATAACCTCAAAGGTTATTTATAGACTTCTTTTTCCAATTCCTCTAATCTTTCTTTCAACTTGTTGTTTTCCTTTTTAACTTCCGCTGAATTATAGAACGCCCCCGCTGCAAGAGAAAATGCGAGCCAAGCCCATATCCATTCCATTTTAATCCTCCAAACTTAACTTTTGCGATCAGCTTGATTTTGTAAGAGTGATGTTATTTTTTGTAGTTCTTGGTAAATAAGAAACAATGTCCCGATAATCACTCCAACTAAAAATCCCCACCTGCCAACGAGGATCGTTCCAATAAACCCAAAAGCGAAAAAAATGATATAAGGCATAGATCTATTCATATTACCCCTCCTTCAAAACCAAAGACTGAATTTTTCTCTTTTCTACTATTCTTCTCTATATTGCTCAATGAAGGAGAGTAAGCGACTCTCTACACGTGTGGCTGTCACCCACAAGTCTGGTTGAATTCCAACCGTCTCTTTCTCTAGTAAATCTGGGTTATAGTTAAAAAATGTTGGCGTAAACATTTGGATTTGTGAATGAGGCAGCTGCCACATTAAAGAATTACCACTAATGATAGATCCTCTTGTATTTCCCCCAACTACGGTTGTCTTGTTTGCTAGTTTTAATTTAGCAACTAAGTGTTCAGCTGCAGAAGCCGTGTTGTGATCGACTAGAATAAAAATATGCGTACGATTATCATTCACTTCTTCGTACACATTTTCTTCTATCTCCCAATGTGGTTCCATGTACTCCTTCAAGGCTTTCATTCTAAATAAATCAGTGAAATCATCTTCAAATGTTTGTGCCGATATCCCTATTGATTGATATAGGTTGATCGTATCTTCTACAAACGTTCTACTTGTATTTGAAAACAAGTAAATAGATTGTGCGCTCCAGTTAATCGATTGACCAAAAAACTCTTTCAGCCACTTTTCTACTAAAATCATGCTTCCGCCTTCGTTTCCTCGAATATCAAGTACAAAGAATGGCTCCTTATTCAGTTCGTTAGCAGTGTGAATGATGTCATCATAGTCGTACATGGCTCCTTCGTAAGCAAACATGCTTCTCAGTTGTACCCAGGGAACTCCTTCTTTTTCCGTTACGCTAAAAAGATCTCCAAATTGATGTCTCGGTATTTCATTTGGCATAGGCTCAAGAGTGATTGTTTCTGTTTTAAGCAAACCGTCTTCTTGCAGAGTAACCTCCCACACACTCTCCTCTGCCTTTAATTCAGTCGAGAAGATACTTGGAATCAAAACAATGGTCCCGTCATCATGTAAGGAGTAATTCAAATAAGACTCGAGATTGCGATCTCCGTTTATGTCAACCAATTTCACTTGTTCGTTCTCGGCTAAGCGAAACGCCCCGTCTTCATCATGAATAAAATAAAAACGTTCCGAATAATAAAAGGTGTGTTCCGATTGTACGAGTGGAGCGTTATCTATATAAAAATGAGTATCTTGTACAAACCGGTAATGTTTTTTTAATAAATCAATGAAGGATTGCAAGCTCAAACTCGTTTCATCATCTACCTCATTTAGATCATTTATGACGTTATCTCTCGCTTTTTCAAATGCTTCATCGCCCCCCATGTATTCATATAAAGCATACATATGCTTTAACGCAAGGTGCAAAATTTCAACATCCTCTATCATCGTTTCTTTTGTTAACTCGGGTGTTTTTGTATTGCTTATTCGTAATTGCTCTACTATTTCATCTGTTAATTCTTCATCTGCGCTAAGTGAATAATCATATAAATGGTTCGTTTCATGAAAAGAATGCTCTTTATAAAATCGGTTTTCTTTTGAAAGAGCTTCTAATAAATGGACTGCCTCTTCTTCTAATTCTACAGTTGGGGTGTTCGAGCATCCTCCTATCAATAAGAAAAGAACAAAAACCCAACCAAATCGTTTACCCAAATCAATTCCTCCGTGAATGTAAATTACTGCCCTAAATGTCAGCGTCTATATCAAATTAATAACAAACACATGAAGTAAAATGATTCCCATAAAGGAAACAACACCAATCAAGTTTAACGGGTGTGTGAATGTTAAATTCGAGTTTGGCATAGCTCTTCTTGCAATAACATAGAAAAGATTAAACCCAATAAGAACGATCATTCCCCCTAAAAAAAAGTTGTTTAATTCATTAAATAGGTCCACAATATGGTTGACAAACAACACAAACAAATAGCCTAAAAACGCATTTATAACAATGGTCAAAGCCATTTCTTTTCCCTTCATGCTATCCCTCCTACCGATTGTAATACATTCTTATATGCATAACCTTTCCTTGATAATGCCAAAATTGCACGGTTATGTTACTCTCCCGATCTATATAGCCGATTATAGGCATCCCTTGTTCCGTTCTAGAATAAAAATCTTCTCCATACAAATTTTTAACCTTTTCAATCTGAGTACCAATTGTTACCCCTTTATGCGTGGCCATATTATTATCATTGGCTTGTAAATAAACAATCCTGTCATCATCATTTGTCCCAACATGAAAAGGAGAAAAGCGGAGTAATTCTTTATAAAAAACATTCTCTGATTTACTATATGGGCCATGCCTCTCCTTAAACTCGTCGTTTACTGGATCCAAAAGAGAAACTTCTCCCAACCCTTCTTGAGGTAAAAACGTACTGCTAACAAAGTGATCATTTTTCTCATAAATCATCCATCCAACAACCATAACCATGATCATAAAGGGAATGCTTAAGAAAATAATTGCCAGCTTTTTAGAATGCTTTAATAAAAGGATGGAGATAACAGGAAGCATGAAAAAAATCAAAATGACAATAAGACTCATTGTAGCTCCTCCTATAAGTGGAGATTTATTTTCTTTTATAAGTTACAAAATATGGTGCTAACAAAGAACCTACGATACAAATCAAAATAGCTACCCCAAGAGTCAATAAAATGTTATGAAATGGCGAAAGAAAATGGCCAAAAATAAGCATAGGTAAAATCGTAAACGAGACAAAAACAAACCTACTTGAAATCGTTATTTTGTGTATCGTTTGACACTCTTTGCATGTTATAGGTTGATAGTTCCATAGAAAGGACCCATAGATCTTCCCCCAACTAAAGGGTGTGTTACAGTTTTCACAAGTTTGCAAGTTAAAACCACCTTAATCATTATTCTTTAAATAGGAAGGACCGTAGCGGCTTCTCTTATTCTATTTTCACCTGCCGTCATGCAGTGTGCTTGTTTCCATTTATGTATGCAGATTATTTGCCCTGATTTTTCTCCTCTTCCAATAGCTCAATGATTCGATCCAACTTCTCTCCAATTTCCTTATTCTGTCTCTGTTTTGATGCAGAGTTCACAAGTAACCTCCTTATAAAAAGAGTAAATGAAACAGCAAATAAAATAATCAATCCAAAAGTGACAAGTTGATAAATCACAGATCCCCATGCAACGTCCATTTAACACTTCCTCCTTCCAATTGTCTGTTTTACTAGGATACCATTTTCTTCTTCCTTTTTGGGTATAATTGTAAAAAACAAATGAGTCAACTACCATTTTCTAGACTAAAAAGAGGGATGTCCAAAAAAGGTCTGTTATGAAGGCATTAAAAAAGGTAGGTTTGAACCTTTTTCCGTGCCTTTCTATTAATCACCTTTTTGAACATCCTAAGCATTTGCTCTATCTACTCTACCTTAAAAACTACCTCACCATTTCGATTCACAAATTGCTCTTGTTCCTCAACAAAAACTCTAGCTAGCCCGCCTTTGAACGGTTCTGCATAGTCATAATAAGGTTCAATCAAAACTGTCCCGTCTTGATCAATCGCCCCCCACTTATCTTCTTTTCTTATCCAAGCAAGTCCTTCCGAAAAGCGGTTAGCGATATCATAGTCAGGTGTTATGATTATATTACCTTCTTTATCGATAAAGCCCCATTTCCAATCGATTTGAACAGGTGCAAGCCCTTCTGAAAAACCATCGACTCGTTCAAATTGATGCTCAATAACAATGTCTCCATTTTTATCAAAAAATCCCCAACGTTCTTCTTCATCTTTGATACAAGCAAGTCCCTCGGAAAACCCACAATAAAAATGATGTCTTTCTTCTGCTTCAATCAATACTTCCCCATCTAAATCGATAAAATAGCCTTTTTCTGTGTCATCAACACGAGCAAACCCTTCTGAAAAATCACTTGCTAATCGGTATTGAGGTTCTTTTACAACCTCACCTTCTTTATTGATATACCCCATCGTCATGAAGGTGTCATCAGGATCTTCCCAAACCCCTACAACCGCCATTCCATCAGAAAAAGGGAATAGATCATGAAATTGATCAAAGACTAACACTTTCTCACCTTGCTTATTAATATAGCCAATTGTTTGCTCACTTTCATATGAATTGACCGCTGCAAGCCCTTCTGAAAAATCACGTGCTTCCCGATATTGCGGCTCAATCACGTAATCACCATTCTCATCAATGAATCCAATCTTTATGATATCATCGTCAACCACTGTCACTCTTCCTAAACCGTCTGAAAAGTCAAAAGCTTGATCAAACTTTGGCGAAATGATCACTTCTCCATTAGAGTTGATATATCCATATAATTCGCTAGTCGGGTCTTTGAAACTATAAAACACTTGGGTGTTGTCTATTTCAGAAGCTTGTGGCTCTTCTATTTCAGCTAATAGAGAATCATCCAAAACAGGTTTCTCTCCCTCCTCGTCAGTTACATGACTGCTTTCATTACATGCCGTTACTAACATCACGAGAAAAAGAAAACCAAGACTAGCAAGTAATCTGTTTGGTCGGATAACCATTGATTACACCTCCTACTTGTGCTTATACGTATTTGTATGTATTGAAAATGAAATTAGAGAGTTTTCAGAAGAAATGGTTACAATTTACAATGTGACTTATTATAATTAAATAGTCAACTATTTTAGAATGGAGGATAAGGTTATGATTCTGAAATCACGAAACGAACCAGTAGAATTACAGGTTTTAAGATCATTACGACTTCGCATGAGATTGACGAATAAAGAAGAAAGTTATTATTTACAATTAGACAAAGGATACGAAGGGGAAAAGAAGTTTGACAGATGGATAGAGCCCCTCTTAGCAGATAAGCTTCTGTTAACAGACTTGTTGTTGGAATGCAGCAACTCGCTTTTTCAAATCGACTCATTGTTATTAACTTCAAATATGATTTACTTATTTGAAATCAAAAACTTCGAAGGTGACTTTCTCATCGAAGACGATAAATGGTATACCAATACGAAAAAAGAAATCAAAAACCCTTTGCTTCAATTAAAAAGAAATGAATCTCTTTTTCGACGATCTCTTCAAGAAATCGGATGTACCTTCCCGATCGAATCTTACCTTATCTTTATAAATCCTAACTTTCACCTCTATCAAGCGCCTACAAATACATCGATTATTTTTCCAACACAACTGAATCGTTTTTACTTTAAACTAAGTCAAAGCCCCTCGAGCTTGAAAGATTCACACTTTAAACTAGCAAATCAGGTACGATCTCTTCATTTATCTGAATCCCCCTTTAATCGTTTACCTGTGTATCAATATGACATCCTCAAAAAAGGAATTCCTTGCCCCAATTGCAAAAACAAATTCTATAAAATCGATACTAGAACCACTGTCCTTTGCCATACATGTGGCCATAAAGAGAAAGTTGAATCGGCTGTTTTACGCTGTATAAAAGAATTTAAGCTACTCTTTCCAAAGGAAAAAATCACAACAAACACAATCCACGAATGGTGTGAGGTCGTCCCTTCTAAGAAAAGCATAAGAAATATCCTTTTCAAACACTTTACACTCACCAGACGTGGGAAGTCAGCTTATTTTATATAATCTTATAAGGACGAATCTATCTCTAGGAGTGTTCTTTCTTCATGAGTCTTTAATTAGAAGCTTTCGTTCCCTTTTTCATGCCGCTCTCCCCAAAAAGGAAACGATTCCTTCTCTTTCGTTCCCTTTTTCATACCGCTCTCCCCAAAAAGGGAACGATTCCTTCTCTTTCGTTCCCTTTTTCATCCCGCTCTCCCCAAAAAGGGAACGATTCCAGCTCTTTCGTTCCCTTTTCCGTGTGGATAGGCTACACTTAGTTGGACAAGAAAAATAAGGGCTAGTAGAATAACATATAACGAGTGAGGAGCGAATCTACTATGTCCAAAAAAAGAAGAACGTTTACCACAGAATTCAAGAAGCAAGTGGTTGCTTTATATGAGGGTGGAAAAAGTCGTCAAGATATTGTCCGTGAATATGAATTAACTCCTTCTGCTTTAGACAGATGGATTACTCAGTTTCAACAATCTGGTTCCTTCAAAGAGAAAGACAATCGCAGTCCAGAGGAACAAGAATTGATTGAGTTAAGGAAAAGAAATAAACAGTTAGAAATGGAAGTCGATATTTTAAAGCAAGCCGCGCTGATCATGGGACGAAAATAGAAGTCATTAAGAAAAATCGACAACTCTATTCGGTATCAGCAATGTGCAAAGTCCTACAAATAGCTCGAAGCACCTTTTATTATGAAACAGAAGTAGCTGCTCAAAAGGAAAAGGAAAAGGCTACAGAAGAACAAGAATTAAAAGAAAAAATACTAAAAATCTTTAATGAAAACCGCAAAGTATATGGAACTCGTAAAATAAAACGAGAGCTTCTAAAAGCGGGCCGCAAGGTTTCCAGACGTCGCATAGGGAGGTTGATGAAAGAGCTCGGAATCCAATCCAAGTATGCACAACCATCCTACAAACCAATGAGCTCTCAGCCAAATGAAGAATCCGTTCAAAACGTATTAGATCAGGAATTCCAAGTGAATGAAGAGATGTCCGTACTGGTTAGTGATTTGACGTACGTCAAAGTAGGGCATTATTGGAACTACGTCTGTTTTCTAATTGATTTATATAATCGAGAAATAGTTGGTTATAGCGTTGGAAAACGCAAAGACGCAGCTTTAGTTCAACGCGCCTTCGCAACGGTGAATCGTCCATTAGAGAATGTAAAACTCTTTCATACAGATCGCGGATCTGAGTTTAAAAACGTAGCTATTGATGAACTATTAAGTGAAAATGGGATTGAACGTTCATTGAGCGACAAAGGAAACCCTTATGATAATGCAGTGGCAGAAGCAACATTTAAGATTTTAAAAACAGAGCTAATTAACGGAGAGCAGTTCCATTCCCTTAACCACCTAGAACTTGAACTTTTTGATTATATCAATTGGTACAATAACATCCGTTCGCACAGTGCCCTAGGGTATCAAAGTCCGGCTAGTTATCGTAACTTAGCCCCTAAAAAAATTGTTTGATTTAGTGTTGACATACCAGTGCTGCTCTCCTCAAAAAGAGAACCTTTCCTTACCTCTACTCCTATCCCATTATCAAAAGCACCGAGCATTGCCTTTTACGCCAATTTAATAGACTCATTTTCTTGTGCCAACTCCAGAATTTCTCTCCAAACGATATCTTCTGTTTCTTTCAAATTTCTGGGATCGGTTAAATACCGCATCATTAATTTGATATGTCCATCCTTTACAGTAATCAAAACGAGTGGCGTAAGATCTTGAGCATGAAGCATATATTTTTTGGAAGCTTCATGCATCTTGCCCCTCGCTTCCTCTGTGATGAACTCTGTATGGTTGTTCAAGATTGCCTCAAGCTTCTTTTGAGCTTCTTCCCACTTACTGTCAAGCGTCAGTCGAACTTCGATTTCATTCCAAACATAACCAAATCCCTTACTTGAATTAGCTACGGTATGTGAAAAAATATAGTTATTCGGAATGTGAACCACTTTTCCTGTGCTCTGCTCGTTTGCTACTTCCATTACGACAAAATGAAAAATTTTTTGATCAATCACATCTCCTGCTCGATCATTGACTACAACACGATCGCCGACTTCAAACGGCTTTTGAATAACAATAATGAGTAACGCTGCGATGTTTGTAAATATCTCTCTCAAGGCAATCGCAACACCAGCGGAAATGAACCCAATGTAGATCGTTAAATCAAGCCTCGATTCAGACCATAAAATGATAAAGATCACAAGCAAAATCATAGAGTGTACATAATAAAATCTTTTACGAGTCTGGTAATAAAGGCTGTTTTCTTTAATGGTTCGAAACAGCAGCTTATTTACAATCCTAATAAGCTTAAAGTAAATGAGCAAAATGATGATGGACAAAAGCAATTTATAAATAATCGGGTTCATCTGAAAGTAATGGATGATCTCTTGCATCATATTGACTCCCCTCCCTGCTTATCTCTAATTTCTAATAATAATAAAAATCATATATATCACATACGCAGCCGCTAGAATAATCCCTTCAACCTTACCAATTTTAAATTGTGTTCTTGAAAAGACAAGTAACAAAATGGTTAAAAAGATCATGAAAAACACATCAATGAAAATTTTGCTATCTACAATTAGTGGAGAAATGACAGAAGCTGCTCCTAACACAAACAAAATATTAAAGATGTTGCTTCCAATGATGTTTCCTAATGCAATGTCACTTTCCTTCTTTATGGCTGCTGTAACAGACGTGATTAATTCTGGTAATGATGTCCCAACCGCTACAATGGTTAAACCTACTAAAGTATCACTCATCCCAAATGAAAGGGCGATGACCGAGGCATTGTCTACGACGACATCTCCTCCAAAGATGATGGCTGCAAGTCCTACGATTGTCAAGAAAATCTGTTTTCCCCACATAGGATCTTCTGTAAGTACTGTTTCTTTACCCGCATTATCTCTACTTCGTCTAGCAACTTCAAATATATAATACAAAAACACGGCAAAGAACAGCAAAAGAACAAACCCATCTGTTCTAGTGAGAAGATTGTTACTTAACGCTTGTAAAAACATATCGCTCATTAATAGAAGTAACGCAATTGAACCTAATAACGCAAAGGGAATCTCTTTTCTAATCGTCTCATTCTCAACTTTTAACGGATAGAAAAGAGCGGTTATACCAACAACAAAGGTAATATTGAAAATATTGCTTCCGACTACATTTCCTATCGCCACCCCTGCATTTTCTTCTAGTGCTGCGACGATACTGACTGTTGCCTCAGGAGAACTGGTTCCAAACGCCACAATCGTTAAGCCTACTAACAACGTAGATACGTTTAAGTTTTTAGCAATGCTAGAAGCACCTTTCACAAAAAAGTCAGCTCCTTTAATAAGCAACGCAAAGCCAATGATCAATAAAAGATACGGTGCCATTTTCCACCTCTATTATATTAAAAGTTAGCTTTTAATTTCATCCCCTTTGATAAATCTCCATATCCCTTCAAATATTTTCGCCTCGTAAAATGAAAGAAACAATACTAATATGACTGGACCAAGAAATAAACCGATAAAACCAAATAACTGTAAGCCAACAAATAATGAAACGAGCGTCGCTAACGGATTAAGCCCTAAACTGGATGAAAGGACTTTCGGTTCAGCTAATTGTCTCAAGGTAATTGTCAAGCCATACAAAATTAATAAACCAATTCCTAAAAAAAGATCTCCTGTTAGGATGCTGTAAACACCCCAAGGAATTAAAATAATGCCGGTGCCAAGGTAGGGCAATAAGTCAACAACTCCAAGGATAAGAGCAATCGTTAAGGGATGTTCAACTTGCAAGATAAGAAGTCCAATTAAATTAACCAAGGCTGTCATACTAATTAAAATAAATTGAGCCGTAAGAAAGCCCATTAACTTCGATTTTAGATCCAGATAAACCTGGCCTATTCGATCAAAGGTTTGATTTGGAATCTTATGCTTCGCCATTGCTTGAAGTCGGTTCCAATCCTTACTAATAAAATATAAAGATAGAAGAACAAAAACAAATACTGTTAATGTAATAGGCAGGGCCCCTATAAATTGAGAGAGACCATTGGCAATCGTTTGACCTGCATTTCCAAGAATCGAGGCAAGCTGCCCTCCCAGTTGTTGTATGCTGTTTTCTACGGCATCTCTTTGTGCAACCTCTAATCCATCTATGAGTCCAACTCCTTTTACCCAAAGCGGAAAAATATGCTCATTCACATATGCCTGAATATGAATGGAGATGGTTTCAATTTGAGTCGGTACGAGACGGGATAAATATCGAAAACCATCAACAAGCTTTATGATGATTAACGTGAGCACGCCACCAACTAACCCGAATAAAAATAACATTCCCGACAACACCGCTAACGTTCTGGGGAATCTCGCTATTTTTTCAAGGAAATTCACAATAGGATTAATAAAAAAAGCAATGAACGCAGCAATGATGAAAGGAAAAGTTAGCCAAACAACATAATAAAAAGCAAACCATCCTACTACTAACAACACAGCAACAATGAATAAGCGAACAATCACTTGAAGAATCTTTTTATCACCCACAAAGCCACCTCCTTCATGTAATAAAAAAACAAATTGCTTTCACTTTGCCTTTTTCACTTGTTACCCATTTTACCCACACTTATGTGTGTAAATCCTTTTCGTTTTGTCATTAAAATAAGAAGCAATTATAAAACCCAAAGGAGAAATCCTCCTACAGCAAAACAATACACGGCAAAATAGATGAGCTTACCACTTCTCATGATGTTCATAAACCATTTCAATGAATAATAAGAAGAAACAAGAGATCCAGTAAAAGCAAGTGTATACGGAAGCAACAATTGTCCTAACTGAGGGTCATTTAATAGATCTGTTATAGATAAAATCCCAGCCCCAATGCTAATTGGTATAAACAAGAAAAAGGAAAATCTCAAAGCTGTTTCTTGGCGCCACCCTAAAGCCATCGCCGCAACAATCGTCGCGCCTGATCGGCTAATCCCCGGAATTAACGCAACAGCTTGTGCCAAACCAACGAGGATTACCTCTTTTAGATTAATGTCATGATCTTTCTTCCAACCTCTTAAATTTCTAATCAACCAAAGTGCCAATCCTGTAATCACTAACGTAACAGCAATCACACGAATATGCTTGAACTGCTCTGCAATCCAATCATCAAAAAACAAAGCAACCGCTACAGCAGGAATCGTAGCAACAATGATGTACATTCCAAATTTGAAATCGTCTTTTACCGATTGATTTCTCGTGCGAATATAAAGAAAAAATCCAGAGAGCAACTTCCATAAATCCTTTCGATAGATGACTAGAACAGCTAGGAGGGAAGCAAAATTCACCAATACTTCAAAGCTTAGTCCTTCAATTTCTACACCTAAAAAATGTTGCAAAAGGACTAAATGTCCACTTGATGAAACCGGAATGGGTTCTGTAAAACCTTGAATCAATCCCAAAATAAAATATTTCACCCATAATAAAAAATCATAACTTGTCTCCACTAGAGTTTCTCCTATTTCAAATTTTTTCTCGTACAAAAAGACCTTTACCAAAAAGGCAAAGGTCTTACTTATAAAAAGAAAAGACCTCTACCATTGGTAAAGGTCTGGCTAACAACATTGAATGTTGCCAATAAAGCCGAGGAATGCATCCTGGAATGACGACTTTATTGTACAGCTACTCCCCTTTAATTGGACATATTCAATTATTGAAATGATCATAATTGATTCCGCATAGAAAAACAACTGATTTTGAATCTTCACTTAATTTTTCACATTGCTAAGAAAATAGACCAATCTAAAAAAATCACACTCTCTTCCAATGCATAATCACATAACACCGATAAGAAAGAAAAGAAAATGCCTGTACTTATATATACTGCCTAGCAAGTTTATGTAATTACTCGCCACTTCGAAAAACACCTCAAAAAAACACTTAGAGTACTAAGCCCCTAAGTGTTTACACTCTTAATCCTCCAATTGGTTTACCTTCGATTCGGATAACTTCCCCACTTACTCAATCCTTCCATTTGTCAAATCTGCCTCAATCCGACTCATAAACTCTTCGGCTGCACTATATCCAGACTGCCGTAAATACCAGTTGTTTGCTGCTGCTTCAATTAATCCAGCAACATCACGCCCAGGCTGTAGTTGGATCTCTAACGAAGGAATTTTCACGCCCATATATTCGGTAAACGATTGATCATGTTCCAATTCATTATTCAAAGAATCTTTTTGCCATTTTGTTAAGTGAATATCAAGAGAAATTCTCGTCTCATCTTGAAACACTTTTCTTCCGTACATTCTGACAACATTTAATAATCCTATACTACGTAAAGCCAAAAATTCCTTTGTTTTTTCATCATGTGTGCCAAGAAGTGTTCGGGGACTAAGTTTCTTTAAAACAACCATATCATCTGCAACAAGGCGATGCCCTCTCCCAATTAACGTATGGGCAAGCTCGCTCTTTCCTATTCCAGATTGACCTCGCAACAAAACTCCTACTCCAAACACATTCATACAAACACCATGTATGGATATTTCCGGAGCCAAATTCTTTAGCAAATAGGCGTCCAACATAATGATAAATTCCGACGTTGTTTCAACGGTATTCGCAACCAACAAGGGGATACGCTCTTCTTTACAAAAATGAGTTAAATATGTGAGTCCTTCTTCACCCGCTGTTACGATAAAACATGGTGGATGATAATGAACAATGTTTCCAATCCTGACCTTTCGTTCCTCATGGCTTAACTTATGTAAATAGTTAATTTCTTTTCTTCCTAATATTTGAACTCGTTCTGTTGGAAAAAAATCAAAATGTCCAACAAATTCCAATCCGGGACGATGCGCACGGGATTGGGTAATCGGCTGCTGTAACTGATCCTCCCCAGCCAAGATTTTTAATGAAAATTTCTCTATCAAGTCGCCTACTGTTAATTTATTCATGTGTACCTCACCACCATTACTCCCTACTAATTTTTTCAACCTTACCATTATAAGATTTAGGACGTAAGAGTGCACATTCCTAATACGGCAAAAAATTGAATCATTACTATATTACCTATAAAAAAGGGTAAAAACAAAGAGTCCTTCGACACACACGTGAAGAAGGACTTGCTAAAAAGGTCTTTACCTACCCTCATATCCATATGAATAACATCAAGACATTACTGTGACGAGTATTGAGCATTAACTACAAAGCACCGATCTTGCAGTTAGGATTCTTTGGGCAACTCTTACACATTTTACAGTCTTCCGAGAGTTTATAGGAAAAACAGCAGGTTTTACGAATGCGTATGTTCTGTCCTCCAATTTTCTTTTTTGGGCTTAAATACAATTCAAATGGGTTATCATTCGTAAAACAACCAAATAAACGAGCGTTCGCCTCATAAATAATATAATCAAAATCTGATTGAATGAGATCTCGCTCAGATGCTGTCAAATCAGATCTAGATAATAGGGATTCAAAGACCCAAAAGAGATAAACAGCTGTATTCTCCCATAAAATATGTTGAGGCACTTTCGATAGGACGGATAACTTGTCCCAAAGCGGACTTAAATGATGAGCAAAAATGGTTTCAAGTAATTGGTTTCGATTTGCTTCTCGTTCCGTTTCGTTGTCACACAAAAGTGCCTGTTGATCATCTATAAAAATACGTGGTAGCCATTTGTTTTCTGCTACGGATGGTAACAATCTTAAGTTTTTTACTGACATATTTAACCGCTTGTTAAGAAAAGAAAAAGTGAAGAGTGCTGGTACAACCACAAGATAACTGTACCTTTTTGCAAAGACAGACGCCGCTACAAGGAGATCTGGTGCCTGCAATTCATTTTGTACTGACTCTAAAAAACTCGATAAGTTCTTTTGATCAAAAAAATCATGAACATCCATGTAAGCCGTTTCCTCTTGAAAACAAACACGGTATTTTTCTAATAGTATCCGATCTTCGGCTATTAATGAACATTTCCGCATAGTAACCCCCAAAATCCTTAACATTACATTTCTCCCTCTTATTTTAAGCAATAATGATTCTCATTGTCAAAGTTGTTTTACCTAATCTAAATATCCTGCTATGAATTACGCTCATAGCAGGATAAATGTTCTCTTATAAACTGGTTAATGGATTCGGTACCTTAGTATAAGCATAATCAGTTACATCATCAGTCAAACGCATCAAAGTAAGTGCTTTCGTTCGAACCATCTTACTGAATAAAGCTGTTTTATCCTTTTCAACCTGGTTCGTTAACTTCTCATCACGTGAAAGTTGATCAAACAATTCATGGCATGTCTCTCTTACAATTCTCCAAAAACTCTGCTCATTTACATTGTATTTACTTGCTAAATGATAAGTCATTTCCCCAATATGACTTTGGAAAACGGTATGAATGACTTTGTTTTGCATTTCCTCTTCATCCTCATTTATCGTAACAGAACCTGGATAATAACTTCCTATGAAGCCTTGCTTTTCTAATCGACTTCGATCTACTCGTACTCCACCTAAATCACGAACCAATACTTTTACCGGTTCCCATCTTTTTATAACAATGAGTGTATTTTGCAAATGCGCTTCTAAGCCAATCCCGTACTTTGTCATGAGTGGAATCACACCAGCAAGAAGTTGTTCTACGTATTTTCTAAAAAATTGAAGTAGACTTTCTTCAAATGAATGCATGGGATTTAGTAAATGAAATTGTTCAATGATTTCAAAAAGTAGAGTATCCCCAGTCGTTGGTGATTGATTAAAGAATGCACAAGCAACAATAGCGAGCTCATCTTGACCGACCAGAGTCGTAGGGTTTCTCCTAACAAGGAAACCAAGGTTTTTACTTCGATCTCGAAATAGAAGCTCATTTTCATTTTTTGATTGAAAACGCAATCCTAACTCTTCACCAATTATACGGAAGCATTGACCGAAATGTTGCTCCTTTTCTAATACCTCACCAAGAATACGCGTCAATTCAGGGCCATTATGTATCGAATTCGCTGAGACTGTTCGAACAGCGCTCGTCATCTGAATGTTAATCGGCAGTTTAAAATGAAAAGTTCTTCCCTCTGTTAAAGGTAACACCGTTCGAAGTGATAAGGTTGGCTTCATCGGCATTGTATAAGGAATCGATAAAATCGTTCCGCTCTCTAGTTCTTCTTTATAAAGAATAGGCAATGTATGTTTTACCTGCCATGGATGCACTGGAAAAAGAAAAAAATCTTCTAGGTTGTATCCGTTCTCCTCACATCTTTTTTGAAACTGCTGATACAGTTCAGGTTCATGCTCTAACCAAAATGGATTGATCGCGTCTTTTTTAATTTCCGGATTATGGTATACATTCTCTTTATGAACTGCAACAAAGTGAAGCCGTACAGGTGAGTCAAATTCTGCAGAGTACTTAATCATTTGTTCAATATTCAAACCTATTTTAGACTTTGTACATGGGTGCAGAAAATGTCCAGATACAGATAATTGTTCAAAAAACAAAGAAGAATCAAATTGACAACCTTTATCCTTTTCTAATTGGTTGACTAAATCGACAATTGTTTTTCCTTTGTGGTTGATATGAAATGCTAGTAAGTTCTCACGAGTGATTTTCTGAAACAGTAAAGCTAAACCCATATTTGCCACACTATCTGATAATTCTTCTCGAAATCCTTCTAAGTTTGTATACGCCCTTGTATCTTGATTTAAGCTAATGAATTCATTGAGCAAAACAGTAGGATGAAAGATTTCATACATTTCTCCATTTTCATGAAGGAAGCATGGGTTTTTTTCCAGCTTAAATCGGTTATAGCTATATCTTTCTTTTATCGAAATCAATAGTTTGCCCTTCTTTAAATCAAATTCAAGTTGACTCGAATTTGCCAGTTGAGTTTCAATGAGCTCTGATTGAATAAATCCTTCTCTAAGAAGAGCATTAACCATTCGCTCCATAATCATAAACCGGGCAACTGGGACTGTCTCCATATACACTCGTAATTTTTGAGGGAATGCATCTCTAATATATCCATATACGTTCTCTTCACTTTTCTCCAAGTCTAAATCAGTTAACAGCATGCAATCCCTCCAGAAATAAACCACTCTTGTTTTTAAATGACATTTTAATATTTATTCGAAAAAAGCTTAACAAATTCCTACTTCATCTTGCTGTCATTAAGAAAAAAAATCTCCTTTCAACTAAGTCACTTGCCGACCTGAGTATTTTTCTAGTCAAATCCCTAAGCTTACTAGCCATTCTAGATCATCTTCTAACTAAACCTTCTTATGAATGCTCTCACAAAGAAAGAGTTACCCGACAAGATCATTAGACCTTATAAGGTAACTCTAACAAACAATCTATCCATTTTTACTTTAATACCATTTCCATAATTTCATGGGTGTATGCTTTTGAGAGATCGGCCGGTTCGCTTATGACTCCAAATTGATAAGCGATATCGGCAGTTTGCTTAAACTTGTCATCATCAATCATTCCAATATTTGCAATATCAAACCCTTCTGGAATAACAAGTTTTGCGACCTCTTCCATCATCACAAGTTGGTGATCTCGCGTACTACTTCCTTCTTCAGCTTCTGCCATGACGGCATCGACTGCAGCTTCCGGGTCTTCAATCGCGTCTTGCCAACCTTTAATAGAGGCACGAACGAATTTGGCAGCCGCTTCTTTATTGTCTTCAAGCCATTCTTCATTGGCGAACAAATTGTCTTGAAGCATGGCTACTCCTTCTTCATTCATATCAATTAACGATAACTCACTTTCAGGAATGCCTTCTGCTAGGACAACTTGGTATTCGTTATAAGTCATCACCGAAGCTGCATCAAGCTCACCGGATAAAAATTGATCCATCGTAAAGCCTTGTCTTACAAATGATAAATCTAAATTTGGATCAAGGTCGTATTTATCGAATAGAGCTAAAATTTCAAACTCATTTCCCCCCATCCAGTTCCCAACATTTTTACCGGCTAAATCAGCTGGTGATTCAATCCCTGCTTCTTTTTTCGAAACGAGCATTAACCCACTATCTTGATAGATTTGGGCAATTTGGACAAGAGGCATGCCTTGTTCTTGATGAGGAAGCAAGCTAGCAACCCATCCAATTCCGATATCTGCCGCACCATTTGCCACTTGCTGCTCAGGCACAATATCTGGTCCTCCTGGAACAATGGTTACATCAAGACCTTCCTCTTCATAATAACCATTTTCAATGGCAACATAATAACCAGCAAATTGAGCTTGAGGTACCCATTTTAATTGAAGGGTGATTGGTGTTAATTCATCAGAAGAACCTCCTGATGACGAATCCGCTCCACAACCTGCTAAAACCAAACCTACCAACATGACCAATACGAGTAAACGCTGAACATTGCCAATGAAACCTTTCATTCATTTTCCCCCTTCTTTTTCTTCATTTTTCATTTTTGCTATATCATGACCTTCTTGCTAGAAAGATCAAAATATCAAAGGATTATACTCGCTTCGAGGGATGCCAACGTAAGAAAACTTTTTCTAAACGCTCAACGACCGTGTAAAATAGTACCCCTACAAGCGCAGCTACCACGATACAGGCCCAACCGAGTGGCATCTGCGCTACTTTAACGGAATTAGAAAGCAAATAGCCAAGTCCTCTAGATGAAAAGAAAAATTCTCCGACAATTGCTCCAATCATACTCGCTGTTGTATTAATCTTAAGCGCAGTGAAAACGTTAGGCATGCTATGAGCAATCCGTACATAACGGAAAACGGACACTTTTGATGCAGCATAAGAATGCATCAAATCAAGATTAAGCGGGTGAACATTGGTCATTCCTTTATGTGCATTGATGGCCATCGCTGCCATTGTAATGATTGTCACAATAGCAATTCTTGAGCCAATTCCGCTCCCAAACCAAAGGTTCATAATAGGTGCCAACGCAACAATGGGAACGGCATTTAATGCGACAACAATGAACAATCCTCCTTTCCCCCACCTCGGAAAGGCTGTTGCAACGAGGGCTAACAAAAAGCCAAGAGTTGATCCTAGCAACATGCCAGAGACTGCTTCTGTTAATGTGTACCCTGTATATGGCAGGAGAACATGGATGTTTTCAATGATGGCTGTCAAAATGGCTGAAGGAAGTGGAAGTTGATACGTTCTGAGTTGAAAAACCATATGAAAGACTTGAAGCTGCCACAAAGTAATAAATAGAAGACCCGCTCCTAGTGGAAGGAGCACTTGTGCCACACCTTTTTGATTGATTTTGCTCTTAGAGGAAAAAGGATTTGCTGACGGTTTCGGTATTTTTTTCTCTTTAACAATCGGTTCACTAACCCAGTTCATATTTTTTTCAACTGGTTTGCCTGTCATTGGCTATCACCCCCTGACTCTCGAAATTCAGGCTGCCAAGACGTAACCCAGCGTTCAATTAAGCTAATAACCACATAACTGACAATTCCTAATAACGCGGCAACAAGAACGGTAAGCCAAAACAAATAATTGTGTGACGGTCCATAATACAAATTACGGAGCATAATTACGCCAATCCCTTTTGTTGCCCCCATCAGTTCGACTAGGATCGCCCCCGTGACAGCTAGAGGGGCAGCAATTTTCAAGCCACTAAATAAACCAGGTAACGAGGCGGGCAGCTTCAATTTCCAATAAACATGCCACGGTTTAGCTGCATAGGAGTACATTAATTCGACTGCTGTAGGGTCAACACTGTTCAGTCCCCTAAGCATATTAAGGGCAACGGGGAAAAACGTAATATAGGCAGCAATTATGATTCGTGATAGTTGGGCGTCTTGAACAATGCCATATACAATTGGTGCCAGTCCTAATATCGGGATCATTTGAGAAGCTACTGCGTACGGAAACGATAATAGCTCCATCCATTTTGATGCGCTCATCACAACTGCTAATATCACTCCCGCTAATGCACCAAGTAAAAAACCATAAGCCGCATTCGAAAATGTAGCTAGCCCTTCCGACAATAGGACACTCATATATCCAGGCAAAACTGCTGCCAACTCATGCAAATAAGGAATCTTCGACTGAGCAAGTGGTACATCAAAAAATAATAACAACCACGATACAAGCTGCCATACAACCAAAATTCCAATAACCCATAGAAACGGAGGTGCAAGACGACTTACAAGAACGGCATTGCGCATTCGTTACACTCCTTCAAAACTATCTCTTATTTGCGTCACTAACTCATAGAACTGTGGACTATTTCTCATCTCCTGCCTTCTAGGTCTTGGTAAAGGTATTTCTACAACGGCCGACAACCTACCAGGATGAGGGGAGAGGACGAATACACGATCTGACAAAAAGATGGCTTCTGGTATGCTGTGGGTAACAAAAACAACTGTATTGTTGACTTTGCTCCAAATCGAAAGCAATTCTTCGTTTAACCGTTCTCTTGAAAATTCATCTAATGCAGAAAATGGCTCATCCATTAAGAGAATTTCTGGTTCAATCGCAAGAGCTCTTGCTATCGCCACTCTCTGTTGCATTCCTCCACTAAGCTGCCACGGAAACTTTTCTTTGAACTTGCTTAATCCAACCAGTTCTAATAAATCATTAACACGCTCCTCCTTTTCTTGTTTGCTAAACCCCATCATCTCAAGCGGCAGTGATATATTCGTTTTAATTTTTCGCCAATCGTACAAGACAGGGCTTTGAAACACGATGCCATATTTTCTAGCAAGCCTTGCTTCTTTTGCCGTTTTTCCAGCAACCTTGATTTGTCCACTCGTCGGCTGAAGTAAGTCTGCCATAATTCGAAGCAACGTCGTTTTCCCGCATCCAGACGGACCTAATAACGAAACAAACTCGCCTTTTCGAATATCTACTGTCACATCATCTAGTGCCAATACTTCTGACTGATCGGTTTGATAACGCATGCTAACATGATCAAGCTCAATTTCTGGTATGTGTATCTTTGCCAAACTCATGAACTCACTCCTTAGTTGTTATTTACATTTCTTTTGCCACATACATTAAACAAACTAGTTCCAATTCACAGTTATCTAAAAATAAACTCTTTTCAGAAAATAATAGTTACAGCTACTTGACTCATCTTCATCTAATGTAACTAAATGTATTACAAAAAAAAGGAATCTTCTAGTTTTCTGCAAGATTTTCTACCGGTATTTTACAGATGGAGTTGAAGATCAATACGATTCTTGCTTTTTTGCATCATTACACAGCAACCCCGATCAAATGAAAAAGCCTGCCCTTCGTTCAGAGTAAAACCACTGAACTTGAGGGCAGGCATTCATGTATATTTTTTTCTCCATTCAACACGTTCATGCTCTTCTATTTGCTGCTCTAGAACGTCATCCCAACGTTTGAGCCACGTATTCCAGACACGCGCATAGAAAGTATCCTGTTCCTGATTGTATAAGTGAAATTCTAGACATGGTACATGTACGACTGATTGTTGTTCGAACGTCGTAACGTCAGAAACAACGATTTGGTAGCCGTTTTCATCCAATCCATTTTCTTGCTCGGAAAGAACTTGTACTAATCGATTCTCACTTACTACATCCCTAGGTTCTGTGTATCGATAAAGGGACCACTCTTCCTCTTCCGGCATATCCTGAGGCATTGAAAACCAAAACTCATCATGAGTCGAGCTATACTTTACTTCTGTCGACTCCTCTTCCAACTCCTCTTCAATGATACCCTCCTGTAATTGGTTACGCCCCTTTTGGGTGAGTTTATAAATTGATCTTTCAAGCTGAATGAGGCCAGTCCGCTCCATTTTTTCGATTAAGTCTACAATAAATAATTCTTCAACTAAGAGCATTTCGGCCAAATTGGCCGCTCGCCGAATATCCGTCTCCTCTACTGACAGTAAAATCATTTTCATGAGAATATCCATTTTCGATCGCTTCACTCGTTTAAAGCCAACGTTATATAGATCAACTGGCACATACCAAACAGCTGATTCTTTTATTTCTACAGCTGGATTCTCAAGCAAAATGGAACGTAAATCCTTTGTTCGTTTATCCATGCAGACTCACCTCTTTAAGCGTATGCATTCCATTTTGTTTTTTGACCGCTTCTAATACATGCTTATACATGTTTCTCGTATCAGCCTGTCTCGCTTTTTCAGTGAACATCTTTGCACTACCAATTAACACAAGTAACTCTCTCGCTCTTGAAAGGGCGACATTCAGTCGACGGTAGTCCTTGGCAAAGCCAATGTCATCTTGTTTGTTGTCATGATTTCGAACCATACTTAACAAAATCACATCCATCTCCATTCCTTGAAAACGGTCAACAGTCCCAGTGCGAATCAATAAGTGCTCTAACTGCAACTCCTGTTGAATCAACCGGTCGATTCGTTTAACTTGTTCCCCGTAAAAGCTAATGACACCAACGCTTTTCTTTTCATCAGCCTTCATCCTACCTGCTTTCTTCGCCTCTGCAGTCGCCGTGTCTAACTCCTGCAAAAGCTCTGCAATTCTCTTTAATTCAGCTGAGTTAAAGAGGCTTCTTCCTCCTTTTACTCGCTCTTCGAAAAACCCCATCTCGTTTGGCACATCGAGCCATACTAAATGATTATCCCGTTTGATAAGAGGAGAATCAAGCAAGTGATCACGCTGTACGTCAGAATCCGATAAGCCACATTGTAGCCGTTCATTTTCTTGTTCATAAAATGGCGAAATGGTTTGCATAATGTTTTCATGCATTCGGTATTGAATCGCGAGCATTGTTTTATGTGTTTTCGGCAAATTTTTAAACAATCGCTCAAAAAGGGATTCTTTTAAAAGCTTCTTTAATTCCACTTTGCCTTCGAAGTCATCACTCTCATCAGCCAATTCCTGCAAAGTCTCCTCAAGCGTATCATCTCCAAGTAAAGGAGGGAGTTGGTGGTGATCACCGACTAAAATAACCTTTTTCCCTTTCAACATAGGTAAAAGAAGCTCTGGAGGCGTCGCTTTTGATACTTCATCAATAATAACAACATCAAACACTGGATAATTATCGATAAAATCTTTACGCGCAGAGGCCACACATGTTGTTCCAATTACGTTTGCATGCTTCACATAAAGCTTCCGGATTTCATCTAAGTCATGATCACTAGCTTCTTCTAGCATGGATAGCCATTGTCCTTGGATAGATTGGAAGATAGGAAGTTTTTGCTTTTCCTGCTTCAATGATTCTCTAGTGAAAGATAAACTGGCCATTTTTTTCAGAACTTCTTCATGCTCTTGTTCAGGTTCAGCTTTGATTAGTAGCACCAAAGGCTTTAACTCTTCTTCCTTCTGCATAAGCAAGCCATTGTGTTCATGAAGGCGTGCTATGACATGCTCGAGAGCCTGTTCTTGTTCCGTCAACTCGACCGTAACTTTTTCTTGCTTTTGACGATTTAACTCGACACGTTCTTGCCCTTTCTCAACCTGCTCTTTTTTCCTTTTAAGCTCTTGCGCTTGTTCTTCTTTTTGCGGGAGCCATTCTTCGGCATTTGGAATGGGCTCTACCTTCTCCCGTAATTCATTCATTTGCGATTGAAGGGTTTCAATCTCTGCTTTCTGCTCGTCTACATTTTTTTTCCACTTTTGATTAGATCGATGGTTTTCCTGCTGTTTTAGTTGAAGTTCAGCTAACAATTCTCGCTTAAGCTGACCAAATATGTCTTGAGCCATTTTTTTACTCGTATCAAATGACTGCAAACGGTTTGCTTTTTGCCTTACATATTGCCTTCTACTGTATAGTCCTTCTAAAGCAGCTCCTAACTCTTGCGGATACATGTTTGATTCTCGCATTTTATCCCGTAGATCGTCTAAAAAATGATCGATCTCAACTGCCGTATACGTCATTGCTCGACTCGTCGCTCGCTCCTGAATTTGCTCTATCGGAACGTGGCGAGGTTGTAATAGTTTTTCAATATAGGAAATGGCTCCATTTAGTTTGTCATGGTAGTCTTTTAGTTTTTCAAACTGTTTTATTTGTGCACGAACGTCATTTAACTCATCGATCAGTTGTTGGATGTTTATAGTCCGTTCAATGTTGTGTTGTAGCAATATCCATTTCAAGCCGTCGATTTGGGTCACATCTTTAATCTTTGTTAGCAAGATCTCCAATTTCGATGTTGCTTCAGACTCCTTTTCGTATGCAACCATCGCCTCTTCAAAAGCTTTTGTTTTTCGTGCCATTTGTTCTTCAAGATCTACGTATAAAATGCTGTTTCGTAGTTGCACGATCTCTTTTTGAATTTCGTCGTACTGCTCTTGAATGACAGCCACATCGGGCTCTTCTCGAAGAAACGTTTCATCTTTTTCAATTGTTAAAGTTAACTCTTCAAAAGATTGACGAATTTCTTCCAGTTGTTGCTGAATAGAAACCTTATCCTGTTCTGCAGCGTGCACATTCTTTCTTTGTTCTTGAATACTAGCTTCAACTTCATTAAATTGTTCTATTGCTTTCTTTTTCGCTGCAACTTCTGCTTCCAATCGCATAAGTTCTGGTTCAAGCTGCTCGATTTTCTGTTCATTCCTCGTCCATTCAGCTTCAATTTCATCTTTACGTTTTTGCCTTGTATCAAATTGAACAGAAACTTCTTTTAACGTATGGTCTTTCCAATACTGACCTACATTTTCCTCAATAAACTTTTTTCCTTCTTCTTCAATGCTTTCTGTCCGCCCAACTCGCAAAATCCGAATATCTTTATTTTCAAGTAAACGGCCAAGAGCATTGTCGACCGCCAAATTCGACTGCGACGCGACAAGTGTACGTAGGCCCGCTCTAGCATTTTGTAAGCAAATCTCAGAAATGACGGTTGTCTTTCCTGTTCCAGGTGGCCCTTGAATGACGTATAAATCTTCTGCTGACATCGCGCCTACAACTGCTTCTCGTTGGAAGTCATTCAATCGATTGTGAAACTGAAGCGCTGGAATCTTTTTCGGTGTTTTGACGGGTGGCTTGTTTTCAAATAAAAGTTGTTCTAGCTCGGGATTGGCAGCTAGCCCGTTTTCCAGATACTTAAACCCTTGGCGCAAACGCTTCACCTGACTCAATGTCGCAAAATTACTAAAAACTACTTCCTTCTGGTTCAAGTCAAGCTGGCCCTGCCTCGCTCGATTCTCCATATATTTATTCAGTTCAACTTCAACTTTGAGCGAGGAGCGGTTAGCTTTTAGAACCTTCCCAACATCCTGGTCCAATCCCTTAAGTTTGACACTTAAATTATTTAATACTTTCCATTCCTTATCCCCTAATTGACATCCGACAAGGGTCATTCGAGTAAAATTCTGATTGAACGAAAGGCCAGAATAACGAGCAGTCATGTCTGGGATATCAGCTGACCGCTCTTGAATTTTTAAATAGCCTTCCCAGCTCGAGATCCGCTTTTTTACATACTCGGAGCTTTCTTGCGCAACTGGCATGTCGTGTATCATTCCGAGTAAATCAAATGGAACCATCTTCCCCGGCTGTACATCAAAGTCAAAAATAATATCAGTGGCCCGACGCCAGTTCGTATCTATAGATGTTCGTGCTGTTTTTGTCGTTACATTCGTAACAATAAATCGATCCCTTTCCACGACACAATGCAAAATGACAACAATCCCTTCGTACTTAGCGGCCATTTGCAGATTCCACTCATTGTCTAAAAATAATGCGACGGAAAGAGGACGATCCTTTGTCTGTGGATATTTTTCAATAGATATACGAAACGATTTTTCCAATAAAAAAAACGAACGCTCGTCAATGCCGAGCGACCTCATTTTGTCCTTTGCTTTATTTGTCAAAGCAACCGGACAACGATATGTTTTTACTTGTGTCCTTATCATATGTCCACCTGCTTGCTTCTTTACGCATAAGAATTTTGATTGTTTTTTGTCCAAAGTGAATTATAGCATATCGAACAGAAGAGGTCTTACAATGCAGCAAGAAAAACATTAACAATAAATACAAGGAACAGCACTGTCTTATTTATAACTTCCCTATCTTTTTTACTCACTAGATTTTTTAAAACGATTCCCGGTGTTTACGTAAAAAAGAATGAACCCGACAATGCCTAAAAATAAGACTAGACCTACTACAAATAACCACTTTATCTCAAATATGTCACTAAGCATCCATAACATTTGACTAAATACTAAGGCAAACATCATTTTCCCCATAAACTTACATAAAGCAACTGTATCATATTTTTCTTTTTCTTCCTTAGGCAACGTATTAAAACCAGCTATTAAAAAGGAACCTTTTCCATTCAGCAGGAAAATCCCTAGTATAACAAATAACCCCATTACTATTATTGAGATTAACACATTTATCACTCCTTTCGTTTCACTCTTATATACGGTGAGTTATAATGAGAGGTTTCTCCTTTCGAAGGCTCAATCAAAAAAAACACCTGACCCAAACTCGGGTCAGGCATCTTACACCAAAATACGATATTCTTTTATCTTGTTATACAACGTTCCTCTAGAGATACCGAGGAGATTGGCTGCAGCGCTTTTATTCCCATACGTCTTACGAAGGCTTCTTCAATCATAATTGCCTCGTTATTTCCAGAATGGATCTGCCCATCCGATGAAACATTTTCTTCCTCTTGCAAACCATGCATCTCTGTTAGCGTAGGGGGTAAATGCTTTAGTGAGATTTCCCCACCATCTAGCAATACGATGCATCGCTCAATTACATTTCGGAGCTCTTTCACATTGCCTGGCCACGAATAATGAACAAACACATCCATGACTTCTTGCGAAAGGTTTGGAATTTCCTTTTGATATTTCTGACTAAATTCTTCAACAAATTGATCCACTAATTCAATTATATCCTTCGTCCGATTACGCAATGGAGGAAGATCAATTGTAATAATTGCTAAGCGATAATAAAGGCTTTCATTAAACTCCCCTCTTCTTACCATCTCTTCAAGTGGTTGAGTGGAAGAAGCAATCATTCGTGTTTGTGTCGTAATCCGTTCATCCCCCCCTACACGGTAGAAAGAGGGGTTCTCAAGATAATCAAGTACCTTTTCTTGAAATTCCAGTGGCATTCTATCAATGGCTTCAATAAATAACGTTCCGTTGTCTGCTTGCTCAAGTTTCGAGCTGTTTTCTGTGTTTTGATAGCCAAACAACTCTGCTTCAAAAAGTCCCGGAGGAATGGTTTGACAATTCATCGAAACAAATGGACCGTTTCTTTTTGAACCTCCATAATGAATTGCTTGTGCAAACATTTCTTTACCTGAGCCTGCCTCCCCTGTTAAAAGAACAGGAATATCCGCATAAGCTACTTTTTGTGCAACATGAAAGGCTTCTTGTATTTCTGACTCTCCTCCTAATAGGAAAGAGAACGGTTCTTTTTCATTAACAAGTACCGAGGCTTGGGAATCAAGCTCCTCATTCAACCGGACTACCCTAGTAATATCTTGTTCTGTGGCGACTCCCCCGATAATTTTGTTATCGTACAATATAGGAGAAGCATTGATCAAAACATGCGTTTTATCATTCGGTCGATGATAGGCTCCTCGGACTGGTAAACCTTCTGTTAAAATACGATGAAGATAGACCGATTCTGTTTGGAAATGCTCACTAATTTTTTGGCCAATAATCTCTTCCCGCTTGATTTTATATGTTCCTTCAGCTGCCGTATTCCAGCAAAGCACAGCCCCTTCATGATCAACAGCCGTTACAGCATCATTAACCGTTTCAGCTAAAGTTTGAAAATACGAGGTTATCTTTGCCTTTTCTTCTTTTAAATACCGTGACCATTCACTAGCCGTAACAATTCCAACAAAATCGGATCCTTCCCGAACGATTACCGGCCTGCTCCAGATCTCATCTTGTTCTGAGATTTCCTCTAACGTTGTCACAGCCGAAGTCATCCATTCAATTTCATTAAGCCAATCTCCAACTAGTTGAAAGTCTTTACCTAAGGCAATAAGCTTACTCTCATCCTTTGCGATCACATACGTTTTTTGCCCAGTAATAATAACAAAATCATTTTGCGTTAATGTTGTTATTACATCTTTTAAAGGGGTGTCAGACTCCAGAATCGCAAAGGCGTTATGAATATAAATCTGTCCAATTCTGAACATACTAAGTCCCTTCTCTTGTAGTTTCTTTTTAACTATAACATAGATTGAACAGTAGTATCTAAATGAAACAAAGCATTAAACACTTTTGTTTATCGAGAAAAATCATCCGTTTTGTTAGAGAGCACGGAAAAAAGGAATATTTCCGTACTCTCTAACAAAATGAATAAACCATTTTTCGTTTGCTAAAGCCTGCTACAAGTATTCTTCTCCTAGCAGGCTTGCAAGTTGTGAAGCTATTAAATGACATTTCAAATAGCCTGTTCTTTCAACTGAGATTTTGAATTATAATTTTCGAGACGTTAATTTTGCTTGTGTAAAAAGCAGCATATAATCATATCCACCTGCTTTTGAGTCCGTTCCAGACATGTTGAAACCTCCAAATGGATGCACTCCAACTAATGCTCCAGTACATTTACGATTAATATAAAGGTTCCCGCAATGCATCGTCTCAAGCGCATATTCAATACGGTCTTCAACACTTGAATAGTAAGCGCCCGTTAACCCATAATCTGTATCGTTGTAAATCGCTATTGCTTCCTTCCAATCAGCTGCTTTAGCAAGTGCTAACACTGGTCCGAAGATTTCTTCTTGCATAATACGCGCCTTAGGATCCACATCAGCAAACACAGTTGGCTGAATAAAATAGCCTTTGCCTTCCGCTCTTGAACCGCCTACTTTTAAAGTCCCTTCTGATTTGCCAATTTCAATATAACTTAACACCTTTTTCAACGCTTTTTCATCAATGACTGGACCTATCGGAGCGTTTTCTTCTGGTAAACCAATTTGAAGTTTCTTCGTTAACTCCACCACTTTATCAACTACTTCATCGTAAACCGATTCAACGATTATGGCACGTGAGCCCGCTGAACACTTTTGTCCTTGGAAACCAAAAGCAGAAGCAACAATTCCTTGTGCTGCAGCATCTAAATCTGCTGTCTCGTCAATAACGCACCCGTCTTTTCCACCCATTTCAGCGATCACACGCTTTAGCCAAATTTGTCCTGGTTGTACTTTTGAAGCCCGTTCATAAATACGGCAGCCAACTTCACGAGAACCTGTAAACGAGACAAAACGTGTTTTCGGATGCTCTACTAAATACTCGCCAACTTCAAGTCCATCACCTGGTACAAAATTTAAAACTCCTTTTGGCAAGCCCACTTCTTCCATTAACTCAACAAATTTTGCAGCGACAACCGGAGCAGAATCAGCTGGTTTTAATAAAACGGTATTTCCAGAAACAATCGCCGCTACAGTCGTACCAGCCATAATGGCTAACGGGAAGTTAAAGGGAGAAATGATAATACCAACTCCAAGAGGAATGTACGAAATCTGATTATTCTCTCCTTCAAGCTTTGTTAAAGGTTGATGTGTACTTGTCTCGCTTAGTCGAATCATTTCTCTTGCATAAAATTCCATAAAATCAATTGCTTCCGCAGTATCTGCATCAGCTTCAGCCCAGTTTTTTCCAACTTCATACACAAGCCAAGAAGAAAATTCGTGCTTACGCTGTCTCATTAAGTTTGCTGCTTTAAACAAATAGTCAGCACGTTCAGCCACATTAACTTTTTTCCATGACTCGAATGCAACTAGCGCTTCTTGCATCGCCTGTTCAGCTAATTCTGTTGTTGCTTTGTTTACATACCCCACTACTTCATCTATATTAGCTGGATTAATGGAAACAATCTGTTTGTCCGACGTTATTTTTTCCGCACCAATGGATAAAGGGTAATGTTTTCCAAGTTCAGCTTTGACTGTCTTTAGAGCGTCTTGAATGTCTTTTTTGTTTTCTTCGTTAGAAAAATTCGTAAATGGTTCATTTTGAAATAGAGAAATATTTGTTGTTGTTGTCATCGTAATCAAGCTCCTTTTTATTTAAAAAGATTTTTTACTACAAACCAGACATTAGCAGGTCGTTCTGCTAATCGCCTCATGAAAAAGCCAAACCAGTCGATTCCATAAGGAACATAAACTCGTACTTTGTATCCTTCTTTGACCAATTGATCTTGTAATTCAACGCATATGCCATACAACATTTGAAATTCAAATTGTTCATTTGGAATGTTATTTTCCTTTACGAACTGTTTTGTGTAGGTAATGATTTGTTCATCATGGCTTGCGATTGCGGTATAATTTCCATTTAATAAATGTGTTTTTATAATAGATTGAAAGTTTTCATCTACATCTTTCTTATCTGGAAAAGCAACGTTAGGTGATTCCTTATAAGCTCCTTTTACGAGACGGAGGTTTGCACGGCACTTGTTTAATTCATGCATGTCTTGTTCCGTTCTGTACAAATAAGCTTGTATCACTAGACCGACATTGTCATACTCTTTTCTTAGTTCTTCATAAATATCGATGGATACTTGACAATGTGCATAATCTTCCATATCAATGCGAACGAAATTGTCGTAAAGCTTCGCAGTATCAAGAATTTTCCGTAAATTTTGCATGCATAAGTCTTTCCTAATATCTAGTCCAATCGATGTTAGTTTCAGAGATAAGTTTGATGTTACGCCAGCTTCAGCAATAGCCTCTAATGTGCGAATACACATCAGTGCAGATTCAATTGCTTCTTCCTCGGTAAAAACAAACTCGCCCAAATGATCAAGGGTGACTACTTTCCCATGTTCATTCAACGTTTGAACGGTATGAATGGCTGCTTCAATCGTTTCTCCAGCAATAAATCGACTTGCTCCAAAACGTAATCCATATTTTTTAGCCAACTGATTAGCCGAACGATTTTTCCCTAGTGTCTGAAACACATTTCGCATTAACACTTCCATAACATCCCCCCTTTTTTGTAACCAAGAAAACTTAAAATGATAGATATTAAGCCGGCCATACATGTACAAACACCACCTCCACAACTCGAACAACCTTGTTAATAACAGTTTATTAAATTTAAACAATATTGTTCATTCGTTGATGTAATTATATTTTATTTTGGACACTTTTATTACATATATGAGAGATTTTTTGACAAAAAACTTTTAAATTGAACACTTTTGTAAAGTTCACCACACAAAAAAAACGAGTCAATTTGACCCGCTGCCCTACTCACTATTATTTATCTCATTCATTTTGAGAATTGAACACTTGCATACTATGACTTTGTAGATCTCTACCGATTTTTTCTTGAATGAATGATGCTGCATGGATAAGCTTATTGTAATCAATACCTGTTGCAATTTTCATTCCATTTAGCATATAAACTAAATCATCTGTCGCTAAATTTCCAGATGCTCCTTTTGCGTATGGACATCCTCCTAAACCACCTAATGAAGAATCAAACGTTGTAATTCCCATACCTAATGAGCTCAACACATTCGCCAATGCGATTCCCCTTGTATCATGAAAATGCATAGCCAATTTCTCAGCAGGATAACGCTTAAGCAAAACATCTAAAACTTCTTGTACTTGCTTTGGATTTGCTACCCCAATGGTGTCCCCTAACGAAAGTTCACCAATGCCCATTTCAAATAAAGCTTCTGCTATACGTACAACTTGCTCTACATTAATAACTCCCTCATACGGGCAGCCAAAAACCGTTGACATATATCCTCGTACCCTTTTTTTCTCCTTGATAGCCTCTTTTACAACAACATTCACACTTGAAAGAGATTGCGAGATGGATTGATTCGTATTTTTTCGACTATGTGTTTCACTGACTGACGTAAAAACAGCAATTTCATCAATATTCACTTCAAGTGCTCTTTCTAATCCTTTTTGGTTAGGTACTAGCGCTGTATAGACAACATCTTTTTCCTTCGTAATTCCACGCGCAACCTCTTTTGCATCAGATAAGGAAGGAATCCACTTCGGATGAACAAAAGAGGTTAATTCAATCGATGTTAGCCCCGTTTTCGATAATTGATTAATCCAAGCAATCTTATCCTCAGTTGGAAGAAAAAGAGGTTCATTTTGTAAACCATCTCTTGGACCAACCTCTTTTACCTTAACTTGACTCGGCCATTGCATATTGCATCTCCCTCCGTTCGAAATCATTTCCGTTGTTTCTTCACATTGATAACGTTTACATTTTTTTCGATCTGTTTTCTTGATTTTATTCGTAATCCGTTTATCACATTCCGCCTCTTCAAAATTTAGATAAGGACTAATAAAAAAAGTGAGGGTATTTCCATATTTAAACACCATTTTTACTCAACCAGTTTCACAGAAGCAGGTTTCTTTTTTTTAATGACCTTTCGAAGATTATTAATTCATTAAGATAGGAAGGTTATACAATTGTAACTGTCTCTGAAGGATTAAATAAA